>NZ_BAABLW010000001.1:0-342469 GCF_039544555.1 Nesterenkonia rhizosphaerae
GACTCAAAGACCTCCCCGGCAGCCAGCAGCTTTTCCTTCAGCTCAGCGAAGTTCTCAATGATCCCGTTATGGATCACCGCCAGCTGGCCCTCATCACCGAAATGTGGGTGCGCGTTCTGATCAGTGGGCCCACCATGAGTCGCCCACCGGGTATGACCAATACCGATAGAAGCTGGACGCATCGGAGCAGCATCAATCTCTGCCACCAGATTCACAAGCTTCCCGGACTTCTTCCGGCCCTCGATCACACCATCAGCAACGGTGGCCACACCAGCGGAGTCATACCCGCGGTATTCCAGACGCCGCAAACCTTCCAGCAGCACATCTAAGGCAGCATGCTCACTGGTCTTCTCAGGCAGGCCGATATAGCCAACAATTCCACACATGCACACCAGGGTACCGTCGGAGGCGTAGCTGTCACTTAAGTTGCTTAAGTCCCATATAGTCCCTTGGAGCGAAACCCATGCACAACTTCGCAGGGACCTCTTCCTTATGAAAACCTGAGAGCAGGCTAGAATTCCACTCATGCTTGGAGGGCCCACTACCACAGAGACACGCGCTATTACTCGCAAGGCCATGCTGAGCGACTACGTTGACAAGGCTGCAACTCGAGGGGTAGCCCTCGAGGCCACTGCGCTGCGGACAGAATCAACGGCGATGCGTGCCATATTGGCTCACGCCGCAAGCGACGGCCGATTAGAATGCGATGAGCTCGTTAAGAACGTTCTAGCCGGTTCGACTCAGGGTTTGGACCCCGAATGGACAGCAAAACTGGCCCGAGTGTGTGCACTGCAGCAAAGCCATGACACAGATCTCGAGTTTGCACTTAGAGCGTTCAAAGTGATGAACGCTGCTCTTCCCAAAACCGTCGACTACCGGCGCTTCCACAAACTCCACGTGGAGCTTCTTACCCAGGAAAGCCAGTACGAGGACGCGGAACGACTTATTGAACAGAACCCTGACCTTCAGGCTCTCTACTACGGTTATCTTAAAACAGACCTGAAAAATCCGTTCCTCCGACAGGATCCGTCTCTTCACACTGCATGGCTCGAAGCTTTTAACGCCCCACTCCGCAACAAGTGCCTGGCAGAAATCCGGCTCAACGATGACATCGACCAAAAGCCATTCGACCGGCTAGAAACCGCAACCGAACTCTCCGCGATCGAAGACGGCCCATTAGTAACAGTCATTATGACGACTTATCATCCTGACCCGAATGGTGTTCTGGTCTCAGCACGATCGATTATTGAACAAAGTTGGAGGAACATCGAACTGCTTGTAGTTGACGATGGCTCCCCTTCAGAATATAACGACACCCTTGACGCGCTCGCTTCTCTCGATCCCCGTGTCCGAGTTATACGACTCCTAAATAATGGGGGCACCTACCGGGCGCGAAATGTAGGGATTTCAGAGGCACAGGGCAAATACATCACGGGCCAGGACGCGGATGACTGGTCACATCCCCATCGCATCGAGCGACAAGTCCGCACGCTCGAAGCAGACCCCGCGCTACCTGCTGTACAGGCTTTTGCCATCACTATGAACGAAGACCTGGTAAGGATGCGACCGGGATATAACCCTTTCATCCAGAGCGCTCCTACCTTAATGGTGAAACAAGAGATCGCCGAGAAGCTCGGTGGCTATCTGGACGCTCGAAAAGCTGCAGACAACGAGTTCCGCCACCGTATCAGCAGGTTCACCGGCAAAGAGGTTAAGCTGCTCAAAGAACCGTTGATCTTTATGCGAATCCTCGCCAGCTCCCTTTCGCGAGGAGATTTCCGAGCTGGTTGGCAACATCCCGCACGCCGGGCGTTCTGGTCCTCTTATGTTGAGTGGCACGAGTCCGCCGTTGAAGAGGAACTTGCGATTCGCCCTGGCGAAGATCCACCAGTTTTCATTCCCGAGCGGTTCAAGGTAGAGCGAACTCGCACGGACAACCGTCACCCCGAATATGACGTTGTTTTTGTAGGCGATTGGAGGCAGCTCGGCGGACCTCAAATCTCCATGTTGAATGAGATTGAAGCGCTTCGGCAGCAGGACCTACAGATTGCTGTCATGCATTTGGAAGCCACTCGTTTCATGGCTAGCAGTGCCAAGAAGCTCTGTGCCCCTGTACAGAAGCTGATCAACGAGGGCGCTGTTACGCAGCTTCTCCCTGATGAGAAAGCAAATCTCAAACTTCTTGTCCTGCGCTACCCGCCAATTCTGCAGTTCCCTCCAGATACTCCTATTTCGGCAAGCGTAGAACGTTTAATCATACTGGCCAACCAAGCACCTTCCGAGCGCGATGGCTCTGATATTCGGTACATCCCTGTGGAATGTGCAGATAATGCAGAGCGATTATTCGGCACCCGAGGAACATGGGCACCCCAGGGCCCTACGGTTCGGTCTGCGCTGGACGGTCTACTCGATCCGGACGAAATCGCAGAGTATGACATCCCAGGCATTATCGACACGGACCTCTGGCGCGCTGATCGCTCGTATTTCCGCGGAGACCGCCCTATTCTGGGCCGTCATTCGCGCGATAATGCAATGAAATGGCCTGAGGACCCGGCAGACCTAGAGGCGGCGTACCCCAGCCACGGCAAATTCGACGTCCGGGTCATGGGTGGCGCACGAGCTGCGCTCAAAGTAACCGGGGCCTCGCGCGCGCCCTCGTCATGGGTCATATTCGAGACCAATGAGATGCCAGTAAGGGCCTTCCTCAACAGCCTCGACTATTTCGTCTACTTTCAGCACTCAGCCGCCTACGACGCTTTCGGGCGCGCTGTCCTCGAAGCTTTGGCTTCTGGGTGCGTCACAATTCTCCCTGCTCACTTCCAAGAGACCTTCGGGAACGCTGCGATATATGCTGCGCCCGATCAGGTGGAGGAGCTTGTGAGCTACTACCACGAGCGTCCTGTCGAGTTCGTTAAGCAAGCGAACCGGGCCATGGAGATAGTCGAGGAGCGATTTAGCTTCAAGGGCTACGCTTCCCTCATTCAGAGCATTCTCGCGCAGGACCAGCGCTAATCAGAAAGAACAGGTGTTATGAAAGCTCTCTCTCCAATACAGCGACTGAACGCGGGGGTTCTCTTGCTGGGTCTGCTCGTAGGGTCGGCGCTGATCCTTCTCGAAGCATGGCAGTGGGCGGCCCTTGCGGGTTTGCTTTTAATTGCATTGGTGGGCTGGACAACGGTTATGACGACTGTTGTTACCAACCGTGCGGCTAAGCGTAGTTTGGATAGTAAGCGCGCCGCCCAAAGAACAGAGCAGCTAGCTCGTCAACTATCAGACCACGCAGCGGACTCGTCACAGGACATTTCCAGTGAACTGAGGGACAGCGTTCAACGCCTTAGCTCACAGTTACTTCCAGTCTTGAAAAGCACACATGAGCATTCCAAGGACAGTGCCGAATACTCTCGCAAGGCGTTGACTCGTCTTCGCAACGACCTCCCAGAGATTTCGGGCGCTATCAGAGAGCTAGATCATCAGTTCGTCGATTTCAAAGAACAACTGACGCAGTCTCAGAAGCGCCTTATGAACCGAGTCCGCGCTGACGTATCACCGGTGGCCCCTGCGCTGGAATCGATGGAAGCTCGTGTTGAGAAGAGTGAACGCCGACTCCTCGGAGCCTACGAGGGCGAACGTTTGGCACAGCACGACCGGTGGGAAGGCCTCCAGGGACATCTGCATGCTCTAGCCGACACCCTCCGCGTTCATGGTGCGTCCGTACATGACATCGCGGCCCAGGTGACGAACCTCGGCGAAAAAAGTCACGAGCTCGAGAAAAAACTCCAGTGCTTCCTAAAACAAGACGCCGTCCAGGAAGACGAGAACCACACACTCATCGCCAACTTTGAATCAGCTCTCGCCCGCAGTCGCGATCGCCTGATGAGCCGCGTCCAAGTAGCAGTACGCGAAGAAACCCGCCAGGTCGAATCCCTCATGCAACTTCTGCCCCAGATCCAACCGCGCGCGATTCTCCCCCCTTCGGGGCGTTGGGCTATGGACGCGAGAGCGTTGCTACACCTCAGCGACCTCGTCCGAAACCGGCAACCAAAGAACATCGTTGAACTCGGTGGAGGCACCTCGACCGTATGGCTGGGTTACCTATGCGAGTCCTACGGAGGGAAGGTTGTGTCTATCGATCATGATGAACATTTCGCGGAAATCACTCGCAGCAGCGTGCACCGGCACGGACTCCACTCAACCGCCGAGGTCCGGACCGCCCCCTTAGAAGAAATTCAAGTCAACAAACAGGTGTACCGCTGGTACCAAACAACGGCTCTCGAAGACCTCAAAGACATCGACTTGCTTGTAGTAGACGGTCCCCCCGCGTCTTCTGGGAAGGATGCACGGCTTCCGGCAGTACCCCACCTAATCTCTAAACTGTCACCCCGGTGCCTTATCGTTCTTGATGACGCAGAGCGGGAGGACGAACGTGAGGTCCTTGATGCCTGGGCGAAAGATCTCCCCGACTTAGAGAGAATTGACTACGGAGTGAGCCGTCTTGGGGTGCTCGCTAGAGAGGTGCACAATGGTTAGTTTTCCGCACCACACCCCAATCCATCCTGAAGACCTGGCGCAAGGCGCCGCAAACGCCCCAACCCGGCGACTAACCGAACCCAGTAGGTTTTCGCCCCACCCAGGCTTAGGTGCTGTCCGTTATCAAGCGCCTCTGGACGAGGCAAAAAATATCGACTTGGACGCGCTTCTTCTCAACAAAGGCAGTGACACTCTCGTTGTCGCCTTGCATGGAGCGATGGTCCCGGGGAAATACAAACTCCCGCGCTTCGAATGGCTAAGAACCCTCAATTCCACACCCTACAACAGCCTCTACTTCTCAGATCCGACTTTGTTATTAAACGAAGAACTGCTCTTGGCCTGGTACGTTGGATGGGCCGACATGGATCTCTACCCGTTACTGGCCGAGTGGGTAAATAAAACCGTCGATGCTCTTCGAGTCAAACATATAGTCATACTCGGTTCGTCCGGCGGTGGTTTCGCTAGTCTACAACTCGCGCCGTATGTTCCCTACAGTGTTGCACTACCTTTCAGCCCGCAAACCGCCATTTCTCGATACACCGTTAACGGCAGCACGACTCAGCAAAAAAGATTTGTCGACCATGTTATGCCTCACTTGGCACCTGATGGATTCGATAAACTGCCTGCAGGCGACTGGTCGGTCCCGTTAGGCGACCGGGCTTCGGCAGTTCGACGATATACTAAGCCGCAGCAAACTAGGGTCCTATACGTCCAGAACAAGAACGACGTTTCTCACTATAAAGACCATTACACGCCGTTTAAGGAGGTAATAGACACATCCCCCAACCGCGAACGAATTAGATTCAAAGAATACCATGGCCCAGAGCGTCACAATCCCCCCCAAAAAAACATATTTCTCGAGTGTCTTTCTGAAGCAGTCAGTTGGAGCCAAGATCCTTTCGCGCACTAAGATTTTACTAGAGAGCGCTTTGAACACAGAAAATTCTGAGCCCGACAACAGATCACCTGTCAGCCGGGCTTCAGCAGCCTTCACATCTCACCCATCACTCGGTCCCAGTGTGCGCTGAAAAACGAAACTGGACCGGGCCGAGGAACGAACTCACCAAAGTCTAGCCCCTCATGGGAGCGCAACATATCGATACGCATGAAAAGCAGTGGGAGCTCGCTAGAGATGGCTCTAACCAGTTCTAGCTCGCCCGCACCTCCGCCCGGGCCGTCCAAGTAGTCCTCGTCAGACTCAAGGGCCAAATTTTCTCATTGCTTCCAGGAAGGAAATAGCCGACTCTCGTCCCAGGGTAGCGAACAATTTCCGTACCGAGCGCTATCTCGCCAAAAAAGGCGTAGAAGTTCAGGTCCCGCGCCGACTCAAGCTGTTGCGGATGCTCTGAAGTAATTTTTTCGCAGAACCGAGAATTACTTAGGGGTCACTTGTTTAAATTGGAGTTCATTAGGGACTTCATGTGCCCCCTCAGCGACGCCTCCCCTTCAAAGATACCCCCGTTCTTAATGTACCTCCAGCATTCAGAACCTAGCGCCAGATAACACCCCTTCGAACCAGCTCCGTTGGTCGGCTTGATAACGACATTTTCCTGCAGAAGAATTCTCGAGAGAGGTAAGGGGGCCCAACTCAAGGGACGCCTCACCCCAAGACTATCCACGAATTCATAAGCTCTTCGTTTATCATTAAGGACCAGCGGAGTGTATTTACCCCTGCTTTCGCAGGCTGCTATTCCGCGTAACATAAGCTCGCCGTAGAACGAAATTGCCTCGCCTACTGGGATATCAAGATCGCGTACGACTGCAGGGTATTTGATCGGTCGAGGCGCGGCGACGGACACCAGCCCCGTCAACTGTGATAATGAAGCTTGCGAGCTAGCCAGCTTCGAACCTTTAGATAGTGGTGTAATTCTCTCTGTGAGAGCATGACCATAGTCCGCAACCTTCGCGGCGAGTTCCGAGTTAGAACCCATTTTGGCTTCTATTTCTGCCCTGTAGTCATTCCTCGTGCTATCGCTGAAGTTCCTTAATCTCGTGGTTGAGCGTGACGCACCAGGCTGGGCGGCGAGAATGTTCGAGCTGAACACTAGCTCTTAGGACAGTACTCCTGACTTGACGTATAGAATCCAGGTGGCAGTTAGACAACCAGTTACGAGATACAAGGTGGACACGTGGCAGAGACTGACCAGCAGGTCGTTACAGTCATTGGGCAAGGCTACGTAGGCCTCCCCCTCGCCGAGGCAATCAGCGATACAGGGGCGAAGGTCTACGGCTTCGAGATCTCGCCAGATCGAGTGGAAGCTCTGAACTCTGGTGTTTCCCACGTAGACGATCTCAGTGACGATGATCTTCACAAGATGCTCTCAAACGGTTATGAAGCTTCCAGCTCGCCGGAGTGCATCTCGAAAGCTGATTTCGTGGTTATCTGCGTTCCCACGCCACTGGATGAGGGAGGCGGGCCGGATCTTCGCGCAGTCGAAGCTGCCACGCGCACCATCGCCGATTATCTGAAACCCGGGGCCACCGTCATCCTGGAGTCAACGACTTATCCGGGCACGACAGAAGACGTAGTACTTCCCATCCTCGAGGGTGGAGGCAATCTCCATGGGCGGGACTTCTTCCTCGCGTTCTCACCCGAACGAGTCGACCCCGGCTCGCTGCACTACGGAATTAAGAACACTCCCAAGCTCGTGGGCGGACTTACGGCTGTAGCTACGGAGAAAGCTGTCTCGTTTTACGAATCTTTCGTTGACACCGTGGTCCCTCTCTCTGGCGCCAAAGAGGCTGAGACAGCCAAGTTGCTAGAGAACACCTACCGTCACGTGAACATCGCTTTGGTCAACGAGATGGCGCGGTTCTGCCACGATCTTGGTATCGACATCTGGGAAGTCATACGTGGCGCAGCGACCAAGCCCTTCGGCTTTCAGAAATTCACCCCCGGCCCCGGTGTGGGCGGCCACTGCATCCCAATCGACCCGAACTACCTGAGCTTCCAGGTAAAGAAAACTCTTGGCTACCAGTTCCGGTTCGTCGAACTGGCCCAGGAAGTCAATAATTCTATGCCGCAGTACGTCGGCGGTCGTATTGCCGACCTGCTCAACGACGAAGGCAAAGCGCTCAACGGATCCAAGGTTCTACTACTGGGCGTGACTTATAAACCAAACATTGCCGACCAGCGTGAGTCCCCTGCCGTACCGGTCGCTAACGTACTGCGCGATAAAAAGGCCAAGGTCTTGTTCCACGACCCGCTTGTTGAGGAGTGGCGCCTGGAGTCCGGTAACCTTCGCTGCGTTCCTGACCTCGATGAGGCTCTCGGGGAGGCAGATGTTGTAGTCCTCCTACAGGACCATGCCGCCTACGATGTGGAGCAGCTGATTTCTAAATCGAAGCTCTTCTTTGACACCCGCGGCGCCGCAGCAGGATTAGCTGGAGCACATACGCTCTAAAGAACGAGTATCAGGGCCTACGGGGTTCCCAGTTTGCAAGGCGGGGACCCCGTAGACTTAGCTCCTGATGACTGCCTTAGAACCTGCTCCCCGATTTCCTGAACGAGGTTCCTTTATGACCCTCCGGGACTGGCCAGGACATCGGCTCACTTTCCACCGCGCTGAAAAAGCGAGCGACACATTACTAATCACCTTCGATAGCATTACCTCGGATATTTCGTCTAGCGGATTCGGCACGGACTTCGCAGCACGCATGGGGTACGACCACATCTTTGTAGCTCAAAGGAAGAAGTCTCAATATCAGGATCTTTCTCTAGCTGACTTCGAAGAGATAGTTAAGCCTTATAGCTCGCATTACAAGCGCGTTTTTACATACGGCGCCTCATTGGGTGGTTATGCGGCGGTGTACTTCGGCGGGGTCATCAATGCGCAAATTGTCGCGGTGTCTCCCCATAACTCCGCGCATCCCCTGATTCGCCGCAACAACTTCCGACATCTACCCTTTTCGCATAAGGAGATCGTAGACAACCCCGTCTCGGCGCGACCTCCGATCATCATCTATGACCCCAAACTGCCCGATGATCAGTCGTTCATAGACGAACTCATCCTGCCGGCGTATCCTCATGCGCGACTCGTGCAGGTGCCCTACGCAAGCCACAATGTCCTCGCCTCCCTCCGGCTCTCTGGTGAACTCTCTCGCTTTATCAAGAACATTCTCGAGAAGGATGAAATCTCACCCGTGCGGCTCAGGACAGAAGGAAACTACATCTGGCATGCACAATATGGACAGGACCTGAGCAAACACAAGGGTCAGGTAGCCGAAGGGGAAAGACACCTCTGGCGTTCTCTAAATCTGCGATTCACCAAGGACGCGGTTCGTCCTCTTGCTCACCTACTTTTTCAACAAGGTCGCCACGAAGAACTCAGAGCGCTCGAAATGAATGCTGAGCGACAGCTGGCGAAGAAGGGGAAGAAACCGTGGTGGGTTCCGTTCCCCGAAACTTGGCTGACTGGTGCGCCCGAAACGGTAGCCAGCGCTGGCACCTACAAGCGTTACGACCATGTCAACCCAAAAGAACGAATCCCTCCTGGTGGTTCTCTAACCCTGGCCAGTCAGCCGGGTTATAGGATCACACTCCGAAGGGCTGAACATCCCTCAAGGCTTCTCCTCATCTGCTTCGGGACCGTTAGTTCGGGACTAGCTAGCACAGGCTTTGGCTCTGTTTTTGCCGACAAGCAGGGATATGATTACCTTTACGTCGCGCAGAGAAAGCAAAGCCAGTATCAGGAGTTATCCCTGGAGGCGTTCCGGGCCGCCGTACTGCCCTATACGCGAGGATACGACAGAGTGGTGACCTACGGAGGCTCTCTCGGAGGCTACGCCGCAACGTATTACGGCGGGAGCGTCAACGCTTCCATAGTCGCATCCGCTCCCAAGAATTCAGCGCATTCCATTATCAGCCGAAGCAAGCACCAGAACCTCATCTTTACGCACCGTCCGGTCACCGAGGTTCCGGTTTCACAACACACTCCCGTCATCATTTTCGACCCGAAACGAGAGGAGGACGTGACCTTCATCGATGGAGTCATTCGTCCTGCTTACCCGCACGGCAATTACGTGGAGATTCCCTACAGCGGCCACGCGGTCCTACACACTCTTCAGGTGTACGGCGTGCTCAAGGACTTCATCGTGCCCATAATTGAAGAAAACACAGTCCCATATGTGCAGCTGCCTACGGAGGGGAGTTACATCTGGCACGGAGAAAGGGGTCGAGAGCATCTGCTTAATAATGAATATGAAGACGCTGAAACGGAGCTTCGAAAATCACTCGTTGCGTTCTATCACCGTAATGCCGTTTCCACTCTCGCGCGGCTATACACGAAGACCGCAGATCTAGATAGTCTTAGCAAGCTCCTGGACGAAGCAGAGTCCCATCTCGGCGACCGGACCCCATACGCGGTTTTCAAAGCGCTGAAGGACGACCCACGGGTCTCCGTTCTCTTGACCTGACTGATTGGTCTTAATCAACAGGCACAAATACCGTCCACGGCCAGGAGCCTCGTCCGAAGAGCGAACATTCCAGGATTAGGCGCTGCTATGCCTACTTCGCTTCACCGTGGTTAGAGAAAATGTCCGGTACGACCGGATCGTCTCGCGTCCTACCAAGCAGTTTCACGGATGTGTGGAACGCAGATCAGAACCTCTCACGAGGGAGAGAGATGAGCCACACTAAGCGCCCGTCAGTCTAGTCGTACATCGCCTGGCTGAGTGCAATAGCTTCCCCCAAGTGCTCCATAGCCCGGGCCACATCCGTTACTCCGGAGCGAACGAACGAGAATCCTTGTCGGTCAGCCAGCGTCCATCCAGTCCGCTCAGAATGAACGATTGTTCCGGCGCCTAAGTTAGCACTCTTGAGGGGAAGAGCCGCTGTAACTGCGTGGAACACCTGGGAAGTCTGGCTGAAGGCGCTCGTGACCGCACGTCGTAGGGCAAGCTCGAATGTCTCCTTCGAGCCCTCGCTGGGATGAAGTACAACTGAATTCCACCCTCGGTGTTCGGCCTCCAACACAAGGGAGGAATGCGCGCTTCCGCTAGACACCAGCGTCATCGCGCTTCCTCGGGCGTTGATGCTCAGACGGAAGCCATCAAAAGCTCCCCCAGCGAACCTATGCTCCGAAGGTCCCTGAGGCAGAGTATGCCACCACCCGCGGATCCATGAGTGCCCTTGTTCGACCTGCGGGGCGCTCGCCTCCAAATGGGCCTGGGCTGAGGCTACTACTATTTTGTCCACATTGAAGTAGACGCCCAGCCGGGCAATTTCGGCTGTAGCCTCAGGCACCGAACGTGCAGCCACCACATACGATGCCCCATACATCTGTTGGGCCCACTCTAGCCGCTCCGAAGCCATTTTCAACCAATTACGATCTGACATGCCCCACCAAGCGTGTTCGGAGAAGACGTGTTCAACAGCCCAATCGAATGCCTTCGTGATCTTCTCCGAACCCGCCTCGGCGAAAACCGCGACTTTAAAGGCCCCCGACGCCTTCTCCAGCAACTCGATCGATTCGAAGAGAGCTCTATGCAAATGTCTCGTGGAAGCGCTGGCTACAACCAACACTGCGGGGACCTGCAGGTAAGCCTCGGGATTGCGGACCTTCTTCGGGGTGAAGCCCAATGGCTTGCGCCGCACAAAATGACGCCGCGTATATTCGCTGACAACGTCCTCCAGACTGTGGCTCCACGATTCTTGTATGTCAATCACAGTGTCTCTCCCATCAGTAGGGCCGCAGCCTGCGCACCGCCGTTAGTCTTACTGATGCCAGCGAGGCGTTCATGCATATCAATCAGATTTGCAGAGTCGGTCATTTTTGCCAGAGCCATTTCGAGGAGTTGCGGTTGATCATCCGGTACATGCAACCCAAGGCCCTGATCTGCGGCCCAACGCGCCCTGGCTACCTGGTCATCGGTGCGAGTCGCGTCATTAGGAATCCAAACGGTCGGCAGTGCTCCTCGGGTCCATTCGTGGAAAGCGTTATAGCCCGCTGCAGAGACGGCGAAATCAAACGCCCTGGTATATTCCGCCAGCGGATATACCTGAAGGGTCTCGACTCCGTGGAGAGAGTCACCGTGGGCGATCGGGGGTTTTGTCATCACCACGCGCCACCCCGGGGCATAGTTGGCGAACCAGCCCAGGACCGTCTCCTGTAGAGAACCGATGTCGTTGATATTCCCTGCACCGAGGGTGATAAGGACAACCTTGTCGTCCTCGTTATAGCCCAGACGGCGTCTGGCTTCGCTGCGCGATAGGAGGTCATTCTCGGAGAGTAATGTAATTGGAGCGATCTTCACCGCGTCCCTGAGGTCAGTCGTAGGTCCGGCATCGTAGGACTCTGCCAGCTCTCCTGGTTCGATGACTGCGTCAAACTCGGAAGCCCAGCTAAGAGGGCGCGTTGTGGTGTCTTCTTTCCACATGGGTCGGCGCATCCAGACTGCGTGCTGAGCACGCTCTCCAAATGCCTCGCGGAAACTGGGATAGGGCCACGTCCCGTCAAAGACCAACGTATCAGGGGCCACCTCGTCCAGAAGGATTCTGAATCGCTCTCTCGAGTAGCGTCGCCAGGTCCTGGACTCCATACCTAAGCCATCCCTAGAACCGATGTACTCGTACGGCATTCCATAGCGGCCCACGATGTCGACCGCACTGGATAGCGAAGCGAAAACCGGTTCCGCGTCATCCGGCAGTCGCGTTGCTACGGAGAGCAGGCGAGTAAGGTGCCCCATTCCGGCACCATTGCTGGTCACGAAGAGGATCCGGCGCTTACGGTTCATTTCAATTTTCGGCACACGAATGGCACGACCACTCTCCTCCGCGGTGGGCACGATGCCTAGGTCGCGCAGTCGCTTACCATGGAGCGAAGGGTCGAACTTGCGAACGAATGCCTGTCCTTTACGGGACTGTTCCAAAAAAGCCGCACGATCGTCGTAGTAAGCGCGTACCACGTCCATGGCTGTTTCAGGGGATGCATAAAGGGCCGCATCACCGTAGGTCTCACGCAAGTACTCCGGGAGGATCACAACTGCGCCGGCGGCAAGAGCCTCCATCGCCGCTCTTCCGAACGCTTCGCGGAGATCGTGATGATGAAAATAGACCCAGAAATCGATCCGCTGAAGGAAATCACGAGGGTTCTCTCCCCCGAAAGGAATCACGTTCCACGAGGCCGGAGTGGACCCTAGGACTTTGGCGGCTGCGCTGCTGCCCCCGAGGATTTCCACCTGGACCGATTCGTCATCCGGATAGACAGCTAGAATTTCCTCCGCCTGTGCGGGCCATTTAGCCGGTTGCGGACGTGAGTGCCTTCCGATAACTGGCCGGTCACTTACGAAGCCCTCGCGCTCCAATGCAGCCTCTGGCATAGCAAGCAGATTCAGCCAATATTCATCCACCAGATTCACGTCTATGCCTTGTTGGCGGATGGTATCGGCGACGACCGGACCAATCGGGGCCCACATTGGACGTACGCCGAAGAGCGCTTGAAGCTTCTTATCGACTCGGGCCACGTCATAGTGGTAGTTTCCCGACCCGTCCACTGCAGCGTTATTAGCTACGAGGACCACTTTGTCCGCGGTGATGTTGGAGAAAAGTGCGGGGGTCTGCTCAATCACGCTCGGATGTCGGATAATGATGACCTGGGCCCGCAGACGGCTGTGATCACTGGCCACCTTCACGTGCGGGTGCCTGCTGACTGACCGGATGTTTTCGCTCCATCCAGCCACCTTTCCCACCAAGTTACTAGGAGCATGTACAAGGTGTGTTCGAAATCCCGCATCTGCCTGAGCCCGGATTTCTTCGGCCACGCTATGGGTGGTCCCGCCAGGAAGCCGAAAGTCAGTGATGTGAATGACGTCCGTGTCATATCGCGTATTCATCTAGTTGTTCTTCTCCAGGAGAGCAAAGAGGGCGTTACGTAACGCAGGCTGGTCCTGCTTAGTCTTCTTAACGGCTGGATTTTGGTAAGTAGGAGCCGCTTGCTGGAGTGATTGTTGGTGCAGCCGTTCGAGCTTCTCTGTTCGTCCTGCAATGTACTTGTACATCGCGCTCTGCTTCTCTCGGATCCGTTTACGTGTCACCTCATGCAGCTCCCGGTTCTTCTGGAGCATCCGTTCTAGGCTGTTGTGCTTCTGCCGCAGACGCTTCCGGGTCAGCTCATGCCACCCCTCTTCTTTTCTGCGCAGGTCACTGACTTCTTTCCGGAGCCCCTCTAATTCACGCTTCAGCCCGCCCGTCTGCCGTTTGAGTGTCGTGACGCGGGTGCTGGCACGGTAGGCAAACCAGACCGCTCCAAGCACCAATAGCTGTGTTCCGGCCAGGAGAACAACAGCTGCCTCGACGACGCGGTCTGTCACCAGGAAGGCGGCAGACATCGCCAGGCTCACTAAGGCGACTGCAAGAGCTGCGGCAAACCCCCACTGGGCGGGCTTCAGCTTTAACGGTCCAGCCATAAGTTCCTCATTACCTTCCTATAGTGCTTGTTGCTTCGGTGCTGACTGCAGGTTGCGCATAGACGCCGAGTCGCCGGAGGCGGCGGATATATGCATCTGGAGTACATTCGTTCTGAATGAACCGCAGGGCGTTCCGCTGCTGCTCACGGTAACGCTCCGGGTGCCACATATGCTGGACGACGTCCTGAACATCACTCGGCTTGGCATAAACCGCAGCATCTTTGAATACCTGTTCAAAGTGCGTCGGTAGCACGCAGACGACCCCGTAGCTCATAGCTTCCAGGATCGCCATACCAAACGCTTCGAGCCAGCCTTCGGAATGGAAGTAGACGAAGAAGTCTAATTTTTCTCGCAGGTACTCGTCGACTTCGATTTCGTTGAATGCGTATACCTCCCACCCCTGGGCGCCCCGGGGAAGGAAGCCTTTTTGTACAGGGATCTTTGCACCACCCAGGATGCAAACGTTCGCAGTTCCGTCAACCGGATAAACCGCGCTAAACACGTCCCGGTCAGAGGGCCACTTAACCACGTCGTCGCGTCCGTGGCGCCCTATAACGGGAGGACCCTCTCGGAACCGGTTGCGCTGCGCGGCATCCTTAATACGGATGATCCCTTTCCAAGAGAAATCTTCCAGGTCACTGTCTGGCATAAGGGGCTGGAGAAGAGCTCCGACCTGCTCACTCTGCGGTGCCCAGCTGGGACGAAGTCCGAAAAGATGTTCTACGTTCCGGGTGACAACACCAATGTCATAGCTACGACGTCCGCCAGGTTCAAAAGGCGGGTGATTAGCGACCACGACAGCGCGCTTGGCCCTAAGGCCGGCTCGCCGGTCCGGAACAACTTGGACTGCCGTGGGCCAGCGGATGACCAGTAGGTCCGTTTCCGCATCAGTTTCATGGGACAGTCTGTCAACTTGGCCAGAGAAGACCAGATCATCCACCTTTTGATTGAATTGACGCTTAGCTGCGGAGGGAATCAGGCCGTTCTGGAAGGGCAGAACTCCTACTCTGAGACCTGCGTTCAAGCAGACCGAAATCTCTGTGAAAAGCGACGTGGAATTGCCTGCAAGGAATCCAAATTCTGAGGCGAAGACGACATCGTATTTAATGCCACCCCCGGACCCGCTCCCCGGAAGGTACATGTGAGGGGCTACAAAGGCTCGTCTCTGCGACTCCTTCGGCATAAAGGCCGATTCGCGCTCTTCCCGAATTGATCGGTGCCACCGCTTGTATGCACGAAGGTATGCCCTACGGTCCGGTGCAAGGTACCCAACGCCCATATCATCTTGGGTGAGGTTACCGCCCTCCATCAATGCCAGCGCCAGGGGTGCTTTTACGATCGGTTCAATGGTGACACCGTAGAAGTTCTCTATACGGCTCTTGAACTCAGAGTCACCTGACTTCCTGACAGTGTCCCAGTAACCCAGATCTTTGAAGACTGGATTCCGCCGGAACATCAGTGAGGGCATCGACGGATAAATCACCCGTCCCGTGGCGGAGCGAAGCCGAAAGTTTAGGCTCTCGTCAACACGCACCCAGTTCGTCATATTGGCGATCTTGTCCGGATCTGCTAGGAGATCCCTGACCTGGAGTTCGAGCTGTCGAGGATGATGCCAGTCGTCTTTGTCTGCGATGGTAATCAGCTCACCGCGTGCCAAATCCAAACCGTCATTCCGCGCCGAGTAGGCACCTCGGTTCCGCTCGTTCAACACAAGGCGAATGCGGTCATCCCGAGCAGCCAGGCGTTGCAATCTCTTCCGGTACTGGGTGGGGCTGCCCTCAGCATCTATGACCGGAGAGCAATCGTCCACCATGATGATTTCCAGATTCCGCCAGGTTTGCCGCAACAGCGACTCCACGGCGACGTCGAGCGCGGCGGTGGGCTCGTAGATGGGCATGATCACGCTGACCAAAGGATCAGAGTCCGCGAGAGGTGCTCTGGGAGCGCATCCCGAGCGCAAAGCATAGAAGCTAAGCTTCGCATCAGCCAGCTCGACAGGTGCCGCTCCGCCGGCCTCGAGGATTTCGTTGAAGCGATCGAGCCACGCCCGCGGCGCAACGTCTGAGTGACTCGGGTTCAGCGCGTTGAGGCTGAGAAGCTGCTGCGAGTAGTCATGGTCGTCATCCGGGTCGCTCGCATTCAGGACCCTCGCCGATTCCGAAAGTTCGCCCCGCCATCGCAGGAGATCACCATAGAAGGAACGATCCGGACCCACGACGTCCTGGATACCGTGCCACGACTCAACCAGGGAATACAAGGTCAGCGAATCCAGGTGATCGGTTTCGTCTCGCGGCGCGGCGTAGAGGAAGCGAGCCAGCGACAGCACTGCGGTCTTCCAGTGGTCTGCAAGCGCCTGTACCGCTTCGTCTCGGAACTGTGGGGAGCGGCAGGACTCGAGCAAACCGTGGAGCTGTCCGAAGTCGTAGCGTCCTTTCGAAGCTGCATATGCCAAGACGTCCCGCACACCGCCGTTCCGGTTCCGGATGGCGTTCTGTGTAAACCACTGGATCCGACCGGGATTCGAGCGAAGCTCCTTCACCCAGTACCAGACTGCGCCGGAGGAAGGCTCAAGGGTCTCAGGACGCGGATCGCGGTACTCGATAATCGCGTCTTCTACATCAGTCAAGGTGATGTCAGATTTTGCCTCCGCGAAGCGCGCCAAGAACATCCGGACGAACTCTTCTCGACCTGCTCGTCGCGCACTGCTCAGGAGGGCAAGTGCACGTCGCCCAGTAGATGCCTCCAGGGCGAGCTCTAGCAGTTGTTCGTCGGCTAACTTGAAACGCCAAGACTCCCAGAGGATCTCTTCCCCACCGGCGTGTAGCGCTTTCAGTCGCAAATGGAACGGTCCGGGTTCAAGTACTCGCGCCGGGAGAACGAGCGCGAATCCGATTTGCCTAAGCCCTGTCTCAAGACGCGCCTGTTTGTTCCGCATGGTGTTCTGCGTCCGCGCTAGTTCGCTAGTCTCTTGGCCGGTGACTTCTTCAAGCACCAGATCCAGGGGAGCATCGACCGCAGCGGTATGGACCGCCCATCCTGTCAGGGTGCCGCCATCGAGCCGCACCTCCGAGGTAAGGAGCTCTCCGTCGACGTCGATGGAGATGCACTCTGACATTCCCTGAGGCTGCCTGCCGGTGACGTCACCCATGTGGAGGTCGTAACTTGAGTTGAGGTCAGTTCCAGAACGATGGAGCTCGAAACTTCCGCTCAAGGCTTCCTGAACCGAAATCGCTCCCGCGAAATAATGGAGTGACTTGCGAGGAAGCTCATCATTATCGGTAGGTGTGATGGCTTGCAGTAGCGCTTCACTCTCACCTATGCGCAGGACGGCCCTGCGGTTGGTCACATCACCGCTGAGACTTACGCAGGCGTAGGTGCCCGTTACGCTCAGCTGCTCGACTTTGATGTTGTCGTTGATTGTGGGCTGCCGTAACCAGGCGTCGGAAGGTTCAGGGTGGTTGTCACGAATCCTGGTCCGCTCGCGTTCAGCTGATTCCCGCTCGCTGGACGGCAACAGCAGCCGCTGTTGAGCTATCGAGATCCATAAGTTCCTGGAGTCTCTGGCGAAGACCCTGACGTCGTGCATTTCGTCGTCAAAGAACTCCCCCGGAAGCTGAGTCCCGAAGAATCGACCGACGGGACCCTGCAGGTTGAACCTGTCACGCCTCCACGGTAAGGAGAGTGCGCCCGCGCGCGCGTCTTCAACTAGTTGCCCATCGACCACGATGCGAACACGCGTGGAATCATCCCCCACAGCGGCCCAGCCAGCCACCTGAGCGCGGGAGCTGATGAGAAACTGACCATTCAACCCGCCTGCTTCATCTACCGTTGCATCAGGAGCCTCCAGCACCTCCTCATGCAGTAGCTGGTCTGAGGCGCGGTGCACCAACTGCACCCGGTAGGAACTGCCGGTCCACCAGCTGGCAGGCAGTGCTCCAAGAAATCCCACGTTGCGCGTGAGAAAGTCACTTTCTGGGAGCTCACCACGGAAGATATTGCAAGTCAGGGTGTCGACGGTTTCGCCATCGATCCGCAGATCGAGCACGGGAGCACCGGAGTGCACCGCCTCGGAGTCATAGAACCAGCCGCTAATGCGGCCAGCCTGGAAATTGACGACTTTGAATTTCATTGACCTGCGATCAGAGGAGTTATGGGCCAGCAAACCAGCGACCAGATTACCAGGCTGCCGTCTGGCGACTCCGAATCTTAGGCTTCCTCGTTGTCCTCTGACCCTGGAGTGTTGACTGACGCAATATCTGCACTCCCCATGAGAAGGAGTCGCCCTGAAGTCTGGCACTCTCCTTTGCTTGCAGGATCAGGGGCGGGAACCCTGCAGAGCGATAGAGTCTCCTCGTGGTCTGACCACCTTCTCCTCGAAGAAAGCACACCGTATGAAGTTTCCCTCCCCGCTTGTCTCAGAACAGATCGAAAACGGAGCAGTAAACGTTCCTGTTGCAACTGTCCCAAGTCTAAGTTCGTTCCGCCCTCATACCGGCGTTGGGGGCGTTCGTTATCTGGTAACCATAGAGCAGGACGTTTTGCTTGAGACTCTCTTGGTAAACAAGAAGAGTGACACAATCATTGCGGTCTTTCACGGAATGATGGTGCCTGGTCACCATCACCTACCTCGCTTCGAGTGGCTACGTACTCTGCAGAACACGGAGTACAGCGCCATCTACTTCTCAGATCCGACGTTGTCCATCGACCCCCAGCTGAAGCTCGGCTGGTACCTGGGTTCGGAGAGTCTTGACCTGTTCCCGGTGCTAGCCAGCGTTCTCGCTCAAGCAGCTGAAGCGACCGGAGCTTCACACCTGATTCTCGCAGGCTCCTCTGGCGGAGCCTTTGCGAGCCTCCAGGTGTCCTCATACGTGCCAGGGAGCATGGCCGTGGCGTTCAACCCTCAGACGGATATCGCGAAATACCACTGGCCGGCACAAGCCAGTTATCTCAAGCGGATAGTACCCCAGCTGATTCCTGACAAAGGCTCGCGCAAACGATGGTCCCAGGCGCTTGGACCACGAACATCGGTACTCAAGCAATACGCGCAGCCTAGGGCCAATAGAGCCCTCCTCCTGCAAAACCGCAATGACCCCCACCATGTGAAGAATCACTTCGCACCATTTCGTGAGGCCATCACGAACAGCCCAAATCGGGACAACTTCATCTTCGAGCTTTACGACGGACCCCAGGGTCATGAACCTCCCAGCAGGGGGCATTTCCGCGATGCCGTGGTTCGGGCCCACGACCTGCTCGCGAGTCCGGCAGTTATTCTGTAGGGCATGACCCGCCACGCCACTTCCTCGCCAGCTGAGCAGCGCCACACATCGGCCGTGGAAGATTTTATCCGCGATGCGGTAGAGCCGCGCCGAAGTGAGCTCAATACTTGGGAGAAGCCGCTCGGTTCGCGAGGCATACTAATTGTGGACGCGCGCAAGCGGAGAAAAGTCACCGCCACAAAACTCACCCCCCCGAACGCTTTGCCCGCCTATGTCCTTACACGCTCGGGAAAAACGATCGGCGGAATCGACGGGAAATACACGACGCTAGTAAGCCACCAGGCACGCCAAGCAACTCACTCGAGACAACGGTTGCGCCAGTACCTTATGGCCTCCGGAGTACCGGTACAGTCGAGCAAGGTTTTTCAGCACAGTCAGGACCAAGCCGCCCACCGGCATAGTGCTGCGATTAATGGGCCTACAGTCATCAGGCCTACAGCACGAAGGGCTCAACAGGCCGGTACTAGTATCGTCCAGGATCCCGCCCAGTTCGAATTCGCGTGGGCGAAAGCTCTCCGCGCTTTGGACAACCTACGCCTCGTTGACAGGCAAATCGACGTCGAGCCCCATACACGAGGGCTTCTGCTGCGCATTTATGTTGTAGGGGAAAAGGCTGCAGCTGCAGTAGTCAGAGTTCCGCTCTACGTCACTGGCGATGGGCAAACGAGTACTCAGGGTCTCTTGGAGCAGGAACTGCGGAGACGCGAACAGTGCGGATACCTCAAGGAACAACTACCAACTCTGGACGAGGAGTTTATCTCGGGTCTCACCGTGTCCCCGGACTACGTACCGCACGAGGGTTCTTTACAAGTTTTACAGCCACTAGCGGACCTCCACGGCGGGGGCGGGTTGAGCATCGATGTACTCGAGGTTGTTGCCCCAGGTCTGCTTGATCTGTCTGTAAATGCCATGTGGGCGTTCCCCGGACTCTCCGCTACGGCGGTGGATATCATCACTCCGAGTCTTGACTCCGCAGACGAGGCAGTAGTCCTCGACGTCGATCCTGGGGCAGATCTTTCGGAGTTTATCTATCCGGCCTACGGACGAGAACGACGGGTAGGTGTGGCGATCCTAGACCAGATGCTGTCGCAGCGTCCCTAGCCCACATCCTCGAACCACTTGAGATTAGTACTTGTGGTGCTCGCTGGCGGTGATCTTCTTCTCGGTGGAGCCCACATGAAGCTGCGCCTTCCGGACCGCATCAACATACTCCTTGAACGCGTCGGTGGTGAGATCCACAGCAACCGCATCAAAATGCGCCCACTCGGTGTTACCCAGCTTCACGTGCTTCTCCACCATGCCGGCACCCGCAGCTACAGCTAGCGCTGAAGCCATCCAGCCAAAGTCATGGCTTGAGTAGCCTGGCACAATACGTGGACCCGGCTTGGACGCCTGCTGTTGTGCTAGTTCGGCGTAATGACGCACTACACCTATGTTGGTGTGTTCATCCGGTGTGGGGTACGCCGAATTGCAGTGCAACAGGTACAGAGTGTCCTGTTTGGTGAAGGTCTCAATCAGCCAATCCTCGTAAGCCTTGTCCGTCATTCCGGTGGAGATCACCAGTGAGCCGGTGTAATTGTTGGCCACGTACTCCAGGTAGTCCTTCTTCCTGGAAATGGTGGAGGGAAGCTTAACCAGCGGTATATCCAGCTCGCCTGTCATCCACTGGAAGGACGGCTTGTCCAGTACGGAGGCAAACCATTTGATGCCTAGGTCTTTGGTCAGCTCATCAAGGAAAGTGAATCCGGCTTTGTCCAGCTCCAGCTGGCGGCGGTAATCGCCAAAGGTAGTCCCGAAGGGGGACTTATACGGCTTGGCCAGCTGTTCCGGCGTGTAGAAAGTTTCCACATCGCGCTTTTGGACCTTCACCCAATCCGCTCCCGCAGCGTGGGCGGCACGCACCAGCTTCTCTAAACGATCCAAGTCCCCGAAGTGGTTGGTGGTGATCTCCGCGGTGATCTCGACTGCCGGGATCTCAGTCTCAGGCTCCGTCGTTGGCAGCTCGGCGGCTTCTTTGACCGTAACCTGAAAGCGCTCGTTAAGCAGTTCTGGGGTTAGGTCGGAGAACTCCCGGGTGCCTACGTGGTGCACATCTAGGTTGGAGTCCTTCAGCGTATAAAGCGCATTGCGCAGGATGAACTCCTGCAGTTCCATGCCTGCCCGGCGGCGGTTGGAGAGTTGCGGCCGGTATTGCGAGGCAGCGGCTCGGGCCAACCCGGCGTCCGGCGTGAAGTCGAAACCGACCATATAGACAGTCTGCTGGCGTCCGCGATGGTCAGCGATTGCACGCGCAATTTCTAAGGCAGTGAGGAACATCGCTTCTTCGATCGCTACTTCGGATCGATCCTGGAAACGCAGGAGCATCTGATCTTCAGCGTCGTTGGACAGAGCGCGGAAGGGCAGTTTCACTATGTCCCGGCCCGGCGCGGCGAAGTCGGTGGAAGTCACGTAGGTCGCTGAGCGGAACCCGTCTTCTGCAACCGACTCCCCCACCCAATCTTCGTAGAAGATGGTGATGTCCGTGGGGTGGATGCGCTCGGCATCATTGATGCCGATGAGTACTGCGTTGTTGAAGACCCGGGTATGCACCAGGTCCGCGGAGGGTCCTTTACCGAGGATGACGATCGTGTCGGTGGTGTATCTCGAGGCGGTACTTGCGGCCAGGGTAGAGATAGCCTCCGCGGTAGGGTTCGTCATCGATATAGACCTCACAGTTGTGTTCCAAGGCGAGCTGCACCCCAGCGAGCAGGTCCCACGAGTAGGCGCCCACGGGGTTGATGAAGGTGGCCAGACGTCCTGTGCAGACCCCGTAGAGATTGTAGACCGCGGCACCCATCACGCGAGCTTGCGGTGTTCTGGCAAGCTGCTCCACCAACTCATCGCTGATTGCAGATGAGAACGCAGTGATGCGTGATGATGCGTAAGTAACGGTGTCGCCAGTGATCAGACGTTTGCCCAGGTCCGGCAGTACGATCATGCTTCCGGCATGCCTGGGGCCCCGGAAGATCGAAACCGCGACTCCCCATTCCGGCAGGTTCGACGCAAAGTTCTCTGTGCCGTCGATGGGATCCACCACGGCTGTCCATCCCTGGGGTTCGGCGTCCGGGTCCCACTGTCCTTCCTCCCCGACGAAGGTGAGGTCTTCCATATGGGACGACAGATAGCGCTGCAACGCCTGCTGCAGAAGGAGATCCGCTTGGGTCACCGGAGTTCCGTCGTTCTTCAAGGTCACATCTGACCTTAGAGAATCCAGCTTGGGAAGCAGCTCGGTGATCAGATCAGAGGCTCCCTCAAGAACGCTGCGGGTGCCACTCCGAATATCAGTCATCCTGCGCAGTCTATCTTCTGGCGTCCGGAGGCCATCAGTGCGTGGAGCGAACGTCGCTCTCTCTGAATTTGCGTCCAAGTTGAGCGAAGGTCCACCCTGCGGCTTCCCATTCAGCAGCAGCAAGCACATTACGGGCATCAACGAACCGCTTAGCAGCTACCAGATCCTCCAGATCACCCGGGGTCAGCGCCTTGAACTCATTCCACTCAGTGGTCAGCACCACCAGCTCAGCGTCCTTGACCGCCTCAGCCAGGGAATCCACATACCCCAGACGCGGGTAGCGCTTTGCTGCGTTCTTATTGCCCTCAGGGTCATAGACATAAACATCAGCACCAGCGTTGAACAACCGGGCAGCCACATCCAGGCCAGGAGCATCACGGACATCATCAGAAAGCGGCTTAAAGGTAATCCCCAGCACCGCGATCTTCTTACCCACCACATCCTGGTCCAGCAGTTCAAAGGCCCGAGCCACAGCCTTCTTACGCCGCCGCAGATTGATCTGATCAATCTCATCCAAGAACTTCATGGAATGATCCAGACCCAGCTCCGCCACACGGGTCTGCAGGGCACGGATGTCCTTAGGCAGGCAGCCGCCACCGAAACCCACACCAGCGTTGAGGAATTTACGGCCAATCCGGTCATCGAAACCGATCGCATCAGCCAAGGTGGTGATATCACCGCCAACAGTCTCAGTGACCTCAGCAAAAGCATTGATGAAGCTGATCTTGGTGGCCAGGAAGGCGTTAGCAGCGACCTTCACTAGCTCAGCGGTCTCAAAATCAGTGGACACCCACGGGGTCTGCCGGCCCAGGGCTTCGGCGTAGACCTCACGCAGCTTCGCCTCATCAGCTGCAGCTCGGGTGCCTACCACCAGACGGTCAGGACGCAGGGTGTCTTCTACCGCGAAGCCCTCACGCAGGAACTCTGGGTTCCATGCCAAAGACAGCTCCACACCGGGGTTCTTCTGCTCCTGCACCAGGTCATAGAGCCGGGCAGCAGTACCCACCGGGACAGTGGACTTACCCACAATCAGGGCACCGGACTTAGTGATGGAGCGCACCAGGGAGGTGGTGGCGGCATCCACGTAGGTCAGATCAGCGCCGGTGCCGCCTTTGACCTGCGGGGTGCCTACCGCGATGAAATGCACATCACCCCAGGCTCCGACTTCGGACATATCGGTGGTGAAGCGCAGGCGACCAGAATCCACATGTTTGCGGATCAGTTCCGGCAGGCCGGGTTCGTGGAAGGGCAGCTCACCGCGGGAGAGGGAATCGATCTTCTCCGGGTCGACATCAACGCCGACGACGCTGAAGCCGAGCTCGGCCATGCATGCAGCATGGGTCGCTCCCAGATAACCGGTACCAATAACACTGATATTCAAAGTCACGCACCTCATCATAGATGCCTGTCAGGTAACAAGTTGCCCGGCATCGGGCCCCGGCGCCTTGATCTCGGGCAATTACCGGGCACCGCAAAGCCACCAATCAGGAGCAGCTGCCTACACTCGCCTTCCGACCACATCACAGGAGGAGACTATGGCTCAGCACACCCCTGAGGACTTGATCGCCACACTCAAGGACATAGGGACCTGCATGTTCACCACCGTGGACTCCACGGGTCGTCTGGTATCCCGGCCTATGGCGGTATCTCATATTGATGAGGATCACCGGTTCTGGTTCTTTACGCCGGTGGATTCCGAAAAGATCGACGACGTCCTGGGCGACGGCCACGTCAATCTCGGCTTCGTCGCGGATAAGACTTGGGTTTCTGTAGCCGGTACCGCCGCTCTCGTCACTGACCCTCAGAAGAAGGCTGAGCTGGATGACCTCGGAGCCGAAGCATACTTCAGCGACGGCGCGGACGACCCCGACGCCGCTCTTCTGTGCGTCACCCCGGATACCGCCCAGTACTGGGAGGGACCTGGCAAGGCCAGCGCGCTGGTGAAGCTGGTGAAGTCCTCACTCAGCAGCGAAGATACTCCAGACATGGGAGACCACGGCAGGGTGAACCTGTGACCATCCACTGAACCACACGTGGAGGTCCCGAGCCTGCACTCAGCTGTTGCGAGTCAGGCCCGGGCCCTTCAGCGCTTACGGTGCGTAGTAGACGGGGGCGTTCGGGCCCAGCGGCACATCAAGCCACATCCACCCCAGGGTCATTGCTGACCACACCGCCATGAACGCGATGGAGTACGGCAGCATCACCGAGATGAGCGAACCGATACCCAAACGCTTGTCATAGCGCTGGGCCACCACAATCACAATGGCGAAGTAGGGCAGCAGCGGAGATAGGATATTAGTGGCCGAATCCGCCACACGGTATGCAGCCTGAGTGAACTCCGGCGAAATCCCCAAGTGCATCATGATCGGCACCATGATCGGAGCCAGCAGCGCCCACTTGGCCGAGGCCGAACCCACAAACAGGTTCACCACCGAGACAAACAGCATGAAGGCCAGCACCAGCGGGAAGCCGGTGAGGTTGATGGACTGCAGCGCGTCAGCGCCAACCACAGAGACCACACGCCCCAGGTTGGACTGGTTGAAGTAGGCGATGAACTGACCAGCGGTGAACGCCAGCAGCAAGAACATGCCCATACCGGCCAGAGTCTTCGAGACGTGGTTGACCGCGTCAGTGTCATTGCGGACCACCTTGGTCACAATGCCGTAGACCAAGCCAGGGATGAAGAACGCCGCGATAATCACCACGACCAGCGAGTTCATGAACGGCGACTGCACGATCCCGCCGTCGTCACCGCGCAGCGGGCCGTTCTCAGGAATGATCAACGCAAGCAGCGCAGCAACCGTCACCACAAGGGCGATACCAGCGGCAATCAGGCCCTTCTTCTCCACGGTGGTGACCTTCAAAGACTCACGGTCTTCACCTTCGACGACGCCCTCGCCCTTCCACGAACCCAGGCGCGGTTCGACGATGAAACGCGACACCAAGGTGCCCACAATCGAGAGCACCACAGTGGAGGCGATGATGAACCAGTAGTTCATCGCCAGGTTCATACCCTCGGCGTACTCCGGATCCACAGTGCCAGCAGCTTCAATGGTCAGCTCACCGAGCATCACGTCTGTTCCAGAAAGCAGCAGATTCGCGCTGAAGCCCGCCGAGACGCCCGCGAACGCTGCGGCAATGCCGGCCAGCGGGTGACGGCCAAGCGCCACAAAGAGGATGGCCGCCAACGGCGGCAGCACCACATAGCCAGCATCTGAGGCTAGCGAGGACATGATGCCGGCGAAGACGATGGCGAAAGTCACCAGGGTCCGCGGGATAGACAAGATGAAAGTGCGCAGCGCAGTGCCGATCAGCCCGGTCTGCTCGGCCATGCCGATGCCGATCATGGTGGCCAGCACAACACCCAGCGGAGCGAAGCCCAGGAAGTTATCCACCATGGAGGTGAACATCCACTCGATGCCCTCACCGGAGAGCAGGTTGAAGACCTCCACACTGCCGCCCTCAATGGGGTCCTCCACGGAGACACCAACCTGGGACAGCGCCCAGGAGAGCAGCACAATCAGCAGCGCCAGTCCGGCGAAGAGCGTCACCGGGTGGGGAAGCTTATTGCCGGCGAACTCGATACCGTCCAGGAAACGCTGGAGAATACCGCGCTTACCCGGACCGGTGGGACGCGCGAGGTCGTCGTCGGTGGTGTCCGCGGTGCTGCTCATTATTGATGTCCTCTCGTGGTGTGCTTGTCCCGGAGCATCCTCGACGATGAAAGCATCCTGGTCAATGCCTGAACGTTTCGTGATATCACCGGTGGGCGGTAGGATAGAGCGCTGGATTTGGCCATATGCGCTCCCCACGCGGCTGCGGATCACCGCACTCTGCGCTGAAGAGGTTCACTCAGCTATGGCCCCAGCGTGTATCTACCTGTCCGGCTCTCTGCGCGGACAAGGCGGCACTTATGAACCCACCAACCGCCAATGGAGTTACACATTTTATGTCATCTGAGATGAACCGCCCGGCCGAAGCCGGTCAGCACCCCGAGCCCGCCGCTGCCGCCGCCCTCTCCCCCTCCTCCTCCTCCCATTCCGCCCCGCTTCAGCCGCAGACCCTGCGCGAAGCCGTGGGGCCCACCTACTTCCCCATCGCCCTGATCGCCCGTTTCCCCTACGCCATGATGGTGGTGGGCGTGCTGACCCTGGTGGTGGCCGCCCGCGACTCCATCAGCCTCGGTGGCCTGACATCTGCCATGGTGGGACTGGGCACCGCATGCTTCGGCCCGCTGATCGGCGCCGCCGCCGACCGCTGGGGCCAGCGTCCGGTGGTCTTGGCCGCCGGCGTGGCCAACAGCCTTGCGCTGCTGCTGCTTGCCTGGACCGCCTACAGCCCGTTGGGCTCCTGGTCCGTCCTTAGCGCTGCCTTCCTTATCGGCGCCAGTGCTCCGCAGGTGCCGCCCATGTCCCGCAGCCGACTGGTGGGCATCATCACCGGCCAGCTGCCTGCAGCACGTCAGCAGAAGACCCTCAACGGGACCATGGCCTATGAATCAGCAGTCGATGAGGTGGCCTTCGTCTTCGGCCCGCTGGTGGTGGGCCTGCTGGCTGCAGCCATGGGACCTGCCGCACCGATCATTGGTGCTGCGGTGCTGACTGCCATCTTCGTCACCTCCTTCGCACTGCACCGCACTTCCCGGGCGGTGCCGCACCACACAGAGCACGACGTCGCCCCCGCGCCTACCCGAGCACTGTTCTCCCCCGGCCTGCTGGTGGTACTGGTGGGCGTGCTGGGCATTGGGCTGGTCTTCGGCTCCACTCTGACCTCGCTGACCTCCTTTATGGATGATGCTGGCCACGCCGAGCGCGCCGGGCTGGCCTACAGCGCCATGGGTGTGGGCTCAGCGGCCTTCGCCCTAGGTGCCGCACTGTTCCCCACCGGATTCAGCTTGCGTGCCCGCTGGCTGACCTTTGCTGCGCTGATCCTGGTGGGCGCAGTGGGCATGCGGATCGCTGCCGCTGCGGCTGAGCCCCAGCTTCTGCTGCTGATGGTGGCGCTGCTGGTGATCGGTATCGGCATTGGCCCCACCCTGGTGACGGTCTTCAGCCTGGTGGCCCAGCGCAGCCCGCAGGGCCGCTCAGCCACGGCAATGTCCATGGCTACCACCGGCATTGTGGTGGGACAGTCAGCTGCCTCGGCGATCACCGGAGCGCTGGCGGAGAACTACGGCACGGCCGTGGCTGCGCTGGTTCCGCTTCTTGCCGCCGGTGTGATCCTGGTGGCCGCAGTGGTGAACTGGTTCCTCAGCCGCAGCCGGTAATCACGGCCTAGGCCGTTCAGCCTGTATCCACCTGGCACCGTCAGGATAAAAACAGGTCAGCGCCGCTGCTGACCTGTCAGGAGACGACTGATGAGTGACGCGGCAAGGAACCGCACTGCACGGAATCGCGCTGCACAGAACCGGGCTCCCCAGGACAACAGCGCTGCACAGAACCGGGCTGCACAGGATCGGGCTGCACAGAACAACCAGACCGCCCCCAGCGGTGCCCGGCAAGAATCCCATTCCGGCGCGCGGCGGGACTCGGCGGTGACGCAGATTCTGGGGCTGGCGGTGATGATCGCCGTACCGGTGCTGATCGGCTTCGGGGCCAGCCGACTGATCGCCGATGATACCGACGGCTGGTACGACAACGCCCAGACCCCGCCCTGGAACCCACCGGACTGGCTCTTCAGCCCGGTATGGTCCGCCCTCTATATAGTCATGGGTGTTGCCGCATGGCTCATCTGGCGGCAACGTCACCACGTCCGGGTCTGGCCAGCGCTGGTGGTCTATGCCGTCCAGCTGGTTCTCAACGGTGCGTGGTCGCCGTTGTTCTTCAGCGGCTACCCGCTGTGGGGGACGGCAGCGCTATGGGCAGCTTTTGCACTGATCCTGGTGCTGATCATCATGATCGGACTGACTATCCGCGCCTTCTGGCCCATCAGCCGCGCAGCGGGGGTCCTGCTGATCCCCTACCTGGCCTGGGTTCTCTACGCCTCCACACTGAACTTCTACATCGCCCTGATGAACTGAAGTCGTCCCTGGACAGCAGGCGGCACGCACTCGGCTGATACTCAGGTCCGCCTCACAGGATGGGAGCAGCGGCACCCGGACCTGCACCAGGCCGGCGCCAGAGACAACTGAAACAGGTCCGCGACGACGTCGGACCGTCTGCACCTTAAGACGAAGGAACTCCACCATGCGTTCGCTGTGGCTCGATACCCATCCTGTCAGTCCCTCTGCAGATGTCCTGACCCCAGGGGCACGCTATGACACCGTGGTAGCCGGAGCAGGGCTCACCGGGCTGACCACGGCGGTACTGCTGGCCCGGGCAGGTCATCAGGTGGCGGTGGTTGAGGCCCGCACTGTGGGTGCAGTGGCCACCGGCAACACCACCGCGAAAGTCTCGCTGCTGCAGGGCACCAACCTCTCCAGCATCCGCAGTCACCACTCCGATGAGGTGCTGCAGGCCTATGTGGAAGCCAACCGGGAGGGCCAGGCCTGGCTGCTGCGCCACCTGGAGGACAACGGGATCAGCTACCAGCGGCGGACTTCGCTGATCTACGCCAACGGCAAGCAGGGCATCAGCGCCTTGGAGAAGGAACTTCAGGCCGCCGAAGATGCCGGACTTCACGCCGTCTGGACCAATGACACCGAGCTGCCGCATCCGGTAGCCGGGGCCGTGTCCCTGGCGGAGCAGGCCCAGATCCACCCCACTGAGGTCCTCGATGCGCTGACCGTGGAGTTGAGGGAACGCGGCGGGGTCATCTTCGAAGGCGTGCGGGTCACTGATGCCACCAGCGACGACGACGCCCCCGTCCAGGTGCAGACCACCGCCGGAGACTTACACGCCGATCAGCTGGTCCTGGCCACCGGAGCCCCTGTGCTTGACCGCGGCGGGTACTTCGCCAAGCTCAAAGGCCACCGCTCCTATGCGATGGCGTTCAGAGTCCCGCAGGACCAGGACATCCCGATGGGCATGTACCTAAGCGTCGACTCCCCCAGCCGCAGCACCCGCACCGCCGATATCAACGGTGAGCAGCTGCTGCTGGTAGGCGGAAACGGCCACGTCGTCGGGCGCACCAGTGACCACCAGGGGGCGGTGGATGATCTGCGGGCCTGGACCACAGCGCACTTCCCCGGCGCGGAACTGACCCACAGCTGGTCCGCTCAGGACTACCGGCCGGCTGACTATGTGCCATTCTTCGGCAAGCTGCCCCGCGGCGGTGGGCACATCTACCTGGCCACCGGCTACAACAAATGGGGTATGACCAACGGTGTCGCCGCGGCGTTGGCGATCTCCAGCGAGATTCTCGGTGGCCATATGTCGTGGGCTCAGGTGCTCACCGAACGCTCTGCCACAGTCAGCGGGGTGCTCACCGGGGTCAAGGACAACCTCACCATCGGTGCCCGGATGGCCGGGGACTGGGCTTCTGCGGAGTTGCACTCCCTACCGGATGAGGCCCCAGAGGAAGGTCAGGGCGTCGTCGGCCGCGTTCACGGCAAACCGGTGGGTGTCTCCACGGTGAACGGCACCACACGGAAGGTCTCCGCGATCTGCCCGCATATGCATGGCGTGCTGAACTGGAATGATGCTGAATGCAGCTGGGACTGCCCGCTGCACGCCTCACGGTTCGCCGCGGACGGCACCCTGCTGGAGGGCCCGGCGGTCAGCAACCTGGAGACCGGAGACTAACGACGACGACGGCCGCCGTCAGTGCCTCCAGGTGAGCGGCTCAGCGGCCCAGGACATGCCGCAGCGCCTGTTCCAGACTCGGGTGACGGTAGCCGAAGCCGAGGCTGAGCGCCTTCTCTGCGCTGACGTCCTGATCAGCCAGCACCATCTCGCGGGTGCATTCTTTACCCAGCAGCAGCTGGGGCGCCAGGCTCGGCACTGGAAGCACCGCCGGGCGGCGCAGCACCGCTCCGAGTGTGCGGGCATAGTCGGCTCCGTTGATTGGGTGCGGTGCCACCGCGTTGACCGGACCGTGGGCGCGGGAGTCCAGGGTCAGGTGCACGATCAGTGAGGCAATGTCATCGAGGCTGATCCAGCTTAAGACCTGTCGGCGGCCCAGCGGCCCGCCCAGACCCGCGGCGAAGAGCGGCAGCTGACGCGCCAGCGCGCCACCGGAGGGGGACTGCACAATGCCGGTGCGCACGGTCACCACACGCACCCCTTCGCCGGCTGCGGCGTCGGCTTCCTTTTCCCACTGCTGACACACGCTGGCCAGAAAGTCAGTGCCGGCGGGATCCTCTTCATGCAGTGGAGTACGCGTGTGGGTGCGGTCAGCGCCGGTGGCACCGTACCAGCCGATGGCGGAACCACTGATCAGTGCCCGTCCCCGATCATCGGCCTGTTCCAGGCGGACCAGGGTTTCGGCCAGCAGTCGGGTGCCGCGGATCCGGGAGCGCTGGATTCTCTGCTTATGCTCCGGCGTGAACTTCGCCGCCAGCGGCTCCCCGGCCAGGTTGATCACCGCGTCGACTTCCGCCAGCGCCTCCGCATCAATGGTTCCGGCCTCGGGATCCCAGCGGATGGCGGTGTCGTCACTGGGTTGGCTATCACCGCGCTCGGCTGATCCTGCGGTTGACTCCGGGCGCACCAGTCGGCGCACCTCAATCCCAGCACCGCCCAGAAGCGCGCAGACCTGGGTGCCGATCATGCCGGTAGCCCCGGAGACAGCGACCACGTTGATGCGTGCGTGGGTGGAGTCCTCGTGAGGTTCCAGCCACGCCTGGGTATCGCTGCGCTCATGCCGCTGCTGGGTGGCCAGTGAACCGTGAGACTGGTGGAAGGCAAGGTCCTGGATGGTCTGGTGCTCCCGGAACGTGAAGATCCTCTCCAGTTCCTTCTCAAAACGCTGCTGGGTCATCTGACGGGCGGCTCGTGGCAGCCGTTTCAGCACCGGCAGCTCATAGCTGATCCGCTCTTTCAGCAGGGTTCCCTCACCGGAGTCTTCGAACCGTCGCTGGTGCCGCCAGGACTTCAGCGGTCCGGCAACCATGACATCGCTGAAGCCGCGGTCATGCTCGTAATCCTCATGGCGGGATCGCCAGGTCACCGCTGCCTGCGGGCTCATTGGAAGCAGGGTGCCCAGTAAATCGATACCGGCCTTGGCGCTGTTGCCCATCAGCCCCGGGGGATTCAGCGTGATCACAGATTCTGCGCCGTCCACCGGCCCTTCGGGCGGTTCCTGGACAACGCTGCCGGCAAAGGGTGGTTGCAGCCTGGTCAGCGCGCCCGGGCGGCAGTACCAGCTGAAGACGTCATGCCGGGCGAAAGGCAGATAGGTCTCGCGTTCAAATACCGGCATGTCATGCTCCTTCCCACCCGGGAAGTCCCGTCACAACACCCCGAGTGTTACTCACTACGCCGATGCGACAAGATGTGCTGCACCTATGCTGAATCTACTCGCCGCTGGCCTTTCGGGGTAGTCCCAGTACCGCAAGCGGTACTCGCCAGCGCAGTTTCAGCGCCAGAATCCGGATGATGAAGACCATCAAGGCGATGGCCACTGCCGCGAATCCGTCAAAGACTTCCCAATACAGTGCCGCAGTGGTCGCAGCTGCCCCGAGGAAAGCAGGAGCCGCGTAGACGCCGTCGGGATTAAAGATCTGCGGAACCTCATTGGCCACAATATCTCGCAGCGCCCCGCCGCCCACGGCGGTGATCACACCCAGCAGGGTGGCTGCCACCGGGTTCAGGCCTGCGGTATAGGCAATAGTGGAGCCCATCACACAGAACAGGGAGAGCCCGACGGCGTCAAACACCAGCAGGGTCCGGCGCAGTCGGTCCTCGCGGATCAGGTGGCAGAAGACAGCTAGTGCGGCGGCTGCCACCGGGATCAGATACAGCGGTGCGGCGAAGGCGGTGGGGACTCCCTGCCCGACGATGAGGTCACGGATGACGCCGCCGCCGAGACCGGCGAGCCCGGCCAGCAGCAGGGAGCCGACAATATCGAAGCCCTTCTTCGCCGCCAGCAGCGCCCCGGAGACTGCGAAGGCAAAGGTGCCGATCAGTTCAAGAGCCAGCAGTACCTGGGCTACTGTCATCTCTCTTCCTTCCAGCTCACGCCCGAGGCGTCACCGCATCCGGCACGCCGATGGCCGGGCCCCTGAAAACAGGAACCCGGCCATCGGCCTATCAGCTCAGACTCCGGTGATCCGGTGTCTGCCTGGTACTAGGTGAGCAAGACTCAGGCGTCTTCCTCGGTGTTGACCTGGTTGACCGAGGTGGTCTCCGCGGAGTCCTCCTCAACCACCGGGGCGAGGCTGAGCTTGCCGCGGTCGTCGATCTTGGTGATCTCCACCTGGACCTTCTGGCCCACGCCCAGGACATCCTCGACGTCGTCCACGCGCTTGCCGCCGTTGAGCTTGCGCAGCTCGGAGATGTGCAGCAGACCGTCCTTGCCCGGGGTCAGGGAGACGAAGGCGCCGAAGGTGGTCAGCTTCACCACGGTGCCGAGGTAGCGTTCGCCGACCTCAGGGACCTGCGGGTTAGCGATCGCGTTGATGGCTGCGCGAGCGGCCTCAGCGGAGTCACCGTCGGTGGCGCCGATCAGCACGGTGCCGTCATCTTCGATGGAGATGTCGGTGCCGGTGTCTTCCTGGATCTGGTTGATCATCTTGCCCTTGGGGCCGATGACCTCACCGATCTTGTCCACCGGGACCTTCACGGAGATGATGCGCGGCGCGGTGGCTGCCATCTCATCAGGTGTGTCGATGGCGGCGTTGAGCACGCTCAGGATGTGCAGACGAGCCTCACGTGCCTGCTTCAGCGCTGCGGTGAGCACCGAGGCCGGGATGCCGTCGAGCTTGGTGTCCAGCTGGATAGCGGTGATGAACTCGGAAGTTCCGGCCACCTTGAAGTCCATGTCGCCGAAGGCATCTTCGGCGCCGAGGATATCGGTCAGGGCTGCATAGCGGGTCTCGCCGTCGACCTCGTCAGAGACCAGACCCATGGCGATGCCGGCCACCGGTGCCTTCAGCGGCACACCTGCGTTGAGCAGGGACAGCGTGGAGGCGCAGACCGAGCCCATGGAGGTGGAGCCGTTGGAGCCCAGCGCCTCGGAGACCTGGCGGATCGCGTAGGGGAACTCCTCACGCGAGGGCAGCACCGGCACCATGGCGCGCTCAGCCAGAGCGCCGTGGCCGATCTCCCGGCGCTTCGGGGAACCCACACGACCGGTCTCACCCACGGAATAGGGCGGGAAGTTGTAGTTGTGCATGTAGCGCTTGGTGGTCTCTGGCGACAGGCTGTCGATGGTCTGCTCCATCTTCAGCATGTTCAGCGTGGTGACACCCATGATCTGGGTTTCGCCGCGCTCGAAGATGGCGGAGCCGTGCACGCGCGGCAGCACCTCGACCTCGGCGGTCAGCTGACGGATGTCAGTCAGGCCGCGGCCGTCAATGCGGACCTGGTCGCGCAGGATGCGCTGGCGGATGACCTGCTTGGTCACTGAGCCCAGTGCCTTGGCGATCTCGCCGCCGCGACCCTCGAACTCCTTGCCTTCACCGGCGAGCTCCTCGACCAGCTCAGCCTTCAGTTCGGCGTCAGCTGCCTCGCGGGACTGCTTATCGGCAATCTGGTAGATGTTGGACAGGCGCTCCTCGGCCTTGGCCTTCACGGCCTCCAGGACGTCGTCCTGGTAGTCCACGAAGAACGGAACCTCGATGGGCTCCTTGCCAACACGCTCAGCCAGGTTGGCCTGAGCCTCGCACAGCACCTTGATGAACGGCTTGGCGGCCTCCAGGCCCTCAGCCACAATCTCCTCGGTGGGAGCGGTCTTGCCCTGCTCCTTGATGAGCTTCCAGGAGTCGTCGGTGGCCTCAGCCTCGACCATCATCACCGCGATGTCATCGCCGACGATGCGACCGGCGACCACCATGTCGAACACAGCGGTCTGCAGCTGGGAGTGCTTGGGGAAGGCAACCCACTGGGCGCCGTTGCCGTCGTCGATCAGTGCCACACGCACACCGCCGATGGGGCCGGAGAACGGCAGACCCGAGAGCTGGGTGGACATGGATGCGGCGTTGATGGCCACGACGTCGTAGAGGTCATCGGGGTTGATGGAGAGCACGGTCTCCACCACCTGGACCTCGTTGCGGATGCCCTTCTTGAAGGCGGGGCGCAGCGGGCGGTCAATCAGGCGGGCAGCCAGGACGGCGTCAGTGGTGGGACGGCCTTCGCGGCGGAAGAAGCTGCCGGGGATGCGGCCGGCAGCGTACATGCGCTCCTCGACGTCCACGGTCAGCGGGAAGAAGTCAAAGCCCTCACGAGGGTGCTTGCCCACCGAAGTGGCCGAGAGCAGCGTGGTCTCCTCGTCAAAGGTGACCAGTGCGGAGCCGGCGGCCTGCTTAGCCAGACGGCCGGTCTCGAAACGGATAGTGGAGGTGCCGAAGCGACCGTTGTCGATCACAGCTTCGGAATAGTGAACCTCAGGTCCCTGCATTGGTAGGGATTCCTCTCATGTTGATTGCTGTTTCGCAGTACCCATGAGAGCGGTGTTGCCATATGTGACGGTCTTCGATCGAAGCCCACGGACGCGGGTGTCTCACGCCTTCCGGAGGCCACTACCGAGGACCGGACACAATGATCGGTGCTCTCATAGGCACTGTTCTTAGTCTCGCATACAAAACGGGCAGCCCCAATGTATGGAGCTGCCCGTTTCATGCTTGGTTTCAGCGTTTGACGCTGAAGCTTGTCCTTGACGGAATCAGCGGCGGATACCGAGGCGCTTGATCAGCGCACGGTAGCGCTCGATGTCCTTGGACTCGAGGTACTTAAGCAGACGACGACGGCGACCGACCAGGATCATCAGACCACGGCGGGTGTGGTGATCATGCTTGTGCATCTTCAGGTGCTCAGTCAGGTCGGTGATACGACGGGTCAGCACTGCCACCTGAACCTCGGGTGAACCAGTGTCACCCTCGTGAGTGGCGTACTCCTCGATGATCTGCTGCTTGACAGCGGGATCCAAAGCCATGGAAAAGCTCCTTATTCTTGTGCCGCGTTCAGAATCCGGGCTTTGCGTCCTCCGTTGATTCAACAGATTCGGCCAGGGACCGGTGCCGGCCACCGCGGACTGCAGCACAGCAACGATCAAGTCTACACCGCCGCAGCATCAGCAGGCCAGCGCGGGAGGTGCTGCAGGCCATGCCCGGGTGATGTACGACGGCGCGGCGGCTCCGCTATGGCCAGGCAGCCCAGTGGCCGCGCTCCCGTTCGGTCACGCATTACGACGGTATCTCAGGGCGAGTTCACCCGAAATCGGCCCAAACTAGCGTCAAAATGCGTGACCGTAGATCGAAGCGCGACCGCTCGTCCCCCTATGGATCGATTGGATCAGGCCGCGATGCCAGCGGACCTCTTACGGTGGCGCGGTTTGACCGCATCTTATGCGTTTAAGCGCCGTAGATATGGTCCAACTGCACCACCGAACGCAGACCTCACCGCTCACTTTCGCGTTCGCAGAATCAGCGCAGGCGGCAGGCAAGCCATGTGCCCAGATGCCCTACCTAAGGTGAGACGCAGTGCCGCCTAAACGGCTGAACTGACCGTTCGGACAATGTCATATGCCGCTGGCGCATGAACCTATGCACTTCGGGCCTTGGACGAGGTGACAGCCGACACCCTAGCGTGAGGTGTCGCACATTTCAGATAGGCATTTATTCCCCATATGACAAAACCACGCTTCACTGCCGCAGCCGCGGTCATCGCCTGCACCCTGGGCCTGACTGCCACCGGCTGCACCTACGGGCTGCAGGGCACCCCCGAGACCGGCAAGACCATGATCTTCGCCCTCGACCAGGCTGAGGACCATCCCAGCTACATCGCGCTGGAGGCTTTCTCCGATCGACTGGAGGACGCCACCGATGGCCGGTGGGATATCCGCGTCTACCCCAACGCTGCACTGGGCAATCAGCAGGAGACCGTCCAGCTGGTCAGCGAAGGATCGGTGGACATGGTGGTGGCGTCAGGAACGCTGCTGGAGAACCTCAACCGTGACTTCCGCACCCTGGCCCTGCCGCTGCTCTATGAGGACATCGATCACCAGATGGCGGTGCTCTCTGATGAAGAGATCCTCGGTGACCTGTTCACCAGCCTGGAGGAGCCCAATAATCTGACGGTGCTGGGCGGCTTCACCCAGGGTGAGCGGCATGTCTACACCAAGAACGGCCCCTTCACCGAGCCCGATGATCTCAATGGGCAGAAGATTCGAGTGCAGGAATCGGATCTGATGATCGACATGCTCTCGGCAATGGGCAGCAACCCTACTCCGCTGTCCTATGCCGAGGTCTACACCGCCATCCAGTCCGGAGTGCTCGACGGCGCCGAGAACAACCTCATCTCCTATATGACCACCGGCCACAACGTGGTGGCCCCGCATGTGGCGCTGACCGCTCATCAGGTGGGCACCGACTATGTGGTCATCAACTCCGAGGTCTTCACCGGCATGACCGAAGAGGACCGGCAGACCTTCCTCCAGGAGTGGCAGGCAACGGTGGATCACCACACCCAGATGTGGGTGGAGCTGACCGAGGAGGCCGCTGACGACGCCGAAGCCCAGGGCAGCACCTTCACCGAGGTCGACCAGCAGGCCTTCACGGACGGGCTTGCCGAGATGCTCGAGGACGAGCTGGCAGATCCCGAGGTGCGAGAGCTCTTCGACCGCATCCAGAACTACGAGGGCTGAACCCGTGATTTCGATACTGAACTCTGTGCTCAGGCCTGTCTGCGCCGGGCTTTTCGCCTTTCTGCTCATCGTCATGGTGTGGCAGGTTTTCGCCCGTCAAATACTCAACGACGCCCCCGCCTGGACAGGACCTGCTGCCCAGTACGCCTTCATCTGGCTGGTCTTCGCCGGAGCTGCGTGGATGTTCGCGGAGCGCGAGCACATCGCCATCGACTTCTTCACCAAGCTGCTGAAGATTGACCGCACCCGCAGCCTGGAGGTCTTCGTCAACCTGATGAGCTTCGCCTTCGCTGTGCTGCTGCTGATCTGGGGTGGTGTGCGTGCTGTGGAGATCACCTGGACCCAGGCCATTCCGGGGCTGCCCTTCTCCACCGGGCAGATGTTCCTGGTGGTGCCCATCAGCGGCGTCCTGATCGCGTTGATCTCGCTGCGTCACGCGGTGGAAGCCATCCGCACCGGTGAGACCGCCGGCGACAACGAATCGACGGAGGCCATCTGATGGATATTGCAGTTGTCTCAGGCCTGGTCCTGGTTGTCCTCATTGCGGTGCTGCTGTTGGCCCGAGTGCCGATCGCGGTGACTATCGGTCTGGCCGCATTCCTGGCCATTGCTGTGGTGATCGGCCTGGATTCGGCGACCTTCGTGGCCGCCCAGCGTCTCACTGCGGGAATGAACTCCACCACGCTGCTGGCGATCCCGCTGTTCATCCTGGCCGGCACCATCATGAACAACGGCGGTATTGCTCGCCGGCTGATCGACGCCGCTGAGGTCATGGTGGGCCGCATGCCCGGTTCCCTGGCGCAGACGAACGTGGTGGCCAACGGGCTCTTCGGCTCAGTCTCCGGTGCAGCTGTGGCCTCTGCTGCAGCAGTCGGAACCGTGATGAGCCCGCGGCAGAAGGAACAGGGCTACACCCCCGCCTTCGCCGCAGCGGTCAATGTGGCCTCAGCGCCTGCGGGCATGCTGATTCCGCCGAGCAATACGCTCATCATCTACTCACTTGTCTCCGGCACCTCGATCGCTGCGCTCTTCACCGCAGGCTACATTCCGGGCTTGCTGTGGATGCTCACCTGCGCCGTCGTCGTGTGGCTCTACACCCGGCGGGATCCGGAGCTGAAACAGAGCCTGAAGCTGAGCCTGCCGGTGGCTGTGGCCACACTGGCCCGGGCGCTGCCGGCGATCTTCATGGTGGTGGTGGTGATCGGCGGCATCCTTGTGGGCTTCTTCACCCCCACCGAATCAGCGGCGATCGCCGTGGTCTACAGCCTGCTGCTGTCGATGATCTACCGGTCCGTGCAGGTACGCGATATGCCGGAGATTCTGCTGACGGCCACTAAGACGACGGTCATTGTGCTGCTGCTGGTGGGCGTCTCCGCGGTGCTCAGCTGGGCCATGGCGATCTCCGGCATCCCTAGCGCGCTGGCGGATCTGATGCTCGGTCTGACCGACAGCCCTACAGTAATTCTGCTGATCATTATGGTGGCGCTGCTGATCATCGGCACTTTCTTGGATCCCACCCCGGCGATCCTGATCTTCGTGCCGATCCTGCTGCCGATTGTCACCGAGTTCGGCGTGGACCCCGTGCACTTCGGCATCATGGTCACCTTCAACCTCTCACTTGGCACCATCACACCGCCGGTGGGCGTGACCTTGTTCGTCGGCTCCAAGGTGGGCGATACTCCGATTGAGCCGCTGGTGCGCCGCCTGCTGCCGTTCTTCGCGGCACTGGTGGTCACGCTGCTGGTCATCGTCTTCATCCCGGAGCTTTCACTCTGGCTGCCCGGGGTCCTCGGGGCTGAATAGCCCAGCTAGGACAAAGTGTGCGAATAAGTCCGTGATGTCAGCGGACCTCTTACGGTGGCGCAGTTTGACCGCATCTCAAGCGCTTAGGCGCTGCAGATATAGTCCAACTGCGCCACCGAACGCAGATCTCCCCGCCTGCTCCACGTTCGCCACCTCAGCGCAGCCGGGCGGTATGCAGCGTGGTCAGATACGGCAGCTGCAGCTCCTGCCCTTGGCTGTGCCCCAGGTGCTCGAAGAGGTACCAGTTCAGGTTCTCCCGACGCCTAGCCCGCTGCGCGTCATCGGCGGCCAGCCAACTGCTCAGGGTGGTGGCCAGTCGCAGGATCTCCTCCGGGGTGATGCTGCGGCTGTGCCGAAACGTGTCAGTCTCCACTGGGCTGAAATGTGGGGCCTCCAGCCGAGGCTGCCACTGCGGGCGATAGACATCACCGGCGCGCATGATCCGGGTCAGCCGGTGCACCCAGGGATCGGATGTGTCCAGATAATTGCCCACCACGGCCACCGCCCCGCCGGGAACCAGAATCCGCCGCAGTTCGTCCTGGATCCGCTCGGGGTCGAACCAGTGCCACGCCTGGGCGGCGACGGCAACGTCGCAGCTGGCCGCGGCCAGTCCGGTGTCCTCTGCCGGTCGTTGATGGGTGAACAGTCGGCCCGAAAACGGGCCGTCGAACTCGCCGACAGCTGCAGTCTCAGCCGTATCGGCGGCCGTTTCCATCAGCACCTGCAGCATGGTCGCGCCGGGCTCCACCGCATGCACGTGGGCACCGGCAGCAAGCAGCTCGCGCGTCAGGATCCCTGAGCCTGCGCCAAGATCGGCAATCACCGGGGCCGAATGCGCTGAAGCCTCCGCTAGCTGCAGGATCGCGGTGACTGCTTGATGCGGATACCGCGGGCGGACGGCGTCGTACTCCCTTGCCTGGGTCAACGACTGGTTCTGGTCAAAGGCGGCACCCAGACGACGACGCCGCTGCGGGTCGGTGAGCAGATCCTGACCGACCGGCCGCTGCTTCGGCCTGTTAGGTACAGGCTGATTCGGCATATGCCCGGGCTCAGCGCCCGGGTCAGGGCTTTCAGTCACCGCAGCGCCTCAGGCATTACTGGGTGATCGGGGTCCCGGCAGTGCGCAGGATCTGGCGGGTCTGGTCCACATCCTCGCGCATCTGAGCGATCAGCTTCTCCACGCCCTCATAGGCGACCATTCCGCGCAGGCGCTGCACAAACTCCACGCGCATCCGCTGACCATAGAGGTTGAAGTCCTCCACGGAGTCCTGCTCGCGATCGATGACATGGGCTTCGACCACTCGTGCTACGCCCTCGAAGGTGGGGTTGGATCCCACGGAGATCGCCGCCGGCCAGCGCTGACCGTGGGTGTCGGTCAGCCATCCGGCGTAGACACCGTCTGCGGGGATCATCCCTTCGGAGTCCCGTGAGATATTCGCGGTGGGGAATCCCAGCTCACGGCCCCGGGCTTCTCCGTGAACCACCTCGCCCACCACCGCGTGGGGGCGGCCCAGCATCACTGCCGCAGCAGCCACATCCCCCTCAGCCAGGGCGGTACGGATGGCGGTGGATGAGCAGCGGGCGCTGAGCTGGCGCCCGTCGGGGCCGGTGGCATCAAAATCCTCAACACCGACGACGGCGAAGCCATTGGCCTGTCCCAGCTGGGTCATTGTGCTGAAGTCACCGGAGTTCCCCCGGCCGAAGCGCACATCGTGGCCGACCACCACAGCAGCGGCCTGCAGGGCTTGGACGAAGTACTTCTGCACGAACGCCTCGGCAGTGTGTGCGGCCAGCTCCGCGGTGTACTTCAGGACCAGGACAGCGTCGATACCGCTGCTCTCATCGCTGAAAGAGGCCAGTCGGCTGAGCTTCTCGTCAAGACCGGTCAGCAGCTCGGGCACTGCCTCAGGGCGGTGCAGAAACGCCGGATGCGGATCGAAGGTCACCACCACCGAGCGGACGCCGCGGCGGGCGGCCTCGCCGGTGAGCTGAGCCAGCACATGCTGGTGCCCCTGGTGGACGCCGTCGAAATTGCCGATGGTCACCGCGGTGGCACCCAGTCCGGGGGGAAGCTCCTCCAGGCCGTAGAAAATCTGCACGGAATTCATCCTACGTGTCACGCTGAGTCGGTGCTTTGGGGAGGGCGGCTCGTCTGCTCGACGGCGCTGTTCTTAGCGCGCACGGGCCGGTGGCGCAGCAGCCAGAACAGCCCAATGAACGGCAGAATCAGCGGGATATAGCCGTATCCCTCACCGAAGTGGCTCCAGACGGTGGCCCGGTTGAACAGCTCCGGGTCCAGGAACGTCCACAGCCCGACGCCGAGGACCCCGGCCATCTCCACCAGCACTGCGATAAGCGCCACCACCCACGCTCTCGCACTGGTGCGGGCCAACGCCAGGGTGGCCAGGATGTAGACACCGGCGGCGAATCCGGAGAGCAGGTAGGCCACCCGGGCGGTCTCGAAATCGGTGAGGATCTGATACAACGCCCGGGCGAAGCTGGATACTGCGAAGATGCCGTAGGCGGTGATGATGAGCATTCCGATGCCGCGATTGCGCGGGGTCAGCTCAGCTGAATCGGGGTCGCCGTCGAAGCCCGGTTCTACCGGAGGGAGGACGCGTTCGTCCTCGTTGGGCTGCCGGGACGCTGAATTCTCACTGCTCACAGGGCGCTCCCCCACCAGATCTCTTCCAATCGATACACCATCACAAACACCACAAGTCCCACAAAACTCATCACCAGGTTCGACCACCGGGTTTTATCGATGATCGCCCAGACGAAAACACCCACCGGCAGCAAGAGCGCGGTGAGAATATAGCCCCAGAACTCCCACGCCTCACCAGTGATGGAGGCTCCGGTGGCCTGCCGGATTCCGGCGTAGATCGAATAGACCACCAAGTAGAGCTCGACGGCGGCAAGGCTGATGATGCTGGAATCCGCCGGGTGGCTGCGCAGTGCGGTCATGGCCCAGCAGATAAGTGTGGAGAGAGCGCAGATCACGGTCCCGATGATGAACATCGTGGTCACGTGCGCCTCCTTGTTGCATTGGCCGACCCGGAATTGGGCCGCCCAAGATTCTACTCCTACCACTCGCGCGCTCAGTGCCCCGTGGTCTCGTTTTACCATGCGGTTTTCACAAAACCATCCCGGATACGGGGCGGTAATGTGAAAACTGGATGGTAAAGAGCATTCGCTACGCTGTGCTGCTCTGCTCAGCAGCGCTCAGCCGCTCCGCTGCCCTGTACTGTGCTGCCGCGCTGCGCTGCGCCGTCATCGTCACGGAGGGCTCAGTCTGCCTGCGCGAACACCAGCTCGGGCTTGGCCTGCATGGCTTTGGGTCCAGCCACCGCCGCTTTGGCTGCATCCGGCGACGACGACGCCCCCGGTTTGGCCGGGATATCCCGCAGCAGGGCGATGAGCTCACCGGCCGGGTCGAATGCTGCGGTGAGTCCCTCGCGGCGGGACTTCAGCACCGCAGGAGTGGGGGTGTCCTTGATGTCGGGCTTGGCCGGTGCGTCCTGCAACAGTGGTGCCGGGTAGGTGACCTCGGACTGGGCCGAGGCAGTGATGCGGCGTCCGTGGCGCAGATGCTCAGCTTCTTCAGCAGAGATCTGTCGGGCTGGGAAGAGCTGGGCGGCAGCCTCTGCCAGGCCGATATAGCCGAAGTCCTCCCCCAGCTGCTCCAGGGTCAGAGTCTGATCAATGCTGTAGGGACCCACGGCCGTCCGGCGCAGGGCGGTGAGGTGGCCGCCGGTCTCCAGCGCTTCACCGAGGTCACGTGCCAGAGCCCGCACATAGGTGCCGGAGGAGACCCGGACCTCAATATCGATATCAACGAGCTTTCCACCGTCAACGCGCCGGGTATCGAGCACATCAAAGCGGTGAACTGTGACCGGCCGGGAGTCCAGCTCCACGTCCTCGCCACTGCGCGCGCGGTCATAGGCGCGTCGGCCGTCGACTTTGATGGCGCTGACCGTGGAGGGCACTTGTTGGATCTCTCCCGTCAGCGCAGCGACAGCCTCAGCAATCCGTTCAGTTGTCACTGCATTGGCAAAGCGGGTGCTGAGGACCTCCCCCTCGGCGTCGTCGGTGGTGGTGGACTCCCCCAACCGCACAGTGGCGGTGTAAGTCTTGTCCACGCCCACTATGTGGGTCAGCAGTCGGGTGGCCCGGTTGATGCCCACTACCAGCACGCCGGTGGCCATGGGATCCAGTGTTCCGGCGTGGCCGACTTTGCGGGTGCCGGCGAGTTTGCGGATCTTGCCGACCACGTCATGGCTGGTCCAGCCGGCCGGCTTGTCCACCAGGACAAGACCGGAACCGACTTCCAGCTCTTCAGGCTTCTGCCGCTTGCCCAATCAGCGGTCCTCGTTCTCGGGCTCGCCCTGGCTGCGGTAGGCATCAGTAGCCAGCGGATCGGCATCCCCGCGCAGGTTACGGACGCGTTCATCCTCTTCGCGCGCCTTGCGCAGGATGTCTTCCAGATGTGCGGCGGACTCCGGAATTTCATCGGCGATGAACTCCAGGGTGGGGGTCAGCCGGATGCTCAGCTGGCGGCCCACTTCGTGACGCAGCGCGCCCTGGTTGGCGGCGAGCACCTCTTCGGCACCGGCCTTGGCGGCGTCGTCTTCGGCCAGCACCGTGTAGTAGATGGTGGCGTGCTGTAAATCATTGGTGACGCGAGCGTCGGTGATGGTGATCATCTCCGCGCGTTCGTCCTTGACCCGACGGCGAAGGGCCTCGGCCACAATCACCTTGATGCGTGCGGCCAGTCGTGATGCGCGTGCTGGATCTGCCATGGTGCGCTCCTTTCGTCAGCGTCTGTTCTCAGCCTAGAACACGTTCGGGGACCGCATGTAGCGATCCCCGAACGTGGTGAAGGCGAATATCTCTAGGTGAAGGTCCCGGCGGAGGCCACGCGGGCGGATCTCCGCCACCCTCATACTGGCGGCGCAGCCAGAACACCACGACCAGAAGTGAGTGGTCACTTTGTCCGCTAAACCGCCGTATTCAGCCGATTATGACGGACAAAGTGACCACTCGACCTAGTAGGACCGCAGGCGGGGTTTCTCCCGCCCGCGGGACCAGCTTTAGGTGTGAAGTCCGGCGTGAGCCGAGAGCCGAGCGCGGCGTGCACGCGCCGGCGGGACCAGCTAGGTACGCGGGATTTCGCGCATCTCCCAGGTCTCAATGATGTCGCCTTCGCGGATGTCGTTGAAGGAGCCCAGGCCGATACCACATTCGAAGCCCTCGCGGACCTCGGTGGCGTCGTCCTTGAAGCGACGCAGCGACTCGATAGTGAGGTTCTCGCCCACCACGTTGCCGTCGCGCACCAGGCGTGCCTTGGCGTTGCGGCGGATGACACCGGAGCGCACGATCGAACCTGCGATGTTGCCGAACTTGGAGGAACGGAAGACTTCGCGGATCTCCGCGGAGCCCAGCTCAACCTCCTCGTACTCCGGCTTCAGCATGCCCTTCAACGCGGCCTCGATGTCATCGATGGCTGCGTAGATGACCGAGTAGAAGCGCATGTCCACGCCCTCGCGCTCGGCGAGGTCGGTGACCCGCTCCGCCGGCCGGACGTTGAAGCCGATGATGACGGCATTGTCCACGGTGGCCAGGTTGACGTCGTTCTGGGTGATGGCGCCGACGCCGCGGTGGATGACGCGCAGCTGCACGTCGTCGCCCACGTCGATCTTCAGCAGTGCATCTTCCAGGGCCTCCACAGCACCGGAGACGTCGCCCTTGAGGATGAGGTTGAGGGTGTCGATCTTGCCCTCGGCCACAGCCTGGTCGAAGTCCTCCAGAGTGATGCGCTTGCGACGCTTGGCCAGCTGAGCGTTGCGCTCCACAGCTTCACGCTTTTCAGCGATCTGGCGTGCGGTGCGATCATCCGGGGTGACCAGGAAGCTGTCACCGGCGCGTGGCACGGTGGACAGACCCAGGACCTGAACCGGACGGGAAGGCTCTGCGTACTCCACAGTGTCGCCGTTCTCATCGAACATGGCGCGCACACGGCCGAAAGCAGTGCCGGCCACCATATTGTCGCCGACCTTCAGGGTGCCCGACTGCACCAGGACGGTGGCCACAGGACCGCGGCCCTTATCCAGGTTGGCCTCGATGGCCACACCGCGGGCTTCCTTATCCGGGTTGGCCTTCAACTCCAGAGCAGCGTCAGAGGTCAGCAGGACAGCTTCCAGCAGCGCATCGATGTTGACGTTGTTCCGCGCCGAGACGTCCACGAACATCGTGTCGCCACCGTATTCCTCGGGAACCAGTTCGTATTCGGTGAGCTGACCGCGGATCTTATCCGGGGTCGCGCCTTCCTTATCGATCTTGTTCACCGCGACGACGACGGGCACGTTGGCCGCCTTGGCGTGGTTGAGCGCCTCGATGGTCTGTGGCATCACGCCGTCGTCGGCTGCCACCACCAGCACGGCAATATCGGTGACCTTGGCACCACGGGCACGCATAGCGGTGAACGCCTCGTGACCGGGGGTATCGATGAAGGTCAGCGCACGCTCTTCACCCTCATGCGGCACATGGACCTGGTAGGCGCCGATGTGCTGGGTGATGCCGCCGTGCTCGCCGGAGGTGACATCCGAGTTGCGGACGGCATCCAGCAGGCGGGTCTTACCGTGGTCGACGTGACCCATGACAGTGACCACCGGAGGACGCGGGAACAGGTCCTCTTCGGACTCTGCTGCGGCCTCGTCCTCGAGGTTGATGTCGAAGGTCTCCAGCAGTTCGCGGTCCTCGTCCTCCGGGGACACGATCTGCACCTGGTAGCCCAGCTCTTCACCGAGCAGCGCGAAGGTCTCCTCGTCCAGGGACTGGTTGGCAGTAGCCATTTCACCGAGCTTCATCAGCACGGTGATCAGCGCTGCCGGCTCTGCGCCGATCTTCTCAGCGAAGTCTGCCAGGGAGGAGCCGCGGCGCAGCCGCAGAACGGTAGTGCCGTCACCCTTGGGGACGCGCACACCGCCGATCTCGCGAGTGTGCTTCTGCTCCAGCTCCTGGCGCTTGGCGCGCTTGGACTTACGAGCCTTGGACTTGGAGCCTCCACGACCGAAGGCACCTGCAGCGCCGCCGCGGCCACGACCGCCGCCGCCACCGGGACGACCGCCGCCGGGACGGGCAGGACCGCCGCCTGGGCCGCCGCGACCTGGTGCTGGTGCCGGAGCCTGGCCCGGCATCATCGAGGGCTTAGGTGCTCCTGGACGTGGACCGGGACGGCCTTCAGAAGCGCCCGGGCGGGGAGCACCGGAACGCTGGCCTGCACCTGCACCTGCACCGCCGCCTGGGCGCGGTGCGCCTGGACGCGGGCCGCCGGTGCGTTCACCGGAGCGCATGCCCTGACGGGGCGCGAACGGGTTGTTGCCCGGACGCGGACCACCGGGACGGGGGCCGCCAGGACGCGGGCCGCCGCCGGAAGCGCCACCGGAGGAGCCTCCGGAACGCTGCGACTGCTGGCCGACGCCGAAGGGGTTGTTCCCCGGACGCGGACCACCGGGCTTGGCGCCGGGACGCGGTGCCGCGGACTTCGGTGAAGGAGCCTTCGGCGCCGGGGCTTTCGGTGCCGGAGGCTTGGGTGCACCGGTGTTCTCCGCAGGAGCGGAAGGAGCATCGGTCTCAGCTGAGTCCGAACCCTGGGCAGCCGCGGGCTTCGCAGCCGGAGGCTTCGGAGCAGAATCGGTGGACTCCGGAGCTGCCGGGGCGGCGTCGGAGGTCTTCTCGGCCTGCGGAGCCGCAGGGGTCTCCTGCTTTGCCGCGGGCTTGGGGGCAGGCTTCGGAGCGGGCTTAGGTGCCGGCTTCGGCGCAGAGGACTCTGCTTTGTTGTCTGCCTGGGGGAATGCCTGGCGAAGCTTCTTCGCAACGGGGGGCTCAACAGTTGAGGAGGGCGACTTTACGAATTCGCCCATTTCCTGGAGCTTTGCAAGTGCTTCTTTAGAGGTAATGCCGAGCTCTTTGGCGAGCTCATGTACGCGGGCCTTGGCCACTGTTCTCCTTGTCTGGCCCGCGCGATGCCCCACTGAATCAGCGGGGCTGATGTCAGCGGCTCATCGGATCAGGCCGTGATACGTGCTTGATTCCGTGACGGAGTTGCCGAGAGTGTTCATCACTGGCTGCTCATCCGTCGGTGCTCATCGGGTGTTCATCTCTTTCCAACCCGCCTTCATCGTTTACGGACATTTATGTTTCAGCTTCGGGACGGCTGTTGCGCTGGATATCAGCGCTGCAGCTGCTCAAAGCTGAGCTGGTCAGTCGCCACCTGCTGACGGAATGCGCGGCTAAACGCCTTCCGCTTCAGCGCGGCGTCGAGGCATTCGCGCCGCGGGTGGAGCCACGCTCCACGACCGGGCTTGCGACGGGCGGAATCCAGGACAACCTGGGCGCCCTCGGCAGCGAATCTGACAACCTCATCCTGTTCGGCCCGTTGGCGGCAGCCGATGCAGGTCCGGACAGGAACCATACGAGTCTACCAGTGATAGGTCCGACGGCGGGCACTCGGTGATGCGGCCTTCAGGCCTGAAGTGCTCGCTTCGGCCGCGTTGGGCTCGATACTCCTCATTCGGCATCTGCTCCCTCGGAGGTGATGTCGATGCGCCAGCCGGTGAGCTTGGCTGCCAGGCGGGCGTTCTGCCCTTCCTTGCCGATGGCCAGGGAGAGCTGGTACTCCGGAACGACGGCGCGAGCTGACCGGGTGGCCTCGTCCAGGACGGTGACTGAACTCACCTTGGCCGGGGACAGCGCATTGGCGATGAAGGTCGCCGGATCGTCGTCGTGGTCGATGATGTCGATCTTCTCGTCGTTCAGCTCAGTCATCACCGCACGCACCCGTGATCCCATGGCACCGATGCAGGCACCCTTGGCATTGATACCGGACTGGTGTGCGCGCACGGCGATCTTGGTGCGGTGTCCTGCCTCGCGGGCGATAGAGGTGATCTCCACGGTGCCGTCAGCGATCTCGGGGACCTCGTGCGCGAAGAGCTTCTTCACCAGACCCGGGTGGGAGCGGGAGAGCGTAATGGAAGGCCCCTTGAAACCGCGGTGGACATCGACCACGAAGGCACGCAGACGCGAACCGTGGGTGTACTGCTCACCGGGGACATGCTCCTGCGGGGGCAGCAGCGCTTCAACCCCGCCGATGTCCACCTGGATCATGTGCGGGTTGCGGCCCTGCTGGACGATGCCGGAGATCAGCTCGCCCTCTTTGCCCTTGAACTCCCCGAGGACCTGGTCATCTTCAGCATCGCGGATGCGCTGCATGATGACCTGACGCGCCGTGGATGCCGCCACCCGGCCAAAGTTGTTCGGGGTGTCATCGAATTCACCGATCACCTGGCCGTTTTCGTCCAGCTCTTTGGCCCAGATCGCCACGTGCCCAGTGGTCTGGTCGATCTCAGCGCGCGCATGCTGCAGCGCACCAGGGCTCTTGTGATAGGCGAGCACGAGCGCCTGCTCAATGGCAGGTATCAGCTTCTCGAGGGGAATGTCACGCTCTTTGACGAGCATGCGCAGGGCGCTCATATCGATATCCACTTGTGCCTCCGGTCCAACCTGTTTACGCCTGTAGACGTCACTCTTCCGTGTGTGAAAACTCTACCTGCACTCTGGCACGAGTGATTGACGCATAGGGAATGTGTGTGTCGGGGCCGGTTTTGGGGACCATCCCCTTCTTGGGTGCGGGCTTGATCTCAGCCACGGTCACGCCGTCGTCGTCGACTTCTTTCAGCCGCGCCGAGAGCACCGGTTCACCGGCGCGTTCGATCTCCAGCAGGCGCCCCATATTGCGGCGGAAATGCCGGGGTTCGGTCAGCGGGCGGGTAGCCCCGGGGGTGCTGACCTCCAGCTCGTAGCTGTCCACATCTGGCAGCGGATCATCCTTATCCAACCCCTCGCTGACACCCTGGGACAGCTCTGCGATAGTGTCCAGATCCACCTGTTCGGTGCCGGTCTCATAGTCAACGACGACGCGCAGCACGGTGTCTGCACCGCTGGGCTTCAGCTGCAGTTCCTCCAGATAAAGCCCGTGGGAGGCAGCAATCGGTTCAATCAGTGCGCCGAGGGCAGCGGTGCGCTCATCTGGGAAGCGCCGGTCAGAGCTTGCACGTGGTGAAACAGCCATGGTCCCCATTCTGCCAGTACGTCATAGCCGAGTTTGAGCACCAGAGCGAAAACCACGATCAGGAAAACGACTCTGATGAACTTCGAGCCTTTGGCGATGGCCATCCGGGCGCCCACGTAGCCGCCGAGCATATTGGCAACACCCAGCAGCAGGCCCAACACCACCATCACATGTCCGGCCGGGGCGAAGAACAGCAGCGCCCCGAGGTTGGTGGCAACATTGACCACTTTGGCCTGCGCGGAGGAGTTCAGGAAGCTGTACCCCAGAACGGTGACCAGCGCGATGATCAGGAAGGTTCCAGTGCCAGGTCCCAGCACGCCGTCGTAGAAGCCGATGATCATGCCGATCAGCACCGCACGCGAGAGGTGGCTGATGCCGGTGTGCCGCAGCTTCTCCAGCTGCCCCACATTGGGTTTCACCGCGGTGAAGACACCCACACCGATCAGCGCCACCAGGATCAGCGGCAGGATGATCTGCTCCGGCAGCGAGGCCGCCACTACCGCCCCGCCATAGCTGGCCAGCAGCGCGGCGAAGGCCATGGGCAGTGCAGTGCGCATACTGGGCCGTACTCTGCGCGCATAGGTGATGGCTGAGGTGGTGGTGCCGAAGATGGAGCCGAGCTTGTTGGTCGCCAGCGCCTGCACCGGGGTGATCCCGGGGACCATCAGCAGCGCAGGAAGCTGCAGCAGCCCTCCCCCGCCGACGACGGCGTCCACCCAGCCTGCGGCGAATCCGGCCAGCAGCAACAGCAGCAGCGTCAGCAGAGCGACGCCGCCGACCTCCACACTCAGCAGGTCGCCGGGGGACTGGATCATCGCTGGTGGTGCCGCATCAGTGACGAACCCGACTGCAGCGCTCAGTCCTGTGCCAGTAATCGTTCCTGCTTCAACAATCAGCTCTGCTCCAGCAATGAGCTCTGTTCCAGTGCTCAGCGGTGCCCCAGTACTCAGCGCAGTGCCTTGACGCGCTCAGCAACGACGGCGACTGCCTCGCTCAGTTCAACCTCCTGGGCTTCACCGGAGCGGCGGTCCTTCAGCTCGACCTTGCCATCCTTCAGGCCGCGGCCGACCACCATAATGGTGGGCACACCCAGCAGTTCGGCGTCGCCGAACTTCACACCTGGGGAGACCTTCGGACGATCGTCGTAGATCACGCTGATGCCTTCGGCCTCCAGGTCAGCGGCCAGCTGCTCGGCGGCGTCGAAGACCTCGGTGCCCTTGCCGGTGGCCACCAGGTGCACATCGGCCGGAGCCAGTGCTGCCGGCCAGATCAGCCCCTTGTCATCGTGATGCGACTCAGCGATGGCGGCCAGCGCGCGGGTCACGCCAATGCCGTAGGAGCCCATGGTGACGGTGGCGCGCTTACCGTTCTCATCCAAGACCTGCAGGCCCAGTGCTTCGGCGTAGCGGCGTCCGAGCATGAAGATGTGGCCCATCTCAATGCCGCGACGGGTAGCCAGCGGTCCGGAGCCATCCGGTGCCGGGTCACCATCACGGACGACGACGGATTCGATGACGCCGTCCCAGCTGAAGTCCCGTCCTGCAACAAGCCCGAAAACGTGCTTGTCCGGCTCGTTGGCGCCGGTGATCCAGCTGGTGCCGGAGACCACGCGAGGGTCCACCAGGTACGGGATTCCGGTGACCGATGCAGGCTTCTGCTCGTCGTCGCTGGCAGCACCGAGCTGAGGTTCCTCCAGGCTCAGGCCGGGGCCGATGTATCCGCGCACCAGGCCCGGGTTCTTAGCGAAATCGGCCTCGGTGGCGGCCTCCAGGATCACCTCTCCGGCGATGCTCAGCTGCGTGCCGATGGTGGCCTCTGCACGTTTGAGGTCTACATCGCGGTCGCCCGGGACTCCGATGATGGCCAGCCGGCGCTCACCTTCGGGGGTGACCACGGCGACGACGACGTTCTTCAGCGTGTCTGCCGCGGTCCACTCGCGGTCGCTGCGCGGGTGGTTGGCGTTGGCGGCGTCGACCAGCGTTTGAATGGTGTCAGTACCGGGGGTGAGATGGACCTGGGCCGGGGGAAGGTCGGTGTAGTCGATGGGCTCAGGGGCCGGGGTGGTGACTGCTTCCACATTGGCGCGGTATCCGGCCGGTGACTCCACGAAGGTGTCTTCACCCACCGGGCTGGGGTGCAGGAATTCCTCGGAGGCCGATCCGCCCATGGCGCCGGATACCGCAGAAACCGGGACGACCTCAAGGCTGAGTCGTTCGAAGATGCGCAGGTACGCGGCGCGGTGGGCGTCATAGGCGGCCTGCTGATCCTCGTCGCTGAGGCAGAACGAGTAGGAGTCCTTCATGATGAACTCCCGGCCGCGCAGCAGTCCGGCGCGGGGGCGAGCCTCGTCACGGTATTTGGTCTGGATCTGGTAGAGGTTGACCGGCAGGTCTTTGTAGGAGCTGTAGAGGTCCTTCACCAGCATGGTGAACATCTCTTCATGAGTGGGAGCCAACAGGTAATCAGCGTCCTTGCGGTCCTGCAGACGGAAGATGTTGTCCCCATAGTCCTCCCAGCGGCCGGTGGCCTCATAGGGCTCCTTGGGCAGCAGCGCAGGGAAGTGCACCTCCTGGGCGCCGATGGCGTTCATCTCCTCACGCACCACCTGCTCCACCTTGCGCAGCACGGTCAGACCCAGCGGCAGCCAGGAGTAGATGCCCGGAGCTGCGCGGCGGATATAACCGGCGCGCACCAGCAGCTGGTGGCTGGCCACCTCGGCGTCCGCGGGGCTCTCGCGCAGGGTGCGCAGGAACAGGTGGGAAAGGCGTGTGGGCACAGGGGTCTCGCTTCTCTTCGGTGGCGCGGGTCTCTGGGGTCCGAGTTTACCGGTGGTACTACGGCTTAGGCGTCGCCGCTCTCTTCGCTGCCGGTCTCATCTGTTGTCTGCTCATCTGTTGTCTGCTCGCTGCTATCCGGGTCAGCGGCGTCGTCGTTCTCCTCGGCGGAGTCCTCTGCACTGGTGGAGTCTTCAGACCCGCCTTCCTCGGCACCGTCCGTCTCGTCTTCGTCTTCCTCAGGCTCGGGTTCGGGTTCCGGTTCAGGGGCGATGATCTCTTCTCCGGTGAGCTGGGAGAGCACCGCCGCGGCCTCTGCCTCCAGCTCGACGACGGTCTGGTCCATTTCTGCCTCGTCGGGATCCTCTTCGAAGGTCTCCACAGCTACCGCCACCAGGGAGCCGTGACTCAGCAGCACGCCGACGCTGCGTTCGGAGTCGCCGTCGGACTCTACCCGGCGCTGCAGTGCCAAGGAGGTTTCCGCTCCGGAGCGTATTTCCAGGGGCCGCAGAGTGGTGGAGGCTTCGATCTGCTCATCGTTGAGTTCCCGGGTCACCCGGTACTCGCGGCATTCAGCTAGTCCCTCCTGCTCATTCTGCACGTAGGACTGCGCGGCTTCGGTGTCTTCAAAGCTGTAGACCGCGCGCTGCCGGTTCTCACTGCGGGCCACTGCGGTCAGCGATCCGGAGGGCACCGGCAGTGCGGAGGTGATCACGAAGGACTTGCAGTCGGTGGGGCTGACCGCGAGTTTCTGCAGCTCACGATTGAGGTCGCGCTGGTCGGCCCAGTAGGTGTCGGTGTCAGTGATCTCGGCGCCGTCGAACTGCTCTTCCAGCGCACTGCGGAGCCGGTCATGGGACAGCTGCTTGCCGGTGGGCTCCGGCGCTGAAGCGCGGATCTGGCCCGAATTGCTGACTGGGCCCCCGCCGAGAGCTTCTTCCTGGGCCTCTCGTTCGGCGTCGCAGGAGGTCAGCAGCAGTGCGGCGGTGAAGGCCGCAGTGGTCAGGGCCACGGTGGAGGCGCGCAGGGTTGATTTCATCGTCGCTCACAGTAGCGCGGCTGACGCCGCTGCCGGTGGAGGCACGGCATCCCTCCGCCGTTTCACTCGCCCAGCCGGACCGCCACAGCACCCCTCCACCGTTTCACTCGCCCTGCCGGATTGCCACGGCACCCCTCCACCGTTTCCGCTGCGTGAGGGGTGCAGCACCGGCCGGCGGCGCAGTCGCCGCAATGCTGGTCGTTTTACCCGAGCTTCGGAGATTTACCCGGGCATATACGGGGCGGTAAAACCCCGAAGCCCGGGTATTCCTGGCACTCCCTCAATAGGCCGATGGACGCAGTGGTTTTCCACAGATTCCAGAAGCATCTATTCCGCCGACCACTATTCCCCGATAGTCGAAGGATGGGTCTAGTCACTGAGAAGTCTCCCCTCCTGCTCCCAGCAGTCGACGGCGATGCCCCTGACTCACATGCACTCAGCGCAGCCGTGGACCACGGCGAGCTGGTCCGAATCAGGCGTGGTGTGTACCTGGATTCACTCGCATGGGTGCGTTCACCGCCCTGGGAGCGGCCGCTCATTGCCGCTGCCGCCAAGAACCTCCAGCAGCCCGGGACCGTGTTCTGCCGGGAAACGGCCCTTATGCTCCACGGGATCAGCCTTCTCCACCCTGCTCAACACGTAGATGTTCGGGTGAGGACAAACTCCAGCACCGGGAGGACTCGGCCCCGATCAATGACCGGGTCGGCACCATCAGGTCGACTTCGAGAACTCTGCGCCGCTGCGGGCTTCCCCATCCCCAGCCAAATATCAGCGGGGCGCCCCTCAATCTTCCAGAGTCTCCCTGTCCGTGCGGTTCAATACCCACAGGCATATCGCATCTCAGACCCACACCAGCCGGCCAAGCGCTATACAGATGCTCTGGTGGAGCTCGACGTTCCGGAGCTGAGTCTCGTTAGCACCGAGGGTATGACGCTTCGTTCGGAACCGCTGACCCTAGCGGTGCTCGACACCATCCACAGGCTGCCGCAGCCAGCAGCGGTAGCGCTCATCGATGCCTTTCGCGCCGGCCGTCACCGCCTACGCAGCGCCGGGACTGAGGAAGACCTTCACCGCTGGGCGGAGGTGCTGCCGTCAATGCGGGCCCGCAGCCGTACACGCCGCGCGTGGGACTTATCCGACGCCCGGGCTGAAAACCCTGGGGAGTCCTTCTCTCGGGTGCTGATCCATCAGCTGGGCTACGATCCACCGGACCTCCAGACCAAGCTGACCCTCCACGACGGCACAATCGCGTACGTGGACTTCATGTGGGACTCGGCCGGCATCGCAGGAGAGTTCGACGGCGATCAGAAGTACCTGAAAGCCGCCTCATTCGGAATGACCGCTCAGGAGGCGGTGTTGAAGGAAAAGAAGCGCGAAGACGCCATCCGCCGATTGGGCTACCGCGTCATCCGCTGGGATTGGTCCAGCCTGCAGGATCCCCGTCGGCTGGACCGCATCCTCAACGAGGCCGGTGTTCCGCGGCGTCGTTGTGCGTCCTTGGCCTAGCCCGGTACTGCCAACCCGGAGCTGACGACGGCGCCTCTCACCTCAAGGCTGCTCAGCCGTACCGAATCTCGACACGTCTGTTGGCGGCAAAGGTGGACGGATCCTCCTCATCCTCCTCCACTGCCGGATTGGAGTCTCCGAAGCCCTCAACCGTGAGCTGCAGGTCCGGGCGTTCCTCAGCCAATGCATCAGCTACGGCCTGCGCCCGATTTTCTGACAGCTCCTGGTTATCGAAGTCATAGCTTTCTGGCACAGGGTTGGAGTCCGTGTGGCCGTGGATCGCCACAGTCGCGCCTTCGGGGACTTCCTCGGCGAGATCGGCGATCGCCGGTCCAGCACCCCCAGGCAGCTCCCACTCCATCGCCGGGAAGAGGATGTCTGTCTCCAAAACGATGACCGCAGTCTCCTCCGACACACGGGAGCCGAGCCGGGCGATGAATGGGCCGCCCTCAAAGCGGCGGATGAACTCCCCGCCGTCGTAGCGGGCGACGAAATCTTCCATAGCGCCGATACCCTCCGGCGCTTCAGGAGGTCCAGAGGGCTGCTCGTCGTCAGCGGAGGCCCCCACGACGGTGCCCATCAGCAGCGCTGCCGAGAGCAGTCCCACACTCACCGACCGGAGACGGCGGATTGCGCGTGTCTCACTCATCACCATCCACCTCGGCAGCATTGCCGAAGTCTCCCGGCTCGTAGTCGCCCCAGTTGATCTGCACGTCCCGGAAGTCCTGCACGCCGGGCATTACCGCGACGTCGACAGTGTCGACCTTGTCTTCGGGGACCGGGTAGTAAGCCCAGAGCACCGCAGTCTCCCCGGAACGCACGTGGATATCCATAGAGGAGGCCCACGGTTCGGTGCGGAAGTAGGTCCATCCGCTGAGGTGCTCGCCCTCGGCGTTGGGAACGTAGTAGGCCTTCATGTTTCGCCGGTCGTTGACCGCCGGCAGCAGGTAGGAGTCGATGTTTCCTGCGGTGTGCAGTCCGTCGAAGAATCGTACTGGCCCGTCAGAGTCGTCATAATCCGGCACAAAACTCATAGTCAGCAGCATGCCCTGGTCGGTGACTTCCAAGGAATGAAGCCCCATGGAGATCTCGCCCTCGATGCCGGAGCTGCTGGCGATGGGGTAGGTGATGGTGTCAACGGCGTCTTCATGGTTGAGGGTCGAGTCAGTTGAGGCGCTGGACTGTTCTGCCTCGTCCTCGCCTGGGGCGGCATCTCCAGGCTCTTCCTCGGAGTCCGCCTCTGTATTGGGTTCGTCTGGCTCCACGCTGGTTTCTGCAGTCTCTGCAGCAGGGTCCGCGTCCTGGAACTCAGCGGAATCATCCGGGGAACAACCGCTGAGCAGCAGCAGGCTCAGAGTTCCGGCCCCGACGACGGCCTGGTGGGAGAGTTTGAAGCTCATGGCGCACTCCTTGGCTTTGGTGGATTGTCATCTATAAGTCGCGGAGAACAGGGACAAAGTTGCATCATTCGCCGTACCGAATTTCCACACGCCTGTTGGCGGCGTAGGTACTGGGATCTTCAGGATCCTCGGTGACGGCAGGCTGAGCCTCACCGAAGCCCGCTACCTCCAGGGTGAGATCAGGGCGAGACTCCGCTAGCGAATCGGCAACCGCCTGCGCGCGATTCCCCGAAAGCACCTCATTGTCGAAGTCATGACCGTCTGGAACCGGGTTCGAATCGGTATGACCGTGGACCTGAACTTGCGAACCTTCGGGGACTTCCTCGACCAGTTCAGTCAGCCGGGAACCGGCCTCAGCGGGAAGCTCCCACTCCATGGCCGGGAACAGAATGTCCGTCTCCAAGACAATGACCTCTTCATCCTCGGACTCGGAGTTGCCGAGTTCCATGACAAAGTCAGTCGGGTTGATATCGACGACGAACTCTGGCGCATTGATATCAACCACAAAACTGGAGTGGTCTGCGCCGTCGGTATCTCCGGGGGCAGAAGGTTGATCCTGCACCGGATCTGCCGAGGCTCCCGCGGTCGCGGCAAAAACCAGGACACCCGCACTCAGACCGACTAAACCCCGGCGGGCCAGCAGGTTGCGGTTACTCATCGCTGGAGTCCTTCTGCTGGATCTGCACATCCTGGAACTCCGGGGCAGTGCGGTCGAATGAGACGCTCACCATCTCGATGTCATCCTGGGGTGCCGCGTAGGTGGCCCACGTGTACAAGGTCTCTCCCGGAGAGAGCTCACGATCCCTAACGGTAGAGGACCACGCGGTGTCTCCTAAGGAGGCGCTGGCCCGGTAAGACTCCATCCGGCGATTATCGGTAGTCAGCACGTGATAGGACTTCGTGTTCTGCCGATCGTGAAGAACCGGTGCGATGTACGCGTTACCAAGGCTATCTGCAAAACCGTGCAGTTCGTTGAAGGTCATCGTCCCGGAAGAATCGTCGTAATCAGCCACGAAAGTCAGCTCCAGGAGCATCGTCTCACCGTCAACAGTCAGGGACTGCAGACCCGCGGTGATTTCTCCTTCAACGGCCTGTGCCGGGTAAGTGATGGTCTGCAGGGCGTCCGAGTGGCTCATTTCGCTGCTCGTGGCGGAGTCAGCAGCATCCTCGGCGGCATCGTCCTCATCCTGCGGTTCATCCGGCTGATCCGAGCCCTCATCTGCCGCGCCTTGATCTTCAGCGACGCCAGTCTCCTCAGCTGTGCCGGCCTGCTCGGCAGTATCGACAGGTTCGGCATTTCCGGTCTCAGCGAATTCAGCGGAATCGTCCGGGGAACAGCCGCTGAGCAGCAGCAGGCTCAGGGTTCCGGCCCCGATGATGGTCTGGTGGGAGAGTTTGAAGCTCATGGCGCACTCCTTGGCGTTGGTGGGGTGGTCATCTATAAGTCGAAGCAATCAGGGACAAAGTTGCATCATTCGCCGTACCGGATCTCCACGCGCCTGTTGGCGGCGTAGGTGGAGGGATCATCTGGGTCTTCTGCCATCGCAGGTTCGGAGTCCCCGAAGCCCTCGACGCTCAGGTCAAGATCAGGGCGTTCCCGTTCCAATAGCTCAGCAACGGCCTGGGCTCGGTTCTCAGAGAGATCCTGATTATCGAAGTCGTAGCCCTCAGGTACCGGGTTGGAGTCGGTGTGACCATGCACGTCCACACCGGCACCCTCTGGTATGTCCTCCACCAGGCTGCTGATTCTGGATTCCGCCTGGGATGGCAGCTCCCACTCCATGGCGGCGAAGAGCAGATCTGTCTCGAGGACTAGGACGTCGTCCTCATCGGCGCTCTGGCCCAGCTCGATGATGTTGTCGCTGATGTCCCAGACCTTGATGGATGCGTCGAGGTCTCCCTGTGAGATGCCGCCTTCCGGTTCCGGAGGCGGCCCCTGCGGTGCGGCTGCCGCTGCGGTGGGAATGAGGACACACGCCAGCAGCCCTGCGGCGAGGCCGGTCAGCGAGGTTCGGACGGTCAGCTTCCGCGGGCGGTAGTTCCGGCGGTAGTTCATGGTCATTCGCCCTCGCTTTCACCGTTATCGGCGGCGTCCTCGGCGGTTTCGGCAGAAACCTGTCCGTCCCAGTCGATCTCCACGTCCTCAAACTCGATGGCTCCGGGAATCACACTGACGGTGATGGTCTCGATCTCATCCACCGGCGCGGCGTAGTAGGCCCAGTAGGGCGCGGTTTGGCCACTCTCATAGTGGAAGCCGGAGTTAGTCGCCGGGGTGGACCAGCGACTATTACCGCTGCCGATGACGGTGTATTGCTTCAGATTCTCGCGGTCGTTAAGTTCCGGATAGACAGCGTGCCCCCCGAACATTTGGTAAATGTTGCTGGCGTCTCGGCCGTAGAACTCTCCGGTGAATGACAGTTCAAGCAGCATAACCTCGCCTTCTACGCGCAGGCTGTGCAGCCCCACCTCGACGGTGGTGTTGCTTTCACCGGGCACTTCATAGGAGATCGTCTCGATGGCGTCCTGAGAATCCAGCGGCATCGCGGCGGTGTCAGCGGAGTCATCTTCGGCTGCAGGATCGGTCTCCTCCGCCGGCGGTTCAGGTTCCTGGGTCTCGCCGCTCTCCGTGGCGGTCGCTTCTGCTGGCTCGGCGGCGGCGGGCTCGGTTTCCGCCGCTGGGCCGCTGGCTTCTGCGAACTCTGCTTCACCCTCGGGGGCGCAGGCCGTCATGAACACCAATCCGGCAGCTAAGGCGGCCAGAGTTGTCGTGCGTCGCGCGGCCCTGGGCTCGAGCTGAGGTTCCTGCGGGGTCATATTCTCTCCTTCGAAAGATCGGCTGGTGAGGACAGTTACACCCATGAGTCGGAGGTTGTGTCGAAAAAGTTGCACTCTCTTCCCGGGTGTATGCCTCGCGACGCCTCTTATTCGGTGACTCTGATTCCGTGAACAGTTTCCAGAACCGCGCCGTCGGAAGTTGTGGTTCGCAGGATCAGTTCCGCAGTACCTGGTGCTGTGGGCGTGAGCTGGACCTGGTCCTCGTCGGCCACATGCCGGCCGGTGGGGAGGATCCACACCCACGAATCCGCACCTGTCACCTCAGCTTCGAACTGCGCGGGCTCGCCGATGCTCACTTGCCCCGGGCCAACAATGCTCAGCGAGACGCCGTCCTGGGAGGAGGCAGGTCCAGGGTTGTGGCTCAGCAGCACTCCACCCACCAGCCCCAGCAGCGCGGCAACGGCGACGGCGGCGAGCCGCAGCACCCAGCTTCGCCGCGGGTGACCAGTCTTCTGCTCGGCCACGGATCCGTTGCCTGCACCAGGTGCAGGAGAAGCATCTGTCTGCGACGCCGTAACCGGCCGTGAACGGGCATCTGGCTCAGGCTCTGGTGCCAACGCATATTCACAATCAGCTAGCCATTCGGCGATATCTCGGTGGCGGCGCTCCGGCCGCACTGCCAGTCCGCGTTTGAGCACCTTCTGGAAGCTGCTCGGAAGATCCGCACCCTCGCTCAGCCAGCGCAGCAACGCCGTTGCTGCCCAGATGTCAGCTCGGGTGTCCACCACCCCGGGGGTGTTCTGCTCCGGTGGTCGGAACCCGGCTGTGCCGCCGGAGACGGTCAGCCCGGAGTTGATGGCCAGGTCCTTGCACATCCCGAGGTCGGAGAGCAGCAGACTCTCCCCGGGCCGGATCAGCGCCGAGGGCTGCTGGTGATCCGGCTGCCGGTTGTCCAGCAGCTCTGGGCCATTCAGACTCCGGGGCTGGGCGTCACTGGTGAGCAGCAGGTTGGAGGGGCTGAGATCCCGGTGCACCAGGTTCGCCCCGTGAACCGCCTCCAGCGCAGCCGCAAGGGGACGGGCCACCGCCAGCACATCAGCAGGCCGGGCGCGCCACTGCTGTGCGCGAAGGCTGCGGATCCGTTCGGCAAGGGTGCCGCGGTCTGCATACTCCAGTACTAGGAAAGGCTGCTGGCGCGCAGATTCTCCGATGTCATGGACACTGACCACGTGTCTGCTGGCCACTTTGCGCAGGCTACGCCCCTCGGCGATGAACCGTTCCCGGATTTCGGGGTTCAGACTATGGTTCTCAGCCAGTACTTTGACTACTACCGTGTCATTAAGCAACGGATCATAGGCTCGGTGCACTGTGGCGAAGGAGCCCACCCCGATGACCTCGTGCAGTTGGTAGCGGTCCACGACGTTCATGCCGTCCCCGGCTCCGCGGGAGCATCCCGCAGCAGGGCCGCCACGATAGCGCGTCCACGGCTGATCTGTGCTTTCACCGTGCCTACCGGCCGATCCAGCCGAGCGGCGATCTCTGCATAGGGCAGCCCTTCGATGTCCCTGAGCACTACCGGTTCACGGTACAGGGGATCCAGCGTCTCCAGAGCCTGCTGCACGGTGGCCCGAGTGGCGATCATCGAGCTCATCCGCTCAGCCGGTGCCTGCTCATCATCGGGCAGAGGTGCGGCATCGCGTGCTCGCCGGAGGTAATCGGCGACTCGCCTGCGGACAATCGAATGCACCCAGGTGGTCACTTTGCTTCGGCCGTCAAATGAGTTCAGTGACGAGGCGATGGAGATCAGCGCATCCTGGCTGACGTCTTCAACAGCAGTGGTGTCCAACAGCGCTGCGTGAGTGAACCGCCGCACTGTGCCGGAGGCATCGAGAGTCTCGATGAACAGCTCGGCGGCTCGTGGCTCCTGACTCGCCAGGCGGGCGAGGGTGCGGAGCACGGTTTCGTGCTGACCAATTTCCACCGCATCCCGGCAGAGAGTCCGAGCAGTGAAGATTCTGCCCTCGCGTATGGCAGCTTCGAGGGCGGCGTCGTCCGCTTCCTGCGTCTGCTGCGCCTCGCCCCTCATGCCAGAAAGTCTATACAGGCCACCGTCCCCGTCGTCGGGGCATTGCGCGAGGAGAGCCTCAGCCCCCGCCCCGTATCACCGCACCCGGCCCAGCGGCTCAGCGCATCGGCATGCGTTTTACCATCCAGTTTTCGCATTACCGCCCCGTATCCGGGATGGTTTTGTGAAAACCGCATGGTAAAGCGAGAGGGCGTCCGCGAGGACAACCGCCATTAAAACAGCACCGTGGCGTAGGCGCCGTCGTATCTGAAGCCCACGCGCTCATAGGTGCGCAGGGCCGGGGTATTCCAGCTGTTGACGTAGAGACTGACCGTAGGGGCCAGCTGCAGACCGTATTCGACTACCGCCGCCATCCCCGGTGCGGCAAGTCCGCGACCACGCCAGCGCGGGTTGACCCAGACCCCCTGGATCTGCGCCACTTCGTCAATCACGGCGCCGAACTCGGCTTTGAAGATGATCTGCCCGGATGGTTCATCAACGCTGATCAGCGAGTGGCCGCTGCGGATCAGCCCGCGGATCCGGTCCCGGTACTGAGCGCCGCCCTGCTGGTACGGGGAGAAACCTAGCTCCTCGGTGAACATCGCCGCACATGCCCGTTCCACCTCAGCGTTCTCCTCCATCCGGGAGGGTCGCACCCCGGGCAAAGGTTCGACGGCGGGTGCTCCGGTGATCACCATCAGCGGTTGGTTGGGCCGAACTTCGCGGTGGTTATTCCATCGGGTGGCGTCAAAAAGTGCCAGCACCGGCTCGGCCCGGCCGTAAATGGAGGAGACTCGACGCCGCAGGGCCCCGGCTGCGAGCCCGAAAAGCTCTCCGTCCGCGGCGTCGCCGCCTACCGGGATCACGTTGGAGCCCAGCCAGCAGGCGGCCTGCAGCTCACCTGGCTGGGCGCCGTCGACGCCCAGAATCAGCGCACCGGCACGGCTTTTGCCAGGACCGGCGCTGCCGCGCTGCCGCACGGCGGCAGTGACGGTGACGTTGGCTACTGGATCAGCATCCAGCAGCTTATGCAGTGCGGGTGTGTCCTGGTGGCTCAGCACCCGCACTGCACCGCCGGTGGCACGTGCCACCTTGGCGGTAGGAGTGTTAGCTGACGGAGACCACAGGGGCACCGGCAGCAGCGTCCTCTCCGGATTCGCGGTCCATCTGCTCGGCCAGGCGGTTCGCCTCTTCGATCAGGGTCTCCACAATCTGGTCCTCGGGCACAGTCTTGATGACCTCGCCCTTGACAAAAATCTGGCCCTTGCCGTTGCCGGAGGCCACACCGAGATCGGCGTCGCGGGCTTCACCGGGTCCATTGACCACACAGCCCATCACGGCAACGCGCAGCGGAACCTCCATACCCTCCAGCCCTGCAGTGACTTCATCAGCCAGAGTGTAGACATCCACCTGGGCACGCCCGCAGGAGGGGCAGGAGACAATCTCCAGCTTGCGCGGGCGAAGGTTCAGCGACTCCAGGATCTGGTTGCCGACCTTGACCTCTTCCGCCGGTGGTGCAGAGAGCGAGACGCGGATAGTGTCACCGATGCCCTGGGACAACAGTGCGCCGAAGGCGGTAGCGGATTTGATAGTCCCCTGGAATGCGGGTCCGGCTTCTGTCACACCCAGGTGCAGAGGCCAGTCGCCGCGTTCGGCCAGCTGCTTATAGGCCTCCACCATGACCACCGGGTCAGAGTGCTTCACGGAGATCTTGAAGTCATGGAAATCGTGCTCTTCAAAGAGGCTCGCTTCCCAGACGGCGGACTCCACCAGCGCCTCCGGGGTGGCCTTGCCGTATTTGGACATCAGTCGCTTGTCCAGGGATCCGGCGTTGACGCCGATGCGGATGGACACTCCGGCATCCTTGGCGGCTTTGGCGATCTCGCCGACCTTGTCATCGAACTGGCGGATATTGCCGGGGTTCACCCGCACGGCGCCGCAGCCAGCCTCGATGGCGGCGAAGACGTATTTGGGCTGGAAGTGGATATCTGCGATCACCGGGATCTGCGATTTCATCGCGATGATCGGAAGCGCCTGCGCGTCCTTATCGGTAGGGCAGGCCACGCGCACAATGTCACAGCCGGAGGCGGTCAGCTCTGCGATCTGCTGCAACGTGGCGTTGATGTCATGGGTCTTGGTGGTGGTCATCGACTGCACCGAGATGGGGTGGTCGCTGCCGACCCCGACCGATCCGACGTGGAAGTTGCGTGTCTTGCGCCGCGGGGCGAGGACCGGCGGAGGTGCACTGGGCATGCCGAGATTGATGGCGGTCATGTCATCCAGTGTATCGGCGTGCGCGGACCCGCTTGTCCGCCGTCGTCACTCGAAGAGGCGTATGGGGTCCACAATGTCTGCATACATCAGCAGACCGCCCATAGCGAACATCAGAATCGCCACCACATAAGTCAGCGGCAGCAGCTTCGAAATATCGAAGGGACCCGGGTCAGGCCGGCCCCGCAGCTTCGCCAGCCGACGGCGCAGCGCCTCCCACAGCGCACCGGCCACATGTCCGCCGTCAAGGGGCAGCAGCGGGATGAGGTTGAAGACCATCAGCGCCACGTTGACCCCGGCCACCAGGGACAGCAGAGTCGCCAGCCGAGACTCCCAGGGGATTTGCTCCTGGGCAGAGATCTCCCCGGCAATACGCCCGACGCCGACCACCGAGACTGGTCCGTCAGGATCACGCTCAGCATCGGTGAATGTGGTCACTGCCACGTCATACATCCGCACCGGCAGGGTGGCAACGACGCCGACCACCGCTTCGGTCTGCGCCCATACGATGGGCCCGGCCTCCCAGGGAGGCTGCCGGATGACCTCCTGATCGGCCCCCATGCCGATGAAGCCCACCGGCTCGGTGATCATCTGACCAGTTGCGTCAGTCTGGACCCGGCCGAGTCGGTCGGTCACCGGTCGTTCAGTCTCGATAGGAGTCAGCGTGGTGGTGTGCTGCTGGCCGTCACGCAGATAGACCAGCTGACTGGAGTCGCCGGCGGCCTCGCGGATCAGCGCGGTCAGCTCGTCCCATTCTTCGATGGGTTCGCCACGGAATTCGATGATCTCGTCCCCGGGGCGCAGCCCGGCTTCATAGGCCGGACCCGGCGGATCCTGTGCGGTGCATTCATCGCGTCCGGACTCGGAGGCCTGCACGGAGACCACGCATTCATAGACCTCAGTGACCCGCGGAACTGCCTCATTGGTGCCGTGCAGGGAGATAGTGCCCGCCGTCAGCCCCAGCGCCAGCAGGCCGTTCATGGCCGGCCCGCCGAGCATCACGATGATCTTCTTCCACGCCGGCAGCTTGTAGAACAGCCGGTCCTCATCGCCTTCCTTCAGCTCCTCCGCGGCGACTTCACGAGCCTCTGCGGACATCTGCTGGAACAGTCCGGTGGAGTGCGAGGCCACCGTGCGCTTAGCTTCATCAGGCAGTTGCTCTGCGGCGGCGCTGCGCTCAATGGGCGGGGCAGCATACTGGGCGCCAACTTCCCGCAGATAAGAGTCAGTGGGCTCGGTGACTTTTTGCTCACCGGGCTCCTCCCCTGTAGCGGCGGCGTCGTCGGCTTTCTTCTCCGGTTCCGGGTACATGCCGATCATCGCGACATAGCCGCCGAGCAGGATGGCTTTGATACCGTATTCGGTCTCACCCCGGCGGGTGGACCAGATAGTGGGTCCGAAGCCCACCATGTACTGGGTGACCCGGACCTTGAAGAGCTTGGCCGGCAGCAGATGCCCGATCTCATGCAGGGCCACGGAGACGATGATCCCCACCACCACGATGAGGATTCCGACGACGGTCAGCAGGGCGGTCATGCTTTCTGCCCGCTTCCGGTCGTGGTGGTCAGCGCCGCTGAGCTGATGATCTGATTCGCCGTCGCCCGTGCCCATTCCTCGACCCCGAGGACCGTCTCCAGATCAGTCTGCGAAGCAGCGATACCGGAGTGGGCCGCCAGTGTCTGCTCGACGGTCTTCAAGATTCCGGGGAAGGCCAGCGCCCCGGAGTGGAAGGCTTGAACGGCCTGTTCGTTGGCGGCGTTGTAGACCGCCATATGCGTTGCCGAGGCAGCTGCAGCCTGTTTTGCCAGCCTCACTGCGGGGAATGCTGCGTCATCCAGGGGCTCGAAAGTCCAGTCCATGGCGCGGGTCCAGTCGATAGCGGTATCCACTTTCTGAAGGCGGTCCGGCCAGGAGAGGCCTAAGGCAATGGGCACCAGCATCCGCGGCGGTCCCGCCTGCGCGATGCTGGACCCATCCTGGTATTCCACCAACGAGTGGATGTACTGCTGGGGGTGGATCACCGCGTCAATGCGTTCTAAGTCCACATCAAAGAGCAGATGCGCCTCGATGACCTCCAGGGCCTTGTTGACCATGGTGGCGGAGTTGGTGGTGACCATAAGGCCCATATCGAAGTTGGGGTGCTTCAGCGCCTGCTGCGGGCTGACCCCAGCCAGCTGCTCGGCACTCCAGCCGCGGAAGGGACCACCGGATGCAGTGAGCACCAACCGGCTGACCTCGCTGTAGCCGGTGGTGACCGGGGAGCACAGTCCACGCTCATGCCGGCCTGAAGCCAGCGCCTGAGCCAGTGCCGAATGCTCAGAATCCACAGGGACCACCTGCCCTGGACGCTGCAGGGCCGCAGTCACTAAGGCACCGCCCACCACCAGGGACTCCTTATTGGCAAGTGCCAGGGTGGCTCCCGAGCCCAAAGCGGCAAGGGTCGGTTTCAGGCCAATGGACCCGGTGATGGCATTCAGCACCACATCAGCCTGGACCTCTGCGGCGATCTGCTCGCAGGCATCAGGACCGCTGAGCACCTCCACATCGGTCAGCCCTGTGGAGGTGAGTCTTTCGCGCAGTTGGGCTGCGGCGTCGTCGTCGTACATTGCGGCGACGCCGGCGCCGGTGGCCTGCACCTGGCGGGCCAGCAGCTCGGCATTGGAACCGGCGGCCAATGCCACCACCTCAAAGCGCTCCGGGTGGGCTGCAATAACCTGCAGCGCCTGGGTGCCGATAGATCCGGTGGAGCCGAGGATGGCGATGCGGCGCGGACGATCAGGTGCTGCTGCGGACATGAGCCCCATTATTGCGCAGTATTGAGGCAGTCCCGGCATCCCGTTGTGACCTTAAGCCTCGACGGGAAGCAAGAATCAGGTGATATTCCGAGTAGGCTGGAGTCACAGCAATATGCCGTACCCGGCCGCAAGCCGGGAACATAAGGAGCTTCTATGAAGATCACACTGCGGGACGTCGCCGCTGGCGACCTGGACGAATTTTTCCGCTTCCAGCAGGATGCCGACGCCGCCCACATGGCCGGGTTCGCGCCGACTAACCCTAACGACCGCAGCATCTTCGATCACCACTGGAGCGAGCTTCTCAATGACGAGAAGTCGCTGGTGCGCACTATTGATGCTGATGGCCAGCCTGCCGGTTCTATTGCGGTTTTCCGTGATGGAGACGTCCATGAAGTGATGTTCTGGACCGATAAGCAGTTCTGGGACCAGGGCATCACCACCACCGCGATGGACCTGTTCCTGGACGAGTTCACGCCGCGGCCGCTGCGTGCTCGCGTGGTAGTGGACAACGTGGGTTCGCTGAAGATTCTGGAGTCCCGCGGCTTCACCGAGGTGGGCGAGGAACAGGTCTTCTCCAATGCGCGTGCCGAAGTGGTGACCGAAAAGATTCTGCAGCTGAACTGATCTAGGTCTGCAAGACCTAGCCCGAACCCGCCTGTGCCGGCACTCCTGGCGCGGGCGGGTTTTTACGTCCGCGCCCCTAAACGGCCAGGGCCAGGCTCACGGCCGGACCGCGGCGAACAGCAGCATGTCCCGGCGCACCCCACCGATTTCTTGGTGACTGCGCAACACACCTTCGCGCGCATAGCCGGCCTGCTCGGCGGTACGTATGGACCCGGTGTTCCAGGGCTCGATGTAGAGCTCGATGCGGTGCAGCAGCGGGATATCCCAGCCGAAGCTGGTCAATGCCAGCAGCGCTTCGGCGGCCAGTCCTCTCCCCCGGGCCGAAGGGCGAATGGCATAGCCCGCAGATCCTCGCCCGGCACTGATCTCCTTCAGCCATAGCCCGCAGTGGCCGACCGGCTCATCGCTGCCTGCATCGGCAATCGTGAAGGAGAAACCAATTCCCTGCTCATGCCGGGTCTGCTGGCGCTGTACCCATTCCCGCGCCTGCCTGTGGTCTGCATGTGGGGGAAGAGAACCGATCTGCGGGATATAGGCGTCGGCAGACATCTCCTGCGCCATCGGCACATCCTTCTCCTGCACTTGCCGCAGGAGCACACTGCCCCAACGCGGGGGCGCAGGAGGCCAGGGCGGAAGCTGGGCGGCAGACATCTACTCTCCTGGGTCTTCTGATTCCTCTAGGGGCAGCGGGAACGCGGCGAAGTTGATGCGGACCCGACGCCGCCCTTCAGTCTCGCCCTCGTCGCGGCGTTTCTGGGCCGCATCGGTGTGCTTCTCGCATACATCCCAGATTTCATCCCGCAGCGCGATCAGCTCATCGACTGTCAGCTGGGTGCCGATCTGAGTGATCGCAGAAGCAGAGGTCCACTCAGACTTCTCCTCCGGGATGCGGCGGAAGAACTCCAGCAGCCGGGCGGCAGTGTTGCGCACCTGGTGCTCCGCCAGGGTTCCCACCAGCGGGGACTGCTGGGCGAGGGATTGAACCTCTTCAGCGGGGATATTGAGGCCCTCGGATTTCCACCAGCGCTCGCGGGCGGTGCCCATGCCCTCCACCTCTTCGACGAATCCGTATTTGGCCAGTTGCCGCAGGTGGTACGAGGTCTGACCGGTGGACTCCCCCAGATGCTTAGCCAGGGTGGTGGAGGTGGCTGCGTCCCGGTCGTTGAGGTACTCGATGATGCGCATGCGCAGCGGGTGCGTGAACGCCTTCAGCGTCTGGACATCGGTGATCCGCGGCTCTGCCGCGAAGCGTTCGGTGGTGGAACGGGGTTCGATGGAACGGGGTTCAGACATATTGCAGGAGAACCTTTGCACTCGTATGCTTGCAGACAACCACTTGCAAAGTAATCTCTGCAAGCCTTTCTTGGCACTAGTCTACGGAGTACACCACCATGCCGCAGGATTCCGCCACACCCTCCCCCAGCATCCCTGCTGAAACCCCATCCCCCGCCGAAGACACTGCAGCGCCCACACTGGGCCGCGACTTCCGCATCCACCTGGGCACCGTTGCACTCAACGCCATGGCCGGAGGCATTCTCATGGCCGGGGTGCCGTTGGTGGCCGCCACGCTCACGGATTCACCGCAGGAGATCTCCATCATCTCCGCGGCCACCCAGCTGCCGGCACTCATCGGCATCCTGGCAGGCCTGGTGGTGGACAGGACCGACCGGCGTCGCTTGCGCCTGATCACCATGGGAGCCCGCACCGGACTCGTGTTCGGAGCCACCGCAGTGGCACTGACCGGCAACCTCACGGTCTGGGCACTGGCGGTACTGATGCTCCTCTATGCGTTGGGTGGAGTGTTCATTGCTGCAGCCAACAGTGCCATGGTGCCCCAGGTGGCACCGCGCCCGCTGCTGGCCACCGCCAACAGCCGGATCCAGGGCGCAACGTTCGTCTTCGAGGACATAGTCGGTGCACCCATCGCGGCGGTACTGGTGCTGGCCGGGTCCTTCTGGATCTTCGGCGTTCCGGGCCTCTTCGGCATCCTCGCCGTCCTGCTGCTGTGGTCAGGGCTGCGCGGCCGGAGCTTCCGCGCCCCGCAGGAAGAGCCAGGAGCCGACGACCACACCCGCGGCATCATCAAAGCTGCGCGGGATATCCGCGAAGGCCTGCGCTTCATCCTGACCCACCGGGTCCTGCGTCCGATTTTCACCATGTCCCTGGTGGCAAACTTCGCCAGCGCTGCCTACTTCGCCGTCTTTGTGCTGTGGATGACCGGGCCAGACTCACCAATCGGTGTACCTGCAGAGGTCTTCCCGCTGTACTTCACAGTGATGGCTGTCGGTGCCGTCACCGCCACACTGACCATCAGCCAGTTACTGAAGCTGCTTCCGGACTTCCCGCTGATGATGATCGGCTTCTGGTGCATGCCGTTTCTGCTGATCATCCAGGTGATCTGGCCTGGCCCCTGGGTCATGGTGGTCGTGATGCTGCTGCTGGGCTATTCGCTCACCGTAGGCAATGTCATCGCTATGACCCTGGCCCAGAAGCTGGTGCCCGGGCGGATGCTGGGCAGATTCAGCGGCACTGCCCAGACGTTCTCCTCCGGGCTGGCCCCAGTCGGAGCGCTGGCCGGCGGGCTGGTAGCGGAGGTCTTCGGGTTCGCTGTACTGCATATTGCGGTGGCCGCCGTCCTGGGCGCCGCTTTGATGTATCCCATACTGACTGTGCGTCAGCGCGACGTCGACGCCCTTGAAGTAGACCAGTGAACTGCTTGTCTACACCCCCGGCGCGGACCTCACTGCCCGGACTTCACTAACCCTCGGGCAGGTGGAGTCGCGCCACCACCGCCGCCGCGCTGGGCATCGGGGCAGTCGCCAGGCTCACGGTCACTGCCACGCAGAAAGCCAGCGGAATGCTCCATACTCCGGGATAAGCCAGCAGCACCGGTGCATCGCTGCCGAAGAAGAGAATGCCAGATAGCAGCGCAGCGGTGGAGGCAGCCCCGCCAGTGAGCATGGCCGCTACTGCCCCGGCGGAGTTCATCCGCTGCCACCAGATACCGAGCAGCATCACCGGCGCCACGGTCGAGGCCGCCATCGTAAAGACCATCGCCACAGCACCTGCCAGCCCCAGCGATGCCGTCATGACCGTCAGCAGAACCGGGACGACGACGGCGATCACCGCGCCCCAGCGAAAGCCTGCCACACTGCCGCCGAAGAGTTCCTGGCTGACCACCGCCGAGACTGAGACCACCAGACCCGAGGCGGTAGAAAGAAATGCTGCGAAAGCTCCCGCCGCCAGCAGCGCCAGAAGAACATCACTCGCTAGCGGGTCAAAAAGCACTGCAGGCAACTGAAGCAGCGCCGTATCTGCATCGGCTGCGGCGTCGTCGTCGGGAAGTACCAGAGCTGCGGTGACACCCAAGAAGACTGTGATGAGGTAGAACAGTCCCAACAGCGCCAGCAGCACTGTCACCGTGGACCGGGCCGATGCCCCGTCCGGATTCGTATAGAAGCGCACCAACACATGGGGCAGCCCCAGCGCCCCAAGACTCAGGGCCAGCACGAGCGAGAAGACCACCAGCGGATCCCCCGGCAACTGCTCGCTGAGGGATGCGACCGCCCCACTGGCAGCGCCTGCTCCTCCGCCGCTGGCTGTGTGCTGCACACTGTCCCAGCGCAGTGCAATGAAGATCGCGGGAATCAGCAATGCCGTGAGCTTGATCCAGTACTGCACCGCCTGGGCCAGAGTGACTGAGCGCATGCCGCCGGATAACACCACGGCAAGCACGAGCCCCACCACCAAGGCAGCACCGGTCCACCCCGGAAGCGCGGTGGCGAAGTCTGTCACCAGAGCGGCTCCGTGCAGCTGCGGCACCACATAGAACCAACCCAGCACCACCACTACGAGCGCGGTGATCCTGCGCAGCGCAGCAGAGCGGAACCGCAGCATCATGAAGTCCGGCAGGGTATACGCACCGGACCGGCGCAGCGGTGCGGCAACAAATACCAGCAGCATGACAAAGCCCGCTGCGTACCCCAGCGGCAGCCACAGCCCCAGCGCCCCAACGGAGACGATGAGTCCGATGACCCCGAGGAAGCTGGCCGCTGAAAGATACTCTCCGGCGATGGCAGCAGCATTCATCCACGGGCTCACCCGCCGGGAGGCCACGTAGAAGTCCCCGGTGGTGCGGCGCAAGCGCAGTCCCCAGAAAGCCAGCGCCAGTGTCACCGCGCAGATCAGCAGCACTGCGGTGTAAGTCATGATGGCCCTCGGGCGGCATCGGTGCGCCCACTGGAGAACGTCTTCTCAGCGCGGCTCATGGCCCGGAGCACCCCAAGTCCCATGAGGAACATCGCGCCGAATCCCACTGCTGCCGGCAGCAGCGGACCGGTCGCGTCGCTGGCTGAGGCAGCCAGCACCCACACCAGCGCGAAGATGCCACCTAAGACAGCAGCGGCGCACAGCGCAATCACCAGCTGACGACGACGCAGCCGCTGTGCGCTGCGGATCCGTTCCTGCTGGCGCAGGATCCCGTGGCGCGGGTCGCCGATGGTCTCGGCAAGGGTGGGATCGGCGCGCGGGCCGTGCACGGTGGCCCGCCGGCTGCGCAGCTGCTGAAACCGGACCTCCGCGGCCGAATCATCACAGCCCCCCGAGGTGTTGCTCACCCGGCCTCCAGACGCCGCCGCACGGCCGGGGCCAGCCTCCTGCTGACTTCTAAGTGCACGTCCCCGAGGTCAACACTGAGTTTGGACTGCCGGTGCAGCAGCCGACGGACCTGGTGGATATTCACCAAGTAAGAGCGGTGAATGCGCAGGAAGCCCAGCTCCTCCCACTGCTGCTCCAGATCACTGAGTGCCGCGCGGAGCAGATACGAGCCGCTGACGGTGTGCAGCCGCGCATAATCGCCATGAGCCTGCACCCAGCGGATATCGCGGATATCCACCAGCACTGTGGAGTCGCCCTGCAGCACAGAGATCCGCTGCGCTTCCGGGGGCACTGCCGTCAGTGCCGCTGACGCTCGCCGCAGCGCCTCGCTCAAACGCTGGGCGCGCACCGGTTTGAGCAGGTAGTCGCAGGCCTCCAGCTCGAAGGCCTCAACAGCCGGCTGTGCATCAGCGGTCACGAAGATGACCGGGGTGTCCCGCAGCCTGCGGGCCAACTCGAGACCGCTGGTCTCGGGCATATGAATATCCAGGAGCACGACATCGATCTGCTCGGTACGCAGCGCCTGTTCAGCAGCAGCTGCGCTGTCAGCGGTATGCACAACCGCCGCCTGCTGCTCGGCTTCCAGGAGCCAGCGCATCTGGCTGACCGCCAGCGGCTCATCATCAACGACTAGGACACTCAGCGGTCGTGTCGCAGGTGCTCTCATCGGCTACCCCTGAAGGCTGTGTGGTGATCGATCAGCGGAGCGTGGAACTTCGGTACCCGGAACCAGGCGCGCATCCCCGCACCCGGCGCCGTTTCACAGGTCAGACCACCAGAAGGCCCGTAGATACTGCGCAGCCGCAGGTCTACATTACGCAACCCGATATGAGTGTCCTTGTCCTGCACTTCTCCGGCCAACAGCTGCTCCAGGCGCGCCGGGTCAGTGCCAGGGCCATCATCCTCCACCGAAACCAGCACATGAGTGCCCTCATCCGCGGCAGTGATCAGCACATTCACTCCTTCTGCGGTCGAGCCCAGGCCGTGCTGTACGGCGTTCTCCACCAGCGGCTGCAGGCTCAGATGCGGGATGGGCGCGTTGAGCACCTCCGGGGCGATCTGCAGACTGATGCGCAGCCGCTGAGCGAAGCGGGCACGCTCAAGCTCGACGTAATGCTCCACAGCCGTCAGCTCTTCGGCAAGCGGAACCGTGTCGGCCTCATGGCGGAGGGTGTACCGGGTGAAGTCTGCGAAGTCCAGCAGCAGCTCCCGAGCCCGGTGCGGATCCATAGGAATGATGGCGGCCACCGCGTTGAGTGCGTTGTAGAGAAAGTGCGGTGAAATCTGCGCGCGCAGGGTGCGCAGCTGAGCGGCAAGGAGCTGGGCGGAGACATCCGCCTGGTCTGGATCTGTCTGCGCCGAAGCGGCTGCGGCGTCGTCGTCGGCAATGTGCTTATTCACCTCTGGGGACACTACAGACACAGTCGCCTTACGGTCCTGCCTGCCTCGCCTGAAGAGCATGCACCGAGTGTACGGTCTGGCTGTTGGCGGGATCACAGGAAGGCCGTTTGGCGCATGAATGCTGCCGCTTATCGAACCGCTCATCATCCGCCGGGCACCACTGCGCTGAACCCTGCCACACTCTAGAAGTCGCTCGTATGTGATGGGCGCCACAACCAGAGTTTCTATTGCAGGAGGACCTATGACCTCGGCCTACGACCACCGCGGGGCGGACGTGAACTACCAAGAGGTACAGGCGCGCGCGGACTTCCGCGAACTGCGTCGCACCCACCGCAGCTTCGCCTTTCCCATGACCGTGTTCTTCCTGCTCTGGTACCTCACCTATGTGGTGCTGGGCTCCTTCTTCCCGCAACTGTTCACCATCAAAGTGATCGGCAATGTGAACCTCGGAGTCCTCTACGGCCTGAGCAACTTCGTGGTGGTCTTCGGCATCACCGCCGTCTACGTCTGGTACACCAACGCCCGCATGGACCCCAAGTCCAAAGCAATCCGCGAAGAGCTTGAGGCCGCCGGCGTCGGACTGCCTGAGGAGGTAAAAGCATGAGCACCTGGACCATTTCCACCCGTTCAGCAGCCGGTGAGCTGCCGGTAGCCTCCGGGGAGGCAACATTGTCCACCGACGTGGGAAGCCCCTGGGTGAACCTGGGAATCTTCGCGCTGTTCGTGGTGGTCACCCTGTACTTCGTTATCCGCGCATCACGGACCACCAAGACCTCAGCAGACTTCTACGCCGGCGGCCGCGGCTTCTCCGGCACGCAGAACGGCACGGCCATTGCCGGTGACTACCTCTCGGCTGCCAGCTTCCTGGGCGTCATCGGTGCAGTGGCCGTCTACGGCTATGACGGCTTCCTCTACGCGGTGGGCTTCCTGGTGGCATGGCTGCTGGCGTTGCTGCTGGTGGCGGAGCTGATGCGCAATACCGGCAAGTTCACCATGGCCGATGTGCTCAGCTTCCGGCTGCGTCAACGCCCGGTCCGCATCGCCGCGGCCATCACCACCCTGGCCGTCTGCGTGTTCTACCTGCTGCCGCAGATGGCAGGCGCCGGTGGACTTGTGGCCCTGCTGATCGGTGTTGATTCCTGGGCCGGGCAGGCTCTGGTGATCGCGGTGGTCGGTGCGCTGATGATCGTCTACGTGTTCATCGGAGGCATGAAGGGCACCACGTTCGTGCAGATCATCAAGGCCACCCTGCTGATCCTGGGCTCAGCGGTCATGACCATCTGGGTGTTGGCGCTCTTCGGCTTCAACTTCTCCGGGCTGCTGGGCGATGCCGCCACCAACCACCCCGACGGCGAAGCCATCCTCGGCCCCGGCCTGCAGTACGGTGCCGACGCATTCACCCGCTTGGACTTCGTCTCCCTGGGCTTCGCTCTGGTGCTGGGCACCGCCGCCCTGCCCCACGTGCTGATCCGTTTCTACACGGTGCCCACCGCGAAGGACGCCCGAAAGTCCGTGGTGGTGGCCATCGCCCTGATCGGTGCCTTCTACCTGTTCACCCTGGTGCTGGGCTACGGCGCAGCAGCGCTGCTGGACCACGAAACCATCCTGGCGGCCCCCGGCGGACAGAACGCGGCAGCGCCGCTATTGGCCTATGAGCTCGGCGGAACCCTCCTGTTGGGCGTGATCTCAGCAGTGGCCTTCGCCACCATCCTGGCCGTGGTGGCCGGACTGACCATCACCGCCTCAGCAAGCTTCGCCCATGACGTCTACGGCCAGGTCATTAAAAAGGGCCAGCTCGACGAGAAGGGCGAAATGCGGGCCGGCAAGATCACCGTGGTCGTCGTCGGCATTCTGGCGATCCTGGGCGGCATCGGCGCGCAGGGCCAGAATGTGGCATTCCTGGTGGCCCTGGCCTTCGCCATTGCCGCCAGCGCCAACCTGCCGACCATCCTGTACTCACTGTTCTGGAAGCGGTTCACCACCCGCGGTGCACTGTGGTCGATGTACGGCGGCCTGATCTCAGCACTGGTGCTGATTGCCTTCTCACCGGTGGTGTGGGGCCGTCCCACCAGCTTCTTCCCGGAAGGATCGCTGGATCTGTACCCGCTGACCAACCCCGGGCTGGTCTCCATTCCGCTGGCCTTCTTCCTGGGCTGGCTGGGCTCGGTGACCTCCAAGGTGGCCGAAGATCCGGCTAAGCAGGCAGAGATGGAGATTCGCTCGCTGACCGGAGTCGGCGCGGAGAAAGCCGTGGATCACTGAGTTTGTCCCGGCGGCGCGTACAAGCCGCGCTCGGCTCTCGGCCGCGTGCAGTGGCCGCGGCCTTCACACCTGAAGAGTCCCGCGGCCTTCACACCTAAAGAGTCCCGCGGGCGCACCCCGTTCGGTCACGCGATATGACGGCAGTTTCGGCCAGATTCGGTCGAAATGGGCCTCTCATACAGTGAAAACGCGTGACCGAACGCTGGGGGTAACGACCAGAGTCAGCGCGAGCGCCCTCGGCAGACCAGTGTGACTCACACCACCTGGTGATAGGTTGCTGGCATGACTCTCCGACACCCACTGCGCTGGGGCATCCTGGCCACCGGCGGCATCGCCCGCGCCTTCGTCCAGGACGCCCAGCTGGCCGGACTGAACATCGTGGCCGTAGGGTCACGGTCAGCCGAATCCGCCCAGCGATTCGCAGCGGAGTTCACCATCCCGCGCAGCTACGGCTCCTACGAGCAGCTGGCCGCAGATGCCGAGGTGGACATCATCTACATCGCCACCCCGCATCCCATGCACTACGCCAATGCGCTGCTGGCGATCCAGCACGGCAAGCACGCCCTGGTGGAGAAACCCTTCACGCTGAATAAGTCCGAGGCCCAGCAGCTCAAGCGCGCCGCCCAGTCTGCCGGGGTGCTGGTCACCGAGGCGATGTGGACCCGGTATCTGCCGCATATGGTCCGTATCCGAGAGATCATCGCCGCAGGAGGCATCGGGGAGGTCCGCGCGGTCTTCGCCGACCACATGCAGCACTTGGACGAGGACCCCGAGCATCGCATCAATTCGCTGGCGTTGGGCGGCGGGGCCCTGCTGGACTTAGGTGTATACCCGGTCTCCCTGGCCTGGAGCATTCTGGGCGCACCCGAGAGCATCCAAGCCAGTGGGCGACTGGGGCCCACCGGCGCTGACACTGACGTAGCGGTGGTGATGCGCCATGCCGGCGACGCCCTCTCCACCCTGATGGCTTCATCGCGGGCAGCTGGCCACAACACCGCGCATATTGTGGGCACCACAGGCCGGATCGATATTGACCGCGTCTGGTTCACCTCGGCTGGCTTCACCCATTACGACGCCGCGGGCGCCGTCGTCGAGGAGTTCACCCCGGATATCCAGGGGCGCGGTATGCAGTTCCAGGCGATTGCCGCCGAGGAGTATGTGGCCTGCGGGAACTTCGACGGCGAGCTGATCACGCTGACTGATTCGGTGGAGATCATGGGAACTCTGGATGAGATTCGCCGCCAGATTGGCGTGGTCTATCCCGGCGAAGAGCCATCGCTGGGATAGTTCCGCTCAGTGGAGCGTCCGATCCGACCCAGGTGCGTGTGAGTAAAAGGACCAAGCTTCAGCCCATACCCCAGGGCACGGTCGACGCCGATATGGAATGTCCAGCTGGCGGCGATGATCAGTAGCCACCTGATGTCCTTGCCATCCATCAGCAGCCCGCTGTAGAGCAGCCAGACCGCGGCTGGGCCCGCGTAGCTGTGGATCAGATTGTAGGTAAAGCTCCCGACTCGTTCCCCAGCGATATAACCAAGTGCGCAGATATCGAAGACCAGGAACAGTGCCAGCGGCCACCACCAGGCTTCTCCCACAGCAAACAGCATCAGCAGCACAGCAGCGGCGATGAGGGCGTTCTCCAGCCGCTGCCAGCCCAGCGCCCCGGTTCCCGGAGCTTCCAGCGAGGACGGCGTTGCTGCGTGCTGAGCCATGATGATGCCCTTCTGGAAGAGGTGCAGGCGCCCTGCCTACGCAGAACAACCTATGCGGCACATGCTCGCGCAACATCCCCCGTAGGGATGACCCGCAACTTCCGCTCAGGGCATTAGCCCACTGAGGCCATAATCTCCGTCATCTTGTCCAGGAACGCATCCACCTGAGCTTCGTCATAGGCGTTGCTACCGGTCGCGGAGGTGAAAGTAATGGTGCGGATCTCGTCCACGCTCATCGGGTTTTCACCGTCAAGGTACTGCTCCAACTGCTGGCACAGCTGGTCGACTTCGTCTTTGCGGTATCCGATGCCGCCGGCATGGGAGGGCTCACGGAATCGTTCACCGGCACCGCGTTCCATACGACGGCGCAGCGGCTGGGAGCGCTCGTGCAGCAGCTCGAACCAGGCGTCCTCGCCGTACTGCTCGATATACCGGTCCCGCTCGGCTCCGGCGAAGGCATCCTCGAGACGGTCCAGGGCGGCGTCGACCTCTGCAGGGTTGTAGCCGCCAGGGCCCATGGAGAAGCTGGCTTCGCGAATCTCTGAAAGCGCCATTCCGCGACCGGAGTCGTAGGCATGCCGGGCACGCGCCATGAACTGATCAACTTCATCGCGGTTGTAGCCCTGCTCGCTCTCAGACAGGAGCGTAAACAGTGGGGTGGAAGTGGTGGCCATACTCATAAGCCTAAGGGAAGCCCGCCGGTTTCCCCGGTAAGCGCCACAATCACGAAGAACGCCGTGGGCATGGCGAAGACCAGCGAATCCAGCCGATCCATCACACCGCCGTGTCCGGGCAGCACCGCGGACATGTCCTTGATCCCCAGTTCACGTTTGACCATGGATTCACTGAAGTCACCGGCCGTAGCGGCAATCACCACAGCAATCGCCAGCAGCGCGCCGATGTAGAGCGGCTCATCGAAGATCAGCCAAGAAGTGAGCACTCCAACGACGACGGCGCCAGTGAGGGACCCAGCGAAGCCCTCCCAGGACTTCTTGGGACTGATCTTCGGCGCCATCGGGTGCTTGCCGAAGAGCACGCCGGCTATGTAGCCGAAGGTGTCATTGGAGACCACCAGCAGCACCACGACCACCAACCGCCAGTCCCCTTGAGGCGCTGCCAGCAGCAGCACCGCGAAGGAGATGAGGAACGGCACCCAGCAGGCCACGAACAGTGAGGCCATCACGCTGCGCCCGGGGTCTGGCACTCGGGACAGCGCGGCGCCTATCATGATGGCCACACCGGTGAGCATCATTGCCAGAGTCAGCGCCTCAACACCGCCCCAGTAGGCGGCGATCGGCATGACCGTCGCACCTAGATAGAGCGGAATCTTGGGCAGTCGAAGCCGGTGCTCCGGCTGGACATCACGGGCCTCCAGTGCCCGGGCAACTTCCCAGACACCCATGCACAGCAGCACCACCCACACCGCTATCAGCAGCGGCACCAGGAAGAAGATCCCGAACAGTGCCGGCACCAGCAGGACGACGCCCGTGGCGATGGCCGCAGGCAGGTTGCGTCCGGCGCGTGAAGTGCGCTGCGGGGCCTCAGGCGCTGCGCTGATGGCCTGCTCCCCCGCCGTCGTCTCTCTGCCTGCGTTGTGCTGACTCATAGAGGCTCAGACTTCGAGGAGCTCAGCTTCCTTGCGTTTGATCATCTCGTCGATGCGCTCCACGTACTTCTTGGTCATCGCCTCGAGTTCTTTGGTGCCGCGCTCGCCTTCGTCCTCACCGATCTCGCCATCCTTGACAGCCTTCTCGATGGTGTCCTTAGCCTTACGGCGGGCGTTGCGCACCGACACCTTGTGGTCTTCGCCCTTGCCCTTGACGAGCTTGACGTACTCGCGACGGCGCTCCTCGGTCAGCTCCGGCATAGTGATGCGGATCTGCTTACCGTCATTGGAGGGATTGGCACCGATCTCCGAGTCAGACAGGGACTTCTCGATCTCGCGCATTGCTGAGACGTCATAGGGGGTGATCAGGATGGTGCGAGCATCTGGCACCGTGAAGCTGGCCAGCTGCTGCAGCGGAGTGGCTGAGCCGTAGTAGTCCACCAGCACCTTCGAGTACAGGGAGGGGTTGGCTCGGCCGGTGCGGACAGTGGCGAAGTCCTCGGAGGTCGCCTCCACGGTGCGCTCCATCTGCTCCTCAGCTTCGAGAAGGGTCTCGTCAATCACAGGTGTCTCCTTGGGTCAGGGTCTTTGAGATGAGTCTACGTGTTCGCGCGGCCAGGTTATGTGGGCCCTTACGGCGTGACCAGGGTTCCGAGCTCTTCGCCCAGCAGCGCGCGGGTGACGTTGCCTTCACCTTCCATGCCGAAGACTCGCATATTCAGGTTGTTGTCATTACACATGGTCATCGCAGTCTGGTCCATGACGCGGATATCGCGGCGCAGGGCGTCACCATAAGTCAGGTGGTCAAGCTTCTGGGCGGTGGAGTCCTTGCGCGGATCAGCGGTGTAGACGCCGTCGACTCCGGACTTAGCCATCAGCACCATGTCGGCGCCTACCTCCAGGGCGCGCTGGGCGCAGACGGTGTCTGTGGAGAAGTAGGGCATACCAGCACCGGCACCGAAGATCACGACCCGTCCCTTTTCCATGTGGCGCACTGCGCGCAGCGGAATGTAGGGCTCGGCGACCTGCGCCATGTGGATGGCGGTCTGCACGCGGGTCGGCTGCTCGGCCTGTTCGAGGAAGTCCTGCAGCGCCAGGCAGTTCATGACGGTGCCCAGCATGCCCATGTAGTCAGCACGGGCGCGGTCCATACCGGCTTTGGAGAGTTCGGCGCCGCGGAAGAAGTTTCCACCGCCGACGACGACGGACACCTCTACCTGGTCGCGTACCGCAGCGATCTGCTCAGCTATTCCCCGGACAGTGGCCGGGTCGACGCCGACGGAACCTCCGCCGAAGACCTCACCGGAGAGTTTGAGCAGGACGCGACGGCGGGTGGGAGCGGTCTCAGTCATCAGGTTCCTTTCGCCAGGGGCGGGCTGAGGGGGCGGGTTCTGGAGGGGGGGGTGGATTCTGGGCATGAAAAAGGGGTGACCACCTTGTGTTCTAAGGTGGTCACCCCCTCTCAAGTCGGTCAGGCGTTAGAGATCATTCTAAACACTGACCCGAAGCGGGGTTCAGGAGCCGACGCGGAAGCGTGCGAACGCCACTGCGGAGGTACCTGCGGTCTCGAGCACCTTGGCCACGGAGATCTTGGGATCCTTGGCGAAAGGCTGGTCGACCAGAACGTGCTCCTTGAAGTACGCGTTGGTGCGGCCTTCGATGATCTTCGGCAGGGCCTGCTCGGGCTTGCCCTCAGCCTTGGCGGTCTCCTCGGCGATGCGACGCTCGTTCTCCACGGTCTCAGTGGGAACTTCGTCACGGGTCAGGAAGGCCGGGGAGAATGCGGCGGCGTGCACTGCCACATCGTGGGCTGCGCCCTTGGCGTCATCGCTGTCGGCATCGACTGCAACCAGCACGCCCACCTGTGCAGGCAGGTCCTTGCTGGTCTTGTGCAGGTAGGAGTCCACGTAGGATCCGGTGACCTTGGCCAGGCGACGCACAACGACCTTCTCGCCGAGGATGGCGGCTTCTTCGGTGACGAAGTCGGAGAGCTTCTTGCCCTCGACGTCGGCCTCCAGCAGTGCCTCCACGGTCTCGTGGCCGCCGGCGACGGCGACGTCGAGAACCTTCTCAGCCAGAGAGACGAACTTGTCGGACTTAGCGACGAAGTCAGTCTCAGCGTTGACCTCCAGCAGGTAGCCGGTGGTGCCGTCGACGACCTTGGCGATCACCAGGCCCTCAACAGCGGAGCGGCCTTCGCGCTTGGCAGCGCCCTTGAGGCCCTTGATGCGGATGATCTCGATGGCCTTGTCGACGTTGCCTTCAGCCTCGTCGAGGGCCTTCTTCACGTCCATCATGCCAGCGCCGGTGCGCTCGCGCAGGGCCTTGATGTCGGCAGCGGTGTAGTTCGCCATAGGTTCGCGTTCCTCTCGTAAAAAGGGGGATCAGGCTTCGGTGGTCTCAGCGGACTCGGCGGGAGCCTCAGCAGCAGCAGGAGCTGCCTGCTCAGTTGCGTGCTGCTCCAGCAGCTCGCGCTCCCACTCAGCCATCGGCTCAGCAGCTGCGCCGGAGCCGCCGCCGCGCTTCTCATCGCGGGCGATGAGGCCATCAGCGACTGCGTCTGCGACCACGCGGGTCAGCAGGTCCACGGAGCGGATGGCGTCGTCGTTGCCCGGAATCGGGTAGTTGACGTCGTCGGGATCGCAGTTGGTGTCCAGGATGGCCACCACCGGGATGCCCAGCTTCTTGGCCTCATCCACAGCCAGGTGCTCCTTGTTGGTGTCAACAACCCAGAGGGCGGAGGGAGTCTTGGTGAGGTTGCGGATACCACCGAGGTTGGCCTGCAGCTTCTCCAGCTCGCGCTTGAGCAGCAGCAGTTCCTTCTTGGTGTGGCCGGAGCCGGCGACGTCGTCGAAGTCGATCTCCTCGAGCTCCTTCATGCGCTGGACGCGCTTGGAGACGGTGGAGAAGTTGGTGAGCATACCGCCGAGCCAACGGTGGTTCACGTAGGGCTGGCCCACGCGGGTGGCCTGCTCAGCGATGGCCTCCTGGGCCTGCTTCTTGGTGCCGACGAACAGGACGGTGCCGCCGTGGGCGACAGTCTGCTTGACGAAGTCGTAGGCGCGGTCGATGTAGCTCAGCGACTGCTGCAGGTCCACAATGTAGATGCCGTTGCGCTCGGTGAAGATGTAGCGCTTCATCTTGGGGTTCCAGCGGCGGGTCTGGTGGCCGAAGTGCACACCGGAGTCGAGCAGCTGGCGCATGGTGACGACAGGCATGATGTCCTCTCTTGGCCGGGCTTTGAACAGGGCGTGGCCCTGCAGCACCGGCGTAGTTTTTTCTCGGTTACGGGTTGAGGAAGCACATGCTTCCCCGTTCTCCGGATCTCCCGGAGTCCTGGCTGTGCCGCGGCCTTAAGGCCCCGTTCCCGGACATACTCTGAGCCGAAGCGGATCAGGTGTATGGACCGGTGGGAACGTCCTGCATAAGCGTGGGCTTGATGCAGGGAGTCACAGCGCGTAGTCAGCTGACGCGGGCACAGCAAAATGCGCACAGGTCAACTGCTGGTGCTTAGTCTACCGCGTAGATGCGGGTTCCACTAACCGGAGAATGCGAGCTGATCAGCTCCTCGCCCCCAATACTGTCCAGGGAGTTTTCCCCAGCCCCGGCAGCTTGAACCGGCGCGCCGATGCCCTCACAGTCCGGCTGCTCGTGAACCCACCGACGACGGCGGCTCGTCAGTCTTGGTGTATGGACTCAGCTGCACCACCGCGCACCTGCCCTGAGGGCTTGACCCTGACGCCGTTCCCGGCTGCTGGCCGGCCGATCCTGTGGTGGCCGCGGTCCCGCCAAGTGCTGCTGGTCCTGCTGGCGTCGCTGACCCTGCTGGGCTTCCCACCGGCAGCGTCAGCGACGCCGGATGCCCCAGTAGAGGAAGGGGAGCGTTCGGAGTGGCGTCACCCAGCAGCGGGCCAGGTGGTCCGTGAGTTCGCCGCCCCACCGGCTCCATGGGCGGCAGGTCATCGAGGAGTGGATCTGGCTATGACCACTGGCGGAGAGGTCCGCTCCCCCACCGATGGGGTGGTGAGCTTCTCCGGGGTGGTGGTCAATCGCAAGGTGCTCAGTATCGATCACGGAGCCGGGTACATCAGCTCCTTTGAACCGGTGGTCTCAGACCTCGTCGTGGGTGATGAAGTCAGTGCCGGTGATGTCATCGCCGCCTTGGGAACCTACGAGGACGGCTCTGATCACTGCACCGACGAACATAAGCCCGCCCAGCCCTGTCTGCACTGGGGTGTGCGCCACCACGGTGACTACATCAATCCGCTGCTGCTGCTCGGTGAGCTCGAACCTTCGGTGCTGCTGCCACTGAGTTCCCCAGGACCGCCATAAGGGCCCCACTCCTGGCAGGGATCCAGATCAGGCAAGCCGGGCGACGAGTTCTTTGACGTGGCGTTGGATGTCATCGCGAACCAGCTCCATCCGCTCCCGACCCTCGATTCCGCGCTCCGAGGGCTCATCGGTGATCCAACGCTCCACGGTCACACCTTCTAGTTCTGGCACCTTGGCCTCAGCCCCGAGGACCACCACGTGCCCGGCGTCGAGCATGGCTTCTTCGGTCAGCTGCGTCGGCCTCTGCCCGGTGATGTCCACGCCCACTTCATTGAGCACCTCTGCGGAGAGCGCGTTGATCTGCTTCCCGGGCAGTGTCCCGGCGGATGAGATGTCCACAGCGTCGGGTCGTCCTTGATCTGTGAGTTCTTTAAGCATCAGGCCCGCCGCCATCTGTGACTTGCCGCCGTTCTTGACGCATACAAAGAGGACCGCAGGCTTCCGGGGATTCACGAGTTACTCCTAGTAGTAAGGGACACCGAGGTGAGATCAGCAGCAAGAGATTCAACAGCCCCGGGCACTACGGAGTAGTACGACCAGGTGCCGCGGCGCTCACGAGTCAGCAGCCCGGCGTCGACAAGGATCTTCAAGTGATGTGAAACCGTGGGCTGTCCCAGACCCAGCGGACCGGTCAGATCACAGACGCAGGCTTCCGCATTCTCACCGGCGGCAATAAGGGACAGAATAGTCAGCCGGTTCGGGTCAGCCAGTGCTTTGATCCGGCTTGCCAGGTCCGCGGCCTGTTCAGACTCAAGAGGAGCAGCACTGGGATCCGGCGAACAACAGTCATCGACGGCGGTCATCGGGCCTCCTTCTGTTGAGCTTGTCACGAGCAGTTCCACTGGCTCAGTATATTGACGTTCTTCGATCAAACACCATACTCTCTTCTATATCGATCATCGTCAATGAAAGGCTCGTGGTGACTGCACCCGCTCTTCCTGCACCCGCCTCGGTAACCGGCAGGTTGTCCCTGCTTGACAGGTTCCTGCCCGTTTGGATTCTCGGTGCCATGGGACTTGGTCTACTGCTGGCGGTCCTGGCACCTGGAGTTGGCGCCCTGCTTCACCAGGTGGAGGTCGCTGGAGTCTCGGTGCCCATCGCGCTGGGCCTGTTACTGATGATGTATCCAGTACTGGCCAAGGTCCGGTACTCGGAATCCCACCTTGTTCTGCGCGATAAGAAGCTGCTGATCACCTCACTGGTCATCAACTGGCTGCTTGCACCGGCGTTCATGTTCGCTCTGGCTTGGATTTTTCTGGCGGATCTTCCGGAGTACCGCACCGGGCTGATCATTGTGGGCCTGGCGCGCTGCATAGCGATGGTGCTGATCTGGAATGACCTGGCCTGCGGCGACCGAGAAGCAGCCGCTGTGCTGGTAGCCATCAACTCGGTCTTCCAGGTCTTCATGTTCGGGGTACTGGGCTGGTTCTACTTACAGGTCCTGCCGACCTGGCTGGGGCTGGAAACCACCAGCGCAGAATTCAGCATCTGGGCCATTACCCTCTCCGTTCTGGTCTTCCTGGGCATCCCACTTGCTGCTGGATTCCTCACCCGCACCATCGGAGAACGACGCCGCGGCCGCCAGTGGTACGAAGACACCCTGCTGCCCAAGCTTGGCCCCTGGGCGCTGTATGGGCTGCTGTTCACCATCGTCATGCTCTTTGCCCTGCAGGGCGATCAGGTCTTGGCGCGACCGCTGGATGTGGCCCGGATTGCCCTGCCCCTGCTGATCTATTTCCTCCTCACATTCGCTGTGAGTCTGGGCATTGGCGGCCTGCTGAACATGGGCTACGAGCGCTCCACAACGCTGGCCTTCACTGCTGCCGGGAACAACTTTGAGCTGGCCATCGCCGTGGCCATCGCGACCTTCGGCGCCACCTCAGGCCAAGCCCTGGCAGGAGTGGTCGGTCCGCTCATTGAGGTGCCGGTTCTGGTGGCCCTGGTCTATGTCGCTCTATGGTCCCGCCGCTTCTTCCGCAATCCACACCACTCGGCGCTACCGGCGAGGACTCCAGAACTTGCCCACTCATCTGCCCAATTCGACTCATATGAGGAGAAGCCATGATCCCCGCATCCGAGACTCCGCACGTCCCCACCGTCACATTCGTCTGCGTACACAATGCTGGCCGCTCCCAGATGGCTGCCGCGTTCATGCGTCACCTCGGTGGAGATCGAGTTCGGGTCTATTCAGGCGGCACTCAGCCCGCGGACGAGGTCAATCCCGTCGCTGTTCAGGCCATGTCCGAGCTGGGTATCGACATCGCCGGGCGGGGCACTAATGAGCTCTCCGCAGACATGCTTCAGGAATCCGATGCTGTCATCACTATGGGATGCGGCGATGACTGCCCGTACTACCCCGGCAAGCGCTATGAGGACTGGCAGCTGGATGACCCGGCCGGACAGGGCATCGAGACTGTGCGTGACATCCGGGATGACATCAAAACTCGAGTGATAGCGCTGCTTGCCGAGTTCGGCGTAGAGACGCAGAGCACCGCCACATCGGTCTGAACAGAACCCACGGAGGAGATGTCACCATGAAAGCCGCGTACCCCGTCGTCGTCATAGGAGCTGGGCCGGTAGGCCTTGCCGCTGCCGCACACCTGTTGGAACAGGGACTCGAGCCGCTGGTCCTGGAAGCGGGAGACCGAGTAGGTGCTGCCGTCGATCAGTGGGGGCACATCAAGCTGTTCTCGCCATGGCAGTACAACATCGACGCCGCCTGCCGTCGCCTTCTGCTGCCCACCGGTTGGGAGGAGCCGCGACCCGCAGCCCTGCCCACAGGATCCGAGCTGCGCGAGCGATACCTGGAACCTCTGGCGGATAAGACTCCTTTAAAGCAACGCATCCTGCTCAACACTCGCGTGCTCGGAGTCTCCCGCGGGAACCGAGACAAAACGCACCTGTCCGAGCGTGCGGAGCAGCCCTTCCTCGTCCGGACGGTCCGCGCCGGCCAGGTTCAGGATCTTCGAGCCGGGGCCGTCATTGATGCCAGCGGAACCTGGGAGCAGCCCAACCCGCTGGGCACCTCAGGTCTACCTGCCCTGGGGGAGAACGACGACGACGTCGCCGCTCATCTGCTTAGGCCGCTGCCAGATGTCCTAGGCGCACAGCGTCACCGTGTCGCTGGGAAACGGGTCATGGTGGTCGGTTCGGGCCACAGCGCGGTCAATACACTGTTGAATCTGGCCGCACTGAAGCGTGAAGCCCCCTCCACAAGAATCTCTTGGGCCATCCGCGGCCAGAGTGCGGAACGCAGCTTCGGCGGTGGGGACCGCGACGGACTTCCAGCCCGCGGCCACCTGGGTGTGCGGTTGAAGAATCTGGTAGAGGCTGGTGACATTCAACTGCTGACCTCTGCGGAAGTGCAGGCACTCGAAGCACGGCCGGGTACTGTCCACGTGCAGCTTCGGGGCGGAGACACCGTGGAGACTGATTTCATCGTTGCCGCTACCGGTTTCCGTCCAGCCCTGGATATGTTGCGCGAACTGCGCCTTGAGCTGGACCCGGCCGTGGAGTCCCCGGTCCAGCTGGCGCCGCTGATTGATCCGGAGTTCCACTCCTGCGGAACAGTCCCTGCCCACGGCGCCAAGGAACTAGCTCATCCAGAGACTGACTTCTTCATCGCGGGCATGAAGTCCTACGGCCGGGCACCTACATTCCTGCTGGCCACCGGGTACGAACAGGTACGCTCCATAGCAGCGCACCTTGCCGGGAAGGATTCAACGGCACAGAATCTGAACCTTCCCGAGACTGGGGTGTGCTCTGCGACGGATCCGGAGCTTCAAGAACCGGCGGCGGAGATGCCGGCGTCGTCCTGTTGCTCAGCGCAGCCGAGAAGTGCAGACCCCGCACCGGCGCCGGTGACACTTGGAGTGCCTACTGGTTTTCTCCACGGACGCAGCACAGCCACCGCACCACTCGAGGAAGCTGGAGCCGCAGATGATCGATTACCTCAGCACACTGACCCTGCTGCAACAGGAGTTTGCTGCCTCCCTGGAGGACGCTGACCCTCATCAGCCGGTCCCCAGCTGCGGTGGATGGACAGTGGGAGACTTGGCCGAGCATCTGGGCGGAGTCCACGTGTGGGCCGCAGCCCAATGCCGCCGCGACGGCACCAGGGTCTCGGACTCCCCTGCTGATGTTGAGGCCACTAGCGCGGTGGCGCGCTACCGATCCCGCGCCCAGCTGCTGCAGCAGACATTGCATGAGCTGCCCGCAGACCAGCCCTGCGACACGCTCGACGACCAGGGCCAGAATGGAAACAACACAGTGTCCTTCTGGCATCGCCGTCAGACCCACGAGACGTTAATTCACCTTTGGGATCTTCGCACCGCCCTTCATGTTCCTGGACCAGTGGCGGAAGCAGCAGTCTGGGCCGATGGTATCGACGAGGTCGTCAACTTCTTCTACCCGCGGCAAGTGCGCGTGAACCGCATCTCGCCGCTGAGGGCCGGCGTGATGTTCAACGCCGAGGATGTTCAGCGGCGCTGGGTCATCGGTTCACCAGCTGGTCAACCCTCGGCGAGCCTCACCGGCTCTGCTGAAGACCTCGCCCTGACCCTGTGGGGCCGTGGCCGTGGAGAGAACCTGCACATGACAGGTGATCGCACCGCCGTCCTGGAGCTGCGCGAAACGGCGGTAACCCCCTAGCTCGGTGGTCCCGCCTAAGACGCCTCTGCAGAAGCGTGGGTACTACCACCGCAAGAACGCGTCAGCGCTCTATCAGCGACCGGGCCAAGGTCACCAGACGGTCGGCGGAGTCCTCCCAGGAGTAAGCCTGACTGCGAGTACGGGCTTGGACACTCGCCGCCTGGAAAGCAGCAGGATCCTCCAGACGGCGGACCGCCGCGGCGAAGGCGGCGTCGTCGTCGGCATCCACACACTGAGCCCCCGCCGCCAGATCGTCCTGACTCACTTTGTTTGCCACACCGGTGACCTCCCGGAAGATCGGCAGATCAGAGACCACCACGGGAGTGCCGTGGCTCATCGCCTCAACCACCGGAAGCCCATAACCCTCGGCACGGGAAAGCGTCACCAACGCCGTGACCTGCTGCAGCAGAGCGGTGTAATCCTGCTCGCTGATCCCGTTGTGGAAGATCAACTGGCCCGGACGCTCAGCCAGGGCCACCAACTGCGCCCTGCGCGCAGGACTGATCGGCGAGCAAAGATGCAACCGGTACTCCGGCAGCCGATTCAATCCTGCAATGACCGCTTCCACATTCTTGTACTCCATGAAGGAGCCCATATAGACCAGCTCCCGAGCTGGTGGTACGGCAGGGTCACGCGGTTGCTCAACGGGCTGAGCAGCGTTGGGGATCAGATGCAGTGGGCGTCGAGTAAGCCGGTGCTTCTCCATCAGCCCCCGCGTCGTCTCAGAGATGGTGGCCACCGCATCAGCCCGATTCAACGCCATACGCTGCGGGGTATAGCTCAGGTGATACAGCCGCCACCCCAGCCGAACCGGCGCAGGCAAGTCCCGCGGCGGGGTCCGGTGCTCGTAATAGATCAGATCGTGCAGCGTCAGGATCAGTCGATAACGCCGCCCCACACTCCCCATAGTCTGCATAGGAGAGAACACGACGTCGGGCTGGTGCGGGTTGATCTGCTGAGCCACAAAGGGCTCCAAGGCCGAAGTTGGCGAGGAGATCTTGACTGCGGGAAGATCCGGCAGCATGCCCAGCTGCTGTTCGTCGTGGATCAGCATGGTGACATCGGCCTTCTCCGCAGCCGCCTGCACCAAGGATGCGGTGTACCGGGAGATACCGTCATGCACCCGAGTGCGCACATACCTGCAATCCACGAAGAGTCTCATGCTGCAAGTATTCCAGCTCGTCCAGGTTCCTCCAGGGCTGACTTGGAACGATGAATGACGATGACAGCACGCGAATACTGGACCGAAGCCCCCTTCACCGGTGCGGTGCGCCAGGTACCGATTCCGGAACCGGCAGTTGGGGAAGTCCTTGTCGAAACCGAAGTCTCCGGAATCTCCAGCGGCACTGAATCCCTGGTACACCGCGGAGAAGTGCCAGCATCCGTCTCAGATCTGATGCGCGCGCCCCATCAGCTCGGCGAGTTCCCGAGCCCGGTCTCCCACGGCTATCTCAATGTGGGAATCGTCAAACAGGGCCCCGCTCAACTGCTGGGTAAGCGGGTCTTCAGCCTCTCCGGGCACCGCAGCCACGTGGTGATCCCGGCAGAGTCCTGCCATGTCATCCCGGATAACTGCCCCTCTGAGCGCGCCCTGCTGGCAGGTATTGCCGAGGTCACGCTAAACGCCATCTGGGAAGCCCAAGTCACCCTGGCCGACCGGGTCGCCGTGATCGGTGCCGGAATGGTGGGGCTCAGCGCCGCGCTGCTACTGAGCAGGATCGGCTTGCAGCGGCTGGAAGTGGTGGAAATCGACGCTGACCGCCGCGCCGTCGTCGAGTCCTTGGGTCTTACAGCCGTCACCCCAGAGGATGCCTCCGGAGATAACGACGTCGTCTTCCACACCTCCGCGCACGAGGCGGGTCTTGCCCGGGCCTTGGAGATCACCGGCGACGACGGCGCAGTCGTCGAGCTCTCCTGGTATGGCCAGAAGTCCCCGCAGGTACCGTTAGGAGCGGATTTCCATGCCCGGCGCCTGCGCATTATTGGCAGCCAAGTAGGGCAGGTGGCTTCACCGAAGCGACTACGCCGCACGCGGGCTGAACGGCTGAGCACCGCGTTGACCCTGCTGGATGAACGCTTTGATGCGCTGATCACCGGACGCTCGCCGCTGGAGGAGCTCCCTGCGGTCATGGACCGGATGGCTGGCCGCGGCACGGCGGGCCCCGAGAAGCCACTCGAGGACCACACGAACACCTCCCGCCAAGAGATACTGCACGTAGTGACCTACTAAGGCCCGGTTCGGCCTTCAGCCCATGCTTGAGCGCCCTGATGAGTCCCGACGAGAGGAACAGACTGATGATCGAGTACACCCCGGTGTTCACCCTGACAGTAGATGACCATGTGATGATCGCGCATTCGCTGCAGGACGAGTTTTTCGGCCCCGCCCAGCAACTGCACGGCGCCACTTTGGCCATTCATGCCAGCTTCGAGCGTCAGGGACTTGATGAGCACGGAGTGGTGATGGACATCGGCTTAGCATCTGAACTGCTCGCACAGGTTCTGCAACCGCTGCGCTACCGGAACCTGGATGAGCACCCTGATTTCGTCAACAAGCTCTCCACCACTGAAGTGGTCGTCCAGCATGTTGCCCTGCGCCTGGCCGAGGCGCTGCCGCAGGGGCATGGTCTGCGCGCTGTGGAGGTGGAGGCCGAGGAGCACCCGCGCGCCCGCGCCCGTGTGCGAATCGAGCTGGATCCGCAGCGGTGATCCTCTGGGTGGAGCCCGCCTTAGACAGTGTCAACGGTGGCACTGTCAGCGGCGGGCTGCGTTATAACCAGCAGCTTCGTGAGGCCTTGGATCGGCTTGGAGCGCAGACCTCTACGCTGAGCGTCCCTCCCCCGCAGACCGACGACGACGTGGCGCATCTGCTGGAACTCATTCGGAGTCAGCAGCGCGAGCTCACTCCACAGCTGACGGTGGTGGATGGATTATTGGGCTCGAGAATGCCCGAGCTATTCCTCCGCATGGATGAGCCGTCCGCGCCGAGCCAGGTGCTCCTGGTTCATCTGCCGGTGGCGGCTGAGCTTGAGGCTGAGGGCCTGGGCGATCCCGAGGCGGTCAAGCGTGAACGCACTGCGGTGCAGGAAGCAGACCATGTGGTGGCCGTGAGCCAATGGGGTGCTGCAGAACTGCGCCGGCGCTACCGTCGTCAGGAGATCGCCGTGGCAGAACCGGGGGTGCAGGTGCCGGAGGCCCTTTCCTCCGTCTCCGTCAGAGAGAACGACGACGCCCCATTGAGTTTCGCCTGTGTGGCCACGTGGAACCCGCTGAAGAATCATCGTCTTCTGCTGGAGGCGCTTAGACCGCTGGTGGGCATGAACTGGCGACTGGTCTTGGCTGGTCCTGGTGCAGATCAGGAGCCCGGAGCGGGCCTGCTTGCCCAGATGGAGAAGCACTTAGCAGGACACGTGGATCACCGTGGTCTGCTGAGCCCCGAGGGTGTTAGTGCACTATGGCCAGAGTCGGATCTGCTGTTGTTACCGTCGCTTGTGGAGACCTACGGCATGGTGGTGACCGAAGCCTGCTCATATGGCGTTCCGGCCTTTGTCGCCTCCGGCACTGGCGCCGTCGAGGCAGCCAGCGAGGCAGGTCTCGCGCTGGATCCGCGGAATGCGCACGCCTGGACCACCGCGCTGCATCGCTTCCTGACAAGTCCCGAGCTACGTCACGAACTGAACCAGGCGGCGCAGCGGCGTCGTCATCATCTGCCCACCTGGGGACAGGCCGCTGAGGTTATTCTCTCCCTCCGATAGGATGGGACGGCTGCCTTATGCAGCTGAAGCCGTCAGGCTTACGGGGAGTTAGCTCAGTTGGTTAGAGCAGGGGACTCATAATCCCTTGGTCGCGGGTTCAAGTCCCGCACTCCCTACGGAAGTGTTCGGTTATCCGCGTTGAGAACGCCTGGCCTGCGGTGCGTCCAATGGGAGCAGCCGGTCAGGCTCGTTGACACAGCGAAGCCCGGGCTCAGAGCGATTCGTGCGCTTCTGAGCCCGGGCTTCGTGCTGTACAAGGACCTTCACTTATGGGCTGAAGGCTCGCCCCGCGGATTAGATTCGGCCGCGCCACGCGCCTGTGGCGTAGTCCTCAGATTCGATGAACTCCTTGAACCGCTCCAGGTCCTTCTCTGCGCGGTTCTCCACCACGTTGAGCTTGTCGCCCACTTTCTCCACCCAGTCCTCGGGCTCATACTCCAGCTCCAGATGCACTTCGGTGCTATCCGGTGATGCCGGGCGGAAAGTCACGGTGCCAGTGTTCGTGGCGCCTTCTGTGGCTGCCCAGGAAATCACCTCATCCGGCTCCTGCCGCAGGATCTCCGCCGTCCATTCGCGGCTGACTCCGCCGATAGAGGCTTTCCACTCCAACTGCTTGTCAGTGACCTGGCGAACGCTCTCCACCCCGCCCATGAAGTGCGGGAAATCCTCGAACTGGGTCCACTGGTTATACACAGTGCTCAGCGGGACATTTACAACAACGGTCTTGTCAACCTTGGTGGTCATGACTTCTCCTTACGGATTGTCTAGTCGGCGCGGCGGATCGGTAACACCGCGATATTCGCGACTCTACTGACCCGGAACAGTGGCTCACCAGGGGTTTTAGCTGTGCAATTACTGAGAAGTTCCTCCACGCGGAAGACGGCTTACGCGTGGAACTGGTCCAGCTCCACCCAGTCGGCCCCCTCATAGAGAGCCTCGTAAGCTGCCATGGTCTTACCGATGGCGTGTTGGTTGGCCTTCTCACGGCTTGCAGCTCCCATAGCTGCACGCTCCACCGCGGACTTTCGGAAGATCTGATTCAGCTTCTCGGCAAGATCGGCACTGTTATTGGGCTCGAACAGGTAACCGTTCTCCCCCTCCGAGACCAGATGCGGCAGGGCCAGCGCATTGGCGAGCACCACAGGCTTGGCGGCGCTCATCGCCTCCAGCGATACCAGAGACTGCAGTTCGGCGGTGCCAGGCTGGCAGAAAGCATCGGCAGCGATATAGGCACGCCGCAGTTCGACGTCGTCGACATGACCGCGCATGTTGACCCGATCTTGGAGCCCAAGAGCCTCCACCTGATCACGCAGCTTGTCGCGCTGCTCCCCATCACCAATGATCTCCAGAGAAATGTCAAGCACCGGGTCGGTCTTGGAGATCGCGTCAATGAGAACGTCCACGTTCTTCTCAACCGCCAGCCGACCCACGAAAAGAACGGTGGGCTTGTCTCGGGTTGGCACGTTCTCGCCCGGCCGCACCGTGTAGTAGTCCACATCGATTCCGTTGGACAGCGGCAGGACCCGGTCGAAACCGGCCTTCTCCACCATAGTGCGAGCAGCCAGCGGAGTAGGAGTGGTGACCACTGAAGTCTTCCCCATGAGCCGTCCCATATCTCGCCACGAATTGGCAGAGACGATGCGCTTGAACCACCGCGGGAAAGGAAGGAACGGATCCAGGTTCTCCGGCATGAAGTGGTTGGTCGCCACAGTGCGGATGCGCCGGGCTTCCGCGGCTTCGATCGCGGCTTTGCCGATCATGTAATGGCACTGAACATGCACAACATCCGGCTCGATGCTGTCCATCAATCGACCCATCGCCGGCTCCACCAGCCACGGCAGGCACAGCCTGTAATACTCATGGGTGGGCGCTTTGAAGGAGCGGAAACGGTGGATCGTGGCCTCATCGCGCTGTTCCACAGTGTCAGGCCCGGGGCCCGGACGGGCTGCGGCAATGTGGACCTCATGGCCGCGGGCGTTCATATGCTTGGCCAGCCGGTAGCCAAATACAGCCGCCCCATTCACGTCTGGTGGATAAGTATCGGCAGCAATAAGGATGCGCAGCGGCTTCCCGGAATTCACGTGGCGCTTACCTCTGCAGTCTCAGCGGATGGTCGGGGCTGGGCCCAGCTCTTTCGATCCCATGGGTTGATGCCATGACGGCGTAGCCGGCGGAACTTGGCGTGGGCCTGCACAAAATAATCTACCGAAGCGATCACATGCATCACGCATGCCGCAATCAACAACGACTCAGCCACCAAGGGAAACAAACCGTCCAGGTGGGCAGCGAAGCGCTCAGTCCGCGCCAGGAGCATCAGCGGCAGCGCCACCATGAGCCCTGCGGTGCGCACCTTCCCCATAGCGGAGACCGGCAGGTGCGGTGTTCCGACAAATAGCAGCGCCGCGTTGAGGAAGAGCACTAGGTCCGGCACAAAGATGACCCAGAAAAGCCAACCCGGAAGAACCTGGAAGTAGACCAAGCTCAGGGTCACGATCACCATCGCCAGACGGTCGGCCAGCGGATCCAGCCAGCGGCCTACGGTGCTGAGCTGGTTGAAGAAGCGCGCCACGAACCCGTCGATCCAGTCAGTGGCCCCCAGCGCTACCAGCACCCAGAAGGCGTGCATATATTCGGATTCGCTGACGAACCACACGAAAACCGGAACTAGCAGGAACCGCAGTACGGTGATGACATTCGGAACAGTCCAGAATGTAGTGCGCACGGTGTACTCGAAACCCTCCCGGGTTCCGGCACCAATGAGTCTCACAGAATTAAGTCTATTTCTTCATCAGTTCGCGAAGGAAGACCGCGCCTGCGGCCACAGAGCCTGCAGCTACACTCAAAGGCTTCCAACGCTGGGCAACAAATTCGCGCGCCTTGTCAGTGGTCTCATGAGTGGACTGGGCAGGTTCTGCCGTGTTCTGTGCCTGATTCAGCGGGGAGGAGGCCAGCTCGTCATCGGCCTGCTTCTTCGGCAGTCGGGCTACCAGCTGATCCTGCAGTCCGGCCAGGTGATCACGGCGCAGGCTGGTGCGACGCAGGAGCTCCCGGTACGTCGGTTTCTGCGGTGATCCACCACCGGGCTTCTTGCGCGCTTCGGCAGCCCGGCGCTTAGCCTCTTCCTTCTGACGGCGCTTCTCTTCATCGGCGCGATCCAGTGAACGAGGATCGAAGTCAGTGCCCTCGCGGGCGATACCCAGATCCATGCGCAGGCCTCGGATGGCGTCCTCCGGGACAAGGGGCATGGTCTTCTTCAGCTTTTGCAGTCCGATCAGCGCGAAGATCAGCGCAATGATCAGAAACACTCCAGCCACGATCAGTGCCGCAGCCCAGAGCTGGAAGATCAGAGACAAAGCGGCGATGGCGGCCACAATGAGCGCCACCACCAAGAAGGTCACGAAGACCAGGCCAACCACCATCAGACCAGCGGCGATACCAGCGGCAACGCCTTTGGCCTTCATCTGGCCGATGGCCAGTTGAATCTCATCGTTGATCTGCTTCGGGCCCAGCCGCAGGACAACCTTGATGAGGTCGAACAGCGAAGGGCGGCGTGCTGTGCTCTTATTCTGCGACGTCGCTTGCTGCACCACGACAGCGCCTCCATCCTGAATCGGGCGGTCCAATATGGACCAAACTACCACTGAAGCCCCATAAAGCACCCTCCTCAGGACGGCGTAGCATAGATGTTATGGCCCGGGACTATGACCTCGACGAGCTTTATGCCAACACCTACACCGAAGAGGACCGGCGGGCTTTTGAGAATCAGCCGACCTCGGAGAAGAAGTTCCTTGTGGCCTGGGCCCTAGCCCTGTTCCTGGGTCCCATAGGTGCCCAGCGCTACTATCTGGGTTTTCTCCCCACCGCGATGCTGAAAACACTGATGTGCTGCGGCGGCGCTGTTCTGCTCGTGCTGGAAGCCGTCACTCCTGGACTGGCACTGCTGGGCGTGGTGGGCGCATGGACCATCATCGACCTGTTCCTGCTGCTTTCGGGAACCATGCGGGACCGCAAAGATCATCGGCTCGCCGGCTACGCGAAGTACGGCGGGATCTGCGCGGCATTAACCGTCCTGGTCCTCGTAGGCTTTGTCGTGGTGGCGATGGTGGTCGGCACCTCCGCAGCGGTCTCCGGGAACTAACCGACCCGCAGTGGCGAGGTCTCCTCGCCCGCGGGACTACTCAGTGCCGATCGGAACTACTCAGCGTCGATCTGGCCGATAGGCGTGCGCTTCTCCGCCTGGAACTGATCCTCGACTCGCCCATGAGCCCAGTAGGCCGAGAGTGACATGCCCCGGCGCTCGAGTCCGCGCTCCTGCACCAGAAGGCGTCGCACCTGCTTCATCTGCTCGCGTTCACCATGGATGAAGACCTGCACATCACCGGCGGGGATCTCCAGCCGCGCTATCGCGCTGGCGAGCAATGTTGTCTCAGGGCTGAAGTCTGCACCGCGGTACAACCAGATGACGTCGATGCCAACAGGTGCGCTGATCGGGAGCTGCTCGGCGGCGTCGCGAACTTCGAGAAGGGCCACGCCCTGGGCAGTCTCGGGCATGGCCTCTAAGGCCGCGGCCACTGCTGGAAGCGCCGCCTCATCACCTGCCAGCAGATGCCACTGGGCCTCAGGACGCGGGCCGTACCCGCAACCGGGCCCGAAGAAGCTCATCAGATCCCCCGGTTTAGCCTGTGCCGCCCAGGGGCCGGCCAGGCCTTCATCACCGTGAATCACAAAGTCCACCCAGAGCTGCTGGTTCTCCCGGTCGATGTGCCGGACGGTATAGGTGCGGGTCACAGGCATCTGCTCCTGAGGCAGCTGCTCGCGTAGCACATCGAGGTCGTAGGGACGCTGCAGCTGAAGCTGCGGATCGGCAAAAAGCAGTTTGATGTAGTGGTCCGTGGCGTCCTTGAACTCCAGCTGCTCGAATCCCGCTCCACCAAAGACCACGCGCACCATATGCGGTGTCAACTGCTCGGTGCGGACCACCTCCATGAGAGTCTGCACACGAGGTTTACGAGGGCGGGCGGGAGCAGCGGCGACTTCAGCGGACATGCCCCCAGCCTACAGGAAGGTATACCTTACCTCGAAGCCGCACACTAGCGAACATTGCTGTGACGCAATCGTTGGCCTCTTCCGCCGTGCGCCATAAGTTGAGCGGGATTCACTCAAGTTTTGGAATATGCTGTGGCGCGGCTCTGTTGAGATAGATGGCACCGTAAACATGCGGTACCCCGCAACGGCAACGTTGTCGGTAGTGAGTTCCGATGAGCTGAAGGAGCTGATTGCTGATGATGACCACCAACCTGACGCGCCTGGACCCGTTCTCGATCTTTGATGACATGATGCGCTCAATGCGCAGCCCGCTGAGCCAGGACGTCCAGCGAAATGCTGGATTCGTACCGGCTGTAGACGCCCATCGCGAGGATGAGGACCTGGTACTGGCCGTAGACCTCCCGGGCGTGGATCCCGAACAGGACCTCTCTGTGGAGCTCAGCGGCCGCACCCTCACCATCTCCGGTGAGCGTCGCAGCCGCAATGACGCCGAAGGCCTGCGAGAGATCCGCTATGGGCGTTTCTCCCGCACTGTCACCCTGCCCGGAGAGGTCGCTGAGGAGTCGATCTCTGCTGATTACACCGACGGCGTTCTCAGCGTTCGGGTCACAGGGGTGTACGCGGAGGAAAAGCCTCGCAAGATCAGCATCACCGCGGGCATACGCTCCGAGCACCCGGGAAGCAAGGACCAGGTTGAAGTCGCCACGGACGAGAAGCAGCAGATCGCCGCGTAACGCAGCAGCCGTCTAATGCCTTGGTGACAGGCGAGGGCCGCCCAGTTCGGGCGGCCCTCGTTCATGGGGTCAGAAAACGATCGTGGTGTTGCCGTGCCGTATCACCCGATCTTCGCAGTGCCATTTCACCGCACGAGAGAGCACCGCTCGCTCCACATCGGCTCCGTAGCGGGTGAGCTGGGCGACGTCGTCGGCATGGGACACCCGGATGACATCCTGCTCAATAATCGGCCCCTCATCCAGATCCTCCGTCACGTAGTGAGCAGTGGCACCGATAAGCTTCACACCGCGATCCTTGGCCTTCTGGTAGGGCCCAGCGCCGATGAAGGCGGGCAGGAAGCTGTGGTGAATATTGATGATGGGCGCCCCGACCTGCTCCAGGAACTCCGGGGAGAGAATCTGCATGTATCGAGCCAGGACTATCAGGTCCACATTCCCCTGCAGAAGCTCCAAGTGTTTTGCTTCGGCAGCGGCCTTGTTGTGCTTATCCACCGGGACATGGAAGTACGGGATGCCGAATGTGCGCACGTCGTCGGCCAGGTCCGCGTGGTTGGAGATCACCATGGCGATATCCACCGGCAGCTCGCCGCGCCGGTGACGCCACAGCAGGTCCAGCAGACAGTGATCGGTCTTGGAGGCAAAGATTGCCACCCGCTTGGGCCGGGCGGCGTCGGTCAGCTGCCAGTCCATGCTGAACCGTCCGGCGAGCTTGGCTTCAATGGCAGCCTCCACCTCGGGCCTCGCGGCGGCAAAGCCGGGCAGGTGGAACACCGTGCGCTGGAAGAACTGACCACCCTCCACACCGGTGGAGTACTGGTCCAAGGAGATGATGTTGCCCCCCAGCTCCGCAATGGTCTGAGATACAGCAGCGACGATGCCGTGCTGGTCGGGGCAGGAGATGATGAGGCGGGCGATATCGGCAGAGGCAGTCACAGCCGGACAGTCTAGCCGGGAAAGCAAAAGGTCCCCACCACATGGTGAGGACCTTTCACATTATGAGCTCCCCCGGTTGGACTCGAACCAACAACCACCCGATTAACAGTCGGGTGCTCTGCCATTGAGCTACGGAGGAAAGCGACTAAAAAATGGTAGCAGGGAAATGGCCGGGGAGGGAAATCGGCCTCCTCAGCGCGGGATTCCCGCCATAGGATGGAGGCTGTGACTGAACTGAACCGGCTCTCGATTTTTACCGGCAGCGCCTCTGGACATGACCTGACCTACCAACAGGAAGTGCGCACACTCGGGGCCGCATTGGCCGAGGCCGGAGTCGGCGTGGTCTACGGCGGCGGCAAGGTCGGGCTCATGGGCCAGATCGCCGATGCCGCCTTGGAGGCCGGAGGCGAAGTCATCGGAGTGATCCCCGAGGTTCTCGTGGAGCGCGAGGCCGCACACCGCGGGCTGACCCAGCTTGAGGTGGTGGCAGATATGCACACCCGCAAAGCATGCCTGGGAGAACTCGGTGATGCATTCGTCACGCTCCCTGGTGGCATGGGCACCCTGGAAGAACTCTTTGAGGTGTGGACCTGGCAGTACCTGGGGATCTACGCCAAGCCCGTAGCGTTGTACAACACCAAGGGCTTCTGGAATCCGCTGCTTAAGATGATCGATCACCAGGTGGATGAGGGCTTCATCGCCGGCTGGCGCCGCGACGCCCTGGTCATCGCCGACACCCCTGAGGATCTGATCAGCCAGCTGCGCGCCTGGGAGCCCCCAGCAGAGGATGTGACCTGATGGAGTTTCACGACGACGTGATCCCGGCCGCCGAAGAGCTGGTGCGGCTCTACAACGCGGTGGGCTGGACCAGTTACACCAAGGATCCGGAGCAGCTGGTGCGGGCTGCGGCCGGTTCATCCCTGGTCATCAGCGCCTGGGAGCACGGCCGGCTGTTAGGGCTCGCGCGGGTCATCAGCGATGGTGAGACCATCGCGTATCTGCAGGACATTCTGGTGGACCCTGAGCATCAGCGCCGCGGCATCGGCCGGGAGCTGTTCATCCGTGCGGCCACCCCCTTCGCCCATGTGCGCCAGAAAGTGCTGCTGACCGACGACGAGCCCGGTCAGCGTGCCTTCTACGAATCCTTAGGCTTCACCGAGATTCGTGAAGTCGGCGGCAGTGCGCTGCGCTCCTTCGTCCGTTTCGACTGACCTCTTCAGCTGACGACTCGCGCCGGCGGTACAGACTCAGAGGAACTTGCCGAAGGTCATGACCTGCTGTCTGCTGTAGCCGAGCTTGTCGTAGAAACTAGCGACCACGTCATTGCCCTCGCGCACCATCAGCATCAGCTTGGGGATGTTTTGCTCACGCAGCCAGTCCTCGGCTGCTGCCACCAACTGAGCGCCGATCTGCTGCCCGCGCAGGCTAGGCTCCACCGCCAGGTAGTAGATCCAGCCGCGGTGTCCTTCATGACCCACCATGACTGTGCCTGCCAGTTGGCCACCAACAATGGCGGTGAGCACATCCGAGGCCGGACCGCCCATGGCCCGCCGGCAATCCTGGTGCGGGTCATTCCACGGCCTGGTCAGCCCCGCTGTTTCCCAGAGGGCGACGGCGGCGTCAATTTCCCCTGCCTGAAGTGGGCGGATCTGCAGGCTCTGCTCAACTGCGGCAGCTGCAGCCTCACTCATGGGTTCACCGGACGGATTGCCAGCTCCTCCACCATGGAGGCCGCGGGCATCTCGATGGCCAGGCGCACAGTATCAGCCACAGATTCTGGTGCGATGTAGCGGCCGCCGTCGTAGTTGGCATTGCCATAGGACTCCTGCAGCGCCACCTGCATGTCAGTGTCCACCTGCCCTGGGTGGATGGAGGTGACTCGCACGGTCCCGCGCTCTTCATCCCGCAGCGCGTCAGTAAAAGCACGCAGCGCGAATTTGGTGCCGGAGTAGAGGGCGCTTCCCCCGCGGGAACGGTAACCGGACCCGGAGTTGATGGTGATGACCTCTCCGCGGGCTGCGCGCAGCGCCGGAAGGGTCAGCCGGGTCAGCTCCGCGACGGCGAATACGTTGATCTCAAACATCTGCCGCCATTCCGACAGGGGGGCCTCGGCCACGTCACGCATCCACGCCAGACCCGCCGAATGCACCAGCACATCCAGCCGCGTCAGCCCGGTCTGCTCCCAGGCCTGCTTCATTGCTTCGGCGTCGCCCAGATCCGCGATGAACGCTTCGGCACTGGGGAGTGCCTCCACGACGGCCTGGACTCGCTCAGCGTTGGTCCCGCCCACCAGGATGTGGTGGTCGCGCCCAAGGTTTTCGGCGATGGCTCGCCCGATGCCTCGGGAGGCGCCGGTGATCAGGGCAACAGGCTTAGCGGCGGTGTCAGTGCTCATGCGCCCAGCTTAGTCGCGCCCCCGATCCTTCTGAGAGCTGCGGATGATACGGAACGTAACATCACTGACGAGCAGCTGAGAAGCCGTCAATATTGTTGAGCGAAAGCTCCCCATAAGCAGCATTCTGGGCTTATGATACGAAACGTAAAGTCTTGACGAGAAAGGCGGCAGTCATGGGTGACGAGCACACCTTCACCCTGGATGAGGGCCTGGTGGTGCGCCCTTTGTCCGGGATCGAGGAACTCCGTGGAGCCTGTCGCATCTACCGGGAGGTCTTCTCCTATACCGGTGAGGACCAGGGGCTGAATCCCCGCTTGCTGCTGAGCCTCACCCAGCACGGTGGTTCGGTAGTCGGGGCAGTCAATCCTGCAGGAGTTGTACTTGCGATGGCCTACGGCTGGACAGCAGTTGACCAGAGCCCAGCGGATCCGCATGTCTACCACTTCTCGCAGGCAGCAGTGGTAGCAGCCTCGCTGCAAGGCAAAGGTGTGGGCCGTGCGATGAAGAAGGTTCAGGCGGCGGTGGCCGCGTCCGCTGGGGCCACTCGAATGCGCTGGACCTATGATCCGCTGCTGAGCCGCAACGCCCACTTCAACCTCGATGTACTCGGCGCCCGCGGACGCTGGTTCGTCCAAGATGCACAGGGGCTGCCCGGAACCGACCGAATCACCGTGGAATGGGCGCTCACCGATAGCGCGCACTCTGCTCCGGACTCCCCCACCGGCGGGGACACCCAAGAGCTTGTTATCCCTGCGGTCAAGCCTCTTGCCGGTGTTGACGACGAGCTGATTCAGCAGTTGCGGGATCGCTTCCAGCAGCTTTTCGCCGCCGGTTACGTGGCAGTTTCCTGCCGTCGCCTGGGCGAGGACCAGGCCGTGTATGAGTTCAGGAGACCTCAGTGAGCACCTCAGGACAGGATCGCGCTGGTGCCCGCGGACCGGATAATCCCGCAGCCCGCTATGGCAGCCGGATGGGTGCTCGGTCGTCCTCGGCCGCATTGCAGGCTCGGTTGATCAAACAGGAACGCACCGTTTTGGACCAGCTCTTTGATGAGATCCAGGCCGAAGACTCGGTGGCTCGAGTCGCTGCAGTGCTGGCCGGGGCCCGCCGTCGTTTCATCTCCGGGGCTGGGCGATCAGCAGCCTTTGCCCACCTGCTGGACCTGGACCTCTCCCACGGGGTCCCACATGTGACTCATATTGATGGCACCACCGTCCGGCCGCTGGATGTGCTCCCCGACGTACGCGCCACGGATGCGCTGATCGTTTTCGCTATGCGGCGCTACCGCCGAGAGACGGTCCAGTTGGCCGAGCAGTTCGCCGAGCGCGGCGCCCAGGTGGTGGCCGTGACCGATGCCGCCGATTCACCGGTGCTGCAGTTTGCCGCAGAGCACATCATTGTGCCCACAGCCTCAGCCTCAGTGACCGATTCAGCCACCGGCGTCGTCGCTGTCATTCACCTACTGACCGCTCTGACCACCGCAAGCTCCAAGGGCAGCCGACGCCGGCTGGCCGAGCGAGAAGATCTGATTGAACAGATGGGACTGTATATCTGATGCGTATCACCGATGTGATCCTCCACGATGTGGAGCTGCCGCTGGTCCATTCCTTTGAGACCAGCTCCCACCGCAAGTCCTCGCTGCGCCACCTGCTGGTGGAGATGATCGATGCCGACGGCGCGCGAGGGTGGGGCGAGATCGCCTCCCCTGCCGGGCCCTACTACGCTCCAGAAACCACGACGACGGCATGGTACGTGGCCAGTGAATACCTGATCCCCGCGGTGCTGGGCAAAGAATGGGAGCATCCGACGGAGGTTGCAGGTTTCTTCAGCAAGATCCGCGGGCATTTCTTTGCCAAGGCAGGCTTGGATATGGCGGCCTGGACGCTGTTTGCACAGAAGACCAGCACTCCCCTGGGAAAGGCGCTGGGCGGCACCCGGGACTCGGTAGTCGCGGGAGTCTCGCTGGGAATCGAACCAAGCATTGATGAACTGCTGAGCCAGGTGCAGAAGCATGTCGCCGCCGGCTATCCCCGGGTCAAACTGAAGATCGCGCCGTCGTCCTCCACCGGGGCGGCCTGGGATGTGGAGCCGGTGCGGGCAGTGCGTCAGGCCTTTCCTGATCTGGATGTCCACGTGGATGCCAATGGCGCCTACCTGGGCGACACGGCTTCATTCGAAGTCTTCCGGGCGCTGGATGAGTTCGAGTTGACGATGATCGAACAGCCGTTTGCGCCGCGAAATCTGCTGGATCACGCCCGGCTCCAGAAGGAGTTGAACACTCCGGTCTGCCTGGACGAATCCGTGGAAACTCTGGACGATCTGCGCACCGCCGTCGCCCTGAAAGCTGGCGGTGTGCTCAATATCAAGGTCTCGCGCATGGGTGGGCTGAGTCCCGCCCGCGAGGCCCACAAGATTGCCACGGAGGCGGGGTGGCCGGTGTGGTGTGGAGGAATGCACGAATTCGGCGTGGGACGGTTGGCCAATGTGGCGCTCTCCTCGCTGCCCGGCTTCAGCCTGCCTTCGGATGTCTCCGCCAGTGAGAAGTACTATGCGCGCGACATCATCGACCCGGCGGTCACAGCCGAGCAGGGCGTGGTGCAGGTACCCACGGCCCCGGGACTGGGCGCAGAGATCCGTACCGAGGTCATCGACGAGCACGAAACTCGGCTGCAGCGCTTCAACGCCTAGGACTAGGTGCTAGGCGCTGAAGCGCTGAGTCATCAGGTACATACACCGAAGGGCCGGTGCTGCTTATTCGCAGTACCGGCCCTTCGGGTGTGTGAACGACTACGCCGTAGTGGGCAGTTCGATGTCCAGCTTTTCGTCGGTATTCGTCGAGTTGCCGCGGCCCCTGGCGCGCAGCACTGCCTGAATCACCACGGCAACTGCCACCAGCGCCAGGCCGATCCCGGAGATGACCAGGTCCGGCAGAATCATCATGACGCCGCCGACCACCAGCAGAAGCCGGTCCAGGACCGTGCCGCGGGCAATCAGATATCCCGCTAGGCCGGAGGAGACGGCAATCATGCCCAGGACCACGGTGATCAGTGGCAGGACCATGTCCCCCACCTCGCCCTGCAGCAGCAGAGCCGGTTCCAAGATGAAGGCGTACGGAATCAGGAATCCTGCAATCGCCATTCGCAATGCGCTGACACCAGCGCGCATGGGGTTCGCGTTGGCGATACCAGCACCGGCGAAGGCCGCCAGACACACCGGTGGAGTCACATCAGCAAGGATGCCGAAGAAGAACACGAACATATGCGCGGCGATCAGCGGCACATCGAAGTGGTTGTAGAGGATCGGTGCAGCAATGGTTGCGGTGACCACGTAGTTAGCGGTGGTCGGCAGCCCCATGCCCAGCACGATGCAGGCGATCATGACCATCACCAGCACCAGCAGGAAGTTGCCTCCGGCCAGATCCACCAGACCCGCGCCGAGCTGACCGCCCAGACCGGTGGAGGTCACCGTACCGGCCACAATGCCTGCCGAGGCACATGCTGCAATGACCGGCAACGCAGTCCGCGCACCAGCAATGAGCATGTTGATCACTACATGCAGCAGGGCCAGCGCGAGTTTCCCGATCTCAACGGCCATAGCTTGGCCTCCGCGGGAACGAGATTCCATCACCACCGGCACCATGTGCTCAATGACCGCACGGCCGAAACTGAGCACCAGGGCCGTTCCGATGCCGAATAGGGCCGCACGCATGGCGCTGGTGCCCACCAGCAGAGAGGAGATGATGACGATCAGCGGCAGCAGCATATCCAGTCGAACCAGCAGCGAACGCCAGCTGGGCAGCTGTTCTGGCCGCAGGCCCTTGAGCTCATTGCGCTTGGCCTCGAAGTGCACCGAGAGGAACACGCCCAGGAAGTAGAGCATCGACGGGATGACCGCGATGACGATCAGCTCGTTGTACTCAAGATTCGGGATGTTCTGGGCCATGATGAAAGCGGCTGCGCCCATAATGGGCGGCACCAGCTGGCCACCGGTGGAGGCCGTGGCCTCGGTAGCGGCTGCGATATGCGGCTTGAATCCGGCTTTCTTCATGATGGGAATGGTGAAGGAACCCGAGGCCACAGTGTTTGCCACTGAGGAGCCGGACACCATGCCCTGCAGACCCGATGCGGCCACTGCGGCCTTGGCCGGTCCGCCGGAGAAACGGCCGGCAGCGCGGAAAGCCAGGTCATTGAAGAACTGACCAATATTGGTGCGCAACAGCACTACCGCGAAGAACAGGAAGAGGAAGATGAAGTTCGCCGAGACCTGGATCGGAGTGCCGAAGACGCCAGCGCCGGAGGACAAGAACGTATTGGTGGCGAACTCGCTCCAGTCCTGACCACGATGGCCCCACCCCTCAGCGCTGATGTGGTTGCCGAAGAGGGCATAGGAAATAGCCACACCGGCCACAATCACAATGGGAAGGCCCACGCAACGGCGGGTTGCCTCCAGCACCAGGATGAGACCGATGCTGGCCACCAGAATGTCGGTGTCGCTGTAGCCCAGGATCTGCACCCGGTTGGAGACCAGGTATTCATAGTTGAAGAAGATGTAGAGGCTGCAGAACATAGCTGCGGCTGCCAGGATGACGTCGTACCACGCGATGCCGCGGTGACGTCCCAGCAGGATATTGAGCCAGCGGTTTCCTTCTGACGGTCGGAGCAGCCGTTTGGAAGCCGGGTACAGCAGGAAGATCAGCGCCAGTGCGCCGGCCACGTGCAGCGACCCGTGCATCCAGGTGTTATACGGCCGGTAGAAGGCCGAAAACAGGTGGTAAAGCGTGAAGGCAACCGAGAGTCCTCCGATAAGCCAACCCCACCAGCCCAGATCCGTGCGGAACCGGCTGGAGATGTCATGCTCGCGGAGGACGTCCTCGGCCTTCTCCTCAGCAGCAGCCCCGGGCTTCGCATCCTTGGGGAAGGAGGAAGCCCGGGGCTGCTCTGCTGCAGCAGTCTGCATCACGGAAGTTCGACGCCCTGCTCTTCGAAGTAACGCTGTGCGCCCGGGTGCAGCGGGATCTCGCCTACGCCGGTCAGCGCGTTCTCGAGGTCAATGTTGCGTCCCACATCCAGGGTCACTTCGTCAGAGTGCTCGAACAGTGCTGCGGTGATCTCATACGCCAGATCCTCGCTCACCTGGGTGGTGGAGGCCACCAGGGCGGCGAACACCGACAGTGTGGTGACGTCCTCATCCAGGAAATCGTAGGAGTCAGCAGGGATGTCATAAGCCTCGTACAGGCCGCCCTCGCCGATCTCTTCAGCTTCATCCTGCGGCAGGGAGATCAGCTGCACGTCAGTGGTGGCGGCCAGGCTGGTCAGCGCGGCCACGGGCACACCCGCCACGAACATGGAGGCATCGATCTGACCGTCACCGAGCATCTCGGTGGAGGCTGCGAAGTCGGTCTCCTCAGGGGTGTATTCGATCTCGTAGTAGTCCAGGATGGCATCGGAGATGGCACGGGTGCCGGAGCCGACGTCACCGACGGCGATAGTAGCGCCTTCGAGATCCTCGATGGTCTCGATACCGGAATCCTCACGCACCACGATGTGCATGGCCTCAGGGTAGAGGTTCGAGATCCAGCCGAAGTTATCGACAGTGACGCCTTCGAGGTCTTCACCGAGATCGCCGGTGAGGGCGTTGACGGCGGTGTCGTTCTGGGTCATTGCCAGCTGGGACTGTTCCTGCAGGATACGGCCCAGGTTCACTGCTGAACCGCCAGATTCCACGTAGTTGACGGATGCCTCGGTGTTGTCCGAGAAGATCGTGGACAGCTCACCGCCCAGCGGGTAGTAGGTACCGCCGGTGCCGCCTGTGGTGAACTCCAGGTCCGTGACGAAGCTGTCCTCGTCGCCCACCTGGACGTCGCCGTCGGCGGCCTCGTTGTCGCCGTTGCCGTTGCCGCATGCGGCAAGTGCAGTCATCGCTGCGACTGCGGTTAGACCTGCAGCCTTTCGACGGATGCTCATGTGTTCCTCCTGGTCGAGTAAGTGTTCGGAATGGGCGAGTTCCACCTGCTGTCCAGCACGTAGTCAGGGTGCCCCCAGCCAATCCGTTGGTGATCAATCTAAGGCACCAGGCGGAATTTGGGCTACCCGGTGAGTGGCGTGAAACACAACTGTTACATGACGGGCAGTCTGTGACCTCCGCTGGGAGGGCATAAAACGCGCACGTAGGATGGGGCTCATGAGTACTGACGCACGCATCGCATCCGGCCACGGCCTGGCCACTGTCACCGCTGACGGAACCGTTCTGGACACTTGGTTTCCCGCACCTGTTCTTGCACCGCTGAGCCAGAACGACGACGACGCCCTGCTGTCCTCGCTGCGGGAGGCCGAAGGCCAGGACGCTGAGCGCGGGGTCACCCTGAAGGTCGTCTCCGTGGAGGCTGACCTGGATGCCGAAGCCACCGGGACCTCCGATGTGTGGCTGCGACTTCACCTGCTCTCCCACCGGTTGGTCAAGCCCAACAGCATCAACCTCGATGGCATCTTCGGGCATCTGACCAACGTGGTCTGGACCAACTTCGGGCCCTGCCCCCTGGAGAACTTCGAGACCACGCGTCTGAAGCTGCGTGCGCGCGGGCATGTCACGGTGCATTCCATCGACAAGTTCCCGCGCCTGGTGGACTACGTCACGCCGCAGGGCGTACGCATCGGCGACGCCGACCGCGTGCGACTCGGTGCACACCTGGCCGAAGGCACCACCGTCATGCATGAAGGCTTCATCAACTTCAACGCCGGCACCCTCGGCGCTTCCATGGTGGAAGGACGGATCTCGGCCGGCGTCGTCGTCGGCGATGGCACCGATGTGGGCGGCGGCGCCTCCATCATGGGCACCCTCTCCGGCGGCGGCAAAGAGAAGATCACCCTCGGCGAGGGCGTGCTGCTCGGAGCGAACTCCGGTGTGGGTATCAGCCTGGGCAACGACTGTGTGGTGGAGGCGGGCCTCTACATCACCGCCGGCACCAAAGTGACCGTGCTCGATGAGAACGGCGAGGTCTCCGGCACCGCTAAGGGAAGTGAGCTCTCCGGCTCCTCCGGGCTGCTGTTCCTGCGCGACTCCGTCACCGGTCAGGTGCAGGCCCGGCCGCGTAAGGGCCAGAAGGTCGAGCTCAACGCAGCCCTGCACGCCAACTGAGTCATGAGACCGAACGCCCGCCACCGCAGCGTCGTCGCCACCCGCCCCATGGTTCGGCGGCGCCGTCGTCGTCGCGCCCTGGTTGCCCTGGGTATCACCACCGCTCTGGTGGCCGGCACCGGCTACGGCGCCTGGCAGTACATCGAGCAGAACGAGTATCTGCTGGATGAGCGCTGCGAGGTGGCGCTGCCGGAGCAGGTCCAGCGACTGAGCCCGGCACAGGCGCATAATGCGGCGATGATCTCGGTGTCTGCGGTGGACCGCGAGCTGCCCCCGCAGGCGGCTGTCCACGCGGTGGGGATCTCCCTGCAGGAGTCCGAGCTGACGGTACGGCAGGCGACCAATGAGCGTGATTCCCGGGTGTTATTTGCCCGCGGTGCGCGGGACTGGTCCCAGGGCGCCAGTGCCCAGGTGGCTGAAGCCAGCATCGACGGGTTCTATGACATGCTCGAAGAACGCTGGGCCGCTGGAGACGGCGACGCTGAGAAAGAGCAGAACGAGGACGCTGAGCAGGGATCAGCCTGGACTCCGGAGCTGAGCCTGGATGAGGCCGCTGAGGCCCTGGACCGGCCGCACAATCCCAGCTTCTATCCCCAGCACACTGACCGAGCGCGGGCTTTTGCGCTGCCCTTAGCCGGCCAGCAGCCAGTGGTGATGAGCTGTACGCTGCCGCAGCTGGATGCCCCGGAGGCAGATCCCCAGGGTCTCACCGAGGAGCTGGTGGCGCTGATGCCCAACGCCTTGGGGGTCAGCTTCACCGAAGCGCCCGAGGGGCAGGACGACGAGGAGTTCGAGCCCGAGCCGGTGTTGGACGGCGTGGTGGAACTCAGCGGCGAAGGCTCCACTGCGGAGATGGTGATTCATGTCCCTGAACGCAGCGGGGACTATGACTACCTCTGGATGGTGGCGCATTGGGCGGTGGCCGCAGCTTATGACTACGGCGTGCAGTCAGTGGCGGCGGGGCCATATGAGTGGAACCGCGATTCCGGGACCTGGGAGCGCCAGGAGACAGTGAGCGACGACGCCGTCGTCATCGGTTTCTCCCGCGACTAAGCAGCGCCCACCGGCCACCCCTCCCGCAGACCTCTTTCGGTCACGCGTTATTACGAGATTTCGCGCCATTTTCAGCGATCGCGGCGGTTTATTACCGGTAAAACGCGTGACCGAACGTCCGGGAGTTTTCCCCAGTGATGATTCGGCAGTCCACCACGGCCGCTCTTCCACATCTGAGGTGCCGCCTCTGCCCCTTCCGGCCAGAGCCGACCAAGGATGAGGAGCATGAAGTCCCCCGAGGATCGACGACGACGCGCCCATAACTACCTCGTGCCCCGCCACGGCTGACCAGAAGGGAAGCCCTGGAGCAACTGCCAGCACGAGATATCAGGCACGCGCTAGCCAATGATTCCCTCATCTCCCTCGGCCACGGCATTCTGGGACCAGAAACGAATAATGCTAGCCTTTCCGCGCTGCACACTCTCCAGGCACTGACCGCGATAGGCGGCAGGACCGTAGGACATGAGACGGCGGCCGCACTCTGGGGCTTGATGCCAGTTCCGCTGGGTCCGCCCTACCATCTGATTCATGCACGCGGTCGGGCGCGTACGCGACGCTCGGGGCTGGTGGTCTCTCATACCGCCGATGTGCCTGAGCGTTTCTGCGCCACATACCAGTCGATACCGGTGACTGATCCCGCTTGGACCTGGACAGACTTGGCATTGAAGCTGCCGATGCTTCAGGCGCTCATTCTGGCTGATATCGCGGTGCGTCCAGGGCGCACTGAGTTCGGCGAAACAACGGGATCACTGACGCTGTTGTCAGATTTACGGGATGCGGCTAAAGCCCGGGGGCGAGCCAACGGCGCAAAAACCGTAAGAACTGCGAGCCTGTTGGCGAGCCCCGGAGCCGATTCACCCCAGGAAACCACGCTCCGCTATTACATGTATGAGGCTAACCTTCCGGAGCCGCAGGTAAATGTATGGCTGCTGGACGAGCACGGTCGACGTATCGTGCAGCCAGACCTCAGCGTGGAGAAGTACCGGCTGGCGATCCAGTATGAGGGGCAGTCTGTTCATTCGGACCCGGAACAGGTGCTGCGCGATGTCCGGCGTCAGGAACGGACCGAAGCTCTGGGCTGGGTTGAGCTGCGCATCACCAAAGAACACATGCGACACAGCGGGGCTGGAGCCATAGCGAAGATCACCCGGGCACTGCGGAAACAGGGGTGGCGCAGCTGATTCTGCGCCGACAACGCATACGGTCACGCGATATGACGGCGTTTCCTCCTGGATTCGATGCTTAGCGGGTCAAAGTAGCGTCAAAATGCGTGACCGAACGAGGAGACACAGGAGCGCCCCGACCAACTGGCCGGGGCGCTCCTGGATGAACAAGCTCAGGCGGGGTAATCGCGCTTGGGCTCGCCCACGTAGATCTGCCGGGGACGGCCGATCTTGGTGTTGCGATCGCCCATCATCTCGCGCCACTGGGCAATCCAGCCCGGCAGACGCCCCAGTGCGAACAGCACGGTGAACATCTTCTCCGGGAAGCCCATGGCCTTGTAGATCAGACCGGTGTAGAAGTCCACGTTCGGGTAGAGCTTGCGCTCCACGAAGTAGTCATCCTCCAGGGCCTTCTGCTCCAGGCGCTGCGCGATATCGAAGAGCTCGTCGTCGCCGCCCAGCTTGCCCAGCAGCTCATCAGCAAGGCCCTTGACCACGCGAGCACGCGGGTCGTAGTTCTTGTAGACGCGGTGACCGAAGCCCATGAGGCGGACGCCGTCCTCCTTGTTCTTCACCTTCTCCATGAAGGCCTCGGGGCTGACGTCACCTGCCTGGATCTGGCGCAGCATCTTCAGCACAGCCTCGTTCGCACCGCCGTGGGCGGGGCCGTAGAGCGCGTTGATGCCTGCGGAGATGGAGGCGAACATGTTCGCCTGCGAGGAGCCCACCAGTCGCACCGTGGAGGTGGAGCAATTCTGCTCGTGGTCTGCGTGCAGGATGAGCAGGACGTCCAGGGCCTTGGCGATATCGGGGTCAATCTCGTAGTTCTCCGCCGGAACGCCGAAGCAGCCGCGCAGGAAGTTCTCCACCAGGCTCAGATTGTTATCCGGGTAGAGCATGGGCTGGCCGATGCTCTTCTTATAGGCGTAAGCCGCAATGGTGGGGACCTTAGCCAGCAGCCGGTAGGTGGAACGCTCAACCTGATCCGCATCGAAAGGATCCAGGGAGTCCGGGTAGTAGGTGGACAGCGCCGAGACAGCCGAGGACAGCACCGGCATCGGGTGTGCATCGCGCGGGAATCCGCCGAAGAAATCCTTGAGCTCCTCGTGGAGCAGAGTGTGCCGGCGGGTGACGTTGTCGAAGTCCTGAAGTTGCTCCGGGGTAGGCAGCTCGCCGTAGATCAGCAGGTAGGAAACCTCAAGGAAGCTGGACTTCTCCGCCAGCTGCTCGATGGGGTAACCGCGGTAGCGCAGGATGCCCTCGTTACCGTCAATGTAGGTGATGGCCGATTTGGTGTTGGCCGTATTCATGAAGCCCGGGTCGTAGGTGACCGCACCGGTGGTCTTCAGCAGCGGGGCGATATCGAGGCCATCATTGCCCTCTACCGCGGTTTCCACCGGTAGTTCCAGCTCATGCCCCTGATAGTCCAGGCGGGCTGAGTTCTGCTCAGTCATCGTTCGCTCGCTTCCTTACCGATCCTGCGGCTGCGTCAGGTCCACTTCGGGGCACGTCGGTGCCCCGCGCGGACAAACACGTGGGTGACAACATGAAACAACCTACCGTGTGACCAGACACACGCGCCAATAGGTTGTCAGACTGCGAGACGCTCAGCGGCGGCCGCAATTCGTTCATCGGAGGCCGTCAAAGCTACTCGGACGTAGCCTGCCCCGGCCTCACCGTAGAAGACTCCCGGTCCCACAACGATCCCGCGTTCTGCCATCCGCTGAACCTGAGCCCAGGTGTCACCGCGTCCATCTTCGGTCATGGAGCCGTCAGTGCACCACAGGTACAGACCCGCCACCGAATGTTCCACGGTGAAGCCGGCAGCTTCCAGAGCGGGCTTCAACAGGGCACGACGGCGGCGATACAGTTCTCGCTGAGAACGGACGTGGTCGTCGTCGGAAAGTGCCACTCGCAGCGCTTCCTGCACCGGGGCTGGCATGATCATCCCGGCGTGCTTGCGGGTGTTGACCAGCCCCTTGATCAGCTCGGGGCAGCCAGCAGCAAAGGCGGCTCTATAGCCGGCCAGATTGGACTGCTTGGACACCGAATACACCGCCAGCAGGCCTTGGTGCGAGTTACCGGCGACGCGGGGGTCCAGGATCGAGGGCACATCCTCGAGCTCCCAGGGCAGCTCCGCATAGCACTCGTCAGAGGCCACGACGGCGCCGATGCGGCGGGCAAGCTCCACTACGCGGGCCATATAGGCGGCGTCGTCGACTTTTCCGGTGGGATTACCCGGAGAGTTCAGCCAGATCAGCTTCACCCGGGCCAGCACGGACTCATCCAGGCTGAACGGGTCATCGGTGGCCACCGGTTCAGCGCCGGCGATCACCGCACCCATGTCATAGGTGGGGTAGGCGATGCGGGGGCGCAGCACAATATCGCCCTCCCCCAGGCCCAGCAGAGTCGGCAGCCAGGCCACCAGCTCCTTGGATCCGATGGTGGGCAGCACCGCCTCAGGGTCGAGATTCGGCACACCGCGACGGCGGGCGAACCAGTCAGCCACAGCCTCGCGCAGCTGGGGCCGGCCGTGAGTGGTGGGGTACCCGGGGGCGTCACTGGCAGCAGCCAGAGCATCCTGGATCACCTGCGGGGTGGGATCCACCGGGGTGCCGATGGAGAGATCCACTGTGCCGCCGGGGTGGGCAGCCGCTAACTCCCGGTAGGGAGTCATGGCGTCCCAGGGGTACTCGGGGAGAGTGAGCATGGAAGGTGTCAGACCTTGGGAATCAGTGTTCGTCGTGAGCCTGCGGCGGCAGGACAGCGATCACTTCATGGTCCTTCTCGATCTTGCCCAGTTTGGCGGCACCGCCAGGAGAGCCGAGGTCGTCGAAGAACTCCACATTTGCGCGGTAGTACTCGCTCCACTCCTCGGGCAAGTCATCTTCGTAGTAGATGGCTTCCACCGGGCAGACCGGCTCGCAGGCGCCGCAGTCCACGCACTCGTCGGGGTGGATGTACAGGGAGCGTTCGCCTTCATAGATGCAGTCCACCGGACACTCATCGATGCAGGCCTTGTCTTTGAGGTCCACACAGGGAAGCGCAATGACGTAGGTCATGGTCTCGAAGTCTCCTTTGGGGGTGCGTCAGTTTCCCAGTCTACCGCTGGGGGCCACCGGGGTAGGGCGCCAATGACGACGGCGGCTGGTGGTCTTCACCACGTAAGTGAGCCTGGGCCTGGGCAGCAGCGGCTTGCTTCTGCTGCAGCGCGTCCTTCATCAGAAGCCATTTGGTGAGAATCATGGCCACACAGGTGATCAGTGCGCTGCCCAGCCACCATAGTGCGGAGGCTAACACCGGACCGGGAAGCTGCTCCCAGGCGATCGGCGTGTAGTGAACCACCAGCTGGTCCGGCCCGGGCCATAGGTAGGCGATGCTGGCCACAGTGAACGTTGTTGCGCCCATCAGCATGGGCTCGGTCAGTGACCCGGCGGTCATACCGGACCACAGGAGAGCCAGCAGCAGAATAAGCAGTGCAAGCACTGCGCCCCACGGGAGGATGAGTCCGCTGCTGGGCTCTCCGATCACCCAGATATTGCCGTGCAACATAGTGCCCAGCACGCCGATGATAGCCCCGGCGGCGAAGCACACGCCCAGCAGAGCAGGACGGCGTCGGCTAGTGGACAGCTCTGAGTGTTGTGTCATAGACGTCAAATGCGCCCTTTAGGCCGAGGCGGACTTCTTCTTGCGGGTTTCTTTCATCCGCTCTGAGGAGTTCAGGATGACCTTGCGGATACGGATGGCATCCGGGGTCACCTCCACGCACTCGTCCTCATTGGCGAATTCCAGGGACTCCTCCAGGGTCAGCTTCGCCGGCGGGGTCAGGCCCTCGAAGGAGTCTGCGGAGGCTGCACGCATATTGGTGAGCTTCTTCTCCTTGGTGATGTTGACTTCCATGTCCTCGTTGCGGGAGTTCTCACCCACCACCTGGCCTTCGTAGACCTCGGACTGGGGCTCCACGAAGAACTTGCCGCGCTCCTGCAGGTTGATCATGGCGAACGGGGTGGCCGAGCCGGCGCGGTCGGAGATCAGCGAACCGGAGGTGCGGTACTCGATCTCACCCTTCCAGGGCTCGTAGCCTGCCGCGTAGGAGGAGGCGATGCCTGCACCGCGGGTTTCGGTGAGGAATTTGGTGCGGAAGCCGATCAAGCCGCGGGCGGGGACCAGGAACTCCATACGGATCCAGCCGGTGCCGTTATTGGTCATGGTGGTCATGGTGCCCTTACGCGCTGCCATCAGCTGGGTGATGGCGCCCATGAACTCCTCAGGAGTATCGATGGTCATGTTCTCCATGGGTTCATGGAGCTTGCCGTCGATCTCGCGGGTGACCACCTGGGGCTTGCCCACAGTCAGTTCGAAGCCCTCGCGGCGCATCTGCTCCACCAGGATGGCCAGGGCGAGCTCACCGCGGCCCTGGACTTCCCAGGTGTCGGGGCGCTCAGTGGGAAGAACCTTGAGGGAGACGTTACCGATGAGCTCCTTGTCCAGGCGGTCCTTCACCTGGCGGGCGGTGACCTTTGCTCCCTTGACGCGGCCAGCCATAGGGGAAGTGTTGATACCGATGGTCATGGAGATCGCGGGATCATCCACCACAATATTCGGCAGTGGCTTGGGGTTCTCCAGATCGGTAAGGGTCTCACCGATCATGATGTCCTCGATACCGGCGACGGCGACGATCTCGCCTGGGCCGGCGGATTCAGCGGTCACACGCTCCAGGCCCTTGGTGGCCAGCAGCTCGGTGATCTTCACCGTCTTGGTGGAGCCGTCCTTACGGGCCCAGGCCACCTGCTGGTTCTTGCGCAGGGTGCCGTTGAAGATGCGCAGCAGCGCCAGACGTCCCAGGAACGGGGAGGCGTCGAGGTTGGTGACGTGAGCCTGCAGGACCTCTTCGTCGTCGTACTCGGGTGCGGGGACGTGCTCGAGGATGGTCTCGAACAGCGGCTCAAGGTCCTCGTTGTCCGGCAGGCCGCCGTCAGCGGGCTGCTCCTTGGAGGCGCGGCCAGCCTTACCGGAGGCGAAGACCACCGGCACATCGAGCACAGAGTCCAGATCCAGGTCCGGGTTCTCCTCGGCGACGTCGGAGGCCAAGCCCAGCAGCAGATCCATGGTGTCGGAGATGACACCTTCAATGCGGGCGTCGGGGCGGTCGGTCTTGTTGACCACCAGGATCACCGGAAGGGAAGCGTTGAGTGCTTTGCGCAGCACGAAGCGGGTCTGCGGCAGCGGACCCTCGGAGGCGTCCACCAGCAGCACGACGCCGTCGACCATGGACAGACCGCGCTCGACCTCGCCGCCGAAGTCAGCGTGACCTGGGGTATCGATGACGTTGATGGTCACCTGGTCCTGACCGGCGTGCTTCTGGGCGGAGGGACCGGAGTAGAACACGGTGGTGTTCTTAGCCAGGATGGTGATGCCCTTTTCCTTCTCAAGGTCACCGGAGTCCATGACGCGGTCTTCGAGGTCGCCGTGTCCGCCGACTGCCTTGGTCTGGCGCAGCATGGCGTCGACCAGAGTGGTCTTGCCGTGGTCGACGTGGGCGACGATCGCGACATTGCGCAGATCATTGCGTGAGGTGATGCTCAAGAGAAAGGCCTTCCAAAACTTAAGGTCAAAGGGTGCGAGCGCACCCGTCCAGTGTACGCGGTACCGTCATGCCTTGATTTGTTCTGGAATCCAGCAGATATTCACGGTCATGTCACAGCCGTTCGAAGATGATGTACCCGGCTCCCCAGTCGAGTACGAAGTGCTCCTGCCCTAGTGGCTGCAGATTCTCCTCTTCCAGACTCGCAGATGGCAGCACATCTGCTTCCTCGGACGGGGGTTCCTCTTCCCCTCTTCCGGTGTCCTCAGGACCTGACCCAGAGTGCAGTGACCGTTCGCGCAGCAGCTGGATAACGTCGTCCTGGGATAGATCTTCCCCAATTAACGTGACTTTGGATGCTTCAAGATCAACTGTGCTCAGCATCAGATCCTCCGGCGCATTCCCGTAGTACCGCACCGGTTCTCGACCATGGACAATCAACATTTGACCCGGGGCTGACAAGCCGGAATTGAGGTCAGCAACACGGATGAGTGTGGGCGGATAAGCGCCTAGTCGATCGACGTTGAGCTCAGCACCCTTCAGCCGGAGACACTCCGTCTTCTCCCCCGCAACTGGATCCCATACGACAACGTCAGTATCTCCGCTGGCTGTGGTGGTTTGCAGCACAGCCAGGTCTCCCCAATTGCCGAGACCAATCAATAACCGCTGGGGGTTCTGCCACTCACCGCGGGTGGGATCTGACAGCTCCGCATACCCCTGTGCAGCGCCTGTACCTGGGTCCAGTACTGCTAGTCCCTCTATGAGTGTCCATGACGTGGGGGTCAGCCCTAAGACGAGCAACTCTCCGTTGGCTGCAGCGACAAACTCGCGACCAGCAGGTGACCATCCCCGAAACGTTCCCAGGCTGGGACGGAGATCGTGTTCAGTTGCAAACCGATCAACGTTATCCCTGAACTCCGTGAACTCCTCAGCGACTGCTTCATCGCGGAAGGACGCGGACAGATCCACCATGTGTTCATCCCAGGCGGTAAAAACCCGCTCCCCTCTTGGTGCATCTGCCGGCTTCGGCACAACAAACTCGCCACAGGTAGTCCCGAGAGCATCCAGGAGGCCACTACGGCGTGGGCCGTCATAGAGCAGGAAGGTGGCCGTCAGTATGGCTACGACGACCACCGTCCCTACTGTGACTCTGCGACGGACCAGGCGTCGTCGGCTCTCGGTGGCACGATCAACCCAGTCTCTGTCCTTACCGCGATGAACCACCGTGGATAAGTCTTCGCCACCGGCACCCATTGATCAGTCCAGTGTCAGGCCCTGTGCCGTCAGCAGGGCGCGTCGGGCCTCCCGGCGTTTCTTTTGCTCGTCCGGGTTCGGGACAGGTGCCGCAGCGAGCAGCCGCTTCGTGTAATCCTCGCGTGGACTCCGAAGAATCTGCTCCTTGCGTCCCTGTTCCACCACTCGCCCCTTCTGCATCACTAGGATCTGGTCGGCGAGTTGATCCACCACCGCGAGATCATGAGTGACAAACAAGCAGGCGAAATCGTACTGTTCCTGCAATTCGGCGAACATATCCAAGACACGCGCCTGCACAGAGACATCCAGGGCCGATGTGGGTTCATCTGCAATGAGGATTGATGGGCTAAGGGCCATGGCTCGGGCAATCGAGATTCGCTGTCGCTGACCACCAGAGAGCTCGTGAGGATAGCGGTTTATGACCGACCGAGGCAGTTTCACGGCCTCTAGAAGCTCCTCCGCCCTCGCGGTGCGCTCCTGGGGCGTGCCCACCTTGTGCACCACCATAGGCTCTGTGATGATCTCACCGATCGGGAACCTCGGATCCAAAGATGCTGCGGGATCCTGGAACACCACTCCGATGTCACGGCGGAGGGCCTTCTTCTCTTTGTGGGGCAACTGTGGAAGATTCTTCCCTCGCACCAAAAGCTCGCCCTCTTCGACTTCCAGAAGTCCCAGAACGGCCTTAGCGACCGTTGATTTTCCGGAACCGGATTCACCCACCAAGCCGAGGATCTCTCCTCGAGCGACAGCGAAGTTCACACCTTCGACAACTCTTTTCGACCTGCCACGATTCTTGTAGGCAAGAGAAAGATCAATTGCTTGAAGGTGGTACTCCTTCTCAGCGTCCAACTCAGGTTTCGTGGGATCTGTGGAATCTGTTCCTTCTGAGACTTCGATGTTCGCCTCACCGAGTGTGGGCATAGCATCAAGAAGCCGCTGGGTATATGGATGCTCCGGTGCCAGCAGGATCCTGTCCACCGGACCAGACTCGACTACTTCGCCCTGGAACATGACAACCACCCGGTCCGCCATATCTGCGACGACTCCCATATTGTGAGTGATCAGCAAGATGCCGGTATTGAGCTCATCTTTGAGACGACGGAGCAAATCGAGGATCTCGGCCTGAACTGTGACGTCAAGAGCGGTGGTCGGTTCGTCGGCAATGATGACTTTGGGGTTGCACGCAATCGCCATGGCGATGACGATTCGCTGTCGCTGACCTCCCGAGAACTGGTGCGGATACTCAAAAATGCGATTCGCTGCGTCCGGTATACCGACCTGTTCCAAGAGCCGGATAGAGCGAGCCAACGCATCGCGTCCGAACGCCTTGCCGTGAACTTGGAGCGCCTCTACAAGCTGGTCAGAGACCTTGAGGACCGGGTTCAGTGCTGTCATGGGCTCCTGGAAGACCATCGAGATCTCATCACCGCGAAGTGAGCGCAACTTGGCCGGAGATAAGTTGGTGACTTCTTTCCCATCCAAGTAGACGCGGCCCGAAACATGCGCATTTTCGGCCATAAGGCCCATTGCTGTTGAACTGGTGACGGACTTTCCCGAACCAGATTCGCCGACAACGGCCACCACTTCCCCGGGTTTCACCTCGAAGCTGGCACCCTTGACTGCCTCAACTGTGCCGAATTCGGTCGCAAAGCTGACCTTCACGTCTTCGAACTTCAGCGCAGTGTCGGTCGTGAACTCAGCTGGCACGATCCCGGACATCGTCTCGTTTGCTTGGCCCTTTTCACGCTGCTTACGCCCAAGGAAATGCGCGACTCCCACGTACACCAAAGCTAGGGCGGCCGCGATTCCGAGAATCACTAAGGGAGCGACAGAAAATCCTTCTCCGAAGTTCTCTGCTTCTTCAAGAAGCTCGTCATAGTCGGCAGCCGCCCAGATTGTCGTTGAACTCATTTCTTCCTCCAGAAGCGCATCGGGTTCCCATGGGGATCGTTCTGTCCGGCTGGCAGCTGAGCTCCCCCGGAGTTACCAGCGGCATTCTGACCGACCTCTTGAGAACGGAAGAGGCGCTGCACACCTCGAAGGCCAAGGACAGATCCCAGGGTGGGTCGCGCATCACCGGTTCGACGCTGACGAGGATCAAACGCATCCCGGAGGCCATCGCCGATGAAGTTGCCCGCCAAAGCAATCACAATAATGAACGCTCCAGGGAACCAGAACAGCCACGATCGGGTCGTAAACGCATTCTGGTACTGATCAATAAGGAGTCCCAGCGAAACCTCTGGACGCTGCACACCCATGCCCAAGTAGGAGAGTGTCGACTCCATAATGATGGCACCGGCAAACGCGAACGTCGCGTTGACGATGATCACCCCGATGCTGTTGGGAATCATGTGTTTAGCAATGATCCGTGCAGGCGAGGCGCCCATGGAAATCGCAGCGGAGACGTATTCCTTCTCTCGGATAGAGAGGACTTCTGCACGGACTAGACGGCACATCCCGGCCCACGTGATGCAGCCCAGGGCCACGGCGAAGGGAAAGACCCCGCCGGGTAGACCAGCGACCATCTGACCGAGAATCGCGGCGAAAACCAGCGTCGGCACCACAATGACGAAATCCGTAAATCGCATGATGATCGATTCAACGATGCCTCGGAAGTACCCAGCGATCGCTCCCAAGACGATGCCGATGACGCTGGAAACAAGAGCCGCAACGAAGGCAACGATCAGCGATTGCTGCGTTCCCCGCATCACCATGGCGAAGTAGTCACGACCGACGTTCTCTTGACCGAAGGGATGCTCGCCTAAGAAGTTCCCATCCTGGAACATCATGGGACGGCCTCCATCAATGATGGAGCCCGTGGCTTGATGGTGCTTATCCCACCAGCCAGGCAGGATCCCGAAACCTATCGAGCTAAAAGCCAGGACAATCACGGCGATGAGGGCGACCAAGGAGATCATGGCCGGCTTATGGGAGAAGAACCGCCGCCGGATGAGCTGGCCCTGAGAATAGGAGCGACCGCCCTCTTGAAGGCGACTGTCTTCGACCTCGGCGAGGTCGACCATCTGCTGCTGGAGTTCGTTATCAGGTTCTGAGGTCTTGTCGTTGCTCATACTCGGATCCTTGGGTCGAGGACGGCGTAGAGAATGTCAGCCATGAGGTTGAACAGAACCGCTACTGCGCCGGTGACGATGATGAATGCCATAACTGGTGCAGGGTCAGATATCTGAAGCCCTGTGATGAAGAGGTTGCCCATGGCGTTCCAGCCGAAGACCCGTTCGACCACAACAGAACCGCTGATGAGGGCGGCAAAGTCGAAGGCGACGATGGTCACCAGCGGGATCATGGCGTTCCGGAAGGCGTGCTTCAGAACCACGGTCCGTTCATTGACGCCCTTCGCTCGCGCCGTGCGGATGTAGTCCTGCTTCTGGACTTCGAGCATGGAGCTGCGCGTATAGCGGGTGTATGTGGCCAGAGACAGCAGCGCCATCAGAACCGACGGCATCCACAGCTGAGTAAGTTGATCCAGGGCTGTCACCCAGAAGTCGCTATCAAGGTTTGGCGTGTGGGACCCCACGGTCCGGATCGGTCGCGGCTTCAGCGACAGAAGTTGTGGCCAGTGATACATGAAGTGGTCCAGCAGAATCAGGATCGACATCATGACGCCAGTAAGCACAGAAGCAGCAGTAGCTTGACCCCGTGCGTCGCCACCCACGATTCTGCCGATAATGACGCACACCGTCACGGTGAGCACAAAGAGCGCGCCGAGCAGAAGCCACCCGCCAGGCGGGTCCTGCAGAAGTCCCCATGTGGCGTAATAGGCGACAATGCCCACCAAAACCACCAGCAGCGTTGAGTACAGAACTTGCCGATTCCTGATTCCCGCTATCAGCGCGGTGAAGCCTGCCGCCAGAACAAGGGAGGCCACGATGATGATCGGCACACCCAGTCGAGGGCTGGCCATGAAGTTCACTGCATTCATCCACGGAAGGACAAGGCAGACGAAAGCAAACATAATGCCGCCGGTGATGATACGTCGCAGCGGATCTCCACCGAGCACCAGTGGAACGATAATCGCAAGAAGCGCTGCCAGCGTGAGGATCGCCGGCCACGTGAACTGAGGTTCCAATATCCAGTCATTGAATCGGATAGCCAGCCATTCCTTAGCCAGCACCGCCGCCCAGAAGACTGGCAGAGACCAGAATAAGAAGATGAAGAATGTCACCACGTAGTCCAACAGCGAGTACTGCCGCATGGCCGTGGCGATGCCGGTCAGGATTCCCACAACGATGGCGACCATGGTGGCAACAAAGACAAGGCGCAAGGACTGCTCAGCGGCTGCCAGAATCAGAGGAGTGACCGGCTGCCCACTCATAGTGACGCCAAAGTCACAGCTTCCGGCGAAACATCCGAGGATTCCTGAGAGCCAGGACCAGTATCGAACGTACCAAGGCTGGTCCAGCCCCATCCGTTCAATGCGTTCCTGCATCAGGAACTCGACGTTGTCAGACTGCATTTCCCGGAGGTCCTGCAGCGGGTCACCAGAATTGATGACCATGATAAAAGCGATGAGCGTAGCGCCGAAGAGGATGAGCACTGTGCTCCCCAGGCGCTTGAGAATGTATTTCAGCACGGCTTAAGGGGTGACCTTCCGAGTCAGCTGGTGGACGCACCGGTGGGGTCCGGGCTGACGGATAGTCAGCCGGGACCCCACCGTGTTAGGGATGATGTTCCGTCATGTATGCGTCGAAGACGTCACGGAATCAGTCTGCGGCTCGCTGCCACTGCTGTGCGTTCCACACAAGCTGCGACTGCGCCGGAGTAGGACGGACATTCAGGAGCGAGCTGTCCCAGCCGGTGATGCCGGGATGGACATACAGCGGGATTCCGTGCAGGGAGTCCCACAGTTCCTGCTCGAGGGTGATCACGTTCTCCTGGATCTCAGCCTCATCAGCGCTGGTAGCGATCGTCTCGAAGGCATCCGACACGACGTCGTTGTTGTAGCTTGTCCAGTTCTGCGGACGCGGCTGGTCATTCTCCCGGTCGTAGCCGTAGATGTTCAGGCCGGAGGCGATCTGACCGGAGCCTGCCCAAGCGAACAGGGCAACATCCCACTCGCCAGCGGCGAGGTCGATGTTGACGTCACCGCCGTCAACGATCTCAAGGCCGGCCTCTGCGCAGGAGGCCTGGATCAGCTCGACAGTATCGTGACGACGCTCCTGACCGTTGTGGCCGATGAGGATCTCGGTGCCTTCTGCGCCGAGCTCCTCGACGATGGCAGCAGCTGCCTCGATATCAACCTCGTCGTAGCGACCGTCGTAGCTTTCGGCCACTACATCTTCGTAGTTCGGCTCGAAGTTCAGCACCTCGCGCGCATTCAGCAGCTCCGCATCCGGGTTCACCGGGTGAATCAGGTTTTCGACGATCTGCTGACGAGGAACACAGAGAGCGAAGGCCTCAGCCAGCTCTGGGTTCTCGGCGAAGGGGCTTCCATCGCCGTACTGAATGTCCAAGTGCTCCCAGGTCGCTTTGTCGCTGATGTCCATCACGTGAGTGCCAGCGTCAGCCAGCCGAGACAGCTGATCGCGTGTGTCAACCGTCTCTGCGGGGACGATGGCATGGAGGTCACCGTTTTCAAGAGCCTGGACATGCTGCGCGTTGTCCAGGAACTGGAAAACGAATGTCGAGACGCCGGGCGGAGTACCCCAGTAATTCTCATTCGCGCGGAGGGTGACGTATTCGCCGTCGGCCCAGTCCTCGAGCATGTATGGGCCGGAAGAAGGAATCAGCGACTCGTCCGGAAGCGTACCGGGTTCGGTTTCCCACACGGTGTTCCAGGTCTCCGATGCGGCAGCAACGATCTCTTCGTCACCGGCGAGCAGGCCCTCGGTCATTTCGTCGAGCTCGAGACCAGCTTCCTGCGCGACGATGTGGGCCGGCAGAGCGCTCTGGATCATGAGCTGCCAGTCTGCATAGGCGCCATCCGGGTACTCCACGGTGAAGGTCTTTGAATCCGGGGATTCCGCCTGGGGTCCATCCGGGATGTAGGTGCCGACGTTAGGCGAGATGTAGTCGAAACCGTCCTCACCGATGTAGCGAGAAGCCGCCCAGTCCATGACATAGTCTGCGACGGTGACCGGGGTCCCGTCAGACCACTCAACTTCGTCGTTGATCGTGTACTGAACCTGGAAAGGGTCCTCGTTCACAATTTCGTAGGAACCGAAATCCTCGTTCTGATAGATCCCCAGGTCCGTTCCGACATAGGAGAAGCCTTCGAACAGGCGGTCCACGATAGTGGAGTTGTAGACGTTGTAGTTGCTCGGCGTCTGTCCGTTGTAGCTATTAAACGGCTGCGGGCCCAGCGAGACCCGAATCTCGTCATCGGCGGTCGAGAAATCTGCTCCAAGATCAGCAAGAGCACCATCGGTCGGCTCAACTGTGTACCGGCCAGCGTCGCCATTCTCAGTGCCTTCAGTTTCTTCAACCGCGTCGTTATCCGGCGTGGTCTCCTCGTCATCCCCCGGGGTGCAGCCCGAGAGGACGAGCGCGCCGGAGGCCAGAATGGCCGTGGCGGCAGAGAGTTTCCGTAGTTTCACTTCTTGCTCCTCATGCGATAGGTGCGAATGAGACTGGTGATGTACGCAACACCAAATCAAGGTGGCACCACATTACGTCGGCAATCAGCGCGCAGAACACCCCTTTTAGGCACGTAACGCAACCGTTACAAGGGGTCAAGACTGGGTCATAGTGTGGACTAGGTCTCAATTGGGGAAAGTCAAGTTGCAGCGAGCAACCTTCTTGAAACACGTCTAGTCAGGGAGCTGCAGAGGGTGTGACGAGCGTAACTTCCGTGAAAATACGCGGTAAGTGACCTCCAGGTAGAAGTCAGCTAAACGTCAGGCTGCGCCTAGTTCCAGTGGGGTTTTCGACGGCGTGCGAAACATGTCCGTAACCAAAAACGGACGGCGAGTGAACACTCGTCGAACATTCCGCATTGCAAAATAAGTCAGAATGTTACGTTCGGTGTTCGCTCGCCGCCCGGTGAAGCAGCTTCCGTATGCAGGACTCAGCTCATTCTGCTGCGACGTCCTCGTTCTGAGCCGCATAGTGGCAAGCGGCCAGCTGGGTAATGCCCGGCCGGACCATCAGCTCCGGGACTTCCTCGGCACAACGATCAGTTGCCTTCCAGCATCGTGTGCGGAATCGGCAGCCCGACGGCGGGTTCGCCGGACTCGGCGGGTCCCCCTTGAGCACGATCTGCTGACGGTGGCCCCGCTGGGTGGGGTCAGGCACCGGTACTGCCGAGAGCAGCGCCTGCGTATAGGGGTGTGCCGGCGCGGAGTAGATCTCCTCATCGTGACCCAGCTCGGCAAGCTTGCCCAGGTACATCACACCGACCCGGTCAGAAATGTGCCGAACGACAGAAAGATCGTGGGCGATGAAGATGTAGCTGAGCCCCATCTCCTTCTGCAGGTCCTCCAGCAGGTTCATCACCTGCGCCTGGACCGAAACATCCAGCGCGGAGACCGGCTCATCGCAGATGATGACATCCGGGTTCAGTGCCAGGCCCCGCGCAATGCCGATGCGCTGGCGCTGGCCGCCGGAGAACTGGTGCGGATACCGGTTGATATGGTCCGGGTTCAACCCCACTAGGTCCAGCAGCTCTTTAACCCGGTTGCGGATGCCCTGAGCGGGCCTGGCATCCTTATGGAGTTTGAAGGGTTCCCCGATGATGTCACCTACCGACATTCGCGGGTTCAGTGAGGTATAGGGGTCCTGGAAGATGATCTGGATCTTCCGGCGAAGTCGGCGCAGCTCCTCGCCCTTGACCGAGAGGAAGTCCTGGCCCTTGAAGGCCACCGAACCGGAGTCCGGGTCCTCAAGACGCATCAGAAGCTTAGCCAGAGTGGACTTGCCCGAGCCGGACTCGCCCACAATACCCAGGGTCTCCCCCTTGCGAAGCTGGAAGCTCACGCCGTCGACCGCCTGAACAGCGCCGACCTTCTTCTGAAAGACGACGCCCTGAGTCAGCGGGTAGTGCTTCACCAGGTCTTTGACGTCAAGGACAACCTCCGCATCGGCAAAGGGGTCGACGACGCCGGTGGTGTGCGGCTGGGGATTCAGGCTCATGCTCGGGCCTCCTCTGTACCCTCGGCACTCATCGCATAGATTTTCTCTGCGTAATGGCAGGCGGAGCGATGTCCGGGCACGATCTCACGCAGAGCTGGCCGCTCCGCAGTACACAGTTCGGTCGCGAATTCGCAGCGTGGGCTGAACGGGCAGCCCGCTGGCATATCCGTCAGCGACGGCGGCAGACCAGGGATGGCGCGCAGCCGCTCACCGGCTCCGTCGATACGCGGAATCGATTCCAGCAGCCCCTTGGTGTAGGGGTTGGCGGTCCGGGCGTAGATCTCAAAGACATCGGCGGACTCCATCACCCGGCCGGCGTACATCACCGCGATCTTATCGGCCACATCCGCCACCACACCCAGGTCGTGGGTGATCAGGATCAGGCCCATATTGTGCTCGGCCTGCAGGTCCTTCAGCAGGCCCATCACCTGCGCCTGCACTGTGACGTCCAGCGCCGTGGTGGGCTCATCGGCAATGAGCACATCCGGATCCAGAGCGATAGCCATCGCGATCATGATGCGCTGCCGCATGCCGCCGGAGAACTGATGAGGGAAGTCCCATACGCGCTTCTCCGCGGCGGGGATCCCCACCTTCTGCATCAGCTCAACGGCTTTAGCGCGGGCTTCCTTGCGCTTGAAACCGCGGTGCACGCGAAACATCTCAGCAATCTGCCACCCCACCGGCAGCACCGGGTTCAAGCTGGAAAGGGCGTCCTGGAAGATCATCGAGATATTCATCCCGCGCAGCTTCCGGCGCTTCTCCTCCCCCATGGTCAGCAGGTCTTCACCGCGGTAGAGAATCTGTCCACCGGTGATATGCCCCGGTGGCATGTCCAGGATGCCCATAATGGTCTGAGCGGTCACTGATTTGCCGGATCCGGACTCACCGAGGATGGCCAGCGTCTCGCCAGCATGGAGCGTGAAGTTCATGCCGTTGATGGCCTGGGCCACTCCGGCCTTGGAACGGAACTCCACCTCTAGGTTGCGAACCTCCAATAGTGGAGTGCCCGACGTCGTCGTTGTCTCAGTCACTACAGTGACCCCTTACTTCTTCTTGGACTTCGGGTCGAGAGCATCGCGCACCGCGTCGCCAAGGGTCATAAAGGCGAAGACCGTCAGCGAGACGAACAGCAGCGGGAACACCAGCAGATGCGGGAACGAAGTCAGATAAGGCTTGGCATCCGAGAGCTGCAAGCCCCAGGAGATGGCCGGCAGCTGAAGCCCCACACCGAGATAGGTCAGGGTTGCTTCAGCGCCGATGATGATGCCGATGAACACGGTGGCGTAACCGATCACCGGACCCAACGAGTTCGGCAGAATATGCCGGCGCATGATGGTGACATGTCCGGCACCCAGCGCTCGAGCGGCGGTGACGTACTCTGTGCTGGCCGCTGAGATCACTGATCCGCGCATCAAGCGGGTCATCGTCGGCCAGGTGAAGATGATCAGCACCATGGCCACCTCCCGTACTCCGCGGGTGGGGATCACGTTGAGGAAGACCAGCGCACCCAGGATGTAGGGTACAGCGAAGACCATGTCGGTGAAGCGGGAGATCACAGCGTCAACCCATTTCCCGAAGTAACCGGCCACGAGCCCCAGGATCAATGAGATGACCAGCACTCCGAGGCTGACGATGAAGCCCACCGCAATGGAGTTCCGGGCTCCGTAGATCACCCGGGTGTAGTAGTCACAGCCCTGGATATCAGTGCCGAACCAGTGTTCGGCAGATGGGGTCTGACGGTTGCGCTCCAGGAAGCAGGCGCGCGGATCCTCGCTGGTGAACAGCTGCGGGAAGATCGCCATGGCCAGCATCACCAGCAGGATCGCTGCCGAGATGATGAACCAGGGGTTCTTCCGCAGGGAGCGCCAGGCGTCAGCCAGCAGGCTTGCCTCGGCGGTTTTCTTCTGCCCCTCGCCGGCCTCAGTGGCCGCAGTGGAAACCGGGGTGGTTCGTGCCTCAGGGTTTGGATTACTCATAGCGGATCCTTGGGTCGAGCAGGCCGTAGAGCAGGTCAACCAGCAGGTTGATCACCACGAAGAAGATCACCATCAGAGTGACGATGCCGACGACGACGGTACCTTCCTGGCCACTGATGGAGCGGTATACCTGCTCGCCGAGTCCCGGCAGGTTGAAAATCGACTCCACCACGATCGAACCGCCGAGCATGCTGGCCAGGTCGGCACCAATGAAGGTCACCACCGGGATCATGGCGTTGCGCAGGCCGTGGCGGCCGATGACGCGGGTGCGCTTGAGCCCCTTGGCAGTGGCGGTGCGCACATAGTCGGACTGCATGGCATCTACGAGTTCGCCGCGCAGCAGGCGGGCGATGATGCCGGTGGACACCGATGCCAGGGTGAAGGCCGGCAGCAGGTAGCTGACGAGGCCTTCACGGTTACCTGCGATCGGGAACCAACCCAGGTTGAGGCCGAACACCAGCTGCAGTAGGAAGCCGATGGCAATAATCGGCAGAGCAACCATCATCACGGTGCTGACCTGCACCAGACGATCGATGAACCGGTCCTTATAGATGGTGCACAGGATGCCGGCAATGACACCGAAAACGGCCTGGATTGCCGTAGCCACCAGCGCGAGCGTGACCGTCACCGGCAGTCGCTGCTGGATGATGTCCAGCACGGGACGGCCCTGGAAGGTAGTGCCGAAGTCAGCTGCGGTGAAGACGCCCCATATGTACTTGAAGTACTGAATGAAGAAGGGGTCGTCGAGGTTGTACTGCGCTCTGAGCTGTTCGCGCACGGCATCGCTCATCGGACGGTCGCCGGCCAACGCGCGGATCGGGTCGCCTGGAATGGCGAACACCAGCGCGTAGACGATCAGCGTGGAGATGAGGATGACCGGTATGAACTGCAGCAGACGCCGGATGATGTATCGAGTCATGGTGTCCTTGGATGGGGCCGGTCAGTGCGTCCTGGGACGCCTGGCACCGTCGGGCCCCCATGTGATGGAGGCGACAGTGCCGGGCTCCATGATAGAGACTCAGGACAGAATTGCAGAATTGAACAAATGGCGGGCACCAAAAAGCGCGGCCTGCACGCCATGGTGCCGACCGCGCTTTTCGGTGTCGGAGGGGATTAGTCCTCGGTGACCACAATCTGCTCAAGGCGCAGGAATGTGCCCTGGTCCATCAGCAGCGAACCGTTGTCGATCCGGTCGCTGTGGACGGTGGTGTAGTTGGAGAACCACATCGGCAGAACAGGCATCTCGTTCAGCAGGATCTCTTCAGCCTGCTGGTAGAGCTCGATGGAAGTCTCCGGATCTGCAGCGTTGGCTTCCTCGATCAGAGCATCGAACTCCTCATTGGAGAAACCGGTGTAGTTCGAAGACTGGCCGGTGGTGTAAATGGGCTCCATCGCGTACTGAGCACTGGGGTAGGACAGCGTCCAGCCCAGGCGGAAGGGACCGGTGATCTCCTCGTTGTCGTGCAGCTCGAGGTACTGAGCGAACTCCAGGGACTCGAACTTGACCTCTTCGATGCCGAGGTTCTGGCGCCACTGGTTAGCAACGGCTTCCACCCACTGCTCGTGGCCGGCACCGGAGTTGAACCACACGGTCAGTTCGGAGGGGCCGCCAGCAGCCTCGTACAGGTCGGCTGCTTCTTCAGGGTTGTACTCGCACCATTCGCAGATGCCGTCCTGAGCCTCAGGAAGCATCGGCGGAATGATGTTGGTAGCCGGAGTCTGGGCGCCGTCGAAGATGGCGTCAATAACAGCCTGGCGGTCAATAGCCATGGACAGCGCGTGGCGCACGTCTTCGTCCTGGAATTCCTCCTGGTACAGCGGCAGACCCAGGTAGGTGAAGGATCCGGTGTCGAAGGTGGCGGAGTTCTCACCGAAGTCTGCCTCGATCTGAGTCAGACGGTTCGGAGGAGTCTGGTCCAGGATGTCCAGGTTTCCGGCCTGAACGTCCATGTAGGCAGTGTCGATATCGGAGTAGATGCGCCACTCGATACGCTCGGGAAGACCAGGGTTCTCGCCGGGGAAGTCCTCCCAGCGATCGGCAGCAATCTGCACGTCATGCTCCCAGGAACCGTCGATCTGGTACCGACCGTTGCCGATGGGGGCCTGCTCGAAGGCTTCGATGTCCTCGAAGGCTTCAGAGGGCATCGGGTAGAAAGCAGTGTAGGTGAGCATCTGGGGGAACGGAGCGAAAGGCTCAGCCAGCTCGATTTCCAGCGTGTACTCATCAACCGCGCGCAGACCCTCGAGCTCGTCGGTCTCTTCGTTGATGACCGCGTCGTAGCCGACGACGTTGTCGAAGAAGTTGGCGCTCTGCTGGGTGTTCTCCGGGTTGACCACCCAGTTGAAAGTGTCGACGAAAGTCTGTGCGGTGATTTCCTCACCGTTCTGGAAGGTCCAGTCCTCGCCGAGGGTGAAGGTCCAGGTCTGGCTGTCCTCGGTGTCCCAGGACTCTGCGACGCCGGGGATGACCTCGTAGGTGTCGTAGTCGAGCTCAACGAGACCAGTAAAGAGCTGCTGAAGGACCTTGGATCCGCAGACTTCGGTCGAGTTACCGGGCACCAGGTGCTGGGGCTCGCAGTTGTAGACCGAGATGGTACCGCCGCCAGCGACGGCAGCTGACTCGCCCTCGGCGGTGCCGGCGTCGCCGCCGTTATCACCATTGCCGCCGCAGGCGGTCAGAACCAGAGCGGAGGCAGCCAGTACCACTCCCGCGCGGGTGAAGTTCTTACTAATGGACAAAATGTCTCCTCAAGAGAATGCGAGAGACAGGCATATGGTGGGCCTGCCTATTCCTTCGCGGCGCATGTGTTGCATGCGTCACTTAAAGGGGGAGCTTATCAAGCTCTCACACCGCACGCTCACCCGCAGCCCAGCTGTCTCAGAGGTTTTACACAACCGTTACCGGCGCCAGACCTCGTCCGGGTCGGCAGTCCGACCCCGGGTCAGCCGTAGAGCCTGGGCCGAAGCGACCACTTCTTCATACTTCGCGTGGCGCTTCTCCAGGCCCTTTGTTTCTCGGGGAGCAAGCATGATGGTGCGCTCGGCGTCGATGCCGGTCTGCAGCTGGCGGCTGCGCTCGAGTTCGGCGTCGAACTCTGCACCTAGCAGCAACACCATATTCATGATGTAGATCCAGAACAGGAAGATGATGACGCCTGCCAGGGCACCGTAGGTAGCGTTGTAGTTGGCAAAGTTCATCACGTAGATGGCTACGCCCACGGTGGTCAGGATCATCACCACGATAGCCAGCACTGCACCGGCGGAGATCCAGGAAGCGCCGGGCTGGCGAATATTCGGAGTGAAGTAGTACAGCAGAGCGATGCCTCCGGCCGCCAGGAACAGCAGCACTACCGGGCTTGCCCAGTTCCATACGGTGACGGCGGTTTCGCCCAAGCCCACAGTGGCCCCGATGGCTTCAGCTAGCGGTCCTGAGACCACCAGGAGAACACCGGCAATGGCGACCAGAACAATCAGTGCCACTGTGACACCGTAGAGCAGAGGGCGAAGCTTGAGGACGCTGCGGCCTTCTTCCACCTCGAAGATGCGGTTCATCGCCCGGGAGAAGGCATTGACGTAGTTGGAGGCGGTCCAGATGGCGGTCAGAATACCTAGAGCCAGGGCGATCCCAGCGCCCTGGGCCTCAGTGATGCTGCCCATCACCAGATCAACGGTCTCCATGATCTGGTTGTCTTCGCCGCCGGTCATCTCGGCCAGGGTGTCCATCACGAACTGCTGAGTCCGCTCGGCCTCCCCCACCAGTGACAGCAGCGAGACCAAAGCAACCAACGCCGGGAAGACCGAGAGCACTGCGTAATAGGTCAGTGCCGCAGCTAAGTCCGTGCACTGGTCCCTGCTGAATTCAGTGAGCGTGCGTTTGACGCTGTAGCGCCACGACGCTTTCGTGAGCTTCGGTGGGGACTCGGGTTTGTCCTCGTCGCGCTCGCCGCGGTGGCTCTCCACATACTCTTCGCGCTGACGCGCCTTCACCAGGAAAGGCTGGTCAGCAGCGGCGGAGACCGTACCGGGACGGGAGGCGTCCTGATAGGTGGCCGTCTCATCGAAGACGCCCATGGCGTCGTCGTCGCGTTCGCGGATAGTGTGCGGCTTCAGACCCTCGTCGCTCATATCACCCAAGTATCCGGATGATCTCTGGATGCTCCCTGAACACCGGCGCTCTCCATCCGATCAGAGAGACAGAACGTCAAGAAACTGTCGGAACCCAGCCCCCATCCGGAGGAGTTCCTAGAGTTTCGTGACGTTATTTCTGGTGGCCAGATTCGAACTGATCCCGGCGCGTCTTCATCAGATCATCGGTATGCGTGATTGCCGCAGGCACCGAGTTATTCAGGTAACCGGAGCGGGCAATGGCCATGGAACCCACTGCCGATGTCAGCAGCTGGGCGATGACCGCGATCAGTGCCTTCACCAGATTCAGCCAGGAGAAGTCCATCAGCAGCACACCCACCACAATGCTGGCTACTCCCAGCCCCGCGGAGGTGCCGACGGCGGAGGCGCGCAGGTAAAGGTCCGGGAGGCGGAACAGTCCGATACCGGCAACAATGATGGTCACAATGCCTAAGAAAATCAGGAGCAGTCCGGCACCGTGCAGCAGTGTCAATGCGTCCATCAGCGTCGGCCTCCTGATCCCAGACGGGCCATAGAGATCGCTGCCATGAAGCCCAGCAGCGTTGCGATAAGAATGATGTCGAAAAGTGCTTCGATATTGGTGCGCAGTCCGATCAGCGCGATGAACCCGATGATCGCGAAGAAGATCAGGTCAGCGGCCACAGCCCGGTCCGTCACCTTCGGCCCGAGGTATGCCCGCACTGCTGCCAGGAGCATGCCCACCGCCAGCAGCACCAGCGCCACTTCCAGTGTGATCTCAGAGATCATTGGACCTCACCGCCCTGATGATCCGACTCAGTCGGCTCAACCACCGGCGCCTGCACCGGCCGGCTCAAGTCCCCGGGCACCCGCCGCATAGCGCGCAGCATGCGGTCCTCCATCTCCTGGATCTCAGCCACCAGATCTTCGCGGCTGTCCACGAACATCCCGTGCACGTAGAGGATCCGGTGCTCCCGGGAGATGCTCAGCGTCAAGGTGCCGGGGGTCAGCGTGATCAGCGTGGAGATCATGGTCCACTCAGCGTCATTCTTTGATGCTGCTGGCACCGCGATAATCGCCGGATTCATCTTTTGAGACTTCTTCGGCCGCAGCACATCCAGGGTCACTCGCAGATTCGCCAGGATGAACTCTTTGGCGTACCAGAGCATGAAGCTGATCACTCGCCAGGGCCATGAGCCGATGCCAGCGTCGTCGTATTTATGGCTCATGCGTTGCTCACCGCCTCCACGTAACCGTCGGGGTTCAGCAGGTTCTCAGCGGCGGTCTCCGAGAGCGTCATCAGCAGCTCCGCGCCCAGACCGAAGAACAATGTGATGGCTGCCAGCAGCATGCCCGGGATGATGAGCTTCATAGGGACCTTCACCGCCCGCTCACCGGCAAGCACAGCGCTCATGGTGGCAGTCGGAGGGCCGATAGTCAGCGTGGGGCTCTCCGCCTGGGCCTGGACCCGAAGGTAGCGCTTGCCGTGCATGCGCTCCTGATAGGTCAACGCGCGCTCCTCCAGATCCTTAGGTGCAGAGCCCATAAACACGCCGGTCCAGATCTTCAGCATGGAGAGCAGCGTGAACACCGAGACCAGCACCGCGACTGCAGCAACCCAGTAGTGGGACTGCTCCAGGGTGGCCTGAATGATGCTGAACTTCGCCACAAATCCGGAGAATGGCGGCAGGCCGGCCAGCGAGAGGGCCGCCACCATAAAGGTCACAGCGATCAGCGGCTCGCGTTTGAGCATCCCGCCCAGCTTGTCGATCTCACCGGTGCCGTAGGTCTCCTCGATAGCGCCGGTGGAGAGGAAGAGGCTGGCTTTCACAATCATGTGGTGCAGCAGGTAGAAGATGCCTGCGGTGAGCCCAAGGCCGGTGAAGAGCCCCACACCGATGAGGATGTAGCCGATCTGGCTGATCATGTGGAAAACCAGGATTGAGCGAGTGGTCTTTTCTCCGATTGCCCCCAGCACACCGATGAGCATGGTCAGGGAGGTCACCAGCAGCGCGACCCACAGGAACTTCTCATCGGCGTCGAAGAGCAGCGAGTAGATGCGGTAGATGGCGTAGATCGCCACCTTGGTGTGGATACCGGAGAACAGGGTGGTCACTGCCGGTGAGGTCATCGGATAAGTACGGGTCAGCCAACCATGGACCGGCACCACTGCAGCCTTGATGCTGATGGCGGTCAGGACGACGCCGCCTGCCACAGCCACCGCCGGATCCTCCACAGCTGCTCCGCGCAGCTCAGCAAGGTTAACGGTGCCCGCGGTGGCGTAAACCAGCGCGATACCGATCAGCAGCAGGGTGGAGGCCAGCAGGTTGACCGAGACATAGATGCGTGCGCCGTGAGCGCCCAGCTTCGCGCCCATCATGGCCAGCAGGCCGTAGCTGGGCAGCAGCATCACTTCGATGAAAACGAAGAGGTTGAAGATATCGCCGGTCATCAGAGCGCCGGCCACTCCGGCCATCAGCACCAGCACAAACGGATGGTAGAAGCGGGCCCGGGCCTCGTGGGTGGCCATAGCAAAGAGCACACTGGCAATACCCAGAATGCTGATGATCATCAGCACCAGGGAACTCAACGCATCCACCACAAAGGGAATGGAGATGCCGTAGTCCCACATACCCACCTGGTGAGCCAGGACGGTGCCGTCATGGGTGACCACTACCAGCAGGATGGAGAAGGCCAGCAGCCCGGCCAGAGTGCCTAAGCTGATGGCGTGGCGAATGCGCTTGTTCTTGCGCACTGCCGCTCCAATGGCGCCCATCAACAGCGGCACGCCAACCAGCAGCGGCAGCAGCGGCGGGAGGATCTCGGTGAGGCTCACTTCTCCTCCTCCTTCGGCATGCGCTCGGCGTGCTCGAGGTTGGGCTGGCCCACGCCAGTCTCATCCTTGTAGGTCTCTACTGCGATCTCACCGGAGGCAGTGTCCAAGTCTGTGAAGGCGGCGTCGTCGGTATCTGCTGTGCTGCCCGGAGCCAGCACCTTAACCGGGGACTCTTCTTCATCCTCGGTGTCATCATCCCGGGTGGTGGTGATAGCCAGGGTCACCATGAACATGGTGATGGAGAAGGCGATGACGATCGCGGTGAGCACAAAGGCCTGTGGCAGCGGATCCGCCTGCTCGCCCACTTCTCCTGAACCGATATACGGGACATCACGGAAAGCCGTGTTGCCGGCGGCGAAGAGCATCAGGTTGGCAGCATGGCTGGCCAGCACAAAGCCCAGCACGATGCGCACCATGCCGCGCTGCATGAACAGATAGACGGCGGCGGCGGTCAGCAGGCCTACGGCAATAGCGATGCTCATGAGCCGCTCACCCCCTTGCGGCGCAGCGGCCGCAGATACTTACGTTCCTCAGCCTGCGCTTCCAGCGGCAAGTCTCCGGGGTCAGCGCCGGCGTGCATCTCGATCTCAGAGATCTCACCGGTCTGCTGGCCCTGAGCCTTCATATGCGCCTTCAAGAGTTCAGCTGGATAGCGCTGGGCCTGACCCAAACGGTCCAGTGCCACCAGCACCGCACCGATGACGGCCAGGTAGATGCCGATGTCGAAGATCAGCGCTGTGGTCAGGGAGAATCCGGACTCGGAGCCCCATGGCAGCGGTAGGCCTTCGAAGATGACGATCGGCCGCAGATAGGAGCCCTCGATGAAACCGGTGAAGCCGATGGCTGCACCGGTGATGATGCCGCCGACGATCACCAGCGCGTAGTCGAAGCGCAGCTTCACAGCAGAATCGCTGGGTGCCACCAGGTAGCGCAGGGCGAAGAAACCACCTGCCACCAGCGCGGCGATGAATCCACCCCCGGAGTCATAGTGGCCGCGCAGCAGCAGCACCAGCGAGAGGATCACGATGAAAGGCGCCATCCAGTTGAATACGGTGCGCATGGCCACCGTGTTATCTGCTGCGTGATCCAACGGGGTGCCCACCCACAGGCGGGACTCAGCCGGTTCATTATCTGAGGTGGAGAATGCCGAGTTCAGCACTGCCAGGATGGCGAAGCCAGCCACACCAAGCACGGTGAGCTCACCGAAGGTATCCAGAGCACGGAAGTCCACCAGGATGGAGTTGACTACGTTGATGGCCCCGGAAGCATCGTAGGTGTTCTGCAAATACCATTCAGCTGCAGGTGACTGGCCGCGGCGTCCAGTCAGCGCGAAGGTGGCCACAAAAGCCATGACACCGAAGAGGATGGCGACGACGGCCGAGACTGCGGTGCGGGTCCGCGAGACGGCGTGGAACTTCCGCGGCAGCTTGCGCATCACCAGAACCAGCACCACCACGGTGAGGATCTCGACCAGCAGCTGGGTCATGCCGACATCCACGGCACCGAGGGCGAAGTACCAGGCGCCGACGACGAAGCCTGCACCGCCTGCAAGAACCACGGCCGCGGTGCGCGAGGTGGTGATGACAGTGCCCAGCAGGAAGACCGTCAGCAGCGAGATCAGCACCCAGTCAATGGGCTGGGTGTGGCCTTCGCTGAAGCTGCCGACCTCGCCCACATGCAGCACACCGGCTAGGAAAAGACCCGCCAAGAAGATGCCTGGAGCGGTGAGGTGGAGGCCATGCATATCCGTGCGGGTCAGATCGCCCACGCGGCGGCCGAAGTTAATGGAGCCGGTCCGAATGTTCTCAGCGATCTGCACACCGGTGAACGGCAGGATGGTGCGCGGAATCAGGCTGTCCAGTCGGGTTCGAGTGAAGATCGCCATCAGGCCCACGCCCATGACCACCACCGAGAGCATCAGATCAACGCTGATCCCGCCCCACAGGTAGAAGTGGGCCTCGTAGCTGTCGCGGTGAGCGGCGGTGGCTGCCTGGCTGATCAGACCGTCGAAGATGAAAGGCACGAAGCCCAGCAGCGCACCTGCCACAGCCGGCAGCAGCGCCGGGAGGTAGAAGCTGAAAGGAGCCTCGTGGGCGCCGTCGGCAGCCATGGGTTCCAGTACTTCATCACGCTTGCCGGCACCGGTATAGGAGGTGAAGGCACCCAGGACGATCCGACCACAGTAGGCGAAGGTGCCCACTGCCGCCAGCACCGCCAGCAGCGTGATGGTCCAGGTCAGCCCGGGGCCAAATGTGCCGTCCTCTGCGGAGAGGAAACCCTTGAGCAGATTCTCTTTGGAGACGAAGCCGAAAAGCGGGGGCACACCGGCCATAGAGAGGGAGGCGATCAAGGTGATGACGAAGGAGACCGGCATGGTCTTGCGCAGACCGTTGAGCACTCGGATATCGCGGGAATGCGCCTCATGTTCGATGATGCCGACCATCATGAACAGCGAGGACTTGAACAGTGCGTGGGCGATGACGTGAATGATGGCCGCGGCGATGGCCGTCGGCGTTCCGACGCCGATGATTGCGACGAGGAAGCCCAGCTGCGAGACCGTGGAGTAAGCCATGATCTCTTTGATGTCATGGCGCTGACACGCAAAGAGCGCACCGATCAGTGCGGTGATCAGGCCACCAACGATCAGGGTGACCTGCCAGACTGCGACACCTTCAAAGACCGGTGAGAAGCGCAGCAGCAGGTAAATGCCAGCTTTGACCATGGCAGCCGCGTGCAGATATGCGGAGACCGGGGCCGGTGCCACCATGGCATCGGGCAGCCACAGGTGGAAGGGGAACTGCGCGGATTTGGTGAATGCAGCGAAGGCGATCAGCAGCGCGACCACGGCGGTGAAGGTGGCGTCTTCACCCCACACCTGGTGGGTCAGCGCCTCCGAGATCCGTGTAGTGCCGGTCTTGACGATGATCCACAGCACGGCGGTGAGCAGGCCGAGGCCGCCGGCCATAGTGATCAGCAGCGTGCGCTGGGCGGGGGCGGGCGCTTTATCACCGGAGCGGTTGATCAGAAAGAACGAGCAGAGAGTAGTGAACTCCCAGAAGACGAAGAGCAGGATGAGGTCGTCGGCCAGCACCATGCCGGACATGGCGAAGACGAACATCAGCATCCACAGGTAGTAGTCCCCCGTCTTCTTCTTAGGGGAAAAGTACCGGGCGCTATAGGCCATCACCAGTGCGCCGATAAACAGCACCAGCAGCAAGAAGACCATTGCCAGGCCGTCCAGCCGCAGCGAGATTCCCACATTCAGGCTGGGTATCCAGGGCAAGTGGGCGGTGGGGGTCTCACCCTCCAGGAGGCCGGGGATCCACGGCAGAGTCGCGGCACCCAGGGCTGTCAGCGCCGCGGCGGCAAACCATCCCGTATTGCGTCCGGCGAGCCTGTGCACTGCCACTGCAGCGGGCACCAGCACCAGCGCAAGAAAAAGGAGGACCATCAGCGTCATAGGAGGTCCTCCTTGTTATGGCGGTCGGGCAGGCGCACGGGATGGCCAGGATTTATCCTGCCCATCCTATTTTGCCGACCAGTCTTCCCGGCGCACCGGGTATCGACTATATCCAGACTTCTTCAGGCTCAGCAAAATGTGACTGTGGGCCTCAGCGGGATTCCTCCACCACACCGCAGGCGGCCCGGTCCCCGGAATCACCGGTGATCCGGGACTCCTGGTCCGGTCCGTATGGAGCGTAGCGAGCCGGGACATTTCCATGGTGATCAGCTGCAGAGTGCACGATCACCGCCGTCCCTTCCTCCTGCAGGAGGAGTTCTGGGCTCAGGCGGTCGGTGACCACTGCGAGGTACCCGGTGCGATCAGCGTTGATCAGCAGGTTCGGCAGATCTCCGGCATGATCAGGATGATCGATACTCTGCTCGCCCTCAGTGTCTGCACCCCCATATCCGGGTACATCTCCTTCAGGAGTATGCCAGTCCGTAGGGCTCTCCAGCTCGTCTTCCCCCTCAACTACTCCCTGCTCCTGTGCAGGAGCACCTGGCAGGTGGGCACCAGCGGAGTAGAAATCGCCAATATAGCCCCAGTCATTGGCAGACTGCGGCTCGCATAATCCGGTCTCGTGAATCGTGAATCCACGGAATCCTGCAGTCATATCCTGCACATGTGCTTCGACGCGGACACCCGCATCGACTTCTGAGAACGTCACGGTGCCTACGCTATTGCCCACCGGATCGGCAAGGTCGGCGGTGGCGAACTGTTCTCCGTCTCCTGCAGGTGCGCCTGCATCAGGGTCCTGCTGATCATCGGTCCGCCCGGGGGCTCCGGTTTCGGTAGCCGTGGCCTCCTCGTCACCCTGAGTCCCGGGGGCGCCGTCGTCGTTTCCTCCGCCACCACAGGCGGAGAGCAGCAGGGCCAGAGCGGCCGTTCCGGCCAGCAGGGAACGGGACCGGCCGGGGGTGACAGAACGGGTGTTGGTACGAAGATCAGACGAACTCATGATGCCCAACTGTAGCGCTGTCAGCTGTGGACGTGGGTCTCTTGGTCTGCAATGCTTCGGGTCTCCAGCTGGAAGGTGGAGTGTTCGACGGCGATATCAAAATGCTCGGCCACACATGCGCGCAGCTCAGCGAGCTTCTGCGGGGCGCAGCCGGCGGTGAAACAGGCCTCATCCACCACCACATGTGCCGAAAGAACCGGAAGACCGGTGGCGATCATGGAGGCGTGCAGATCATGGACCTCCTCCACATGCTCCAACGCGAGCATGTGCCGTCGGACCTCTTCGAGGTCAAGTCCTGCCGGGGTGAAGTCCAGCAGCACTCGGGAGGTTTCCTGCAGTAGTCGGGCAGCGCGGGGAATGATCAAGCAGGCGATCACTAGCGCGGCCACCGCATCTGCCTGAGCCCAGCCGGTGGTCCACAGCACGACGGCGGCGATGATGACACCCAGCGACCCCAAGGCATCAGCAGCCACTTCGAGGAATGCCGCACGCATATTGAAGTTCTCACGCCGCCCACGGGCTAGTACTGCCAGCGATGCGATGTTGCCAGCCAGCCCGATTGCGCCGAAGATCAACAGCAGCTCAGGGGCGATATCCGGACTGTGGCCAGAGCCGAAGAGTCCGAGCCGCTGGACGCCTTCGATGAGCGCATAGATGCCGATGCCGAGCAGCAGGGCTGCCTGCAGAAATCCGGCGAGAATCTCCACCCGCCGCCAGCCCCAGGTGCGCGTGGTGGTGGCGGCGCGGAACATCAGGGAAGCGGCGGTCAGGGCGACTAACAGACCGATACTGTCGGTGAGCGAGTGCACAGCATCAGTCAGCAGCGCCAGAGAGCCGGTGAGCCACGCGCCGAGAAACTGGGCCAGCACAATACCGCTGGTGATGCCGCAGGCGATGGCCAGCCGTGCGCGACCCGCACCGGCCTGACCAGGCCCGTGGTGATCATGTGTGTGGCTGTGCCCGAATCCCATGTGTTCACAATAAGTGCAGCTATTGAGAATCCCTAAGGTGCGAGCCATAGTCAGAAGCGTTCTCATCGCGATACAGTCACAGAATGGTTGCGCAACGAAACTATTCAGTGAAGAACGCTCATATTGTCCCCGTCAGCGGAACCCCCTTCGATGGCACGATAGTGGTCACCGACGGGCAGATTTCCGCGCTCGGAGCCGACATCGAGTCCCCCGAGGGGTACGAGATCATCGATGCCCAAGGGGCGTGGCTACTCCCAGGCCTGATTGATGCGCACGTTCACCTGGGGGTGCATGAACAGGGTGAAGGCTGGGAAGGTGCCGACTTCAACGAAACCACTGAAGCTGTCACCGCCGCAGTGCGCGCCATCGACGCCATCAATCCCCATGAAATCGGTTTCGACGACGCCGTGGCCAGTGGGGTGACCACGGTCAACGTCAATCCCGGCTCAGCCAATCCCATCGGCGGGCTGACCGTCGCGGTGAAGACCCACGGCGGGGTAGTCGATGACATGGTGGTCCGCTCCCCTTCCGGCCTGAAAGCTGCCCTAGGAGAGAACCCCAAACGCTTCCACGGGGACCAGAAACGGACCCCGTCTACCCGGCTGGGCACCGCCTACACCCTCCGGAAAGCCTTCACTGAAGCCAAGCACTGGATGGCGAAGGATCCAGAAGACCGGCCGGTGGACCTGATCTCCGAGGCGCTGGCCAAGGTGCTGGCCGGCGAGATCCCCTGGCGCCAGCACTGCCACCGCGCCGATGACATTGCCACCGCCATTCGCATTGCTGATGAATTCGGCTACGAGCTGGTGCTGGATCACGGCACCGAGGCTTTTAAACTGGCCGACCGGATCGCCGCACGCGGAATCCCGGTCCTCTACGGGCCGATGATGGTCTCCCGGTCCAAAGTGGAGGTCCGCGAACGGACTCCCACGGCACCCGGGATCCTCAGCGCCGCCGGTGTCAAGGTCTCCATCATCACCGATCATCCAGTGGTGCCCATCGATTTCCTGATCCACCAAGCGGCCCTGGCGGTGCGCGAAGGTATGGACCCGGCTGAAGCGCTGAAGGCGGTCACCCTCCACCCGGCTGAAGTGCTCGGCGTCGCCGATCGAATGGGCTCACTCGAGGTGGGCAAGGATGCTGACTTCGCGCTCTGGTCCGGTGATCCGCTTGACACTCGAAACAGGGTGCTGCGGACCTGGATCAATGGCCGCGAGGTCTATCGCTTCGATGAGCAGACCCGCCGGGGCGCCGTCGTTCCGCGCTGGTAAGAGACAGAGGTGCTTTACCCGGGCTTCGGTGAAATACCCGGGCGTATACGGTCGGGTAAAACGCATAAGGCCGGGTAAAGCTGAACCAGAGCGCAGCGCAGACCGGGGCGGGGTTCACTGCGCAGCCGGGGTTCACTGCGCAGCCGGGGTTCACTGCGCAGCCCGCTGATGCTTGACTGGGTGACATGAGTCAGAGTGATTTCAGCACCGGAGTCTTCGCCCGCATCACCGGCCGTGTACAGGGCGTGTCCTACCGTGCCTCCGCCCGCCAAGAGGCAAAGGAGCTGGGGCTGCGCGGGTGGGTGCGCAATACCGACGACGGCGCGGTGGAGCTGCTGATCGGCGGCGAGGGTCCCGCGGTGGACTCCATGCTGCGCTGGTGCCACCGCGGCCCGAAGGCCGCCAAGGTCACGCAGGTGCAGACGCGCGAAGCCACTGCCGAGGAACTGGATTCGCTCCCCGGCAGCGGCTTCGCGATCAGGCGCTGAACTCAGCGCGGGTGGATTCAGCGCAGCTGAGCTCAGCTAGTGCGCACTCCGCTGTTGAGCACTTAGCCCTCAGCAGAGGCAGAGGTCTTCTCCGCTGACTCGGCGTCCTTGGCAGGCGGAGCCGTGAGGCCCAGCTCCACGGGCAGGCTGTCCGAGGACTCACCGAGCACGTGCTCGTCGAGGAAGTTGAAGACCACCTCATACCAGATCTTGGCGTGCTGGGGCTTGAGTATCCAGTGATTCTCATCCGGGAAGTACAGGAAGCGGTGCACAGTGCTGCCGTCTGCATCCATGGGCAGCCCGGACTTCTCCAGCAGCTCGTACCAGAGGCGCAAGCCCTCCCCGATCGGCACCCGGTAGTCCTTGTCCCCGTGGATCACCAGCATCGGAGTCACGATGTTCTCCACATGCCAGTGGGGTGAATGCTCAGCTTCCATCTCCGCGTTGATCTGCCGACGCCAGAAGGGCGACATATCCGTGGTGGGGCCGAATTGATCCAGCGCCCACAGGCTGGCGTGAGTGACGATCGCCTTGAATCGGTCGGTGTGTCCGGCCACCCAGTTGGCCATATACCCGCCGAAGGATCCGCCCATGGCCGCAGTGCGGTTCTGGTCGATATCCTCCCGGGCGACGACGGCGTCGGTGATGCTCATCAGGTCCGTGTAGGGCTTATCGCCCCAGGAGTTCCAGCCGCGCTGGATGAAGTCCTGTCCATACCCGGTGGACAGTGCCGGATCCGGCAGCAGCACCGCGTAGCCGCGCTGGACCGCCAGCCAGGGGTTCCACCGCCAGGACCAGGCGTTCCAGGAGTTCAGCGGGCCGCCGTGGATCCACAGCAGCAACGGTGCTGGCACCTCCGGGCCGGCACCAGATGGCAGCGCCAACCAACCGCGAACACGCACGCCGTCCTCGGCTTGAGTCTCGACCTCGGTCAAGCGCCCGGGCAGCACCGGGCGCTCGGTGGGGTTGAGCAGCCGCTGGGTCTGCCCAGTGGCCAGGTCGATTCGTGCCACCTCGGCGGGGAACTCGTAGCTGGCGCGCACCCCGAAGGCTGTCTTGCCATCCGGGGCTAGGCGTAGGTCCGAATACGTGGAGTCCTCATCGGTGATCTGCACAGTCCGTCCGGTGACAGTCTCGCCGTACTGGACATCCACACGGAAGACCGGACCGCGGCCGTCCTGATCAGCCAGCGCCAGGAACCCGGATCCGTCCGGCAGCCAGGCCGCCGGGGTCAGCCAGAGATCCGCATCCTCGGTGAGTGTGCTGAGCTGACGGCTGCCCAGGTCCAGCAGGTGCAGTACCGGGCGCATGGACTGCTCCGGGGTGGGCCGGTTGGAGACACCGATAATCGCGTAGCGACCGTCGGGGCTGACGATGCTGGGGGTGTAGTTGTGCTCGGCGTCGTCGAAGAGAGGCTCCCAGCCGCCATTGACCAGGTCCGCCCGGGCCACGGTGTAGCGCTGATCGGCGTTGGCCTCGGGCACCCGCAGGGCAAAGAGTGCGAAAGTACCGTCCGGGCTGATGTGCACATCTCCACCAAAACGAGCACCGAGGTCCTCGGTGATCTGACGCAGCACCCGGCGCGCAGGCTCCAGCGACGTCGCGTCGTCGTCGGCGTTCTCATCCCCGAGCACAAAAAGGCTGCTGCGTGCCGGACCCAGGTCATGGTCCCAGAAACGCACCGGGTAGGCGTCATGCAGAATGGCCTGAACAGCAGAGTCCTTGCGGGCCTGATGCAGTGTCTCGTGCTCCTCCTCGGTGGAGGCCCCGGGCAGGCGTGAGGCGACGACGGCGACCACATCAGCTTTGGCGGCGCAGCTGACCGAACTGACACCCCCGGCCCGGCGGTTGACCACATAGGCTTCTCCGCCTGCTGCCGGTAAGCACCACAGCGCATTGCCGTCCTCGCCGCCTTCATCATCGGGGCGTGCGGAGGTGAAGTAGAGATCCCCATTGGCGGCGAAGGCCGGGCCAGCCTCACCCTTGGCGCTGCGTGTCAGTCTGCGGGCAGGCTTCTCCCCCTGGGGGTCGAGCTCCCAGAGCGCGGTGACATAGCCGTCCTTCTTGGTGTTGAGCGTGGACACAGTGGTGACCAGTCGACCGCCGTCGGGACTCAGCGCCAAACCTCCCAGCCGGGGTGCCGCCACATACTGATCCAGTGTGGTGAATATCTCAGTCATGGGGACAGTCTGCCAGCTCTAGATCACCTGAATGTTGCATATGGCAACAATGTGTCACGCAGGGAGAACCTCGCAGCAAGGGACGCTTATTGTCCAGGTATCCCGTATTCGTCCTGGATCTGGTCCCGACCGCGCTCCGAGCTCTGCTGGTACTGCTCCTCCATGCTGGGATCATCGGAACAGCGCGTGTGGAAGCTTGCATCAACGCGATCCTGATGGCCACGTTTGGTCACCACAAAGATCCGTCCCTCGGCGCGGCCGGCACCGTAGAAGATCCCGCCGCGTTCGTTCACCCCGTCTGAGTTATTGCTGTTCTCGCTCAGCCCGAGCTCTGCTGCGACTGCGGCTGCCTGGTCATAGAGCTCCTGCAGATCCCGGTCAGCGGCTATATCGAAGGAGATCTGCAGGTGGTAGCCGCTTCCCTCGCAGACCTGCGGCAGTGCGCGTTCCTTCACCGCAGCGGGGCTGAAAGTGTCAGTGCCGAAGCGGGCGACGACGTCGTCGCCCATATGCTTCTGCACCGCCGCGGTAGCAGCTTCCAGCTCCTGAATCTGCTCATCAAAGGTGAGGCCGCCCTCAGGATCCATAGTGTGGTGCTGCGCTTGCATGGAGTCCTCCTCAGTCGGTTCTGCTTGGTCTGCGGCACATCCGACCACCAAGCTCAGCGCGGCTGCAACGGTGAGAAGTCTGCGGTATCTGCTCATTTGAACTCCACCTCCTCAGCCAGGCCCTGCAGAATGAGGATCATCGTCTCATAGGACTGGCTGTCCGGATCCAGGTATCCGTAGCGCTCCGGGTGGTCGTATTCATTCTGCCCGTGTCCGTGGACCCCTTCACCTTCGATATTGCCTCCCTCACCATCGGAGTAGAAGATCTGCGCTCCGTAGCTTGCATCCTGGGCCGGGTTGTAGCGATCTATGATGCCCAGGCCCAGCGGATTCCGCCCGAGGGGAGCCCAGAAGTCATCAGGGGATTCAGTGGCGAAGACGGCCGGCAGATTGCTCTCGCCATAGGTGGCCACATTCAGCTGCTGGACTGGAGGAACACCTTCTTCAAAGAGATGGTGGGGAATCCCTGAGGAACCATACATAGTCAGTCCAGCGACAGTCTCCTGGTTATTCATCAGGGCGTGATTGCAGGTATTGGTCCCGTAAGAATGACAGTTCAGAAAGACCTCGGGTGAATCTCCACTAGTGGCACGGGTCTGCTGGTATCCATCCAGGGCGTATGCCAGCGCGTACCCGCCAGCCTCGGCCAGATCGCTGGACCAGACGCTGGGTGAGGCGGTGGATGGCGGATCGTAGCCGATCCATGAAATCACCGCATGGGTCTCATCGAGACCATCGTAGAGTCCCTGAGCCCGGCGCACTTCGGTGGGCATATTGTCCGTATTGCTGCCCATACCCGCAATATTGAAGCTGGTGGTCTCGGTCGTATCAGGGTTGCCCACCGAAACGGCCGCCAATGGATCCGGCCAGTGCTTCTCCTCAGCGGCTCCCCAGTCGAAGGGGTTATACCACCGTCCGGAGTTCTCGCGGGGGTGCCCCATATTCAGGCTGAGCAGGTACCGGTTCTCATCAAGCTGGCCAGTGGGGTCGAGCATCGATGAAGCGATCTGGTCGAGTCGTTCCTGCTGTGCGGCGGTGGTCCCCTCATGCCCGCGCAGGAAGGCCAAGGCATTCAGATTGGCCTCACTGCGGGTTTCGTAGTCCACCCCTTCAACGTTGCCGATCATCAGCGGCATGTACTGCGCCAGGGCGGTGCGCTGCTCTTCGGTCAACGAGTCGTTCCACCAGCTGGCGCCCTCTGCGCCAGTGGGGAAACTCGCCAGCTGCTCGTGGGTCCGCGGCACCGGCATGGAGTACCGGTTGATATTGGGGTGCTGTGCGGACAGCTGGCGGATCTCCGCGGGACTCAGATCCGCCAGGTGCTCCCGCAGGGCACGAATGTCATCGCCGGTAGCGTCCTCTGCAATGGCGCGCTCAAAGAGTTCAACGGCTTCATCGACCAGCTCCTGCTCGAGCCGGTCATCGGGGATGCCTGGCTCTTCCGGTGCAGCCGCAGGCTGCGGGCCAGTGTCTTCGCCGGGGTGGCTATCGGGTCCGGACTCCTCCAGCGCGAGGTTCTCAGGGCTTTCGCCGGCTCCGCACTCCCCTCCGCTGAGCGGCTGGGAGATGTCACAGATGATCCTGTCGACTGTGCTGGTGAGAGCCGAACCCCAGGACGGTGCGCTGAAGAGAAGCGCACCGAGGATGATGGCGATGACCACCGCCAGGCCGGTGTATTCGACCGTGCCCTGTCCGGACTCCCGCGCCGCTAGTGTGCGCCCATTCCCGGTGTGCCCACTCCCCCTGTGCCCTTTCACACTCAGCACGATAGGCCGGACCGGCGGCGGAGACAGGGGCACCGGCACCTAAGTTTGGGCCCAGAGCTGCGGCCGGTTGGTCCTACTTCAAGGCCCAATCCGCAGTGGACTGCCCGGCCGGAAAGCCCGTGTCTAGAGGGGTGGGCGCTGCAGAGCGACGACGACGTCGACGTCGTCATCCGGGGCGAGCTTATTGCGGTCCTGAGCACCGCAGGCGGTGCAGCGGTGGATGAGGATGTAGCCCTTTTTGCCGGAATGATCCACCCCTACCGGCTCCATTGGTGCACCGCATTCGGCAGCCCGGTCCCCCGGCATGATGTCCACATGTCTGGACCACAGGCAGCGGGGGCAATGATTGCGGTAGCTGCCGCCGGTGTGTTTGGGGATGGGTTGGCCACAGTGAATGCAGTCGAAACCGGTGTTCTCTGCTCTGCGACCCTGTGGTGAGTAGCTCACGGCTGCTCCTAGTGGTGATGCTGCGCTACAGCACTTGCGTAGAGGCATAGTGCTGCTGCCACGGCAACGTTGAGCGACTCGGCCTGGCCGTAGAGCGGAATGGATACCCGCTGATCTGCGAGTACTTTCTCCTCCTCGGTGAGACCGTGGGCTTCGTTGCCCAGCAGCCAGTAGGTGGGGCGCGCGAGATATGCGGAATCCTGCTCAGCGTTCTGCGCCTGCAATTGCGCCAAGGAGACCTCACCGTAGCCGTCAGCGGCCAGGACTTGGGCGCCGTTGGCACGAACGAAATCGGTCAGCTGCTGCAGGTCGATTCCTGCGGCGGTGGGCACGTGAAAATGCGACCCGGCGGCGGCACGGACCACCTTCGGCGCCCAGGGATCAGTACTGCCCGGAGTGAGGATGACGACGCCGGCTCCGGCGGCATCCGCTGTACGGATCACTGTCCCGACGTTGCCGGGATCCTGCAGCCCCGCTAGTACCGGAGCGAGCTGGACGGCAGAGGTCTCCACCGTGGACCCCTGAGTGCTTCCGTCAGATGTCACCTGAACGGTGCTTTCGCTCATGCCCACCAGCAGCGAATCGAGTCCCGCGAACTCCAGCTCCGGGATGCGGCAGACCGCCAGCATCCCCTGAGAGGTCTCGGCGTCGCCCATGGCCGCGAGCACCTCAGGGGTAGCTTCGCGCAGGAAGATCCGGGCATCCCGCGGGAGCTCTCGTTCGGGGTTGAAGAGTACCCCGCGGACCCGGTCCAGCAGGGCGCTGATATCCGGGTGCTGCTCCAATGCGCGCGGGTCGAAGAACAGCGCGTCGAGTTCCGGAAGGTATCCGGCGGGGGCCAGCTGCGCGCGCAGCCGCGAGGTGTCTTCGGAATCAGGGACGGTGGCGAAGGTCTCGGGTTCATCCCACTGGCGCAGCCATAGTGCCAATGCCTCACGCACCGGCTGGGGACCTTCGGCCTGGAAGAGTTTCTGCTTCTTCCTCCCGGCACGGGTAGCCAGCGCGGCGACCCTTTTCGCACGCTCGCTGCGGGGGTTGTCCATCAGAAACTCATCTGCCACGGTGGGCTGCTCCTTCTTCAGTGGTGTTGGCGTCACTGAGACCCCGGTTCTGTTTCATTCTCGCGCCTCAGAGCACCCAGAGTGAAACACAGTGTGGGTGCGAGGCAACCAGGCCCGCGCCCCGGCGGGCGATCAGGCACCCGGCTGAGCAGAGTCAGCCACACACCGCCGCTCTACAGGGCTGGACATGACAACGGCGCCCGCCCCTAGACCAAGGGAACGGGCGCCGTCGTCAGCTATCACAAGGCGTTAGTGCGCGAAGATCACGCGGCCTTGGGAGCGTTAACGTCCTCGGGCAGAGCCTGGCGAGCAGTCTGCACCAGGGCGCCGAAGGTCTTGGCGTCGGAGACGGCCAATTCGGCCAGCATGCGACGGTCAACCTCAACGCCAGCAGCCTTCAGGCCCTGGATGAAGCGGTTGTAGGTCAGGCCGTGAGAGCGGGATGCAGCGTTGATGCGCTGGATCCACAGGCGACGGAAGTCGCCCTTACGCTTCTTGCGGTGCTGGTAGTTGTAGGTGTAGCTGTGGAGCAGCTGCTCTTTAGCCTTGCGGTACAGGCGGGAGCGCTGTCCACGGTAGCCGGAGGCCCGGTCGAGGACCTTGCGGCGCTTCTTCTGGGCGTTCAGAGCCCTTTTCACGCGTGCCATATGTTGTTTCTCCTGTGAGTCTTAAAAGTCTTCGGTAATGCGGCGAGAGCTCTGGCTCTAGAGGCCGAGCATCTTCTTGATGCGACCCTCGTCGGCCTTGGTGACGATCTGGTCAGAGGCCAGGCGACGGGTCAGGCGGGAAGACTTGTGCTCCAGGTAGTGGCGGCGGTTAGCCTGCTGGCGCTTGATCTTTCCGGAGCCGGTCAGCTTGAAACGCTTCTTGGCACCGGAGTGAGTCTTGTTCTTCGGCATAGTGCCGTACTCCTTCGTGTGGTTCGGACCTGCAGCACCTTGGTGTCGCTCATCGATGATGACGACGGCGGCGCAGAGGTGGATCATTCCGCTTGCCTACCTGCCCCGGAAGGGCAGTGCAGCAAGCCATGATCCCTTTGTCGTGGGTGTCCTACTTCCGCGCGCGCCGGCTGCGCTGAGCGCATCGGGGCAGAAAGTAAGAGACCCAGCTGTCCATGATACGGGACAACTGGGTCTCTTGCGAATTGACCGCGGAAGGTCAGAGGTTGCGCAGCTCTTCAGGCAGGTAATCCGCCATGGAGTTCGAAAGCGGCTTCGCTTCCTTGGGATCAGTGGAGATCTTCTGACGCTCCTGAGTCTTACGGGCGCGGCGCTCGTTCTTCTCGCGTGCCGCTGCCTTGTTGTCCTCGTTGTCGTCCGGGGTGTCATTGCTCTTGGCCTGCTGGGCCTTAGTGCGCAGCGGTCCAACCACCATCACCATGTGACGGCCGTCCTGACGCGGGGAGGACTCCACCTGACCGAGGTCGGCAACGTCCTCGCTGAAGCGCTGCAGCAGACGCACGCCCATCTCCGGACGCTGCTGCTCACGACCGCGGAACTGGATCATCGCCTTGACTTTGTCACCGGCTTCCAGGAAGCGGCGGGCGTGACCGACCTTGGTGTTGTAGTCGTGATCGTCGATCTTCAGACGGAAGCGGACTTCCTTCAGCGTGGTAGTCGCCTGGTTCTTGCGCGACTCACGGGCCTTGACTGCGGCCTCGTACTTCCACTTGCCGAAGTCCATGAGCTTGCAGACGGGCGGCTTGGCCTGAGGCGCCACCTCCACCAGATCCAGATCTGCCTCCGCGGCAAGACGCAGGGCGTCCTCGATTCGGACGATGCCCACCTGCTCCCCCTGGGGGCCCACGAGGCGAACCTCGGGTACGCGGATGCGGTTATTGATACGTGGCTCGCTGATCTGTCCTGCTCCTGCTTCAATTAAGGTAATAGCTTCGGGTGTCTCACGGCGCGCGGTGGCGCGGCTTCAAAAGACTGTGACAAGCTTATCAGCATGCACAGTGACCAGAACACCCCGGAGCAGGCACCTATTTCCGGCGAAGACATCGCAGAGGCCGTAGGGACCCAGACTCGGGATATCGCAGAGGTGCCCGCCGTCGAGCTGATCAACACCGTGGCGGTGCATCTGATGAGCGCCGCAGCCGTCAAAGTGGGGCTCGCCGAGGGCCCCAACGCTGCAGATCTGAAGGATCTCGACGAAGCCCGTAAGCTCATCACCGCTCTGGCCGGACTGGTCACCGCCGCCGCCCCCGAAGTGGGCTCCACCCACGCAGCGCCGCTGCGCGACGGTCTGCGCTCCCTGCAGCTGGCATTCCGTGAAGAGTCCAGCATCCCCGACGCCCCGGGCAAGGGCCCCGGTGAGAAGTGGACCGGACCGGTTAACTAAAGCCAATTTTTCGGTCGCGTCCCCCACGCCTCCTATGAACGACACCTTCAGTGGTCAGTTTGTCCGTTATCGCTTGCAGATACGCGATTTATCACGGACAAACTGACCACTGACTTTTCTGCGGGCCTTTTTCCGCGACGGCGCCCGGCCCAGTCCAGTTGCGCAGCCGTCACCAGGTGAACCCGAGGTGAACATGAGAAAAACACCGCACTTTTCTCATACTCGTCTCACACTGCTCTCACGAAGCCCCACCAGGCTTGTTGTCCATGAGCATCACTGTCGCTATGTACTCCCACGACTCCGTGGGACTCGGGCACGCCAGGCGCAACCGGGCGCTGGCCTATGCCCTGGCAGCCGACCTTCCACGGGTCACCGGCCAGCGGGTCCGCGGCCTGCTGATCGCCGGACACCCTGATGCCACCCAGGACGCCCTGCCCGAGGGCTGGGACTGGCTGGTGCTGCCCGGCTTCACCAGCGGCGACGGCGGCTATGTCAGCCGCAGCCTCGACATCAGCAGCGCCCGGCTGACGAATCTTCGCAGCGCCACCGCGGCAGCGGCCCTGAAAGCCATGGACCCGGACCTGTTCATCGTCGACCGCCATCCCTTCGGGGTCAACGGCGAACTCACCGCGGCTCTGGATATGCTGCGCCAGCGCGAAGCCACCACCATCCTGGGACTGCGCGAGGTCCTGGACTCCCCAGAGGTCGCCCAGCGCGAATGGGCGAGTATCGGCGGCGCCGACGCCGTGGCGGATCGCTATGACGGCATCTGGGTCTACGGTGACCGCGGCATCTACAACCCGCTGGATACCGGCGAGATCCCCGCAGCGCTGGCCTCCCGCACCCGTTTCACCGGATATCTGGCCCATGGGCGCCCGGAGGATCCGGTCCATCCCTCCAGCGTGCGAGCTCCAGCTCCCTATGTGCTGACCATGGTGGGTGGCGGATCCGACGGCGGCGCCATCGGCCTGGCCGCTGCCCGCGCCCAGCTGCCACAGGGGCACAGCCATATCATCCTCACCGGCCCGCAAATGCCGGCTGCCGACCACGATGCGATCCTCGACGCTGCCCGGGAAACCGGCGCTGCCCCGGGCGCGGTGCGGGTCACCCGCTACGCCCAACATGTGCCGAAGCTGGTCCGTCACGCAGCCGCGGTGGTGTCCATGTGCGGTTATAACTCCATGGCCGAGGTCATGGCGACGACGACACCGGCGCTGGTCATCCCCCGCAACAGTCGGCGCGCCGAACAGCCCCGCCGTGCTGCAGCCCTGGCTGCCGCCGGTGCCGTGGAGACCCTCAGCCAGGAGCGGCTGAGCCCCCAGGAACTCACCCGCTGGTTCGCTCGCGCGGTCACCAGCCGGACGCTGCGCGATGGCATTGACCTCGACGGGCTCACCCGGATCGGCGATATCGCAGCAGCGGCCCTTCCCGAGCGCACAGCTGCGCAGAAGACCACACCCCTTCCCACCACCGTTGAGAGGCCGAGTTATGCATACTCCCGCTGATGCCACCGCCGCCCAGTCCCTGAGCTACTGCGCACAGACCGACGCGTTATCAGAGACTGCGCAGCCGGAGCCCCTCCATGAGAGCCGGGTGGGATATGTGCTGAAGATGTACCCGCGCTTTTCCGAGACATTCATCGTCTCCGAGATCCTGGCCCGCGAAGCCGCCGGGGAACAGGTCGTGATCTTCTCCCTACGACCCACTACCGATGTGCGCTTCCACGCCGAACTCGCCAGGGTCCAGGCTCCAGTCATCCATATCCCCCGCCCCTCCAGCGCCAGCCGACTGTGGAAGCAGCTCAGCGACGCCGCAGCCGGGCCGCAGCTGGCCAGCGGCTTGGCCCGAGCGCTGCCGGAGCTGGCTCGCTATGACCACGACGACGCCTACCAGGCAGTCGCGGTGGCGCAGCTGGCCGCTGAGCACGGGGCCACCCATCTGCATGCCCATTTCGCCTCCGTGGCCACCAGCGTGGCCCGGTTGGCTGGGATGATCGCCGGGCTTCCGTACTCCTTCACCGCTCATGCCAAGGACATCTTCCATGAGGACGTCGACGCTGCCGAATTGGAGCAGAAACTCGCCGAGGCTCACCATGCGATCACCATCTCCGGCTACAACATGGAGCATCTGCGCCGGACCTTCCCTGCAGCCAGCTCACGGCTGCACTTGGTGCACAACGGCCTGGAACTAGCCCGCTTCCCCTATGAACCAGCCCGCATGACCCCAGCTGGCAACACCGCATCCATCGCCACCCCGAGGCTGCTGTCAGTGGGACGGCTGGTGGAGAAGAAAGGCTTCCACCTGCTGATCGAGGCCGTAGCGATCCTGCGTGAACGCGGCATCGCTGTGCAGGCCGATATCGCCGGTGACGGCCCGCTGGCTGACGCGCTGCAGGAGCAGATCGATGAGCTCGGCGTCGGCGATGCCGTTCAGCTGCTGGGTGCCCGCACCCAGCATGAGATCACCCGCATGCTGGGCAGCCACGACGTTTTTGTCGCGCCCTTCGTCATTGGCGCTGATGGAAATGCTGATGGTCTCCCCACTGTCCTGCTGGAAGCCATGGCGCGCGGCATTCCCTGTGTAGCCGCGGATGTGACAGCAGTAGGTGAGGTCATCCGCACCGGCGAGACGGGCTGGCTGATTCCCAGCGGAGATGTCGCCGCTGTGGCCGATGCCATCGCGGAGGCCATCAGCGTCAGTGACACCCAGCGGCGCCGACTCACCGATGCTGCGCGGCAGCAGGTGGAACGGCTCTTCGATTCTCGACGTCAGGCCGCCATTCTGCGCAGACTGATCAGCCAGCCAGCTGCCGAGCCGTCGTCGTCCTCCCGGGCAGCTGAAGCAGTGCCGGCCGGAGTCCGTGAGCCGGAAGGGGCCCTGGTATGAAGATCGCCTACGTTCTGGCCGACCCCGGGATCGGTCTCTTCGGCGCCAAAGGCGCCAGTGTGCACGCCCAGGAGATGATCCGGGCTTTCGCCGCCATGGGTCACGAGGTCACCGTGTACTGCCTCAAACGCGGCACCAAGGCAGGTGATACCAGTACCGAGACTGTGCCTGAGGATCTGCGCCATCTGCCAGTTTTCACCGCTGCGGTCACCGGCGCAAAGGACACTGCCGAGCGGGAACTCGCGGTACTGCGTGCGGCCTCCCGGCTCGCCACGCTCGCAGCCGATGAGGACTATGACCTCATCTACGAGCGCTACAGCCTCTTCTCCGACGCCGGGGTGCAGTTGGCCCAGCAGCTGCGGGCTCACACCGGACGCAAAGTACCGGTGGTGATGGAGATCAACGCGCCGCTGCTTGATGAGCAGCGTCAGCATCGCAGCCTGCACCACGGGCAGCTGGCGGAGGAGATCACCCGGGAGGCCTTCGCCCAGGCCTATCTGCTCTCCTGCGTCTCCGAACCGGTGGCCGCATGGGCTGCCCGGCAAAGGGGGAAGAGTTCAGCCATCCAGGATGGTCCGGGACAGCGCAGCCCCCGGATCGTGGTGACTCCCAACGGTGTCAATACTGACCGTTTCTCTGCTGCCCCCACGCCCCTTCACGACGACGCCCCGGCCGGTGCTGCGATGTCTTCCGCTGTACCTTCCTTCAACCGTGCGCCTTCCTTCACCGTAGGGTTCGTGGGCACTCTGAAGCCCTGGCATGGGACCGAACAGCTTCTGGAAGCCTTCGCTAGCGCCGCCGATCCGGGTCAGCGCTGGCGTATGGAGATCGCTGGCGATGGTCCACAGCGCGCCCAGCTTGAATCACTCGCTGCCGACCTCGGCATCAGTGATCAGGTCACTTTCCACGGCGCCGTCGCTCCGTCCCGGATTCCGTCACTGCTGCGTCGCTTCGATGTGGGCGCAGCACCGTACCCGCAGGTGCAAGACCACTACTTCTCCCCGCTGAAGGTCTACGAGTACATGGCCGCCGGGCTGCCCACTGTGGCCTCGGCGATCGGTGAGATCCCAGCTCTGCTGGCTGGGCCAACGGGTGCCGGTCAGGATGCTGGACTGCTGGTGCCCGCCGGTGATGTCCAAGCCCTCGCCACCGCCCTTTCCGCACTGGCCCAGGATGTTGAGCTGCGCACCGCGATGGGGGCACAGGCTCGGCGTCGCGCCGTGGAGAAACACTCCTGGATCCGCCGTGCTGCGGACCTCCTTCAGGCCGTCCACACCGGTCACAGCCCTGTGGAGGTCAGCGCATGAGCGAGAAGACAGCGACTAAATCCGCTCAGGCCAAGCTCTCCCGGGCTACGCATCGGGCCGCCCTTGGCCGCACCCTGAAAATGGTGCTGCCCTTTGTCACCCAGCACAAACTGTTGCTGGCGCTGGGGCTCATCGCGCTGCTGGCCGATGTTGCATTCCGCATTCTGGAGCCCTGGCCGGTGAAGTTCGCCGTCGACGCTGTCACCGAAGCCCTGGGGGCGCAGGTCAATGAGGCCATTGATTCCGGGGACGACGTCGGCCGCATGGTGGCCTTCTGGGCTGTAGCTCTGGCGCTGATTGTTGCCGGTCGCGCTGTGGCCAATTACGGCTCCACCATCGCCTTCGCCAAAGTGGGTGTGAAAGTGGCAGCTCAGCTGCGCACCCGGGTCTTTGAGCATATTCAGTCACTGTCATTGCGGTACCACTCATCAGCCAGCATCGGGGATACCTCCCAGCGACTGGTCGGTGATATGGGCAGGCTGCAGGAAGTGGCCGTCACCGCCGGGCTGCCGCTGATCGGCAATGTGCTCACAGTGGTGGCACTGTTCATTGTGGTGATGGTGCTCAACCCGGTGCTCGCAGTGGTGGTGATGCTCACCGCAGCCGGTTATCTGCTGGCCTCACGCATGCTCTCCCCCAAGATCAGCTCTGCATCCCGCGCCACCCGTCAGGGTGAGGGTCGCCTAGTAGGAGATGCCGCAGAGGCCTTGGCCGCCATCCGCGTAGTCCAGGCCTACGGGCTGGAGAGCACAGTGGCCCGAGGGTTCGACGCCGGAAATCAGAAGGCACTGAAGGCTGGTATTCGGGCACGCCGCCTCGCGGCCCGCCTGGAACGCTCCACTGACCTCTTTGTGGGCATTGCGACCGCGGTGGTGCTGGGCTTCGGCGGCTGGGAGGTACTCCAGGGCACCATGACTCCCGGTGACATGGTGCTGTTCCTGATGTATCTGAAGATCGCGATGAAGCCGCTGCGCGATATGGCCAAATACACCGGCCGCATCGCTCGTGCGGCAGCCTCGGGTGAACGCATCGCCGAGCTGCTGGATGAACCAGTGGAGATCACCGACCCGGAGAAGCCGGTCACCATGAATCGCGCTGAGGGTGAGGTCACCTATCACCGGATCACCGCTCGCGATGGCCACGGCCGGGAGCTGTTCGACAATCTCAATCTGCATATTCCGGCAGGCCAGCGGGTGGGGCTGCTGGGCGCATCCGGTGCGGGTAAGTCCACACTGACCGGCTACCTCCTGAGACTGGCTGATCCTGAAGCAGGCTCGGTGCTGGTAGACGGCATCAGCACCCGCAATATGCGCCGAGCCGATCTGCGCCGCAATATCTCCGTCCTGCTCCAGGAGTCGGTGCTGTTCTCCACCTCCATCGCTGAGAACATCCGCTATGGGCGGCAGGACGCCACCGATGCGGAAATCATCGAAGCAGCCCGCCGTGCCGGTATTCACGAGTTCATTCTGTCCCTTCCCGAAGGCTACGAGACGGTGCTGGGTCACCGCGGTGACACGCTCTCCGGCGGCCAGCGTCAGCGCATCGCCATCGCCCGGTCGCTGGTCCGTGATGCACCGATCGTGCTGCTGGATGAACCTACCTCCGGCCTGGACCCGGCGTCCCGACACTTGGTGGAAGAGTCCCTGCGGGAGCTGACCTACGGGCGAACCACCATTGCCATTACCCATGAGCTCTCCACCGTGCAGGGCCTGGACCGAGTGCTGTGGCTTGAAGGTGGGCGCATTGTGGAGGACGGCGCGCCACAGAACCTGCTGGCTGATCCGGACAGCAAACTCTCTCGCTGGGCTGCAGTCCAACGAGAAGCGATGGCGAAGGAGAACACCCGCTTCCAGGCGCAGCAGCAGCTGAAAGCTGCTTCTGCTGTGCCCATCCACCCTGCGAAGGAGTATGCCCGATGAGTGTCACCGGCGAACTACCCCGCCTCCACCAGGTCGAACAGGCGCGCGACCTGCAGCCGACTCTCAAACAGCCAAGCCTCGAGCAGTCCAGCGCTGAGCAGCCCAGTGCTGAGCAAGCTGATGTATGGGCTGCACGCTCTGCCCAGCTTCCTGGAGCTGAGCTGCTGCTGAATCCAGCGAAGCTCTCCGAACTGCTGACCCGTCAGGTCCGCATCACGCATCTGCGCGTTAAACCTGACCATTCTGTGGTGGTGACCTTTGTGGACCGTTGCGGTGCCTACGGTTATGCGGCGCTGACCACTGATGCGGATAAATTCACCAAAGCTATTCAACGGGCGGCGAGGGTCGGCGAGACCCTGCACGTCCACCAGGATGAGTCGCCGTGGCTGTTCAGCGGTCCGGTCTGGGCAGATCCGGTCCTGGCCACTGCGCTTCATTCAGCCTTTGCCGCCACCAGTCAGCGATTCGGTGAGGATGGCGCCCACTGGGAGGTGCTGCGCTATAACCCACGCCGTCGGGTAGTCGCCGCAGTAGGCCCCCGGGGCCGCCCCAGCCATGTGGTGCGCGTGGTGGAATCCGGTGCTGCCAAGCTCCTGGAGACCACCGCGCGCTGGCGCGAACTGGGAGTTCCTGTCACCAATGCGAAGGCTCTGGGCGAGCGTGACACTGCGGTGATCACCCCGATGTGGGGTGTCGGGGACCTCACCCATCACCCCTTCGAGCCCGCGGCTCACAGCGCAGGGTCGGCTGTGGCACTCCTGCACTCAACCACCAGGTTGAACACTGACAACGACGACGCGGCCGCGGGCAGCCGACTGGAGGTCCTGCCAGTGTCTGCCACCCAGGCTGTGGCACCGATCCAGCGCTTCGCCCCGTGGCTGGGTGAACGTGCTGAGAAATTGGCAGAGGTCATTGAACGCAGACTCCGTGAGGCGGCGCTGGGCCAGCGCGAACACGCTGAGCTGCTCGCTCCCTGTGAACTGCATGGAGACCTTTCAGCTGATCAGGTCATTCTGGCTGCCCCGAACAGCCATAAAATCCGGCTTATCGATTTAGAACGCAGCGGAATAGGTCACCCCCTGCGAGACCTGGGCTCCTGGGCAGCCACGTGCTTCCGCCAGGGCCTGCCGCAGCTCGTGGAACCTTTCTTGCACGGCTATGCCACCCAGCTGGGCATCAGTGCCGATGAGCTGGACCTTGACCTGTTAAGCGCGTGGGAGGCCTACTCACATCTGACCGGGGCGCTTGATCCCTTCCGCCACAGGGAGCCGAACTGGCCGCAGCTGATCACCGCAGCCATCACCTGCGCCGAGGAGGCAATCCTGCGATGAGCACCCCCAGCACTGCCCATACCGCCACCGGCCCAGCTGCCCAGACTCCTACCATCTCCGCCGAACAGCTGAGGCAGCAGCGTGGGTCTCCTCATGCGCTGCCCCCGCGCTGGCTCACCATCGACAACACCGAATGGCAGATCCAGCGCGCCTGGCCCGCCAAGAACACTGACGCGCTGCTGGCGGTAGAGGCCCTCGCCGGGGGTGAAGCACTGGCCGGCGGTCAAGTACGAGCTGGCTGGTGGGACCGCCAGCGGCTCCAGCTGCTGACCTATGGACAGGACCCGCAGCTGAAGACGCTCTGGAAGTGGGCCCAGCGCGGCAGGGTGGTCTCACATCGTCCGGCCAAGCGCGCGGTGGTCCACCTCGCTGAGGAGAACAGCTACGTCAAAGTGGTCAAAGGCGGCAAAGCCAGTGGCATCCTGGACGGCATCCAGCGTGCTGGAGCTTTCTCCGGACCCTTCGTGACCCCGGAGGTGCTCCAGCACAGTGACTCAGAGGTGATTCTCTCCAGTGTCAACGGCGTAGGGCTCCATGACGCTGCCGCGCTTCCCGAGACACTATGGGACACCGCTTGGCGCGATGTTCTCCAAGCCTGGCATGAGGCAGTCACTCGCTCCGAGAGTGCCGGGATAGCGCGAACCCGGCAGAGCATCCCGGTGCACAGTGCTGCCGATGAGGCCACAGTGCTCGTGTCCTGGACCAGTCAGGTCTCGCGTTATATTGACGACGCTGACTCCACGGCTCGGGCTGCGCGTCGACTCGGCGCACACCTGGAGGCTCTTCCTGCAGCGCAGCTGAGGGTCTGCCATCGGGACCTGCACGATAAACAGCTGCTGTGGTCACCCCAACGGCCGGGTCTGCTGGATGTGGACACTGCATGCCTGGCGGATCCGGCACTGGACCTTGGCAATCTGCGCGCTCACGCGCGGCTTCGCAGGTGCCAGGGCGTGTGGACTGCACAACAGGCCGACGTCGTCATCAGTCATATCGATCAGACCGCCCAGGCGACGGCAGTCCCCGAAGAGACCCTACGGATCTATGAGCAGGCCGCACTGCTACGCCTGGGCTGTGTGTATGCGGTGCGTCCGCAGTACGCGGAGCTGGCCGCCGGGCTGCGTGCCGCCCTCAGCACTACTGGCTGAGTTCGGCTCAGCTGAACTGTTTAGCTGAGCTGTTCAACTGAACCGGGGCCCGGACTTGATCTCCAGCCAGCTCTGCGAAGCCGGGGTGAACAGCAGCACCAGCACCGCGGCGGCGGGCACCAGGAAGATCACCCCTACCAGCGGGGTCCCGCCTGCGAAGAAGCTGAAGGAGAGGATCACCAGCAGCAGTTGCAGCACCATCGTGGGAGTGCGGGCACCAGCGGCGCCCAGGAAAATCCGGAATCCCAGGATCATCAGCACCACACCGGCTAACAGGTACAGCACCACCAGGGCGATCTGCCCGGCTGTGTCCAGCACCGCTGCCTCGGAGGTGAGGACCGACCCTATGGTGAACAGGATCACCGCCGCGCCTTGTAGGAAAAGGATGAGGTAGACGATCCAGATAGCTAGGGGGCGCGCCGCGGCAGGTGTTTCGGACATGCCCCTATTGAATCACCCGCCTGTCCCGGGTCTACGGCAGAACCTGACGGCAGATGAGAAAACTCTCATCTCACTCTCCTGGTGCTCTCATAGTGGGCGGCGAGGATCGGTAGTGTCATAAGAAGATCTACAGCCCTAGGGGCTGAGAGGAACGCTTCAGAGATGAGCAAGCAGAGCACGTGGGTCCTCACCGGAGCGCTGGGCATTGTGGCCCTCGGCGGCGGCACTGCGCTGGCCCATGCGATGAGCAACCCCACCGAGGTGGATCTGGGACCGGCTATGTCCGTTGCCAGTAACACCTCCCCGAGTGAGAGTCCCAGCGAGTCCCCGAGCCCGAGCCAATCCCCGAGCCCGAGCCCCACTGCCACCAGCACCGCCTCACCGGCGACGCCGCCCTCGGCAGAGTCGGCTTCCTCACCCGCCCCCTCACGCAGCGCTGCTGAGACTCCGGTTCCGCAGCGCGCTGAGGAAGCCCCTGCCCCGCAGCCCAGCACCCAAGCACCACGGCAGACTCAGACAGTGGTGCCTGCTCCGCCGCAGACCCGCACAGCCGCTCCGGTGTCCTCCTGGTCAGCCCCGAGCGCGCAGAGCTGGTCTGCCCCGTCGGCCCCCAGTTCCTGAGCGTCGGCCACGCTGGCCGGAGCCGTGCTGGTCGCGCCACCGGCCCCGATCTTGCATACGGTTATGGATCTCGCAGCGCGCTATAACCTCATGCAGAATTCACAACGTCATGCCGAACCAGAAGTGCACTGCCCGGCTTCACGTCCAGAGATGCGTCGGGTCTGGACATTCTGGATACGCAGGGCGGCTTGGCCCGGATCGGTCAATCCTGACGCGTCGATATGTCAGGATTCGGTGAGCAGTTTGTGCGCTGCACGTGCGACCTGAGGTTCACGGAGCTCAATCATCGCTGCTGACATGCTGGCCACTAGGTCCTTATCTACCTCCGCACCGGCTGGAGACCCGCTTGTAAACGGCGGTTGCGGATCGTATTCGATGGCTAGTTGAATCTCCTTGGCTACTTCTGAACCGTATATCTCGGCTGCCAGGACAAGCGCGAAGTCGATACCACTGGTGACGCCGCCACCGGTGACAAGGTTCCCATCGCGTACAACACGATCCTGTTCCGGAATGGCACCGAGCAGACTGAGCAAAGAGAGCGAGGCCCAGTGGGTAGTTGCGCGACGCCCACGAAGAAGACCCGCTGCCCCTAATACGAAGGCTCCGGTGCACACGCTAGTGACATAGCGGGCATGAGCTGCCTGTCGGCGCACGAATGCGAGAGCGGCCTCATCCTCCATCAACTCCAGGGCGCCCTGTCCCCCAGGGATCATGAGCACATCTGCTTGAGGCGCGCTCTCGAAACTGGTGCTGGGAAGAATGGAAAAGCCTGAGTCCGTCAGAATCGGCTCGATCCGATGCCACGCGACATCTATGGTGGCCCCAGGTAGCTTCGCAAGCACCTGCAAGGGACCGGTGAGATCAAGCTGCGTGATGCCGGGAAAGGCAATGGCGACAACTCTGAGGGCACTCATCATGTCACTGAGTCTATGGGCGGATCTTTCTGGGCAAGCCGGACGAACAGAATTAGCAGCCTCACTGAGGCGCCCGCTAGTCGATCGGTGAGCGGGCTTGTTGGCAGACCTGATGAGAGTTCTGACAGCACCGCTTCAGTGATATCTCCCGCCCAATCTGCCTCGCAGAAAGCCAGTTCCTTCTACTGCTGAGATGACACGGTGGTCGCAACGTCCTGGAACTCAGGGCGCTGCGACCACCGGCAGAACCCGCAGGCTCCTGCTAAAGCGGGGTTCGTCCTAGTTGGTGAGCTGGCCGCTGCGGCGTGCTCGCAGGTGCATCACAAGCCCCAGCAGCACCAGCAGCAAGGCACCGCCGAGGACCGCGCCCACCCCAGCACCGGTGCGCGCCAACCCGTCAGCGCCAGCCTCGCCGGGCTCAGTGGGCGAGACCGTGGGGGACTCTGTGGCGGTCTGCGTAGGCTCCGCCGTGGGCTCCGCTGTTGGATCTGTGGTCGCATCATCCGTCGGCGCCCCAGTGGGATCCACTGTCGGATCAGCCGTGGGCTCCGGTGTCGGGTCAGTCGTCGGCTCCGTGGTCGCCTCATCCGTCGGCGCCCCAGTGGGATCCGTTGTCGGATCGACCGTGGGCTCCATTGTCGGGTCAGCGGTCGGCGCCCCGGTGGGATCTACTGTTGGGTCCGTTGTCGGATCGTCCGTCGGATCCGCCGTCGGCGCCCCGGTGGGCTCGCCCTGTGCAGATTCAGTCACTGTCAACGGAGCTTCGGCCAGCACCTCGCCGTCGGAGTTCAGCGCCCGCAGCATGTAATCGTCAGCCTGGATGTCCTCAGGAATCCTCACGGTGACACTGAACTCACCGGACTCATCAGCCTCCACAGTGCCCAGCTCCGGGTTGATCCGCAGCAGCAGCTGCTCTCCTGCGCTGAACCCAGCGCCCTCCACAGTGATCTCCCCGCCGGCTTCGATCCGCTCTGCACCAAGGGTGAGCTCCGGCTCAGGCTGCGGGGCGGGATCGGGATCTGCGCCCTCTTCAGCAAAGGCGCCCTGGAAGTCCAGCACATAGTCGTGGCTGAAGAACTTCATGAACTCCGGAGTCAAGCTCTGGGCCTCGATCCCGTTGTCGTAGAGATCCACGGTTCCCACGTCCTGCACCACCCGGATGCTGGTGCCATCCTGCAGTGAAGGAACCAGCGGCAGCGACTCGTAGGAGCCGTCCTTGTCCCACGCCATGCCCATCTGGTTGACCGACTCCACCGGAGCATCGTCGGGGTCCCCGGTCCAGCCGAAGATGGCGAAGTTGCCCGCGTCGTCGGCGGAGCCCGCCTGGATGGCGTAGTGACCGTCCCCGGTATTGGCCATGCCGCGAATGGCCCGGCCGCCCAGGTCCAGCAGGTGGTAGTCGGTGATGTCAATCTCGGCACCGTTGACGGTGACGTCGTAGATGTCGGCGATCTCGACGATCAGCGCGTGATCGCCGGCGCTCTCGGGCACATCATTGCTGCCGACCCCGGCCTCAGGATCCACCAGCGGGGAACGGAAGGCCAGCCACAGGGACTGACCGTCAGGTGCCATGGCCGCACCTTCAACGTTGAGGCTGTTCGGGCCCTCCACCGAGTAGCCGGGCTGCACAGCCCGCTCGAAGCCGAAAGCGCCCGCGCCCAGGCCGTGGCCATCGGCGTTATCCCAGGCCACCAGTGCATCCTTGAAGCCGCGAGCATACCCCAGGGTCTCTAGCTCAGTCTCGGCCCCGGATCCGGTCAGCTCAGTGGCGGCGATGGTATCCCGGTCGGGCCGCACGTTGCCGGAGCGCGAATTGCCGATGGAACCGATCCAGAAGATCGTGTCGTCCATCCGAGCAGAGGCCTCCATGTCCCACGTCTCGCCGGGCGCCCGCTCATAGGGGATGTGTTCGTGGTTCTCGCCCTGGATGGGGAAGAAGTTCACCGGCACGTCAAAGGTGGGTCCGTAGAGACGGATGCCGAGGCTGTCGTCGTCAGCCACCAACAGATGCCCGTCGCCGACATCCTGGGCGGTGGAGGCATCAGCCATACCCACATGTGCCAGGGCGCTCTCCTCCGGCAGAGACTCGGAGACCCAGTAGCGCAGCGTGGATTCGGCGATCTCCTCGCCCTCCAGAGACGCGGTGATCCGCAGCTCGGTGATACCTGCTGACTGCGGCTCTGCGCTTAAGCTGTAGGTGCCGTCGTCGTGGTTCTTGATGACGACGGCGTCCGCGGCCACCACATCCTCATCGGCACTGCTGACCTGGAACTCGGCTGAACCGAGATCGGTGATCTCCTCACTGGTCAGCTCGAATCGGGCCCGCGGGTTGGTGTCGGCACCGAGCACTGCCGAAAGCGCATCGCCCTCCCCGTAGGGCACCTGGACCTGCCATTCGAGATCGGCCGGCAGCAGCTCGAGGTCTTCAAGCTCGACGGCTCCACCGGGCGCAAAGCCAGGAGCGAAGGCCACGCCGCGGAACGCGTAGTTCTCCTCGGCGGTAGCGATCACCTGGGAGGAAGCCTCATCCAGGCCGTTGGTGTCCAGGATCTGCACCAGTTCGTTGCCGAACCCGGAGCCGCGGGTGGCATAAACAGCCACACCGTCCTCAGTCTCAGCAGCCTCCACACCCCAGAATTCACCCGGGTAGGCGGAGTCAGGCTCCCAGGAACCGCTGACCTCGGCGTAGCGCACCAGCGCGGGCTCATCACCCTCGGTGAAGGCCACGTAGAGGTAGTCCCCGGCGAAGACGAAGTCATGCGGCACATCACGCCCCTCAGGGGTGGCAGCGATCACCTCGAACTCCTCCTCGGCAATGGTCTCGGTGGGCACTCCGTTGCCGATCTGCACAATGCCGCTGTAGTTGGAGCGGTCGGAGCTGACGTAGAGCTGACCATCGTAAATGCCGGGCACGCGGTGGTTACGCAACTGCCCGGAGTTGCCAGGCACGACGACGGCGGGGTCATCTCCGCCGGCTTCAACCGTGAGTACGCCGGCATCATAGGGCGCCTGGGCATCGTTATTGCCATGCCCGCCGACCCAATACCGGGTGCTGTCCAGGGCAGCGACGCCGCGGATATGACCGCCGCTGAAGGCACCTGCCAGGGAGGTGGAGACATCCACGCTGCCGTCTGCGGAAATGGCCGCCACCACCCGCTGGGTGCCCAGTTCGCTGAGCGCACCGTTGGTGGCTGCGCCTAGCTCGGCGTCATAGCCGCCGATTACCAGGGTGGAGCCGTCCGCCGATAATTGCAGGGCACCGGCCTGATCCCGGTCAGCGCCGAGCACGAAGCGGTGTTGGCCGTCCTCATCCCCTGCGTAGGGAATGCCGGTGACGCCGTTGAGCGTCCCATCAGGGTTGAACAGGTGGATGCTGACTGGGACTGCCTCATTGCCGGTGCGCGTTCCGTCCCCGACCACGGAAACAGCCAGCTGCTCGATGCCGACCACCGACTGACTACCGGGAACCTCCGGGTCCGCTACAGGTTCAGTCGTGGCAGTGGCGGGGGCTAACGGGGCGCCCAAGAGCGCACCGACCGCTCCCAGACTGACCAGACCTTTGACGATACGTGCGCGCTGTGGGTGCACAGCGTCAGCTTGAGTGCTCATAAAAGCAGACATTCCTCATCAACAGACAGCGATTGGGCTTAGGCCCTCGCGCAGACCAGCAAAGAGTTCTGCGACCGGGTGCAAACGTCTGTCAGCGAATCAGAGCAAAGTGAACTCCCAGTAACTATTGGGCGAACTCCCAGGGAGCACTGGGGTGTGCGCGCAGTAGGCAGCAGCGCCATGCGCCGAAGTGGAGGGCTTCGGGAACTTCTGCGGCCGATGGCGTGGTGCTCAGACGTCTAGCCGGTACCCCACACCACGGATGGTGCGGATGGCTTCGGCACCGATTTTGGCGCGCAGATACCGCACATAGACATCCACTAAGTTGGAACCCGGATCGAAGCTGTAGCCCCAGACCATCTCCAGCAGCTGCTCACGGCTGAGCACCTGCCCCGGGTGGCGCATGAAGGTCTCCGCCAGGGCGAATTCTCTGGAGGACAGTTCGTGTTCCACGCCGTCGACTCGTACGGTGCGACCATGCAGGTCAAGGGTCAAAGCACCTGCAGTCAACGTGGTCGGCTCCTCAGCTGACCCTGAGCGCAGGCGCAGCCGGATTCTGGCCAGCAGCTCATCAATACTGAAGGGTTTAGCCATATAGTCATCGGCTCCGGCCTCCAGCCCGCGCACGGTGTCTGCCGCCGCCCCGCGGGCTGTCAGGATAATCACCGGGGCGCCCCAACCGCGGCTGCGCAGCCGCGCCAGCAGGCTCAGGCCGTCCTCATCGGGCAGACCGAGGTCAAGAACAGCGAGGTCAACGTTGGTATTGAGCGCGAACTCGAACCCTTCACCTGCAGTTTTGGCACGCACAGTGGCGTAGCCAGCAGAGCTGAGCCCCTTCTCCACGAAGGACGCGATGCGGTCCTCATCTTCTACGATCAACACTGAGGTCATGCGGGAGCCTCCCCTTCTGTGTCTGGTTCGCTCGGGCCTTCCTGGGATCCGGAGACTTCCACAATGCCAGCCGGTATCACCATGGTGAAGGTCGCGCCGGCTCCGGGTTGTGACTCGACCACTACGTGCCCGCCGTGTGCGCGGACGATCGCTGCGACGATGGGCAGCCCCAACCCGGACCCGGGCTTGGACTTATCGGTTCTGCCGAACCGCTCGAAGATTCGCTGCTGGTCCTCCTCGGCGATCCCTTCGCCCTGGTCTCGCAGGCTTAGCAGGAGGTCATCGCCCTGCACTTGCGAGGCCAAGGAGATAACGGAGCCTTCGGGAGAGAACTTCACGGCGTTGGCGGCAAGTTGCAGCCACGCCTGGGTGATGCGTTCGCGGTCCAGCATCGCCACCGCTTCGGTGCGTTCAGCGATGGTCCACCGCCGGGGCCCCAAGGCGATTGCTTTGTCGAAGACTTCATCTGTGAGGGTGCCGATATCAGTGGGCTGGGGCTGGACAAACTCGGGATGCTCGGCCTGAGCCAGCGTGGTGAGGTCATCCACGACCCGGTTCATCCGTTTCAGTTCATCGATGGCCAGCTCCCGGGTGGCGACGATATCGGCGGGATCTCCTACATCAAGCACCTCCAGGTGGCCACGAAGGATGGTCAGCGGAGTCCGCAGCTCGTGGCTGACATCGGCCACCAGCTGGTCCTGAGCACGGAAGGCCCCTTCAAGGCGCTCCAGCATCTCGTTGACGGCTCTGGTCATTTCCGCCAGATCATCGCCGCCTGCCACTGGGATGCGCTCGCTGATATCCTCGCGCCCAATTCGACGGGCGGCACCTGCGAGTACGCGCACCGGGTGCAGGACGCGGCCTGCCACAATCCATCCCACCACGGCCACCACCACTAGAGAGAAGGCGGCAACAATGGCATAGATGATGAAGCCGTCTGCGAAGACTCCTCGTTCGGCGGTGAGGTCATAGGCCAGGACGAAGGTGGCTACTTCATGGTCCTGTCCATCGATGTCTTCGGCAGTGGTCTGGGCGTGAACGGGGACGACGGCGGCCCGGTAGGTGGTGCGCGAGGTGCTGATGGTGGTGAAGCTGGCCCGGTCAGAGAGTGCATAGGGACGCAGAGCCTCGACGAGCTCAGCGTCATCCTCGAGTGCCACCGGGGCCACTGCGGAGGTGAAGGCGACCTCGCCGTCGACAAATCCCACCGCACCCTCGTTGCGGGTGGGGATAATGCGCTGCATGGCGATATGCACGAGGTCTGCCGGGGAGGAGAAGCTCTCACCAGTGCGCGGGTCAACGCCGACGTCGTGGAGTAATCGGAACTGCTCGGAGTCAGCCTGCAGTTCGGCGTTAATCCGGGATTCCACCTGGATCTGCTGGATAGCAAAAGCTGTATATCCGGCCACCACCAGACCGAGTGCAGCCAGCCCCAGTACCGCCATCAGAATGCGGGAGCGCACGCTGATCTGGCGCATGCTCCAGCGCTGGCTGAGTCGACGCCGACCCGTGGCCTGCTGTTCTGGGAGATTCTGTCTGACTTCCGGGACCACCCGCCTAGTTTCTCATTCTCTTGCGAGGCTTCGGAAATGAAAAACCATGAGAGTTTTCTCATTCGCAGGCGGTAAAAATAGGACCATGATCTCTGTCATGGGAGACTCCGGTCACGGAGACCAGGCCGCACCGCAGGCTGCGCTGGAGCAGCTGCTGCGCTCTGAGGAGGCCGGAGAGCTGCTGGAGCTGGCACTGAGTTCCGCTGGCCTTCGAGTGGGCCAGTGGCGGCTAGAACAGATTTACACCCGCCCCGGTGCAGAGACCAGCGCCAAATATCTGGTCGACTCCGGCGGGGCCAAGCTGATGCTCATCATTTCCACGGTAAAGCTCAGCGATGACCAGCGCGCGGCTCTACAGGCGGTTCGGCTGGACTCACCACTTGGGGCACTGCACCTCTGGGCCTTCCCGCAGGACCCCGCACTTCCGGGTCTGGTGCTGGTGGAAGACCAGCAGGCGCTTCCGAGACTGCTGCGCAGAATCTGGGGAACCACAGTGGAGGTACATTCCGGAGAGCTGCTGGTGCTGCGCCCGCTGCGCCGAGCAGTACACCGGTTCACCCTCCAGCGAGGGGCAGACTCGGTGGAGGATGTCTACATCAAAACCGTGCGTCCCAGTCGGTCTAGAACCCTTCTGCAGCGTCACGACAGCTGCGCGTTAGCCCCACCTCTCTGGGATGCCGGAGACGGGATACTCGTCAGTGAAGCCGCCCGTGGCATACCGCTGACTCATCATCTCTACCGACCCACCGCACCTGATCCAGCAGTTCAGATAGACCCCGAATTGATCTTCTCGGCTCTGCACAGCATCAGCGCTGAGGCACTTCAGCTGCCCGCAAAGGTCTCCGCGGCCTCCCGCGTGCAGGCTTTCGGCCCAGTGCTGCACTCCCAGGGCGCACCGACACAGCGGGTCGATGATCTGCTGCTGGGCATCCGGCAGAAGCTGCTTCCCGAGCCTGGCCCTTTGGTGCCCACCCACGGCGATTTCCACCCGGCGAACCTCTTTGTCGACCAGCAGGCGACCACGCTGAATGCCGTCATTGACACCGATACGGTAGGCCCGGGTTACGCCGCCGACGACGCCGCCACCTTCTTCGCGCATATGCTCGCCCTTCCCAGCTTTGATCCGCAGGGCTACGCTGGGTTAGGCAGACATACTCAGCGCTTCTGGGCTTACCTGAGAGACGCCCATGATGCCGATGACCTGGCAGCACGCACCGCCGCGGTCCTACTGACCTTGGCTCCGGGGACACGAGGGCCCGAGCAGTTCGAACACTTTCTGTCCACAGCGGAGTCAGTACTACATAGCCCCAGCTCAGCGGGCATCCTGCACGTCATGGGTCAGAACCAGAAAAGCTGATGTGATAAATCACACACTGTTTACGCAAAATTCACCCATTGAGAGGTCTTGTTTGCCTTCGCGTAACATGCCAGCCTTGATAAGTACCCGTTCAGCGGAACTCAGTAGCCCCCTGCGGCCCCGAAGCTCTCGAGGCATCCACTCTCGCACCAGGATGATCGCCGCCGCAGGCCTGCTGCCGCGTTTCCACTGAAGCACCCAAGACCAACTGACGTCCCGCCCCTGAGACGACAGTGCCCAAGGAGTAGTGATCCCCAATGGATTGGCGCAGCCGAGCAGCATGCCTTGATAAGGATCCCGAGCTGTTCTTCCCCGTCGGCAACACCGGCCCCGCTCTGCTTCAGATTGAAGAAGCCAAGAGCGTCTGCCGTCGCTGCCCTGTAATGGATACTTGCCTGCAGTGGGCTCTGGACACCGGCCAGGACGCCGGCGTCTGGGGCGGAATGAGCGAAGACGAGCGTCGCGCCCTCAAGCGGCGTGCCGCACGGGCACGTCGGGCGAGCTGACTCAGCTCCGCTCCTCTGATCCCAATATTGGTGCGCGGAGAGTTACTTTCGTCCCCGCCGGGCTGCTGTCCCAGGCGATGGATCCCGAGAGCTCTCCGCGCACCAGTGTTTTAACAATCTGTAGCCCCAGGCCAGGCTCCCAGCCTTCCTGAGGCAAGCCCACGCCGTCGTCGGTGAGTTCAATATCCAACCGCTGCCGGCCGGCCGCATCAGTATGCCGGTCCACCCGCAAAGACACGTGAATGGTCTTATGCTCAGGATCGTCGCTGAATCCATGCTCCACCGCATTGGCGACAATCTCAGTCAGCACCAGTGCCAGCGGAGTCACCATATCTGGAGGCAGCTGTCCGAAGCTGCCCACCAGCTCGGTCACCGCGGTCCTGTCAGACTCGGCCATCTCAGCCGCCAGCCGCAGCTGACGTCGCATCAGCTCATCGACATCCACGGTGTCCTCAAGTCCCTGGGACAACGAGTTATGCACCATCGCGATGGTCTCCACCCGGCGCATCGCTCGGCGCAGGCCCTCGCGCCCCTCCTGGGAATCCATGCGGCGTGATTGCATGCGCAGCAGCGCCGAGACAGTCTGCAGGTTGTTCTTCACCCGGTGGTGGATCTCCTTGATGGTGGCGTCTTTGCTCATCAGCTGCTTATCCCGACGGCGCAGCTCGGTGACGTCCCGGCAGAGCACCAGGGCGGCGAACCGCTTGCCTTCGCGGCGCAGCGGAATAGACCGCAGCGTGACGGCGGCCCCGTGAGCCTCCAGTTCAGCACGCATGGCGCGTCGGCCGGTGAGCATCAGCGGCTGGGATTCATCCACCACCACCCCGGTGGCTCGCTGCAGCTCTGCCCCGATACCCGCCAGCGATCGGCCCTCGAGAGTGTCATTGACCCCTAAGCGCAGCAACGCCGAAACTGCGTTGGGGCTGGCAAAGGTAATCTGCCCTTCAGCGTCCAGCCGCAGCAGCCCATCACCTACGCGCGGTGCCCCGGAGTAGCCGGTGAATTCATGACTTGAATCCGGCCATGCTCCTTCGGCGGCCATCGAGAGCAGATCGGCGGCGCAGCGTCGGTAGGTCAGTTCAAGCCGGGAAGGTGTGCGCAGTGCCGAGACCGAGAAGTGCATGGTGATCACCGCGACGGTGCGTGGGCGGCCGTGGGCATCGGGACGGACCAGCGGGACAGCGGTTACCCGCATCCGCCCCGGCGATGGCTGCCCCTGATCAGAGGAGTTTGTCTCCACTTGAGCTACCCAGGCCCGCTCCACCATGGGTTTCAGGTCCGCGCGGATCCGGTCCCCCACCACATCGCGGTGTATCAGCGTCTGGGTGGTGGAGGGTCGGGCCTGGGCCAGCGCCACATAGGAGCGGTCCTGAGCTGCGACCACGCCGTCTTCGGTATGCGGGAACCACAGCACCAGGTCGGAGAAGGCCAGGTCGGAGAGCAGCTGCCAGTCACTGACCAGTGCATGAATCCACTCCACATCTGAGCTCAGCAGATGCGGATTGTTATCCAGTCGGTCACTCAGCACAGACATCGGTATTCCTTCCGACTCAGCCTCAGCCTCAGGTCCCTATGAGTCCGCGGAGGTGGCGCAGCAGCACGGTGATCGAGGCGATGTTGTGATCACGTCCGGTGATCTCGTCCTTCAGCCGTTCAGCACGGCTGAGCGCGGCAGCATGGGCCTGCTTCCAGTTGTGCAGGCGCTCCACGGCGTCGCCCTCATGGCTGCTGGTGAGCACCGACTCCGTGATCTCCTTCAGCGCGAAGTAGAGATCATCACGCTGAGCCCCGCGTGCCAGGGCCTGCCATTTGTCCTTCCGCGGCAGTCCGGTGATGTGGTTGAGCAGCCGGTCCACGTCGAAGTCGTGGTACACCGTGTAGTAGATCTCCGCCACAGTGTGCGAGTCCAGCCCGTGCTGCTGCGCCAGTGCCGCAATGTCCAGCAGGGAGAAGGTCTCAAAGAGCTGGGAGTACCAGCCGGCGAGCTCCTCATCCATACCGTGTGAAATGACCTCTTCACGACGGCGAGCGACCCGCTCGGCGTCGGCACCGCGCAGCAGCGATTCCACTTTGCCGTAGAGCGGCTCAATGTGCTGGGCGTAGAGGCTGATCTCTTCGGCAATGCTGCGGTCATGGCTGCCGTGGTTGACGAACCAGCGCACCGCACGGTCAAGCAGCCGGCGCATATCAACGTAGATCGGTGCCCACAACTCGGTGGGGAAGCTCACGGGCAGCTGGCGCATGGCGGCGTCGAATTCATCAAGCTTGAACAGCTCACGGACGATCACGAAGGCACGGACCACCTGTGCTTCGGAGGCGAAGGTCTCCTCCACAGTGCGGAACACGAAGGTAGAGCCACCCATATTGACCACGTCATTGGCGATCTCGTTGCTGATGATCTGGGTGGCCAGCGGGTGACGCGGCAGCTGTTGGGCGAAGTGCTGAGTGATCTGGTCCGGGAAGTAGCTCTCCAAAGTGCCGGCGAACCAGGGGTCTTGCGGCAGATCGGAGGCGCCCAGAGCACCCTTGAGCTGGATTTTGGCATAAGCGGCAAGTACCGACAGCTCCGGGGCGGTCAGCGGTGGGATCCCGTCTGCGGCGCGCTGCTTCATCTGCTCATCAGTGGGCAGCACCTCGAGCCTGCGATCGAGTCCAGCGTTGTGTTCGAGCCAGCTGATCAGCCGGCCAAAACTGGGGGACCAGTCAGAGAGCCGCTGCCGGTCAGTCAGCAGCAAGACGTTCTGGTCCTTATTGGTCTGCAGCACCAGCTGGGCGACTTCATCGGTCATTTCACGCAGCAGGTCATTGCGCTGTTGGGCTTCTAGGTGGCCGGAATCCACAAGCCGGTCCAGCAGGATCTTGATGTTGACCTCGTGGTCCGAGCAGTCGACCCCTGCAGAGTTATCGATGGCATCAGTGTTCAGCAGCACGCCGTGCTGTGCTGCCTCGATGCGTCCGGCCTGCGTCAGGCCCAGGTTGCCACCCTCGGCCACCACCTTGGCGCGCAGCTGACTGCCGTCTACACGGATGCCGTTATTGGCCCGGTCCCCCACATCCTCATGGCTTTCCTGCGAGGATTTCACATAGGTGCCGATGCCGCCGTTGTAGAGCAGATCGACCGGAGCCTTCAGCAGGGTGCTGATCAGTTCCGGAGGAGTCAGCGCGTCGACGTCGTCGGAAATGCCGAAGCGATCCCGCATCTGGGCAGTGATCTCGATGCTGCGAGTATCGCGGGAGAAGACACCGCCGCCGGCGGAGATCAGCTCTGTGCTGTAGGCATCCCAGCCTGAGCGGTCAGCTTCGAAGAGCCTGCGCCGTTCCGCGAAGGAGGCGGCGGGGTCCGGGTTGGGGTCGATGAAGATGTGCAGGTGGTTGAACGCGGCCACCAGTCGGATGTGCTCAGAGAGCAGCATGCCGTTGCCGAAGACGTCACCACCCATGTCACCGATGCCGACCACGGTGAAGTCTTCACTCTGAGTGTCCACGCCCAGAGAGGAGAAATGCGACTTCACTGACTCCCAGGCACCGCGGGCGGTGATGCCCATGGCTTTATGGTCATAGCCCACCGAGCCACCCGAGGCGAAGGCATCGCCGAGCCAGTGCCCGTATTCGACGCTGATGGCATTGGCAGTGTCGGAGAACGTGGCAGTGCCCTTATCCGCAGCCACCACCAGGTAGGGGTCATCGCCGTCGTGCCGGACCACATGCTGCGGCGGGACGATCCGCAGGCTGCCGTCCTCCTCCGCCTGGTTATCGGTGATATCCAGCAACGCCCGGATGAAGGTCTTATAAGCCTCCCGGCCGGCTTCGAACCAGGCACTGCGGTCCTGACGGGCATCGGGCAGCTGTTTGGCGAAGAACCCGCCCTTGGCACCTGAAGGCACGATGACGGCGTTCTTGGCCATCTGCGCCTTCACCAGACCCAGGACCTCGGTGCGGAAGTCTTCCTGTCGATCGGACCAGCGCAGTCCGCCGCGTGCCACCTTGTCGAAGCGCAGATGCGTGCCCTCCACCTGCGGAGAGTAGACCCAGATTTCATGCGCTGGGCGAGGCTTGGGCGCGGAGTCGATGTCCTGCGGACGCAGCTTCAGTGAGACCCAGTCGTGGCCCTGATAGAGGTTGGTGCGATCGGTGGCGTCGATCAGGTTCAGGAAGGTGGAGAGCACCCGGTCGGCGTCGAGAGTCTTCACACCTTCCAGCGCCTCGACCACATTCTTCCGGCAGACCTCCATGGCCTGGTCGCGGGAGGATTCAGCACCGGACTCACCACCGAGCTGCGGGTCGAACTTCGCGGTGAAGTAGCCGATCAACGCCGTGGCCACCTCCGGGTTGGCCAGCAGCGCTTCGGCGAGGAAATCGTAGGAATGCGGGCTGCCCAGCTGGCGCATGTACTTCGCGTAGGCGCGCAGGACGGTGACCTTGCGGATATTGAGCTTCAGCTGCAGCACCAGGCGAGAGAAGACATCGGATTCTGCTCGCCCGGTGAGGACATGGCTGTAGGCCTCTTTGAACAGCTCGATAGTCTCGTAGGGATCCGCGCTGGTCGGATAGCACAGCCCCAGGTCATAAAGGTAGAAGGTGCGCTCATCGTCGGTGGTCAGCGTGTAGGAACGCTCATCGAGGATGGAGAGCCCGAAGTCATCGATGACCGGCAGGGTGTCGGTCAGCGTCTTGGGTTCGGTGAGGTAGAGCTTCAGCCGCATATCGGCTGGATCCTCTTCCTTGGGTGAATAGAAGTAGAGTCGCGGTCCAGCCTCGGGCTGGGCTTCGAGGGTCTCGAACTCAGCGGCGTCATGCAGCGCATCAGGCACCTCGTAGAGCACCCGGTAGTCATCAGGGAAGGCCTCGCCCCATCGCGAGGAGATCCGGCTGGCGTGGCCTGCAGAGTAGGCTTCGCTGGCCTCCTGGGCAATCCCTTCTCCCCAGGAGCGGATGGCCCGGGCCAGGTGCTGCTGCAGCTCATCAGCGCTGATGCTCATCTGGGCGGCATCTTCGCGCAGCCGCATCCGGAAGAATACGCGCGCCAGTACTGAATCCGAGAGCCGCACATTGAAGTCAATGGATTCGGCGTCGATATGCTTCAGCAGCTCGTTCTCCACCCGACGGCGCACGGCGGTGTTATAGCGGTCGCGCGGCAGGTAGAGCAGCGCTGTCATGAAGCGCCCGTAGTGGTCCTGGCGCAGGAAGAGCTTGACCCGACGACGCTCCTGCAGCTGCAGGATCTGCCAGGTCACATCCTCGATCTCGGAGATCTCCATCTGCAGCAGCTCATTGCGCGGATAGGTCTCCAGGATCTGCACCAGGTCATTGCCGGAATGCGAGTCCGGGCTGAAGCCGGAACGGGCCAACAGCTGCTTGGCACGGGAGCGCAGCAGCGGAATGGTGGAAATGGACTGGGTATAGGCCCGCTGGCTGAACAGTCCGAGGAATCGCCGTTCACCGACGACATCGCCAGCTTCGTCGAAGGTCTTCACCGCCACATAGTCCATATAGGTACGACGCCGCACCGTGGAGCGGGAATTGGCTTTGGTGATCACCAGCGCCTTCGGCTGGCGGGCGCGTTCACGACCTGCCGCCGAGAGCTCCGAGGAACTCTTGGGGCGCGGAGTGCCGTCTACGTCGGAGAGGATCCCCAGGCCAGTGCCGGTCAGCGGCTCAAGGCGCAGCGTGTCCTTGTCATCGATCAGCTGGTACTCGCGGTAGCCCAGGAAGAGGAAGTTGCCCTCTCCCATCCACTCCAGCAGTTCGGCAGACTCATCACGGTCTTCCACATTGCTGAGCTGACGGATATCAGCGGCCGCGCTGCGGGCCTGGGCGATCATCCGATCCTGGTCGCGGTGGGTGATGCACACATCGTCGAGCACCCGGGCCAGGCCCTTGATGAGAGTCTCGGCCTGCTCCTGGCTGATGACCCGGTCGATCTCTACGGCAATCCAGGATTCCACCTGGGTTTTGTCGTTCTCATTGAGGATCTCAGCCAGCGAGGGCAGCGCCTGGGTATCGCCGGAGGAGAGCGAACGCCCTTGGGTGGGCAGGGATTTGACGCTCTTGAGGTTCTGATCCTCCAGGCTGCGAGAGGCCAGGAAGATGGGGTGGATGACCAGCGAGATGGCATGACCGCAGCGAGTAACCTCTGAGGTCACCGAATCCACCAGGTACGGCATATCTTCTGTGACCACCTGAACCACGCTGCGGTGACCCACGGTGGTCACCGAGATTGCAGGGGCTGCGGTGCTGCGCTGGGCTGCGAGTTTCACGTGGGCGGCGACGCCTTCGCGACGCTGATCGGGGCCGATCTGCCGCAGATCCTCCTCGGCGATATGCCCGTAGTACGCCTCCGTAAGGCCTTCTAGGTCAGCGTCTTCGCTTGTCCACAATGCCGTTGTCTCCGCCATACCTTCAGCCTACCGGGCTGGCACACACCGGACTACCGCGCCGCGACCCGGCGGCGAGACATCCGCAGACGACGGCGCCTTGGCAGCTGGATCCCGGCAAGTTCAGCCAGCTGCCTGCGCAGGGCCGACTCGGGTGCCGCCTCAGCTAGGACCTGGCCGGTGCGCAGCGCGTCATCGCAGGCTTGCCGGTCATAGGGCAGAAAGTGCCGTAGTTGATTCTGCTCGGTCAGCTGTTCCCACGCTTCGGTGAGCTGTCTGCGCGGGGAGCGCCCCACTGCGGAGGTGCGCAGCTGATTGATGATGACCTGGGGCTGGGGTGCCTGAGGCAGCCGGTGGCGATACTCCTCGCAGGCTTTGATCAGCCGGGAGAACCCCACCGCGTCTGCTGTTCCCAGCGCCAGCACCTGATCTGCCTCGCGCAGCGCCGTCAGGGTGGCGCTGTTGCGCTGGGGTGCGGAGGTGTCGAAACTGAGCTCCTCGTCCTCCTCGATGCCTGCGCTGACATCCACCACCACGTGCTGGTACTGGCTGCGCGCCAGGGATAACACGCGTTCCAGTGCGCGTGGGCGCAGTTCGGCCCAGCGTTCGGCCCGCGGCAAGCCGGTGAGTACCGGCAGCACAGCGCTGTGTCCGGCAGCCTGCAACTGCGCGGTGGTCTTGGCTTGTGACAGGCGGTCCGCATCGAGTCCGCCTAGCTCTGCGGCGCGACAGGCTTGGGCGAGTCCGGCAGATTCCTCGAGCAGCCCCAGCTGTACAGCAACAGACGCGGCGTGGGCGTCGGCGTCGATCAACAGCACCGAGGCGTTGCTCATGGCCAGCTCGGCAGCCAGATTGACGGCGACAGTGGTGCGCCCTGGGGCTCCCGCGGGTCCCCAGACCACTGTGATGCCCGGTAGTCCTCCTGCTGGGGCGCGCCGCCCGGAAGCAGCGGAGTCGGTATCTGCACCAGGGTTCATATCTTGAGAAGTCTGGGCTGCAGTATGCGCAGCGACCTCGGCGTCAGCCGGATCCATCTCCATCAGGTTCCCGCTGAGATCGAGGTAATCCGGGTCTTCCTGGGCGCTCAGTGGATCTGACTGCGCCTGATCTGACTTCTCTGGGAAAGCCCCACTGTGCTCACGGGCCAGATGATCGCCACGCGCTGCCGCAAGGCTAGGCGGTTCATCTACACCGGGTTCAGCGTCACTGGCTGACACCTCTGCGTCCGGACCGTTGGCGCCGTCGTTTCCTTGTAGAGCAGCAGCCAGCGTCTGGGCCTGAACCTCATCGCTGAAGCACCTGGCGCCGAGCCGGCTGAGCCGACTGCGCTCCTGGGCGACATCGGAGATCACCACCACGCGAACTCCGCACTGCCTCAGCCCGCTGAGCATCGAGGCAGTCAGCGGCGCGGTGTCCCCGATGATCAACGCAGCGTCAGCCCGTTGCAGCTCTGCTACAGCAATGAGCTCCGCGAGATCCGCACACCGGCGATCCACCGTCACCGAAGTATGCAGTCGCTCCAGCGCAGCAATATGGTCAGCGGCAAGCCTGCCGATGGTCACCACTGAGCAGCGACTCATGGCTGCTGCGTCCCGGCCGGTAACACCGAAAGCACAGCTGCTGAGCCTTCGGCGGCGAGCAAGTCCGGCAGCTCGGGGACTTCGATCAACAGCTCGACGGTGACTGCGGACTGACTGCCGAAGGCGGAGGCGGTTTCACGAATATCGATGACTTCAGCGTCGGTGACCAGACGCTCGACTGCAGCCTCGTCAGTGGGCGATTCCGCAGTGGCCGCCCAGACATCGACTCGCCGTCCCACCTGAACGGCCCGTGCCAGTTCTTGTTCCACGTTGACTGTCACCGGCTGTCTGCCCTCAGGATCGCTCTCCCCCAGTGCGGTGCGGGGAATGAGCTCCCCCTCCAGCACAGCCCGAAGCAAATGCCCCTCTGCAGGCAGCGGATCAGCTGCGGAGAGGTAACGATCGGCCAGATCATCCAACTGGACATGGACGACGCGCACGTCGTCGTCGCTCAGTTGGTCTCCGGTACTGAGCTGGCGTTCAGCCGCGTAGACCGCGGTAGTACGGTCCTGAGACATTACGAGGGCTACCACTGCGGCAGTAGAGAGCAGCACGATGAGGATTCCGCCGAGTAACCGGGGGTCCCTCCATGAGGGGCGCCGGAGCCGCTGAACATCAGTGGGTTTCTGCGTCACGCTGCCCAGAGTAGTAGAAACCTTCAGATACCGATAGGGCTCAAATGAGACGTGATGACACGCAGGCGAGGAATAACGCGCAGAGCAGCACCAATGCGAGAATAGAAGCAAATGTCATCAAAAAAGCCGATATACCCTGAAAGGTGTGGCTATGCGTAAATTTCTGACCCTTCCGGATGTGGCCGAGGCCCTGAACATCTCCATGTCCCAAACTCGGGCGCTGATCAAGAGTGGAGACATTGAGGGAATCCAGATCGGCGGGCGTGGCCAGTGGCGCGTGGAGGAGGCGAAGCTGGATGAGTACATCGAGCGCCAGTACGCCGCCCAGCGTGAGTCGCGCAGCACCAGCAGCCCGTCCCAGGAGCACGCGGGGCGTTAAACCGGCTGTGCCGCTTGCTTCACACCCCACCGACTTCAGGCCCCCAGTCCGGCTATGCAGCCCTCACGCTCCGGCTAGGCTGCGAATCAGCGCGACGGCGTTGAGCGGAATGGTGCGAATACTGCGCCCGTCTCGCTCCGGTGCGTGACCATCAGCGGCAGGCATCAGCACATCGAAATGATCCTTGCCGACGGCGATGAGCCGCCCGGCAGCCAGCTCAGCATCGCCGTCGGCGCCCTCCCCAAAGACGGCAACCCCAGCTCGGTCATTCATCAGCGCCCGCAGCGGTGCCGCGATCGTCAAGCGCCTGCGGGTCGGACTTGTTTCCTGCGCGGCGGTGCGTGCCAGACTCTCCACCATCAATACCGCCGGCAGCGGCATGAGCAGACTGTGGACACCGGCACTTCCTGCAATCCAATCCGCTCCCACCGACTCCAAGCAGCAGGTGATTCGTCGGCCACCGCGCAGCAGCACACTCAACTGTTCTGAGGCAGATCGCTGATCCTCTAAGTGGGCCCGCAGTCGGTCAGCCAGTAGAAGCTGAGAGCGCTCCAGTTCACGGGCCTGCTGCACTTCAGCTTGGAATCGCTGATCCGCCTGCGCCTGCCACTGAGCGTCCAAGTCAGCAAAGAGTGCATCCCAGCGCACGCTGACACCCCCTTCTGGCTTTGACGGCAATACTGTGCCCATATTTCCTGCAGCTCTTCCCAAGCGCAATACACCTGTGTAGCATCTGAAAACATCAAACGACACTAAATTATGCATAACAGATCCATGCAGTGTCACGACGCATCACAGGGAGTCACCATGAGCCCAGGTTTTTTACCCCGCCGCCCAGCCCCCACGCCGCGGCACACTGGGGCGGCCATGAGATCCACCGACGAGACCAGCACGGTCACAGTGGGACTCGAGGACTCCTTGTGGAGCATCGCAGCTGAGTACGCAGGCCCAGATGCAAGTGACTGGGAAGTCGCCCGAATCTGGCCCCGTTGGTTCACCGCTAACCGTCAGCTGATCGGGGATGATCCCGCGCGGCTTCGCCCTGGAACCGTGCTGACTGTTCCCCCAGCTATTCGCTGAGCTTCCGTTGCTACAACCCCATACGACGCCGACCGCACAGGAGAAGACATGCCGCTCAACGCTGCGCAGAGCCAGCCCAGCAGCTCATCAGCCACTCTGCCCGCACTGCTTCAGCAACCTCCATCGCGGCGGCCAAGCCGATTTCGGCTCCAGCGCGAAGACGAGGTCCCGCGGCTCCTCCACGCTATGGGCGCAAGAGAACTCAATGCGACGTCAGAACTCAGACCCGATGGCCGCGCGCCAGTGCCGCTGGCAAGCGAACGTGAAGAACAACGGCAGATCACTGCGATCTCCAGGATGGTCTGCCAGGCCATGGCCGAGACGTTCGCCGGGCTGCGACCGGTTCATCAGATGCAGCGCTGGCTCGACGGCGAGATCTACCAGAAAGTGAGCCGCCGGGCAGCGCTGCTGGCTCGCCATCGTCAGCGTTTTTCTCCCGGACAGCACCGCAACGGACCCGCCCAGCTGGTCTTCCGCAGCATTCGGGCACAACAGGTAAGCCCCTCCGCATGGGAGGTCTGCGTGATCTTCACAGACGATCAGCGCACCAGGGCCTGTGCCCTGCGCTGTGAAGCTCACCGGGCCCGCTGGAGGATCACCGCCCTGGAACTAGGCTGAAGGCCCCACGAGACAACTCGCAGGGCCTTCAGGCTAGTCATTGCACGAACGTGCCAGAGCTCTTCTAGTTCGAGCCTGGGGCGTCCTTGAGACCGGGTACCTTCACCTGTTTGCCCGAGGCTGCCACACGGCCATCCTTGACCCCCGGCAGCGACGGCGCGTGGGTGGGTGTGATTGCCTGAACCTCGGCGGCGAACAGTTTCCGCACAGATTCCTCTCGGATGCCCTCAGCCATTGCCTGGAACAGCAGATAACCCTCGCGCTGGTACTCCACCAGCGGATCACGCTGAGCCATCGAACGCAGCCCGATGCCAGACTTCAGGTAGTCCATCTCATAGAGATGCTCCTGCCACTTCTCATCGATGACCGAGAGGAGCACCCGCCGCTCCAGCTGGCGAAGCGCCTCGGAACCGATCTCCTCTTCCTTCTTCTCGTAGGCGATCTTGGCATCGGAGACCAGTTCACGCTTGAGCAGCTTGACCGAAAGCTGGTCGATGCCGCCAGCCTCCTCCACCAGATCCTCAATCTCCAGCGAGACCGGGTAGAGGCCCTTGAGTTCTTCCCACAGGCCTTCTAAGTCCCAGTCCTCAGAGGAGGATGAGGCAGTCTTCTCGTCGATCATCAGCGAGACAGCATCTTCGATGAAGTGCTGGACCTTGCCGTGGACATCGTCGCCTTCAAGGATCCGGCGGCGGTCAGAGTAGATGGCCTCACGCTGGCGGTTCATCACGTCGTCGTACTTCAAGACGTTCTTGCGGGTCTCGGTGTTCTGCGACTCGCGCTGCTGCTGAGCATTGGCAATGGCCCCGGAGACGAACTTATGCTCCACCGGGATCTCATCAGCCATGGCCGGGGAGTTCATGATGCGCTGCGCAGCCGACTGGTTGAACAGGCGCATCAGATCATCGGTCAACGAGATGTAGAAGCGGGACTCACCCGGGTCGCCCTGACGGCCGGCACGACCCCGCAGCTGATTGTCAATGCGACGTGACTGATGGCGTTCGGTGCCGAGCACGTAGAGACCGCCCAATTCGCGGACCTCAGCGGCTTCAGCCTCAGCCGCTTCCTTCGCGCGGGCAAAGACCTCATCCCACTTGGCCTCGTACTCCTCGGCGTTCTCCACCGGGTCCAGGCCGAGTTTCTCCATCTCGTGGACTGCGTTGAATTCGGCATTGCCGCCGAGCATGATGTCAGTGCCTCGACCGGCCATATTGGTGGCCACAGTCACCGAGCCGCGGCGTCCTGCCCGAGCCACAATGGCAGCCTCACGCTCATGGTTCTTCGCATTGAGAACTTCGTGGCGGATGCCCTGCTTAGCCAGCAGCTTGGAGAGATACTCGGACTTCTCCACCGATTCAGTGCCCACCAGTACTGGCTGGCCCTTCTCGTGGCGTTCGATGATGTCCTTCAGGACGGCGTCGAACTTGATGACCTCGTTCTTATAGACCAGGTCGTTGTGGTCGACTCGCTGGCGAGGCTTATTCGGCGGAATCGGAACAACGCCGAGCTTATAGGTGGACATGAACTCGGCGGCCTCAGTCTCAGCCGTACCCGTCATACCGGCGATCTTCTCGTAGCCGCGGAAGTAGTTCTGCAGCGTCACGGTGGCCCGGGTCTGATTCTCGGGTTTGATCTGAACGCCCTCTTTGGCCTCGATGGCCTGGTGGAGACCCTCGTTATAGCGGCGGCCCTTGAGGATACGTCCGGTGTGCTCATCAACGATGTGCACTTCGTTCTTGACCACCACGTAGTCGGTGTCCCGCTTATAGAGCTCTTTGGCGCGGATGGCGTTGTTCAGGTACTGAATCAGTGTGGTGTTCTGGGTCTCGTAGAGGTTCTCGATGCCCAAGTAGTCTTCGACCTTGTCGATTCCGGACTCCAGCACACCCACCGTGCGCTTCTTCTCGTCGACCTCGTAGTCCTCGTCGCGCTTCAGCCGCTGAACCAATGTGGCGAAGTCGCTGTACCAGCGAGAAATGTCTCCGCTGGCGGCACCGGAGATGATCAGCGGAGTACGGGCCTCGTCAATGAGGATGGAGTCGATCTCATCGATGATCGCGAAGTGGTGCTCACGCTGGACCAGGTCATCGAGGGACTGCGCCATATTGTCGCGCAGGAAGTCGAAGCCGAATTCGTTATTGGTGCCGTACGTGATGTCTGCAGAGTAGGCCTGCCGGCGCGCTGCGGGATTGAGGTCATTGGTGATCGTCCCCACCGTCAGACCCAGGAAGCGGTATACACGACCCATCAGATCAGCCTGGTACTTGGCCAGGTAATCATTAACGGTGATGACGTGAACGCCTTTGCCGGTCAGCGCGTTGAGATATGCCGGGGCTGTGGCCACCAGCGTCTTGCCCTCACCGGTGCCCATCTCCGCGATATTTCCCAGATGCAGAGCGGCACCACCCATGAGCTGGACGTCATAGTGGCGCTGGCCCAAGGTGCGGTCCGCAGCCTCGCGCACTGCCGCGAATGCCTCCGGCAGCAGCGAATCCAGGGATTCACCCTCGTTGAGCCGTTCCTTGAAACGCTCGGTCTCCTGCCTGAGTTCGGCGTCGGAGAGCGCCTTGAACTCATCCTCCAGGAGATTCACGGCATCGGCATAACCGTGAAGCCGCTTGAGGATCTTCTTCTCCCCGGTTTTGAGGATTCGTTCGAGCAGAGTAGGCACAGCCAGTTCTCCATCAGATCAATACAGCATCAGTCAAGATGTCAGTGTACGGCCCCACAGCGCACCCCTGCTAACACTGCATGGGCCGCGACCGGCAGATGCTGTCGCGGAATGGTTCTCATTCCTGGCAGATTCTCCACCGGCCGCGGCCGTCACGGCAGCTCAACGCTGCTGGTTCAACACAGCGTCTGTACCGCTATGCCGCCCGCACATGGGACCGGGTGGTCCCGTTATCGGCCCGGTAAGCCCGTTCCTCGGTGTCAGGCTCCTGCGCGGTCTTCTGCGCGTCCAGTGAGATGACCCCGTAGGTCCATCCGCGGCGCCGGTACACGGCGGAGGGGTGGCCTGTTTCGGAGTCGATGTAGAGGTAAAAGTCGTGCCCGACCAGTTCCATAGCGTCGACGGCGGCATCAACGCTCATCGGCTCAGCGGCGAATACCTTGCGGCGGATCCTGATCGGTTCATCTATTTCTTCTTCCTGGGACGGGACGTTGTCTGCAGCCTCAGCATCGAGAACCTGCTCGTAGAGCGGGCGGCTGGTTTCCACTGGCGGCACGTCTGCCAACGCCTCCCCCACGGACGGAGCGGGGTGCCCCAACGTGCCGTTGCTGCGTGACTGGCTCTTCTTCTTATCCCGCGCCCGGCGCAGCCTTTCGGTGAGTTTGTTCCAGGCAATTTCAAAGGCGGCGAATTTGTCCCCTGCCTGCGCTTCAGAGCGCACCACTTTTCCGCGACCCACCACGGTCAGCTCCACGGTGATGCAGGTGTCTGCACGGCGGTGGGAGTTTTCGCTGGAGACCTTGACCTCCAGCCGCTGTCCCTTATCAGCGAGCTGTTCGACCTTGCTGCTCTTGTGGTCGACGTGCTCTTTGAACGCATCAGGGATGGAGATGTTGCGGCCGGTGTAGGTGACCTGCAGGGTCATGGCGTCCTCCTTGGTGTCCGTACTCGGCACAGCAGCGGATGGACTAACGCGTAACGAGTCCATCGCTGCTGCGATGGGACTCTTGTTCAGGTACCCATACTTCACACTAGGCCAAATCCTGCTCCACTGGAAGTGCCCCCGGAAGGTTCCCCCGGCGTGTCACTGCTGAGCGGCCAGAGCGTCATCTTGAGGTGGTCGTGGAGCTGCCGCCAGCACCGCGGCACCACGGACTTCTGCACCCGATGCGGCCAGCGGGGCATACATTGCCGCAAGGGTCGCACCAGTTGTGAGCACATCATCGACTAACAGCACCTGCGTGCCGTCAATGCTGTGACGAGCCTGAGCTGTCAGGGTCAGTTCGGTGCTGCGCCGCCGTGCCGCTGCGGACCTGGCCTTCTGTCCACGGCCCAGTACGGCGCGAGGCCCATCCGAGCGCTGCAGCAGCTGCTGCTCGAGGACCATGCCTGGGGGCAGCGTGAGTGCGGCGACCAGTTCCCCCAGTGGGTGCCTGCCACGGCGCAATACCGAACGTAACGACGGCGGGGGTGTGACTAGCAGCGCCGGCCCCGGCTCCAGGACTGTGGCGGCAGCTTCCTCCAGCGCGCGTGACAGCCCAGCTGCCAGCGGCCGGAGCAGCCCGGTGCGTTCATGGTCCTTAAACGCCAGCAGCGCCTCAGCCATCAGGCCGGAGTAGCGGGCCGCACTGATCACCGGCAGCACATAGAGTCCCTCAGAATCTGCACCGATCACGGGGAGGGCCTGCGCCGGAGCCTCCGCGCGGAAAGGATGTGCGCGGAAAGGGTGGGAGCTCACTAGCCTCAGCTGGGTACGGCAGGGCGGGCACAGCACGGTCGCAGCTGCCCGACATCCCACGCACCAGGTGGGGCTCAGCAGATCAGCTGCCTCGGACACGGCACCGCGCAGTGCCGTCCCCGGCGTTGAGAACCACATCCGGTCCAGCAGCCGCAGCGCAGCATCACCGCATCCTCTCCCCGCCCCAGAAACCATAGTTCCCAGCATGCCGAGCCGATGCGCTGCCAACCAGCGGCGAAGGTCAGCTGTGGAAAACTACGCCCTGAGTCGGGTCGTGAGCCGGGCCCCCTACCCGGGGTAGGCCAGGTCGCGGATCTCGATATCGTAGTTAGGCTGCCACTGCGAACCCACCAGCGAAGAGTAGGCCGTCGATTCGCTTTCAGTACTGACATGGGTCTGGCCTTCACCTGCAGAGACATTCAGCAGGCCCAGCACAGGGTAAAGACTCTGCACCTCGCCGCTGCTGAGCTGAATCCGTTGGATATCCCGAGTCAGCTCCTCCACGCCTTGTTCCTGGGCCTCTCCGGGGCTGTAGGGGGACCAGGCCACCAGCTCATCGCCGGTGGATCCGCTCCAGCGCACCTCGGTCACGGCACTTTCGGACGGCAGCGGCACCGCCTGCCCCAGCGCTCGCGGTACTCCCTGCTCATCACGGATGACAGCGGCAATGTAGATGGTTGACTCGGTGGCATCATCCACCACCAGAACGGCACGCGTGCCATCCTGAGCGATCCGCAGCGATGTCACCCGCCGATCCTCCAGCAGGTCAGCGCTGATCTGGCGTGCTTCTCCGGCAGCAGGATCGTCAAAGGGCACGGTGTTGACCACGGTTTCTCCGTCGTCATGTGACACCGTCCAGGTCCAGCCGAAATTATCCATAGAGGGGCGCGTGAGGTCCTCGCCCTCCAGTACCAGCTCCGCTTCATCCTGTCCGGGGCGCACATGGTAGAGCGCATCACCGTCACCGTTGAGGAACGCGAAGGCATCGGCACCGGTCAGTTCGGACATGGCTGGGGACTGCGGCTCGAGTTCAGCAATATCCGGCAGCTGCGCGATCTGCTCAGTCACAGTGCCGCGCTGCAGGGCCAACTGATCATTCAGAACACCTACCTGGATATTGCTGACCTGTGGATGCGCCTGAAGATTCAGCTGCTGATCCTCCGGCAGCTCCTCCGGGTTGGGCAGCTCCAGCTCTTCCTGGTTCACGGTCAGCCTGACTTCCTCGATTCCGCCGACCTGTTCCAACGCCATCTCCATCTGACGCTGCATCAGCAGCAGATCAGACTGCGAGGCCCCCGCCAGTGCCGCAGGGTTCAGGTCCACATAAGCGACCTGCTCCTCCTCTGTGACGGTGGGACGCCCCAGTTCTGCACCACGCGGGAACGCGGACACCACGGCCTGATCAAGCCAGGGGGCCGGACCGGCCAGGATGCTGGTAGCAATGTCGCCCAGCAGGCTGGGCCTGGTGACGAACCAGCGCTGGTCCGGCACCGCATAATGCAGCTGCGGATCGAAGAAGTACTGCTCCACCGCGGTATGAGCCCGTTCGAACATCGTCTGGTCCAGGATCTTGCCCAGTCCCTCGGGAAGGGAGCTGATCCGCCATTCGCCGTCGACCTGTTCCAGCTCAAAAGTCTCACGGACAAACTCATCGGTGCGGAACATAATGCCGGTGGAGTCCACCCGGGAATCCACATTGAGCTCCATCTGGTACTCCCCCTCCCCGGCCGGCTGGTAATTCGGCGGGGTGGAGTAAATCATGGTCTGTTGTCCCGGAGACCATTCGCTGCGGGCTTCAGCAGTGAGGTACTGCCGCGCTACCGAATAGTCGTCTTGGGGACCAGCACCGGCCTGGATAAAGCCGTTGATGATCTCCTCAGGGGAGGCACCCGGTGAAGGCTCACTGGGGCTGTAGACATAGTTGAAGGCCACCACCTCCTCCGCCTCGGCTGCCTGGACCGGACCATCCGTGGGCAGTGTGGGCGCGCAGCCGCTGAGGACAAGACCCAGCAGGGCAAGGCAGGCCAGCAGGCCTGAACGCAGGCGGGGGGTCATGATGAATCCTCCTGCGGGTAGAGGGACTGCTCGTGCACTCTGTCGTGAGTGATCTCTCCGACGATGAAACCCTGGCTCTCCGCGGTAATGCGCTCACGGTCCTGCGGCCGGTACACCGGAGGCAGGGACAGCGGTGCCGCCCGGTAAGGCTGTCCCTGGTGACGGGGCAGCACAAGCCGGAAGCAAGAACCCTGCCCTTTCTGGCCCCAGGCGTCCAGACTTCCCTGGTGCAGCCGGGTGTCCTCAGTGGCGATTGACAGGCCAAGCCCGGAACCGCCGGTGGTACGTGCCCTGGCCGGATCAGCGCGCCAGAACCGGTCAAAGACGTGGGCTACCTCAGCAGGAGTCATCCCGATGCCGTGATCCCGCACCGCAACGCCTACTGAAGTGGGGCTGGCTGCAATAATCAGGTCCACCGGACGCCCCTCGGCATGCTCAATGGCGTTATTGATCAAGTTGCGCAGAATGCGGTCGATCCGTCGGCGGTCCACTTCGGCAATGAAGTCACCCTCGCCGGCAGCACTCTGTGCCGCAGCCGATTCCGGCTCCCGCTGCACCACAATGTTCATCTCCGCTCCGGCCTGTTCAGCCAGCGGGGCTGCGGCAATGAGCACCTCGCGGGCCAGCGAGAGCAGGTCTACATCGCTGATGGAGAGTTCAGCGGCGCCGGCGTCGAATCTGGACATCTCCAGCAGGTCCGCCAGCAGTGCCTGGAAGCGTTCCACCTGGTGGTGCAGCAGCTCAGTGGAGCGCTGGCTGATGGGGTCGAAGTCCTCGCGGGATTCATGCAGCATGCTCGCGGCCATGCTGATGGTGGTCAGCGGGGTGCGCAGCTCATGGGAGACATCGGAAACGAAGCGCTGCTGCATCTTGGAGAGATTCGCCAGCTGGGTGATCTGTTCCTGCAGAGTGGAGGCCATCCTGTTGAAGGACACTCCCAGACGGGCGATCTCATCCTCGCCCACCACTGCCAGCCGCTGTTCCAGCTGCCCCTCGGCGATTCGCTCGGAGACCTCCGCGGCGTAGGAGACCGGGCGCACCACAGTGCGGGTCACCCAGGCGGCGATGAGCATATTGAGCAGCAGCATGGCCGCTGCGGCGATGATGAAGATCCGGAAGACGAAGTTGATGTTCTCCTGCACCGAGGAGAAGTCATAGACGAAGAACAGCCCGTAGGACTGCCCGGCGATGCTGACATGCATGCCGAAGACGATGCCCGGTTCAGGCTGCCCGCCGCCTACAGGGATCCCCACCGGCTGCCAGAACTGGCTCTGCCTATCTGCCAGCACCGATTCACGCAGATCAGAGCCGATCACGCTCAGCGGCAGCGCTCCAGTGGAGGTATCGGCCATATAGGGCGAGGCGGTGTCCTCCAGCCCGATCAGAATGATGCCGCGGTGTTGCTGTGCGGCCGGGCCGCCCACATTGTCCAGCACCGCAATGGCAGCCTCTTCGGACTGCGGTTCCGAGAAGGAGAGCGATTCGTACTGATTGCGGGCATCCACCAGTGCGGTAGTAGCTTCAATCTGGACCTGCTCAAGCCGCTCCTGATAAAGCCCCGTGGTGACCTGCTGGACCAGGAAGTAGGTGATCAGACCGGTCCCCAAAACAGTGAAGAGGCCCGTATAGAACACGGCGCGGAACATCAGGGACTGCGCCCAGAGTTTTGGCAGCCGGCTCAGGCGCCGCCCCAGGGTCAGCAGCGGACGGCCGGAACCTTCCTCCGCTGCTGCGGTGCTCTGCTGACTGATAGCGGCGCTCCCCTATCCCCCGGCCTTGTAGCCGATGCCGCGAACGGTCTGAATGATCTCTGGGCTCTCCGGGTCCTTCTCCACCTTCGAACGCAGTCGCTGCACATGGACATTGACCAATCGGGTATCAGCCTGGTGACGGTAGCCCCAGACCTCCTCCAGCAGCATCTCGCGATTAAAGACCTGCCAGGGTTTCTTCGCCAAGGTGGAGAGCAGATCAAACTCAAGAGGAGTCAGCGAGATCTTGGAGTCTCCGCGGCGGACCTCATGACCAGCCACGTCGATGGTCAGATCCCCGATAGTCAGCGTTTCAGTCTCCGCCCGGCCAGGCTTATCCGAGGGGCGCAGCCGTGCCCGGACGCGGGCGATCAGCTCAGCAGGTTTAAACGGCTTGGGCACATAGTCATCTGCTCCAGCCTCCAGCCCGCGCACCACGTCGGCGGTATCCGACTTGGCGGTGAGCATGATGACCGGGGTATCGGCCTCATCACGGATCTCGCGGCAGACCTCAATACCGTCCTTGCCCGGCAGCATCAGGTCCAGCAGCACCAGATCAGGATCGGAGGAACGGAAAGCCTCCAACGCACCATCGCCGGTGGCGCAGAATGTCGGCTCAAAGCCGTCATTGCGCAGGACGATGCCAATCATCTCCGACAGCGCCTCGTCGTCGTCGACTACCAGGATCCTGGCTTTCATCCGGCTCCTCCCTGATTCCGCGGCTTGTCTCCCACGCAGCGACTGCCGCGGCGAATGCGTACGAATAAGCGAAGCCTATGCTCTCCGCTGACTCCCCAGGATATATGAGGCGATAGGCTAACGCGTGTGACCGCCGGAACTGCCTATCCCCTCAGAGCACTCTCCCAGGATGAGCTGTTCTCTGCGGCGTTCGCTGTGATCCGCCATGCGCCCCGAGCCGCACTGGGTCTGCCCTTCCTCGCCGGGGTCCTGAACTTCGCCGCCTCGCTGCTGGTGCTGACGTTCTTCGGCACCGACTCCTTCACCCGGCTGCTGACTGACCCTGCCGCCTTCGACGACGCCGAACTGGCGTGGGCAGCCATAGGCGACGGCGGAGTCATGCTGCTGATGACCATCTCCACCCTGCTGGGCAGCCTGCTGATGTCAGTCTCGTTGGGACTGCTGGTGATTCCCACGCTGCGTGCAGCCTACGGGCTGCCCACCACGCTGCGGCAGACAGTGCTCTTGCGTGCCCGGCAGCTGGGATGGCTGCTGCTCCACCTGGTGATTGTGGGGCTGCTGTTATCGGTCATCGGATTCATCGCCGTGGTCATCGGCGCGATCCTGGCGGGCCTGACGCTGTTTGTGGGGCTCATCGTGATTGTGCCGGGACTCTATTTGCTGCTGTGCTGGCTGACCGTGGCGTTCATGTACGGTCCGGTGGTGATCGTGAGCGAACGGCTTAATGCATTCGCCGCCATCGGCCGCTCTTTTTCGCTGAACCGCGGTATGTGGTGGCGCAATATCGCCGTGATCGCCTTGTTCTATCTCATTGTTGGAATCGCCATTATGCTGGCGTCGATGCCGGCGGCTCTGGCCTCCGGCCTGGGTGGGGAGATCGCCTGGCAGTCCGCAGAGGATTCCGGGGAGTCCCTGGGACTTCTGGTCCTTGCAGCAGGACATCTCTATGACAATGTGCTCAGCGCGTTGATGATGGCACTGGCCGGTGCCCTTGCTGCGGTGATGTACCTGAACTGCCGGATTCGCCAGGAAGCACTGGATGTCGCGCTGCTGCACGCGGGACAGACCCAGAGCGACGACGACGCCGCTACTGTCCTGCCCGGCTCGCCTGAACATCTGGCACGGTTCTTCACCCCGCGCTATTTAGACCCCCGCTATTTCGCCTCGCCATCTGCGGCCCCTGGGGCAGCTCCTGGAGGCTCACGGTGACCGGGAGCCTCACCTACACCGACGACCAGGGACGCCAGCTTCTGGAACGCGAGCTGGCCGATCCGCGCTACCAACGGGAATACAGCGGTCCGCTGCGCCAGGCACTGGACCGGTTCCTCAGTTGGCTCGGGGAGGCCAGCGTGGAGGTGGGGCCGGTGAATATCCCCTACGGGCCTATCATCGCTGCGGTTCTTGTCATCGGCGCCATCATTGTCTGCATCCTGGTAGTCCGGCCCCGGCTGCAGCGCTCGGGCACAGCAGAGCAGACCCTGAACATCGAAGAGAGCGTCACCGCAGAGCAGCTGCGGCTGCGCGCCGAGGACAGACGGCGAGCCGGAGACTTCGACGCGGCCTTCCGCGAGCTCTTCCGGGCTATGGTGCGCACCGGCGAGGAAAACGGCTTACGGGATCAGCGCGGCCGCACCGCCACCGAAGCAGCGGCGGACCTCGCCGCCTATTTCCCGGGCGGAACTGATGCACCTGCAGCGGAGACCGCGGCCATGGACGCCATGGGCGTACCGGCACTGGCCCCGGAGATTTTTCGTGCCGCGGAGAAGTTCAACCTTTCCCGCTACGGCGGGGTCCAGCTGGGCCACCGCGACTACGATCAGCTGCTGCGCCTGGATGCAGCCCTGATTACCGCGTATCGGCTGCGCAATGAGCATCCCGCCCAGAATGGGCAGTGGTCTCAGAATCGTTCCGACTCGGCTGCTCCGGGAGCGCAGGTGGCACCACGATGAGCGCTCCCGCAACCACTGTGGCCAGCACCGGTGCCGCCGCCCGCGCCGCTCTGGGGCGCTGGCAGTTCTGGATCGCGCTGCTGGTACTGGGAGCCATTGTTGCTGTGGCCATGCAGCTGACCAGCGACCGTGAGTCCCGGCCCTATGGTCTGCAGAACACCGATCTCAATGGCTATGCCGCTTTAGCGCAGGTACTTCAGCATGAGGGTGTCACACTCCACCAGGCTCCCAACGCTGCTGAAGCCCAGCGGTTGATGCAAGAACACCCGGAGGCTGGCGTCGTCGTACTCTCTGACGGCTTCACCCCTCCCGAGGCGTTCAGCGCCGCCCTGCGTCAGCGCGCTGCGCAGGAACAGACCGCGGTGGTCTGGATAGCGGAGAATACCTACCTGCTGGAAGAGATGCTGGCACTGGAGGGGATATGGTCTGCGCTGCCGATTCCCTCCGCAGCAACAGGCACCGCTGAGACGTTGTCCCCCGGACTGCACTGCCAGTTGGAGTTCGCCCGCAGCGCCGGAAGCCTGCAGGCACGGGGCGAAACGCTGAGCGCCCCGGAAGGATGCTTCCCCATCTGGGAGGGCGAAGCCGGTGGCGAGTACGCGCTGGTCCCCACCGACCATGGGATTGCCTTCGCTGCACCTGAGGCCTTCACCAATCGGCACATCACTGCCGAAGGCAATGCCGCGGTAGGCCTGGGCCTCTTCCGCGCAGCAGCAGCTGGGACCGTGGTCTCGGAGTCAACCGCCCCGCAGGACGGCGATTTTGCCTCCGCACAGAACAGTTCGAGCCAGCTGATCTGGTACACCCCAGGTGCGGCTGAACTTCTTGACGTCCAGCAATGGAGTTCGCCCTGGGATTTCCTGCCCCGGTGGTTCTGGCCGCTGGCTGGCTGGTTATTGCTGGGGACCGTTGTGGGCGCGGTTGCCTACGGACGGCGCTACGGACCGGTGGTCACCGAGCCGCTGCCTGTGGAGGTCCCGGCATCTGAGGCCGCCGAGGGCCGTGCACGGATGTACAGCCACAGCGGTGCCGTCACCGCCGCCGCTGCAGTACTACGCAACGCTGCGCTGCTGAAGCTCGCCAGACTGCTGCGCCTGGGTCGCCACCCTGCGGCGCAGATTGTGGCCGAATCAGCAGCCAGACATACCGGACGCCCAGAGGTGGAAGTCACTGCCCTGCTGCAGCAGCAGCGTCCGGCCAACCACCGCGAGCTAGTGTCCTATGCTCAGGCTCTGCAGACCCTTGATCATGAGGTGCGCGTGCAGCTGGGTCTGTGCCGCGCCGATGAACCCAGTGATGCCAGCACAACAATGAAGGAGCACGATGAGCAGCGATGATCTGCGCGGCAAGCTGACCGCAGTCCGAGAAGAAGTGGCCAAGGCCGTCGTCGGACAGGATGCTGCGGTCAGCAGTGTGATCATCGGGCTGTTGGTGCGCGGCCACGTGCTGCTGGAAGGCGTGCCCGGTGTGGCCAAGACCCTGTTGGTGCGCGCCATTTCCGCCTCCCTGAGCTTGGATACTGCCCGTGTGCAGTTCACCCCGGATCTGATGCCCGGCGATGTCACCGGCTCCCTGGTCTATGACTCCCGCACCGGGGACTTCAGCTTCCGCGAGGGGCCGGTCTTCACGAATTTGCTGCTGGCCGATGAGATCAACCGCACCCCGCCCAAGACCCAAGCCTCACTGCTGGAGGCGATGGAAGAGCGCCAGGTCTCTGTAGACGGTATCGGCCGCCGGCTGCCGGACCCGTTCCTGGTAGCTGCCACCCAGAACCCGGTGGAGTATGAAGGCACCTACCCGCTGCCAGAAGCCCAGCTTGACCGTTTCCTGCTGAAGGTCACCCTGGCGCTGCCAGCCCGTGAGGATGAGATCGAAGTCATCCGCCGCCACGCTGCCGGCTTCAACCCCTCGGATCTGGCAGCCGCCGGTGTCCGCGCGGTGGCAGGCGCCTCGGATATCATCGCCGCCCGGCAGGCAGTGGGCCAGGTGAGTATTGCTCCCGAGGTCGTCGGCTACATCGTGGACATCGCCCGGGCCACCCGGCAGGCGCCGAGCTTCCAGCTGGGAGTCTCCCCGCGCGGTGCCACCGCACTGATGAACGCCTCCAAGGCCTGGGCCTGGCTCTCCGGCCGTGAATACGTCACCCCGGATGATGTGAAGGCGCTCGCCGTACCTGCGCTGCGTCACCGGGTCTCGCTGACCCCCGAGGCCGCCATGGACGGTGCCGGGGCTGATGATGTCCTGCAGGGCATCCTGGCCTCCACCGCGGTGCCGCGCTGATAGCTGCCCAGGATTTGCCGAGAACCTCATGATCTTCACACCTCGCCTGCTGTGGGTGACGCTGGGACTGGTCTTAGCCGTCGTCGTACTTCCCGGTCTCTTCTGGCTGTGGATGGTGCTGCTGGCGGCACTGATCCTGGCTGACGTGCTGCTTGCCGGCTCCCCCCGGCGGCTGAGGGTTGTCCGTGAACCGGTGGGACCGCTGCGCAGCTCAGAGACCACGACGGCGGGTACCCGGGTGGAAAACTCAGGCTCACGGGCGGTGCGCGGCTGGGTCAAGGACGGCTGGCAGCCCACCGCCGGGGCCGAGGATGGCTTGCAGCGGCTGCAGGTACCGGCCGGGGGTGCCATCACCGTGCAGGTCCGGCTGACCCCGAAACGGCGCGGTGACCTGCGCAGTGAGCACATCACTATCCGGTCAATAGGGCCGATGGGCTTAGCAGGCCGACAGGTGGTGCATCATGTGGCTCATGAGCTGCGGGTGCTGCCGGAGTTCCGTTCCCGCCGGCATCTGCCCTCGAAGCTGCGCAGACTGCGTGAGCTTGACGGCACTACGGCAGTGCAGCTGCGCGGAGCCGGCACTGAGTTCGACTCGCTGCGCGACTATGTGCGCGGTGATGATGTGCGCTCCATCGACTGGCGCGCCACGGCACGGCGGCAGGATGGTGCCGGCGGACATCTTGTGGTGCGCACTTGGCGGCCCGAGCGGGACCGCCGGGTGATCCTGTGCTTAGACGCTTCTCGCACCTCGGCGGCCCGGGTGGAGGATGAGCCTCGGCTCAATGCCGGAATCGAGGCGGCTCTGCTGCTGGGAGCTTTGGCCTCCTCAGCCGGTGATCGAGTGGACTTCATGGCCTTCCAGCGTCAGCTGGTAGCGCGCGCCTCATCCTCAGAGCGCGGGGACTTCCTCAATCTGATGGCCACGTCGATGGCGCCGGTGGAGCCGGTACTGGTGGAGGCAGATTTCTCGCAGCTGCCGGCTCAGGTCGCCTCGGTCAGTTCACACCGTTCCCTGGTTGTGGTGCTGACCGCGCTGGATTCGGCCTCTCTGCAGGAAGGGCTGCTGCCGGTGCTGCCGGCGCTGACCGCCAAGCACCGAGTGGTGGTGGCCTCAGTGCAGGATCCGGAGCTGCAGCGCCGTGGGCAGCAGCGCGGTACGGCAGCGCAGGTGTACCGGGCCGCGGCAGCGGAGCGGACTCTGATCGAGCACCGGACTGTTGCCGCGGAGCTTTCGGCCATGGGCGTTGAGGTGGTGGAAGCGGCACCTGAGGAGCTGCCGCCGGCGTTGGCCGATGCCTACATCAGGCTGAAGGCCACCGGGAAGCTCTGAGACGCGGGGAACCCTGCCGGGGAAGCCCTGTGCTGCGTTCGGTCACGCATTCTGCCGCTACTTTCGGCGGTACATCGCTCCGGGGGACCGAAACTACGGTGAAAACGCGTGACCGAACAGGGCTGGGAGCCGCGCGGGTCTAGTGGCGCGTACCTGGCGGGCGGGCCGCTGAGACTCGCAGCAGTTGAGTGGTCGCTTTGTCTCTTATAACGCCGGGTTTTGGCCCGGTTTGGCGGACATACTGACCACTGAAGTCTGGGAATGTCGCTGCCGCCGTCGTCGTTATGCCCTGAAGTTTCCCCAGCGGGTCTTCATCTCAGCGCATCTGAAGCGCCTGCTGAGAGGATCAGTGTGAGTGAGCCGACGTCGGCTCGTATTGTCCCCGCTGGGGTTGAGTCCGTACCGTAGAAAGCAGCTATGAAAGTCCTTGCAGCAATGTCAGGCGGCGTTGATTCCGCCGTCGCCGCCGCGCGCGCCGTGGATGCTGGCCATGAAGTGGTCGGCGTACACCTGGCGCTCTCACGCATGCCCGGAACACTACGGACCGGCTCACGCGGCTGCTGCACCATTGAGGACTCCTCTGATGCGTGGCGGGCCTGCGAGAAGCTGGGCATCCCGTTCTACGTATGGGACTTCTCCGAGCGTTTCAAGGCCGATGTGGTGGATGACTTCATTTCCGAATACGCCGCTGGCCGCACCCCGAACCCCTGTATGCGCTGCAACGAGAAGATCAAGTTCGAGGCGCTGCTGGACAAGGCCATCGCACTGGGTTTTGACGCGGTGGCTACCGGTCACTACGCCAAGATCATCGAGACCGAGAACGGCCGGGAGCTGCACCGTGCCGCCACCTGGACCAAGGATCAGTCCTATGTGCTGGGTGTGCTCAACGAACAGCAGCTGGCGCACTGCTACTTCCCGCTGGGAGACACTCCCTCGAAGGATCTGGTGCGCGCTGAGGCCGCTGAGCGCGGGCTGTCCGTGGCGCAGAAGCCGGATTCCCACGACATCTGCTTCATCCCCGACGGCGACACCCGCGGCTGGCTGGCCGAGCAGATCGAGCTGAAGAACGGCCCGATCCTTGACGCGGAGGGCAACCAGATCGGCGAACACGAGGGCGCGGAGGCCTACACCGTGGGCCAGCGCCGCGGTTTGAAACTGGGCCGGCCCGCCCCTGATGGCAAGCCGCGCTTCGTGCTGGAGATCCGCCCCAAGGACAACACTGTGGTGGCTGGCCCACAGGAGCTGCTGGAGATCGACCGAATCACCGGCATCCGGCTGTCCTGGGCCGGTAAGCCGGTGCCCGAGGCCGCCACCGGCGAGTGGTTCGAGATCCAACTGCAGATCCGTGCCCATGCAGATCCGGTGCCCGCCCGGGCTCGTGTGGAAGCCCCCGAACCAGCCGAGGACCCAGGTCCCGCAGAGGAAGCAGCTCATTCAGAGGGCGACGGCGACGCCGCGGCCGCCCCCACCCTGGTGGTGGAGCTGCAGGATCCGCTCAAGGGAGTTGCCCCCGGTCAGACCGCGGTGATGTACCAGGACACCCGGGTCCTGGGCCAGGCCACGATCGACACCGCGCGCTCCCGCAACTACCAGCCCGCCTGAGCTGTCCCGAGCAGTTCGACCCGGGTTTCGGCGATGTGGTGATGCACCCCTGATTCCGTTCTGCAACACACTTGTGACCGCATTCTGAGGCTGTGTTCAGCTGCCCCTCCAACGCTGGAAGATGGCACTGGACCCGACCGCAGAGGACTACCACGATGCAGTACGGAACGGCTCATAAGCCAGCCCGCAGACTCTCCGCAGCGGCCGCATTGGGTACCGCGGCACTGCTGGCACTCAGCGCATGCGCCCCCGATCAGGAGGGCGAACCCGCTCCGACCGCAACAGATCAGGACCAGGCGACGCCGTCTACTCCGGAGCCCACCGACACCGAGGATGAGGCGACCGATACCCCCGAAACCGACGACGGCGCCACCGGCACCGGCACCGAAGGGCCCCCAGCGGATACGACCGAGACAGCAGCAGCTCCCGAGCCCGAGCTGCCCATCGGCGGCACTGACCGCGTAGATGATGCCGATCTGCCGGGAGAATCGGCTGAGACTTACTTCTCCCGCGAGGGCGAGGCGGTCGGCGTCGTCGGCACCGCCGGGCCGTTGCCGGTACTTGCGGTGCCCACACTCGAGGGTGAGATGGATGAAATGGTCGGCGAAGTGTTTGCCACCGATACGGTGCTGCTGGGGGGTCGCGAACGCTTCGTGCCGGAATCAGAGCAGAGCTGGATCGAGATCCAGCTGGCTGACGGCTATGGGTGGGTGCAGGCCGGACACCTCTATTACTTCGGCGAGCATGAGGACATCACCGATCAGTACACCGATCAGGTCTCAGCCTCCGCAGATCCTGAAGAACTGGCACTGCAGGTAGCAGAACTGCACACCGCGGACTGGGGTGAAGAGGGCCAAGCCGAGGGCGGCCCGGATGTGGAGATCGTTAATAACCCCGATTTTGTGGACGTGGATTACTACATCGTTGATGCCACCGGAATGATGGATGATTCAGTCGCCGGGGACCGTCTGTTCGTCACTGTGGAAGAGAGCGATGCAGGCTATGAGCTCTCCCAGGTGGAGCGGACGGTGCTGTGCATGCGCGGAGTCAGCGACGATGGTCTCTGCATGTGAGCCGCAGAACTAGATGCTGGCAGCTCAGCCGCTAGGCTTGGACTATGAGCACTGATCCCCGCGCCGGCGAAGCAGCCCAGTACGTAGAACCCGAGGTGCTTGAAGAGCTGCTCTCTATGCGATCCAGCATCGACAATATCGACGCCGCGCTGGTGCATCTGCTGGCAGAGCGGTTCAAGGCCACCCAGCGGGTGGGTGTGCTCAAAGCCAAGCATCAGCTGCCCCCTGCCGATCCGGCCCGTGAGAAGAACCAGATCGCCCGGCTGAAGCGGCTCGCCGAGGACGCCCAGTTGGACCCGGAGTTCGCTGAGAAGTTCCTGAACTTCATCATCGAGGAAGTCATCCGCCACCACCAGGCCATTTCCGAAACCGCGTCTGAAGGCGGCCCGCAGGAACCGCAGCAGCGGTGAGCGGGAGCACCGTCAACCTGATTCGCTCAGCTGCCCCGGCAGTCATGCCCGGTCCGGCGGTGGATCTGGCATATCAGTTGCTTGAATCCGAGTTCAGCGCACCCCATATGGGGGCGCTCGCTGAGCTGCCAGCCAGGGGCCACCACGCATCGCTGCTGGGCCGTGCGGGCGCTCAACTCTCCGAGCTCTATACGGAGTTGACCTCCTACGGCTGGCGCCTGGTGCCGCGGCCAGGGGCAGATCATCAGCGCGCCGCACAGCTGCTGCGCTCTGATGTGGACACCCTGGCTGATGTTCGTGGTGCTCGCGCTGATCAAGGCGACGACGTCGGCCCCTTGCGTATGGAGATGCTGGGGCCAGTGAGCTTCGCAGCGGGGCTGGCCCTGCCGGGCGGTGAGAAGGTGCTGGCCGATCATGGCGCGCGGCGGGATCTGGCCGAGTCACTGGCGGCCGGTGCCGCTGAGCATGTGGCCCATGTGCGCCGAGCCGTGGCGCCGTCGTCGTTATCTGTGGTCATCCTGGAGCCCGACTATGCCCGGGTGCGAACTGCTCAGGTTCCCACCGTCAGCGGATATCAGTCCCTGCGCGCGGTGTCCCGGGACGAGACTAGGTCACTGCTGGGCGTTGTGGTGGATGCCCTGCGCACCGCCGGGGCAGATGAGGTGCTGTTGGACTTCGGGACCGCGGTAACTGCTGAGCAGGCGGAGGATTTCTTCAGTCGCAACCAGGCGCGGGTAGATGGATTCGGGATCGCTTTGCCGCTGTTGGGAACTCCAGACTGGGAACGGGTCGCGGAGCTCGCCGAAGGTGGCGCGCTTTTCTCTGCTGGACTGCTGCGCGCCGGTGAGGCGGCCCCGACGGCAGCCGGACCCACCGGTCTGCCGCAGGTCACCGACCTTTCGGCTCGGCTGCTGCAGCCCTGGCAGCGCCTGGGCATGCCGCTGAACGCGTTGGGTGCAGTGACAGTCACCCCGTTCGGTGCACTGGACCGCCCTCAGCTGGGGCGGGTGGGTCAGGCGCAGGCGATGCGGCTGGCTACCCGCATTCGCGATACCGCTGAGGCGCTGACAGAACACATCAACGAGCGCTAGGCCGGGTGCGCGCCCGCCCGCACTGTCCGCGTTGAGCCCCGAGAGCAAACTCCCATCCGTTGTTGCGCAAACTGCGCTGACAGGCCCCGGAACTGCCACAACGGATGGGATTTCACGAGGCGCTTAGGGCAGGGTCCCACCCCTTGTGGCGGCAGGCCGGTGCCGCCAATACCCCGAGAAGCCCAGGACACTTTGGCCGGGGTTCTTATTGACGCCGCCCGGCTTTGGTCGCAGGCTTAAGCGCGTGACTACCTACCACCGGCCAACGTTGCCGGACCCGGAGTTTCTCGACCCGGCCGGCCAGCTGGTCCCTTACGGGCACCGTTGGGCCGGGCAGCCTCCCGAGAACTCCTACAGCGTGAGCACACATCCAGAGCGTTTCGCGCCCCTGCACCAGATAGCCGATGCGCTGCTGGAGCATCTCACCTCCACCTACGATGTGCACCTCGAGCAGGACTCCTGGTTCACCCGGGAGAAACCTGGCGAAGGCACCAGCACGCACCGGGAACTGCGGCTGACACCGTCCTCTCCATTGAGTGCACCGCTGCGTCTGGCATGGACGGACTTCCCGGGCGTCGTCGTGCAGGCTGGGCTGGTGGCTAGGCTGGTCGAGCAACAGCAGCTCTTTCCGGTCTGCGGGTGCGAGGCCTGTGATGATGACCTAGAGCGCCTCGTCCAGGAGTTGGAAGAGCTGGTGCTCGCTGTGGCCGAGGGCAGGTTTCACGAGCGGCTGCTGCCGAACGGGTGGCAGTGGTCCTTGACTACGGCTGATGGCAGTGGTCGCAGCTCCGAGTCAGCCGAACGTCTCAGTGCGGATATCCGCAGGACAGCCACGCAGACTCTGAGCGCGCTGCCCGATGGCAGATGGCAGCCGTGGCCGCTTAAATCTGCGGGAAAGGCGTGACTGTGCTGGTGTCAGGACCCAGCGTTTGTTTCACATGAGACCCAAAACGCGGGTTTCGTGAAACAAACTCTGGGTCAGTGCGCGTGCACCCGTCCTCAACGCCGGTCAGCTGCCATACCGGCAGCCCGGGCCTGCTGAATCACGCTCGGCAGCGAGCCTGCCAGTGCCTGCACGTCCTCGGCGGTGGTGGTCCAGCCCAGCGAGAAGCGCTGAGCCCCACGAGCCTCGGCCTCACTCAGGCCCATCGCCAGCAGTACATGGGATGCCCGGGGCACACCCGCGGTGCATGCTGACCCGGTGGCGGTATCAAAACCCGCCATGTCCAGCATGAACAGCACCGAGTCCCCCTCGGCACCGTCAACGGTGATGTGCAGATTGTTCGGCAGCCGCTTCTCCGGAACCACCCGCGGATCAGGTCCGCGCAGCGTCACCCCTTCAAGTCCCGCCACCGCGTCCAGAAGCTCATCGCGCAAACCGGCAATCCGGGCGGACTCCGCGTCCAGACCGCCCGCGGTCTCCTCCGCCACGGCCGCGAACGCACAGATCCCGGCGGCATCCAGGGTGCCGGAGCGGACATCGCGCTCCTGTCCCCCGCCGTGCAGCACCGGGGTCAGCTTCACATCGCGGCGCACCAGCAGTGCCCCCACCCCCACCGGAGCGCCGATCTTATGGCCACTGATCGCCATAGTGGAGGCCCCGGACTCACTGAAACTGACCGGTACGCTGCCGAAGGCCTGCACCGCGTCAGTGTGGAACGGAACCCCGGCCTCAGCACAGAGCCGGGCAATCTCGGGCACCGGCTGGATCGCGCCGGTCTCATTATTGGCCCACATCGCGGTCACCAGCGCGATGGTCTCGGGCTGGTGGCTCAGCAGCCGCTTCAGGGACTCCAGATCGAGCACGCCGTCGCCGTCCACCTCAATGATGTCCAGCTGGGCGCCCTCATGGCTCTCCAACCATTCGGCGGTGTCCAGCACCGCGTGATGCTCGATTCCCGGAAGCAGAATCCGGTGACGCCAGGAATCCTCAGACCTACGCTGCCACCACAGCCCCTTGAGGGCCAGGTTGTCTGCCTCAGTGCCGCCGGAGGTGAAGATCACCTCACTGGGGTGGGCCCCAGCAGCAGCTGCAAGCTGGGCGCGCGCCGAATCCACGGCCAGCCGGGCCCGCCGTCCTGCCCCGTGCAGCGAAGACGGATTGGCCAGCTGCGGCATCTGCTCGGTCAGCACACGGATGGCCGTGGGCTTCACCGGTGTGGTGGCGGCATGGTCGAAATAGCGGGAGGGCTGCACGGTGTGCGATTCTACGCCGCCTACCGGCATTTTCTCCTGCAGATGAGATCCTTCCGGCGACCAAATGCAGGGACTGCTGGGCGGTAGTCTTATGCACTGATGAGTGAGCCCGATTTCTACGCGGTGCTGCAAGTGGCGCCCCAGGCCGATGCGCAGTCACTGCGTGCTGCCTACCGCCGTCGGGCCCGCCAGACCCATCCGGACCAGGGCGGCTCCGCTGAGGAGTTCCACCAGGTGCAGTTGGCCTGGGAGACCCTAGGCACTCCTGAGAAGCGCGCGGCCTATGACCGGTCCCGGGATGTCCCGCGGGCAACCGACGACGACGCCGGGGCCTCCGGTATCTACTCGCGCAGCTTCACCGCCTCCACCTCCGGTGCCGCCTCTGCCCGGGGGCAGAACGGGACGGACTCGCGACGACGCGGCACAAGCCGTTCACCGCAGGCCGATCAGCCCCCGCGCTATGAACCCCCGCTATCGAACCCCGAGCCCCTCTCCCTGACGCTGACGAGTCAGAAAGTCCATGGGGAGTTCGCCGCACGCGGGCTCTTCGGCAGCCGGAGTCAGCGCGTGCAGCAGCACACTGCGGCTCTGTTGGAGAAGCATGTGCTGGGACAGCTTCCTGCGGCACGGCTGTTTAATGATGTGCTGCTGGATCCGGTGGAGACTGACCGTCGCGGGCGTCGTCGTACTCCACGCGGTGATCAGCGGGCCGAGCATGTGCTGCTCTGCGGTCAGACGCTGGTGCTGGTGGCCTCCTTCGAGGTGCCGGCCGATGCGGTCTCCTGGGATGGACGCGCGCTGCGAGCCCGCGGCAAAACCATCCCGCTGCCCAACCTCAGCGCGGCAGTCCGTCGGCTGCGTGGGACCCTGAAGGAAACTGCGCGGGCTGCCGGTGATGCGCCCGCACTGCAGACTCACACTCAGGTGATCCTGCACTCCCCCGACGGGGACCTCTTCCATCCGGTGGTGGAATCCCGTGGCGTGCCCTCCGGAGCCGCCCCGCTGCCGGCCGGCCGGGCGCTGTCGCTGATCACCGAGACCCTTGCCGCCTCCGCGCAGGCGAACATGGTGGACAGGCATCTGATGACCGCCCTGCGTGACCAGCTGGCCACCCCCGACGTCGACTGAGCAGCGCCCCCCTGAGCAGCGTCCCTCTGAGCAGCGGCCCTAGAGGTTTGCCAGAATGTCTTAGGTGTCTACTAACCTGCGCGTGATTCTTGACCAGCCGGAGATCCCCGGCAATACCGGCAATCTCATCCGGCTGGCGGCTATCACCGGCTTTGAACTGCACATTGCCGGACCCACTCTCTTTGACTTCTCCGATACCAAACTGCGCCGCGCGGGATTGGATTATCACGATCTGGCGGTGATGACCGAACACGAGAACCTCGAGGCTGCTTATGCCGCGCTGAACCCGCAGCGGATCTTCGCCTTCACTGGTGAGGGCAACACCCGGCACGTCGATATCGAGTACCGCCCAGGGGATGTGCTGCTCTTCGGCCGGGAGTCCACCGGGTTGGACAATCACGTCAAGCAGGACAGCCGCATTACGGATCTGGTGCGCATCCCTATGCTGCCCGGGCGCCGCTCGCTGAATCTGGCCAACTCCGTCTCTATCGCAGTCTATGAGGCCTGGCGGCAACAAGGGTTCGACGGCGCAGTCTAATCCCCCGGTCATCGACCCGTTCAGCTGGGCAAGCCGGGGCACCGGCAGGGTGTTGGTCATGCCCTGACGCCGCGGGGCTGACTACACTCACCATCATGAGCACCGACCCCGAGCGCGAGACTCACGACCCGCGAAACCCTGAGGATCCGGCCGCAGCCGAATCTGCCGAGGCCGGTGACGAGCACCGTCAGGATGAACTGCCTCAGCGGGCACAGCCCGGGAGCCCTTCGGAATCCCCGCTCTCGTATGCCAACGGCAGCACAGAAGAGGAACCGCGTGAGTTCGACGACGGCGCTGCAGCCCCGGCCGATCCGGCGACAGACGCCGCTGCTGACTCCGAGGCAGAACCTGCGGGCGAACCCGAGGAGCCCACTCTCGCCGAGCTGCTGACCGGCACTGCCCGCGGTGAGACTGCCTCATTCTCCGCGTTCTATGAGTCCACCTCGGATGTCATCTACGGCCTGGCGCTGCTGATGCATGCCGAGCCGGCTGGTGCACAGGCTTCCACCGTGGCGGTGTACCAGCACCTGTGGGACCAGGCTGATGCCCGGGCCCGTGATCTGCGCCTGCAGACCCAGGCCTCGCAGCTGCTGACTGACGAATATGCAGACTTCACCGCGGAACAGCAGGGTGATCAGGAGGCCGCCGCTGAGTACCGGCCGAACGAATACGAGCAGGTCCTGGAATGGTTGGTGCCGTTGGCGCACCGGATTTTTGTGGAGCGCTTCCGTGAAGGGGCAGCCGAACCGATCCAGCTGACCGCGGTGGCCCAGAGCGACGGGGGCGGCGTCGCCGGTCTGCCCGAGGAGATCCTCGAGGACCTGCTGGCCCTGTCAGACTCTCAGGCACAGGCCCTGGCGCTGACGTACCTGAGCGGCTTGTCGCACCACCAGCTGGCTCAGAGTGTGGGGGCGGCGCTGCCGAGCGTGAAATCCCGACTGCGGGATGCGATGACCAGGCTGCACACCCAGCGCACCGAGCGGGAGTCCGAGCCTGACCCGATCCTGCGCGCTGCAGTGACCCGCAAGGATGTGGAGCGCGGCAGCGGGGTCAACCGGAACTTTGCTTCCACTATCGCCGCAGACTTGGATAAGGGCCTGCTGGTGGAGCTGGCCGAGCTCTACGCCCTGGATGCAGTGGACGACGCCGAACGGGCGCTGCTGGATGAGAAAGCGCTGACCGCTGATGCGCGCGAGGCCCAGCAGTGGGATACCCGCGTGCTGGCCGCCCGGCGCACCTTGGCGGAAATCTTCGCGGCCCATCCTGTGGTTCCGCCTAGCCACCTGCTGGATGAGGTGTTACAGAGTGTGGGCGATCAGGAGGTCGGTGTCGGCCTGGTGGAGGGCATCTCCACTCACACTGAGGAGACGGAGAAGCGCACCCCGGTGATGAAGAAGTGGATGTTCATCGCCGGATTCCTCCTGGTGCTGCTGGTGGGCATTGTGGTGATCTACCGGGTCACCTCCGGGGTTGATGTCCAGTCGCTGGCGGAGAATGACCAGAACGCCGTCGTCGTGGAGGATTCCCTGGCCGATGGCGGGCAGATGCGTGCGGTGGTCTCCGAGGCGGAGAACGTGGCTTGGCTGGAGTTCAGCGGTGTCCCGGATCTGGCGGAGGATGCCACCTATCAGGTGTGGCTATTGCCGCATACGGGTGGTCAGCCCTCTTCGGTGGGCAACTTCGACGCCGATGAGCTCGAAGACGGTGTGGATGTCCGTGGCATCTCCCAGTACCGGCAGCTGCAGATCAGTGTGGAGTCCATTCGCGGGCAGGAACGGCCCACCGGCGCCGTCGTGGCAGATCTCCCGCTGCATTCTGAAGGTAGCGAGAACGACGGCGATACAGATGCTCCGGCTCCGGAAGAGGATGCCGCTGAAGACGAGGCGGGGAGCTAACAGACCCTCACTCAGGACCAGGATGCCCCCGGGGCGGAAGAAGGAGGACGTCAACGATGACAGCCGATTTCACAACGTGTGACCTGTTCGACGCCGATGAGACGCTTCAGTCTGTCTCTCTGCAGCTGCTGGACTTGGGCGGTCGGCCACGGTTTAGCGGAGTGATCCGCACGGTCTCCTGCTACCGGGACAACGGTCTGGTGAAGTCCGTGCTGAACTCTGCCGGTGAGGGCGCTGTACTGGTCGTTGATGGCGAGGGCTCCCTGGACTCAGCCCTGATGGGTGATCTGATTGCCGCTGCTGCCGTGGAGAACGGCTGGGCTGGGGTGGTCATCAATGGGGCGGTGCGAGACCGAGTGGAGCTGGCCAAGCTGCTGCTGGGGGTCAAAGCTCTGGGCAGCAACCCGCGAAAATCCGCAAAGGACGGTCGCGGAGAGGTGGATGTCCCGGTGGAGTTCGGCGGGGTGCAGTTTGTCCCAGGAAAACAGCTCTGGGCCGATGAGGACGGCATCCTGGTAGAGCCCGCCTGAATCGCGGCGGCCCAGTGAGCGGGGCGCACCGTCCCCGAGACTCCCCAGTGAGTGGTCACTCTGTCCGTTATCAGACGGAATTTCGGCGGTTATAACGGACGAAGTGACCACTCAACCCGACTGAGACCTCTTCCCCGCCCGCGGGACCAGCTTTAGGCGTGAAGCTCGGCGTGAGCCGAGCGAGAGCGTGGCGGGGTTTCCCCGCCCGCGGGACCAGCTCAGAACCCTGAGATGGTGTCCGGGGAGTTCACCACCACATGGTGGAAGTCCTCGGCGAAGCCCTCGCCACCGTGGGTGCTGCGCATTTGTGCGGTGACGAACTCCACCATCCGCTGAGCGTCGCGATGCTGACTGAAGTGCCGTCCCAGGGCCTGGATCTTCTGCTCCTGGTACCCGCTGACATCTACTCTCAGCTGAGCATGCTGCGCCGGTGCCCCATAGAGCAGCAGGTGTTTAATCTTGAAGGCCTTCAGCCCGGCTTCCTGCAGCTCAGGGTAGGCGAAGGGGTTCTCCACCGCAGGGTAGGCCGCACGAACCACAGCTTCTCCGCAGGCCAGATGGTCTGGGTGGGCCTTTTGCAGCCGGTCCCAGGCCCGCTCCGGGTGCAGTGAGAACACCGCATCCGGGCGCACCTGACGCATCACTCTCACGATCTTGCCGATCAGCTCATAATTGGGCTCCACAAAACCATCGCGCTCATCCAGCAGGATGACCTCGTTGATTCCGACGACGGCGGCAGCTTCCTGCTGCTCCTGCGCCCGGAGCCGGGCAGTCTCCTGCGGACTGCGGGAGGGGTCGAATCCTCCGGCATCCCCGGAGGTCAGCAGGCACAGGATGACCTCCACGCCTTCGGCGGTCAGCGCGGCGATGGTGGCGGAGGCCCCGAAGTCCACATCATCGGGATGTGCGGCGAAGGCCAGCGCTCGGCGCAGCCCCAGCTGATGGACCAGCTGCTGGGGCTGCGCCAAACCGGTCAGCGCACCTCCGGAGGGACCGCTGGGGGTTCCAGCACCTGCTGCATCAGACAATGTGCCGCTCACAGTCGGCTGAGGGTGACGTCTACGGTGATTTCTTCACCGTCGCGCTGCACGGTCAAAGAAATGCTCTCCCCTGCGGCGTATTCACGCACGGTGGCAGTCAGCGCGGTGCCGTCCTCCACGTGTCGTCCCTCCACATGGGTGATGACATCGCCGACCTCCAGCCCCGCCTCACCGGCCGGGGACTCGGGGCTCACTTCGCTCACCAGGGCGCCGGCGGTGAAGCCGCCGGCGCTGACGGGTCCGTCCTGGGCGAGAATGCGCCGGTTGACTTCAGCGTCGGGCGAGGCCGGTGCCACGCTGACGCCCAGCAGGCCATGGCTGGCTTCTCCATTATCAATGAGCTCTTGGGCGATGCGCTGGGCGTAGTCGATGGGGATCGCGAAGCCCACGCCGATGCTTCCGGCCTGTTCGCTGGCGAAGGGGCCCCCGCCACCCCCTGTGGAGGCGATCGCCACGTTGACCCCGATGATCCGTCCTTCAGCATCAACCAGCGCGCCGCCGGAGTTGCCCTGGTTGATGGCGGCGTCGGTCTGGATGACGTTGAGGTAGATCGCACCCTGGGTTGGCGACTGCGGCTGGTTCGGGAAGTAGAACTCAAAGCCCTCTCCCGGTCCTTCTTCCTCGCCCTCTTCGGGCTCCTGCTGCGGAACGTCCCCGCCTTCGTCCTCCACTGCGGCAGATGCGACCTGGATGGTGCGGTCCAGCGTGGAGATGATGCCGTCGGTGACGGTACCGGAGAGCCCCAGCGGAGCACCGATGGCCACGGCCTGATCACCCACGTTGAGCTCACCGGAACTGCCGATCTCCGCGGGGGTGAGGTTCTCGGTATCGGCGAGGCGGATGACGGCGAGGTCGCTGAGCGGGTCAGTTCCGACGATTTCTGCGGTGGTCACGCGGCCGTCATCCAGGCGCACCTGGATGGTGGGATCTGACACGGCGCCACCCAGAGTCACCACATGGGTATTGGTCAGCACGTGGCCTTCGTCATCGAGGACAATGCCTGATCCAGATCCCTGACTGCTACCACCGTCGGTGACTCCCAGAGTCACCACAGACGGAGACGCTTTGGCTGCGGCAGCCGTCACCGCGGTGGCGGATTCGGGGGTATTGATCTCAATCCCCGCCGGGCCCTGGCTGATCTCTCGGGTGGGCTCAGCATCCTGGCTCAGCGCTGAATAGCCTGCTGCACCGACGCCGCCGCCGAGCAGACTGGCCACCAGAGCAATAGCGACGACGCCGCCTGCGCCCATCCCCCGCCTTGGCTCGCGCTGCTGCTCGGCCGGGTTAGTCCAGGGGTTGTGCCCCTGGCCGTAGGCGTATGCGTCCTGGTGGGTGCTGGAGACGGAGGATTCTCCCTGGTCTGCCTGCTGTGCAGTGTAGGGGTGGGAGTGCTGGTGCGCTTCGTGCTGTTCGAACTGCGGGGGATGGGCCGGGCGCTGCTGGTCCTGACCGTACTGGGCCTGTGCAGACTGGTCCTGACCGTACGGGCTCTGGCCGTACTGGGCCTGTGCAGACTGGTCCTGACCGTACGGTCCCTGTGCAGGCTGGTTGTGTCCATAGGGGTGCACAAAACGCTCGGGCGGATCCTGGGCCCGGGGGCCTGATGCGGCACCCCACCCCGGAGTCACCGGCCCAGGCTCCGGGTGAGCTGATGGCTCTGCTGACTCGGTGCCCTCACCGCTTTCGGCGGATTCATGCTGCTGAGGTTCAGGACGTGGATCATCCGGGGACTGACCCGGGTGCGGGCTCGGGTGTTCCGGGGACTGATCCTGTGAAGGCCGTGGGTTCTCGGCGGGGCCCTGGGGATCCTGTGACATGATGCGCGGTGCTCCTACATCGAAGGAATGAAGCTGACTCTCACGTCCATAGACGATGCCATACCTACCTAATAGACTCCTAAGAATGGTGCCAGAAACTATGACGGAATCCGTGTCGTGAGCGGCGCGCTGATCGGCGCCCTCATCATCGGTGCTGGAATTCTTGCACTGCTCGGGGTGGGAGCGGTATGGCTTTCAAGCGGAAATAAGCAGCAGAAGCGCCTCTACAGTGCCCCCCAGCAGGGCCAGCTGCCGCAGAACCAGGCCCCGCCAGACCCACTGGATGCCAAGTCAACCGACGAGCTGCGACTGCAGGCCGGTGAGATGCTGGTCGCTGCCGATAATGCCGTTGCCTCCAGCGAACAGGAGCTGCTCTTTGCCTCCGCCTCCTATGGAGACGATCAGGTCAAGCCCTTCCAGAAGGACATCGACGAGGCCAAAAGCCACCTACGCGAGTCATTCCGTCTGCAGCAACAGGTGGATCAGTCCCACCCCGAAGGTGAGGCCGAGGCACGCGAGTTCTATAAGCAGATCATCCACAGCTGCGAGAAGGTCAACCAGACCCTGCAGTCCCACCAGCAGGAATTCGAGGGTCTGCGCAACCTAGAGCGCAATCCCGAGCCAGTCCTGCAGCAGTTGCGTGCTCATCTGGCGGAGCTGAAGCCACGTCATGAGCAGGCACACGCTACTCTGCAGAACCTGGCAATCAGCTATGACGACGACGCCCTGGACCAGTACCGCGACAACCTGGACCAAGCTGGTCAAGCCTTGACAGCAGCTGAGCAGGCTGTGAGCGCAGCAACTGACTGCATCGTCCGGGCAGATACGGCTGAAGCCGTATTGGCGCTGCACTCAGGGGAGCAGGCTGCCGCAGACGCCAATGCGCTGCTGGATTCCATGGAGCAGACAGAGGATCACCTGCGCAAAGCACGGCGGAACCTGGACATCGGCATCGCCCAGACCACCCAGGATATCGCCCAGGCTAAGGCCACCTACCAGGCCGGGCAGGCCCCAGAACTGGCAGGACCCATTGCCGCTGCCGAGTCCGCCGTCGAACGCACCCAGCGGGCTCTGGACTCCGGGCGCCGCATCAATCCCCTTGAGCTCCTCCACGGCCTGGAGCTGGCCCACCGTGAACTCGATGAGCCGCTGAACTCCGTACGCGACCGGCAGGCCCAGGATCGCCGCGCCCGGGACATGCTGCAGAACGAACTGCTGACTGCCCGCAGTCAGGTCCAGTCCTCGCTGGATTTCCTGCGCTCGCGCCGCTACGGGGTTTCCTCCACTGCCCGCACTCGAATGGCTGAAGCCGAACGCTGCCTCACCGAAGCCGAGTCCATCGGTGAGTCCCAGCCCTCACGCGCGGTGGAACTGGCCCAGCGCGCTAAGGCATTGGCCGTCCAGGCGGCCCAGATCGCCCAGCAAGAGGCGGCCACCAATAATATGCAGAACATGGGTGGTAGTCCCTTCGGGCGGACCAGCCTCGGAGGCGGTTACGGCTACGGCACAGGGGGCGGATTCGGCGGCTTCGGCACCGCAGGCGGCACCGGCTTCGGTGGAACTAGCTACGGCGGAAGCGCCATGGGTGGTCAGAACGAGATCAACCGCGCTCTGAGAACCGGAATGCGGATGGCACGGATGACCAGCCGGGGCGGTCGCCGTCGTCGGCGGATGTTCTGATCAGCACCTTCAGGTGGAGAGAAATCTCCGCCTGAAGGCTGATGCTGTCCCCGCTGTGGCCGTTAGTATCGACAATGTGATCTGAGCCAAGGTCCCCAAGGAAAGGTGATCACCGTGAGCAAGCAGTCCATTTTCGGCCGGATGTCCCAGCTGATCCGCGCCAACGTCAACCAGATGCTGGATCGCGCTGAGGATCCGGAAAAGATGCTGGATCAGATGGTGCGCGATTTCACCAATAACATTCGTGAGGCTGAAGAGGCCGTCGCCCAAACCATCGGCAACCTGCGCATGATGGAGGACGATTACAAAGAAGACCTGGAAACCGCGCGCTCCTGGGGCCAGAAGGCGCTGGCCGCCTCCCGGAAGTCCGACGAATTCCGCACTGAGGGCAACCAGGAAAACGCTGCGAAGTTCGACAACCTCGCCAAGGTAGCCATTCAGCGTCAGATCGACGCTGAAAGCTCAGCCAAGGGCGCTGAACCGACTATCCAGTCCCAGCGCGAGATCGTGGAGCGCCTGCGCACCGGGCTGGAGCAGATGAAGACCAAGCGCCAGCAGCTGATCTCCAAGCGCGATGAGCTGGTAGCCCGTTCCAAGGCCGCTCACGCACAGTCCCAGGTACACGACGCGGTGAAAGCCATCGACATCATGGACCCCACCTCCGAGGTGGGACGCTTCGAGGAGAAGATCCGCCGCGAAGAAGCCCGGGTGCGTGGCCAGAACGAGTTGGCTGCCTCATCTCTGGACGGGCAGTTCGAACTGCTCGAGGACCTCGGAGAGCAGGCTGAGATCGAAGCTCGTCTGGCTGCCCTGAAGTCCGGCGGATCCACACCGGCTGCCATCGGCACCGGTAATGAGTCCGGAACTGGTGTGACCGAATCTGATTTCGCCTCCCTGGAGACTGAATCAGACAAAGCATGACCCCATGAGTCGCGCTACCGTCCACTGCTTGGTGAACGGAAGGTGAACTCTGATCTAATGGAGGGCGAGCCGAAGGGCTTGCCCTCCATTTGCATGTGTCCTAAGGAGATACCCCTGTGACCGAGACCGTCAACGGCACCCCCGCCACCGGAGCCACCGCAGTCAATACCGGACTGGCCCAGATGCTCAAAGGCGGTGTGATCATGGATGTGGTCACCCCCGAGCAGGCGAAGATCGCAGAAGAAGCCGGCGCCGTCGCGGTGATGGCCCTTGAGCGAGTCCCGGCAGATATTCGTGCCACCGGAGGCGTGGCCCGGATGAGCGACCCGGATCTGATCTCCGGCATTATCGACGCCGTCTCCATCCCAGTCATGGCCAAGGCCCGCATCGGGCACTTTGTGGAAGCCCAGGTGCTCGAGCACCTGAAGGTGGACTACATCGATGAGTCCGAGGTCCTCTCCCCCGCGGACTACATCCACCACATCGATAAGTCCAAGTTCAAGGTGCCGTTTGTCTGCGGTGCAACCAACCTGGGCGAAGCGCTGCGCCGCATCACCGAGGGCGCATCGATGATCCGCTCCAAGGGTGAGGCCGGCACCGGGGACGTCTCCGAAGCGATGAAGCACATCCGGACCATCAACGCAGAGATCGCCCAGCTGTCCTCTCTTGCCGAGGATGAACTCTACGTGGCGGCCAAAGAACTCCAGGCACCCTACGATCTGGTCAAGCAGATTGCCACTGAGGGCCGGCTTCCAGTGGTGCTCTTTGTTGCCGGCGGTGTGGCCACACCGGCTGATGCCGCCATGATGATGCAGATGGGCGCCGACGGCGTCTTCGTCGGTTCAGGCATCTTCAAGTCCGGCAACCCCGCTGCGCGCGCGGCGGCCATCGTCAAGGCCACCACCTACTATGACGAACCAGCGGTGATTGCTGAGGCCTCTAAGGGCCTGGGCGAAGCCATGGTGGGAATCAACGTGGCTGATGTCCCAGCCCCGCACCGCCTGGCTGAGCGCGGCTGGTGACCGTTGAGGACGTCAGTGCCGGGCCACTGATCGGTGTCCTGGCTCTGCAGGGTGCTGTGGCCGAGCACGCCGCAGCCCTGCAGGCCTCTGGCGCTGCAGTGCGGATCGTACGCCGTCCGGAGGAACTTGATGGACTCGACGGCTTAGTGGTTCCCGGCGGCGAATCCACCGCGATGGCCAGAATCGCCGCCCCGGTGAAGATGTTCGAGGCAGTGCGAGAACACCGCGAAGCAGGATTGGCAGTCTTCGGCACCTGTGCTGGGCTGATCCTGCTCGCCGAGAGCGTCGCCGATGCCCAGGCGCTGGAGGGATTCGAGCGGATCCGAGGGCTCGACGTCGTCGTACGGCGCAACGCTTACGGCTCGCAACTGAATTCCTTCACCACCAAGCTGCCGGTACAGGGAATCGGTGAACCGGACCGGCCGCTGGAGGCGGTATTCATCCGAGCCCCGGTGATCGAGGAGATCCGCAGCGCTGATGTGGACGTTCTTGCTGAAGCGCAAGGGCGTCCGGTGGCAGTCCGTCAAGGACGATTGCTGGCCGCCAGCTTCCACCCCGAGCTCACCAGCGACTACCGGTTGCATCAGTACTTCGTGGGATTGGCGACCTCCTAAGAGGCTGCCACCTGGCCCAGCCAGCGCCGAAGCGAAGCAGTCGGTGCAGCCTGTGCCAGCGCTTCTCCTGCAGAGCGCGCCGTAGTTTTGGCATGATGTGGTGAGCTGCGGCAACTGCCGGCGGCGAAGTTGAAGCACGTCAGGGGACACTATGAGCCAGGGACAGCAGGGACACGATGCCTTAAGAGCTGCCGATCCGCGCACTTCGCAGGCTGAACTCTATGAGCTGGCCCGGAGCAGGCCCGAACTGCGGCCGCAGATCGCCCAGAACCCCAATACCTACCCGGAACTGCTTCAGTGGCTGGGCGGACTGGGAGATCCCGCCATCGACGCCGCGATCGCCCGCAGAAACCAGCAGACCCAGGACTTCACCCAGATTCTTCCCCCACAGGGCGCTGCCACGGACCAGCCCACTCAGGCGTTTCCTACCCAGGCAATGCCAGCCCAAGACTCTGGGACCCAGGAGTTCGGGACCCAAGAGTTCGGAGCCCAGCGCGAAGCCAACTACTATCCCGATGACGATGACCACACCGGTTATCAGGACCAGCCCGCGGGCTATCAGCAGCCGCACGGCTATCAGCAGCCCCATGGACACGCTGCAGGAGCTGGTGGCTACTACCAGCAACAGTCTCCCGGTTACCCGGGCCCGGCCTACACCGGTTATCCGGCAGCTGCCCCGGAGTATGTAGAAGACGAGCCGCCACGCCGTCGCCGAGGAGGCGCCGGTGTCTTGATCTTTTTGCTTCTGCTACTGGTCGTTGGTGTGATTGCCGCGGTCCTCGGCCTGTTCACAATATTCACCGCCGACGACGCCGAAGAAACTGATCAGGGCATCGTGGAGGAACAGCCCAGTCCCTCCCCCACCGAGGGCACACCCGAAGCGACCGCTGAACCCACGGACGACGCCGCGGACTCTCCCACGCCCACCCCCACAGAAAGCCCCACCGAAAGTCCCACTGACGACGACGAAACCTCAGATGACGACGCGGCTCGCCCGGCTCCATCCGGTGCACTGCCCTTGGATGGTTTCTCGGCTCCCAGCGGCAATATCCACTGTGCTGTGCAGGGAGAGTCCTTCAGCTGCACCATCCTGGAGTACGAATTCGATGCTCCGGAGAACTGCGAGAACGGGGTGACCTTCACCGTCAGCGACGACGGCGCCGTGGAGACTGCGTGCGCCTCGAACGTGAGCCAGCAGCCGGTCTCCCTGAACTATGGTCAGGCCGCGAGCTCAGGTGACTTCGCCTGCGTCGCTGAATCCACCCACTTTGAGTGCTGGTCCACCCGCACAGGCGGCGGCTTTGAAGTGGCCCGCGAGTACTACACCCTCAACGAGCAGTGAGTGCTGTGCTGCCTAAAAAGAACTCCGCCTGGCGTCCTGCAGCACCCCATGAGAGCGGCACACTGAGGCAGGCTGTCCGCGGCGTCGTCGTCATGTCTGTGCTTGGCTTATCGCTGGTTGCCTGCTCGCCGCAGGACGCTGACGCTGGTCCTCAGAGCGGGGCTGAGCAGAATGATCCAGCGCAGAATGTCCCAGCGGCGCAGGCCGCAGATACTTCAAGCGCAGCGCCTGAACCCACGGCATCGCCTACAGAGCACAGCATGGACGAGCTGGCGCAGATGAGCTTCGCGGAGTTCCGCTCGGGCGATGTATCGCAGGCCCAGCGCTACCAGCTGCTGTGGCACTATGCGCAGCTCAGCGAGGATCATCCAGAGTTGTTCGGTCAGCAGGAGGGGCTCTTCGCCTATAACCCGACGAATCTGGCGCACCCAGGTAATAGTGCGGATAACATTCTGCTCCAGCACTGGTACCTGCAGCAGCTCTACCGGGTTGGTGAGGTGCTGGCGCTTCAGCACGGCGGCGAGGACATCGCGCTGAAGCTGGCCCATACCGTGGACCCCGATGGCGTTGAGCAGCTCGAGCAGCTGCTGGAGGACAGCGACGCTGAACCACCGGCCTGGCTGCTGGCCTCCCGTTATGAGCTGCAGGACAGCGCCCGCTGCCTGCGCCCGCCGGAGGGCACCCAGCTCAGCGCGCCCTGGGAAGAACAGATCTGCCACCGCATTGACTTTGAGATGAGCGAAGGCGAGGCCAACGCGGCCCGGCCCTACTTCCACTGGGTGGAGTTCACCGATGACGACGGCGAGACAACCGGCTTCTGGGACCGCTCAGCTCAGCACTGGCGGTAGCAGCCAGCGGCTGCTGCAGCAGACAAACAGAAAGCCCCCGGCCGTTGGGCCAGGGGCTTTCTCTCTTGTTGCGCGGCCAGGATTTGAACCTGGGACCTCCGGGTTATGAGCCCGGCGAGCTACCGAACTGCTCCACCGCGCGTTGGGCTTCCCGTTTTGGGAACTTGTTTATCTTACATGCAGGTGAACGGGATGCAAAATCGGCCCAGCACCGGGTGCCCGCCGCAGGTCTATAGACGGCAGAAAAGCAGTGGGCCCCGGCAGGATTTATCCCGCCGGGGCCCACTGCTTCAGCGCTTATCTAGCGCGACTACTCGCTCTCGAGTGCCTCAAGATCCGCAATGGCCTGGGCCAAGCGATCCTGTGCCTCACCGTAGGATGCCCAGTCACCGGCCTCAAAGGCCTCCTGGGAGTCCTGCCAAGCGTCGAGGATCTGCTCCCGCACCTCGGCAACGTCGCCGCTGCCAGCACCCGGTGTGGGCTCCGGTGAGTCGTCCTCGTCACCTTCAGTGGTGGCTTCCTCATCAGCCGGGGTGGTGGGCTCCTCTTCAGTGGCGCCCTCACCCCCGCCGTCGATCTCTTCCTCCACGGCATCAGCATCCACGCCGGCACCTTCTGCCACACGTGCACCGGAATCACCGCCGAAGGCATCGTCGAGCGCCTCATCGAGGGTGTCGCCGAAGCCGACTTCCTCACCGAAGGCCACCAGCACGTGACGCAGTGCCGGGTAGGCAGCATCAGTGGCGGTGGACTGCACGTAGACGGGCTGGACATACAGGATGCCCTCACCGGCCGGCAGGGTGATCATATTGCCGTTGATGACCTCGGAGGCGCCCTGGCGCAGCAGGTTCAGCTGCTGGGAGACCAGGTTGTTCGAGTCGAAGTTCGCCTGGGTCTGGCCCGGCCCTGGGATGGCGGTGTCACGCGGGAGCTCCAGCAGCCGCAGCTGCCCGTAGTCCTCGTGCTTGACGCCGTCCTCACCGGTACCGGCATCACCGGAAGCGGCAAGGAAGCCGTAGAGCACGTTGCGCTGCTGACCCCCTGCGGCCACGGCAGGAATATAGGTAGACGTCAGCGAGAAGCTGGAATCATCCTGCCCCGGCATCTGCAGGGTCATGTAGTACGGCGGCTGGGGCTCTTCGCTCTCCCGAGTCGGATCATCCGGGACACTCCACGCGTCATTGCCTTCGTAGAAGGTGCCGGGATCTGTGACGTGGTACCTCGAGAGCAGTTCACGCTGGACGCGGAACATATCCTCGGGATAACGCACATGCTCCAGCAGTTCCGCGCTCATCTCCGAATAGGACTGCAGCGAGTTGGGGAACACGTTCTCCCACGACTTGAGGATCGGGTCCTCATCATCCCAGGCGTAGAGCTCCACGGAACCGTCATAAGCATCCACTGTGGCTTTCACCGAATTGCGGATGTAGTTGACCTGACCGGTCAGCGCAGGTGTGCCCTGAGTCAGGGCATCGGTAGTAGCTGACTCCAGCTGCTGCTGAGCGGAGTACGGGAAGCTGTTGGAGGTGGTGTACCCCTCCAGGATCCACTTCACGCGACCATCGATAATCGCCGGGTAGGCGTTCTGGTCGATCTCCAGGAACGGGGCGACCTTCTGCACACGCTCGCGCGGCTGACGGTCGTAGAGGATCTGGGATTCCTCGTTGGTATCACCGGAGAGGAAGATCTCCGGGGACTGGAAGCGCAGCGCGTAGACCAGCCGGTTAAACAGATTACCCACCGAGGGTCCGCCGTCGCCGGTGAAGGTGTACTGGGTCTCCTCCTGGGAGTCCTGTGCCGCGGGACGGTCCAGCTCCATCGGCGGTGCGTCCTCCGGGGCACCCACGATCGAATACTGCGGGGAGTTCTCGCCGAAGTAGATGCGCGGCTGGTAGTCCTCATCGCTGGCCAGCGCACCGTGGGTGGGGATGCCCTGCAGGGTGAAGTCCGGGCGCCCTTCCTGGGTGACGGTGTTGGCGTTAGCCGCCACCAGGCCATAGCCGTGGGTGTAGATCAGGTGCTGGTTCACCCAGGAAGCATCCTGGGGGACATTGACCTCGCGGGCGGCGATGACGGTGTCATGACGCTCGCCCTCAATCTCATAGCGGTCAAAGCTCAGCGTGTCAGGGAAGGAGTAGTACTGACGGAACTGCTGGAACTGGCCGAATGCTGCAGACACCAGATTGGGGTCCAGCAGACGGATGTTCTCGGTATTGGCTGCGTCATTGGCCAGCGCTCCCTCTTCAGGCACCATGGCAGCGGAGTAGTCCTGCTGCTCAATTCCCTCAAGGCCGTAGGCGTAGCGAGTGAGCTCCATGTTGCGCTCAATATAGGGCGTTTCCAGAGTCCGCTCAGAGGGCCGAACCTGGTATTCCTGCACCAGGAATGGATAGATGCCGCCGCCGATGATCGCGGTGACCACCAGCATCGCTGCACCGATAATGGAGAAACGCCAGCGAGCGGTGATGGCAGTGACCAGGAAGACGACTGCAACCAACACCGCAGCTACGGCAAGGATGGTCTGGGCGGGGATGACCGCGTTAACGTCGGTGTACATGGCACCGGCCCAGTTGCCGCTCTGGTCCTGAAGTGTGGCGTAGCGGTTGAGCCACCAGTTTCCGCCCTGCAGCAGCAGGAAGACGGCACCGGCAACCGCGATGTGCCACCGGGCGGCCTTCTCCACCACGAACGAGCCGCTGGATTCGATCCGGATGGAGCCAAACAGGTAGTGGCACAGCAGACCGGCGATACCGGAGACCAGCACCGCCGAAATCAGGAAGCCGATCACGAAGTTCAAGAACGGCAGGGTAAAGACATAGAAGGAAAAGTCCAGGCCGAATTCCGGGTCAGTACGGCCGAAGGGCTCCTGGTTGAAGAACAGCAGCACACCGTCCCAGTTAGCCTGGGCCGCTGTGCCGGCGAAGAGTCCCATCAGTACTGGCAGGCCAAAAATCAGCAGCCGACGCATCGAGGTCAGCGAACGCTGATACCGCGCCACGGACTCGTTGAGCTGGTCGTTAATGCTCTGCGGGCGAGTGCGGAATGCCAGAAATAGGCTGACCCACACCAGCAGCCCCATCACCAGGAAAGCTGCGGCGAAGACCGCCGCTCTGGTCAGGCGCTCAGTCCAGAACACCTCGGCAAAGCCGAGCTGGTTGAACCACAGAATCTCGGCGTAGAAACCAGCGAAGGCCACAAAAAGCCCTGCTAATACCGCCAGGATGACAATGGTGATCAGCAGCGCTGAGGGCCGCCGTGGCCCTGAGCTGCTTGATTCCGACTCGCGGCCGGAGCCGCCTGAGCCGTTACCCGGCCCAGAGCCGGATCCTCCTTGGCCGAAGATGCCTCCGGAGAAGGGGTTCGTCCCGCCGAATCCCTGAGTCAACGTATGTCCTCTGCTTTCCTCAAAGTGCCTAGTGCCTCAAACGTCTATGTATGGTGCTGTTGTCCGCTTTCGCGCGGTGTCCGCTTCGCGAACCGTCTACCGGCCACAGCTTTCAAGCTCGGCCAGTACGTCATCGTTGCCATCGCGCACGGCTTCCACGATCTCCACGGCCTGATCGACGTTCTCCACGCCGTAGACCGCGAGCCCCTCAGGAAGCCTGCCCTCAAGCTCATCACAGTTGTCCCGCGGAGCCAAGAACTGTTCAGCTCCGCCGTCGCGCGCGCCAATCACCTTCTGAGCGATTCCTCCGATAGGGCCCACTGTTCCATCCGGATCAACTGTGCCGGTTCCGGCCCAGTTCTCACCTCCGGTCAGCGAGTCCTCTGTCATCGAATCAACCAGCCCCAAGGTGAACATCAGGCCCGCAGAGGGACCGCCCACGCCCTCAAGTCGAATATCGGCCTCCACCGGGAACTCGAACTCGCTGGCCAGCAGGATCCCGACGTAGTACTCGCCGTCGGCCTCCTGGTAGGTGGGCACCTCGACCTCAACGTGTTCTCCGTCACGGACCACGGTTAATTCTATCGACTCTCCAGCGGCGGCGTTGACCGCAGAGCGCAGACCTTCCAGACCGGTGACGCGCTCACCAGCGGCTGCGATCACTTGGTCGCCGGGGGTCAGGATCTCCGGGGTGCCAGCTTCCACAGCCTGTTCGGTGAAATCCATCACCGACAGCTCGACGTCAAAGTCCATCTCCAGATGGTCCAGGGCCGCGGCAAGGGCCAGCTCCTGGGAGGAGGCCATCGCCTGCGTGTTGTGCTGTCGAACCTCTTCAGCCGTAGTGCCGGAGGGGTAGACCAGCTCATGCGGGGTGATGTCGATGCCGGGGTCGAACCAGCCGCGTACTGCATCGGGAACCCGCACCGTAGAGGTGGGGGCCCCGCTGACAAAGACGGTGGTCAGCGCAAGAGAACCCTGCGTCTCATATGTCTGGGCGCCATGGACTGCGGTCACCGGCGAGCCATTGTCCTCACCGATGGTGTTGAAGATGGGGCCGGGAGATTCCAAAAGGTAGGGGCTGGGAAGAGTCAGCGCCAGCATGCCCAGGATGAGTGCGCCCGCACCTGAGACGGCGCCAACAGTGCGCCGCAGCGTCACCGGCTCTCCCCGCCGGGTCCGTCCTGGGGCCCGTCAGTGTCCGTGCCGCTTTCGTAATCACCGTCGAGCAGTTTGCGCAGCGCTTCATCCATGGAAGCCGACTGCGCCTCGCGCTCCTCACGGCGGCTGAAGAAACCAGACGGATCGTCGAGGTCCTGCTCTTCGGGCTGAACATCGGGGTGAGCCCAGACATCGTCTCGGCCTTCGATGCCTGCGGTCTCGCGCAGATGAGCCCACAGGGCTGCGGCGTCGCGCAGCCTGCGCGGCCGCAACTCAAGTCCCACCAAGGCCGCAAAGGCGTCCTCGGCAGGGCCGCCGGTGGCCCGACGACGGTTCGTGGTTTCGCGCAGCTTCTCAATAGAAGGAAGATGAGCGCCTGCCTGGGCCACGACGTCGTCCACCCAGCCCTCTACCAGCGCCAGGGTGGTCTCGATCCTGCGCAGCGCAGCCTCCTGCATGGGGGTGCGGTCCTGACGGAAGAGCCCATCGCCAAAGACTGCTTCCATGGCGGCTGGATCGCTGGGGTCCATGGACTGGGCAGCTTCCTCAATGCGCTCCATATTGATGTGGATTCCGGCGGCATACTGCGCCACAGCGTTGAACAGATCATCCTCAAGCCATGGAGCGCGGGCGAACAGCCTGATTCGGGCAGCTTCCCGCAGTGCCAGATAGAGCAGAATCTCCTCGTGCTCGACCTGCAGGCCGGAGCCGAAGTCGCGGATATTCGCCGGGAGTAGCCCCATGCTCTGTCCGGCCATGGGCAGGCCGATATCGGAGCCAGAATGTACTTCGCGGGCCAGCTCACCAATGGCCTGACCGACCTGAGCGCCGAAGGCGACACCGCCCATGCGTTCCATGGTCCCGGCCACCTGCTCAGCGGCGCCGGGAGGCAGCATGGACTTCAGCTCTTCGGGCAGGCCTGCGCCGTCATCGTTGAGCTGCTGGCGAACCACTGAACCCAGCGCCCGCCCCACGGCCTCCGCCACCGGCTCAGTGAGCACCTTCCAGGATTCGAAGGTCTGCTGGATCCATTGGCGGCGGGTCAGTCCCTGTCCGATCTGCCCCAGCGCCTCAAAACTGGTGGCCTCGTTGAGCCACATTTCAGCGAGCCGCAGGGCATCGTCGATCTGCTTGGCCTCGGCCGGGCTCACTGCGGGGTCATCTTCACTGATGACCGCCAGGGCTGCGCTCTCGACAATGTCCCAGTTGACGGTCTCGCCGTCCTCCTGGTTCTGCATGGCCGAGAACATCGCCTGGACCTGGCCCATAATCTGCTGCATCATCGCCGGATCAGCGGCGAAAGGCAGCTGCGAGGGGTCGAATCCCGGGATGCCGGGGAATCCGCCCTGATCCGCCTTGTCCGAGCTGGAGCCTGAACCGGGCGTACCGGTGAACCCGATGGAGGGACCGCTATCCGGCTTCGGATCCTCATCCTTGTCCTGGTCAGACTTCTCCCCGAAGGCCTCGCCGAAGAGCTTCCGGAAGAACTCTTCGTCTGGTCCCTGTCCGCGGTCCTCGCCGCCGGTGTCACCGGAATTGTGGCTCATATCTGGCTCCTGCGCTTGTGATGATGCACGGATGTCGAAGTTTCAGACTAGCGCCGCGAACTGGGTGCTGTCTGGTCGGTACGCCCCCGTTCGCCGCTGGGAGAAGAACCGTTCGCCCCAGTGATGCTCAGGGACTCGAAGACTTCCAGGCACGACGGCGCCCCGGAGACTCCGCGGGGGTCCGGCGTGTCAGCAGACAGGAACACTCTGGGTGGGCGCTGAGATTCATCAGCTGGCTGGTGCCCGAGTGCGCATCAGTCAGCAGCACACCGGATTCCACCGCGGGAGCGCATGCGCCGTCAATCAGAATCTGCACCTGGTGGGCCACTGCAGATGCTGTCAAGGCGATGAGCTGCGCACTCACTGCTGCAGACGCGGATTCCCGGTGCGCGACCACCACTCCGTGGTGCTGCAGACACTCCGGGCAGCAGCCCTTTGCAGCAACCTGTTCATCATCTGGTGCTGCTGCCGGGTGGACGGCCCATTCCAGGGCGTTGCCCAGCAGCGGGCCGATGCGCAGCCATCCGGCACTGATACTCACCGGCAGCACCGGCAGGCCATCATTGACGGTGCTGCTCAAGTACTCAGCAGAGCTGGCACGCGTCCCGGTGAGGACGCACAGGTCAGCACCCAGGACTGGGGCGCCCTCCGGAGCGTCAAGGACCAGGGTGGTATCAGCGTCGGGACGGGCCGGTGCGAGCATACGCAGCGCCGCGTTCAGCCGTGGCCTGCCCTGATCCGTCTCCCTGTACCGTGCTGCGTGACGACGGCGGCCCGGGCCGATCGGTTCTGCTGGGACATCGGTGCTGCCGACCGGGGTCTCATCTCGCAGCAGCAATGTTCCCAGACCCAAAGTGGTGAGCTGCTCTGCCACCGCCAGCCCCAATGGCTCCAGCCCTTCCACCAAGACTGTGGTCAGCCGTCGTCGTGCCCGGTGAACGTCCTCAGCTCGGGGCCCAGGTGCAGCATTGGTGGGTGCTGTCATGACGGTCTACCTCGCTCACAGTCCTGGCTCCGAGGTTCCCAGATGCCAGATTCTTGGTGCATTGCCGGTGGCAGTCATTCTTCTCTCTCGCGACCAATCCTGCAGAGGTTATCCACAGGCTCCCGACTGGCCTGCGGTGTTGGCCGGGGAGGCCCTAGGCTGATGGTGTGAGAGCAGGAACTGATGAGCAGCGCATCATGATCGACGGCGCCGAAGTGCTGGTGATTCGTTCTGCCCGGCGCACCCGGACGGTGACGGCGGAGCAGGTAGCAGGAAAGCTGCGGCTGCGAGTCCCGATGCGGCTCTCACAGCGTGAGGTGGAGAAGCACGCCCGCGCATTCCAGAAGCGCTTAGCTGCTCGTGCGTCTTCCTCCGGGCGCAGCGACGAGGCCCTTGAACAGCGGGCTGCGGAACTGTCAGTTCGCTATCTTGAGGGGGCCCCCAAGCCCGCCTCGGTGACCTGGTCAGCTCGACAGCAGCGACGCTGGGGCTCCACTACCTCCACAACCGGAGAGATCAGGCTGTCGGCACGGCTGCGCCATATGCCGGGCTGGGTGGTCGACGCGGTGTTGGTGCATGAGCTGGCCCACCTGATTGAGCCCAGTCATAACGCTCGGTTCAAGAACCTGGTGGCCCGCTATCCGCGCACCCAAGAAGCTGATGCGTTCCTGGCCGGGGTCAGCTGGGCTGACGGTCAGGCGCAGAGTTAGCCCGAACCGGCTTTTATCCGGCCCAACAGCGCGAGGTCAGCCTCTATCGGTTGGAGACTGATGAGCTCTAGCCCAGCTCGCTCAGGGCGTCCTTGAGTCGCTGACCGTGGACCTGCAGCTTCTTCTCCCCGATACCGGGAATCTCCAGCAGCTCCTCATCAGTGCTCGGCAGCTTCTCCGCGATGACTTCGAGGGTGGCATCGCTGAAGACCATGAAAGCCGGGACCTCGAGTTCCTTCGCATAGTCCAGCCGCCACTGCCGCAACTGCTCAAAGACTGCCTCCTCGTAGCGCGGCGGACAGTTGGCGCAGCGCCGCCGTCCCACTTCCGCACCTTTGACCAGCACTTCGCCGCAGCCAAGGCAGCTCACCGCACGTTTGCGCTTGGAGTTATTCGGATTGGTCCGCCCGGATGACGGCGCGATCTGCCGGGCAGCCGGCTCCAAGCCCAGCTCCTTGCGCAGCGGAATCAGGAAGCGCGACGGCGTGCGCTTACCCCGGCCGCCTGAATGCCGGGCTGCAGCGGAGGAGAGGAACAGATGGGTCCGCGCACGGGTGATGCCCACGTAGAACAGTCGGCGCTCCTCATCGATCTCCTGCTGTTCTTTAGCGAAAGTGATGGGCATCAGCCCTTCGCACAGTCCGGCGAGAAACACTGCATCCCACTCCAGTCCCTTCGCCGAATGCAGCGAAGCCAGGGTCACGCCTTCTACTGTGGGGGCGTGCTGGGCGGCAGAGCGCTCATCAAGTTCGGCGAGGAAATCCCGCAGACTGAAGTTCTCACGCTCCCCGGCCAACTGATCCGCCAGGGCCACCAGCGCGGCGAGGGACTCCCAGCGCTCGCGGACAGCCCCGGTGCTGGTGGGGGCATCACGGGACCAGCCCAAGGAGGAGAGCACCGCCCGCACCGAATCCGGGACCGGTTCCTGTTCATTGACCAGGGATGAGGTCCGCAGTGCCGCCATGGCCTCCCGAACTTCACGGCGGGAGAAGAACCGTTCGGAGCCGCGCAGCTGGTAGGAGATCCCCGCCGAGGCAAGCGCCTGCTCGAAGGCCTGGGACTGACCGTTCGTGCGGTAGAGAACCGCCATCTCAGATAACGGCATGCCCGCATCGCGCAGGTCGGTGATCTGTGCCGCGATCCAGGCGGCCTCGGCGTCGTCGTCGGCATGCTGAGTGATCTGCGGGGTGGGACCGGCCTGGCGCTGGGAGATCAGCTGCAGCGGTTCCGCCCACGGGGCGCTTCCGCCGGGTTTGCGATCAGCCAGGAGCACATTCGCCAGCTTCACCACCTGCGGGGTAGAGCGGTAGTCGCGGACCAATTTGACCACCTCCGCCTGCGGGAAGCGGCGCCGGAAGTTCAGCAGGTAGTCGGGGGTTGCTCCGGTGAAGGAGTAGATGGTCTGGGCAGCGTCGCCCACTACGCAGAGCTCCTCGCGGCCACCCAGCCACAGATCCAGCAGCCGCTGCTGCAAGGGCGAGACGTCCTGGTACTCATCGACCACAAAGTGCCGGTACTGCTGACGGACTTGGGCGGCTACCCGCTCATCGGATTCCAGCATTGCCACCGTGAACAGCAGCACATCCTCGAAATCCATCAGGTGACGGTCCTGCTTGAGGTCCTCATAAGCCTGGTACAGCTTGGCGAAGGACTGGTGCTGTACCCCGGCTGGTTCGGGTCTGCCCGCTGCCCGGGCGAGATAACCCTCAGGAGTCAGGGTGGAGACCTTGGCCCATTCGATCTCCGAAGCGAAGTCCCGCAGCGAGGCGCGGTCTGTGGTCAGGCGCAGCCGGCGGGCGGCCTCACCCAGAATTTTGACCTTGTGATCCACCAGCTGAGGCAGTGTCCCGCCCACGGTCAGCGGCCAGAAATACTGCAGCTGCCGCAGTGCTGCAGCGTGAAAGGTGCGCGCCTGCACACCGGGTGCGCCCAGTCCGGTGAGCCTGGAACGCATCTCGGCTGCAGCACGTGCAGTGAAGGTCACCGCCAGCACCCGGTGGGGGTCATAGGTTCCAGTGCGCACCCCGTAGGCAATGCGGTGAGTGATGGCACGAGTCTTACCGGTACCTGCGCCGGCCAGAATGCACAGCGGACCGGTAAGCGTTGCCGCAGCCTGACGTTGTTCAGCGTCAAGTCCGTCCAGCACCGCCTCGGCCGGCGCGGCGGTCAGCGGGATGGGAGTGAGGCTCTCGGTCATGTCTCTACGGTAACGCCCGGCGTCGTAGTCCTCTTTCAGTTCTCCACAGGGCATATTCGCCCCTCATCAGCCCGTTAAGTTCCACTCCTCCCCGCGTTTCACCAGCGCGTGGCCAGTACGGGAATCTAGGCTGTGAGGCGTGCGATGGACTTCGATGGAACTGGCGGCTCTGGCCACACGTGCTGTGCCCGGGCTTTCGCCGACCGGTGTAGCTGATGCGGCAGATGATGCCCGCGACTTCACCTCTGCCGTCGTGGTCGACGCCGAGGGCAACCGCTGGCGCGTGCGCGCACCTCAGCATGCCCAGGCCGCGATGCGGCTGGAGACCGAGGTGCAGGTGCTGCGTGGTTTCTCCACCGGCATCCGCGCGGAGCTGCCCTTCCGCGTGCCCTCGGTAGCCGGTGCCACCCGGGTGGAGGAGATGCGAGTCTTCGTGTACAACCACCTGCCTGGCGCCTCGCTGCCTATGACGGAGCTGACGGAACAGTCCGCCGAGCTCATCGATGACCTAGGGCGCACTGTTGCGGCCATCCATGACCTCACCGAGACTGTGGTGGATCACGCGGACTTACCGCGCTACACCGCCGAACGGATCCGGCAGCGCAGGCTCAATGAGCTGGACGCCGCTGCCTCTACCGGCAAGATTCCGGCGCTTCTCCTGCGGCGTTGGGAGCACGCCATGGAGGAGAAGGATCTGTGGAGCTTCACCCCTGTGGTGGTCCACGGGGATCTGCACGAGGACAACCTGCTGGTCGAAGGCCACCGTGTGGTGGCGGTGACCGGCTGGACCGACCTGCATGTAGGCGACCCGGCCGATGATCTGGCCTGGCTGATCGCCTCCCCGGATCAGAACTTCGCCGACGCAGTCGTGGCCGGCTATCAGGCGCACCGCCGCGATAAGTCCGATGAGCATATTCTGCGCCGAGCGGCACTCTCAGCGGAGTTCTCGCTGGCCCAGTGGCTGGTTCGCGGCGAGAGCGAAAACAACGAGCAGATGGTCCAGGAAGCTCAGGGGCTGCTGACTCAGCTGGCCACTGACATCGAGACCTACGGCGGCAGGGAGATCTCCTTGACTCCGCCCGAGGGCGAAGAGATCCGTCAGCCAGCCGAGGTACAGCATTCCAAGCCCGTCACCCGGGCCGGAGCGGCTGCCACCGTGGCCAGCTGGGGCGAACCTGAGGATGACGGTGAGCCTGCGGTCATCACTGACGCCTCCGCTCAGGACACCGACGACGAGGCGGCATTCAGCGCCGATGAGGAGCCCACCGGCAAGGTTCCGCCGCTGCGCCCGCGGCCAGCTGCATCACCCAATCCGGCCCCCGCAGTTGCCTTCGATGAGGATCCGCCCACTGATCAGATCCCCGCATATGTGGAGGATGACTGGGAGGATGAGGAGATCACCGGCACGCTGCCGGCGATCGGTTCGGCTCCCACTACTGGCTCATTGCCTATCCAGCCTGATGCGGCCTCGGAGAAACGCGCCAAGCAGAAGAACTACTTCCCGGTGTCTGCTTCCTCGGCGGCCTCTGCCGGGTCTGCTGCCTCAGCCCGCTCCGCCGGTTCTGCGCGTTCAGCTGGCTCTGCCCGATCAGCCGGCACTGCGGGTTCAGCAGTGTCAGCCAGCTCCGCCTCAAGCAGCGCCTCGGCCGTGTCGGCTCACAGCCCTGCTGAGGCCGCCGCTGAACCCAGTGGCACAGACGAGGCGGCGTCGTCCTCCATCTATGAGCGCCACCCCGGCCTGAAGCCTCCCGGCGCCTAAACCACCCCGCGGTGTTCCAGGCGACGACGCCTGCCTGCGCGGTGCTGCAGTTTTTCTTCAGACCATCTCTGGGGCGGGAATGTTCGCCCTGACCGAAGGGTTGCGTGTGCCATGATCGAGAAGTCGCCTACTAGGCAGATGTCCCGCAAGCAGATCGCTTTAGCGATTGTGGCACTGTCCATAGGTGGTTTCGCCGTCGGTGTGACTGAGTTTGCCATTATGGGCCTGCAGCGCGAAGCGGTGGCAGACCTGGGGATTTCCATCGGCGAGGGCGGCACCTTGGTGGCCATGTATGCCATTGGTGTGGTGGTCGGCGCTCCAGTGCTTTCCTTGATGGGCGCCAAGCGGGAACGCAAACAGTATGCGCTGATCTTGCTGGCGCTGTTCATCGGGGCTCATATTTTCAGTTTCTTTGCCCCCAATTATGAGCTGATGCTGCTAGGACGGTTCCTTTCCGGACTACCGCACGGCGCCTATTTCGCCACCGCTGCGCTCATGGCCGCACAGATGGCCGGACCTGCAAAGCGTGCCCGAGCCATCTCTGTGGTCCTAGGCGGAATCAGCATCGCCAATGTGGCCGGCGTCCCACTGGTGACCTGGATCGGTCAGCAGTTCGGCTGGCGCTGGATGTATATGATCGTGGCCCTGCTGGCCATCATCACGATGGTTGCGGTGGCGACCTACGCCCCGCGGCAGCAGCCCCCGGCGGGGGCGACTGTCCGCGCTGAGATCGCAGGGCTGAAGAACCAGCGGCTCTGGGTCGGCATCGTGATGGGCGTCATCGGGTTCTCCGGCATGTTCGCCCTCTATGCCTATATCTCGCACGTCTCGGTGGAGGTCACCGGCTTCCCGGATGAGCGTCTGCCCTGGGTGGTCTTCCTCTTCGGCTTCGGCGGTGTCATCGGTAATTTCGTGGGCGGCTACCTCACGGACAAGTCCGTGCTGTGGACCGTCCTGGCAGCTATGGTCTCGGTGGCGGTGTTGATGTTCTGCTTCGCCACGACCGCCCACTTGCCCATCCCGATGCTCATTTTCCTGTTCTTAGTGGGCATTGCCGCCAGTACGCTGGGCCCCTCGATGCAGATGCATCTGATTGATACTGCTCCTGATGCACCACAGCTGGCGGCCAGCTTCCACCATTCTGCGTTCAATGCCGCCAATGCGCTGGGGGCGATTATGGGTGGGATAGTGATCGACGCCGGCTGGGGTCTGCGTGCCCCCACATATGTGGGCGCTGCGGCGGCCCTCCTGGGCGCTGTGATCTGCGTCTATGCCATCTGGCTGACCCGTCGGACCGGCGCCAAGATCTGACTCTGAAGTTCTGTTCGGTCTCGGGAATGATCTGCCCCCGGGGTGGTGTTGTGCCACGAGTCCGCCGCTGAGAAGGTCTCAGGTTTCACCCAGACTCGGGTTCTTATACTCCCTGCGCATGTGCAATGTTGCCCGGACACAAGACTGACTAATTCCGTACGTCACTGACAGGTACTGATACGACATGGCTACTCACACTGCCGAAATTCCTGTGCGCACAGAGCAGCGTTCTCCCGCTGAGCACGACCATCACACCCATTACGCCCCGGTCAGCGGACCGTTGGCCACGGTGACCGCTGCCATCCCAGTGGTACCCACTCACGGGCGGCCCAATATGACCCGCAGCCAGGTGGCTTTGGCGATCCTTGCGCTGTCTATCGGCGGATTCGCCATCGGAGTGACCGAGTTCGCGATCATGGGCCTGCAGCTGGAGGCTATTGCTGATCTCGGCGTCACCGAAGCCCAGGGCGGCACGCTGGTGGCGATGTACGCCTTCGGTGTGGTGGTAGGTGCCCCGATTCTGTCCCTGCTGGGCGCCAAGCGCGAACGGCGCAGTTACGGCCTGTTCCTGCTTGCCCTGTTCATCGCAGCCCATATCTTCAGTTTCTTCGCACCCACCTACGAAACCATGCTGATCGGACGATTCCTCTCCGGTATGCCCCATGGTGCGTATTTCGCCTGCGCTGCACTGATGGCGGCCCATATGGCAGGACCGGGCAAGCGTGCCCGCGCCATTGCGGTGGTGCTCTCCGGTATTGCCATCGCCAATGTGGCAGGTGTACCGGTGGTGACCTGGGTGGGTCAGGAGTTCGGTTGGCGCTGGATGTACATGATCGCTGCCGCTCTGGCCCTGGTGACCTGGTTTGCTGTGGCGACCTTCGCTCCACGTATGGAGGCCCCTGAGGGCGCTTCAGTACGCAGTGAGATCCGTGGTGCGCTGACCTGGCGGCTATGGGTCGGAGTCATCCTGGCGGTCTTCGGCTTCTGCGGAATGTTCGCCGTCTACTCCTACATCTCCCATATCACCGTCCGACTGGCTGGTATTGATGCCCAATACCTGCCCTATGTGGTGGCGATCTTCGGCTTGGGCATGGTGATCGGGAACTTCATCGGCGGCTACTTCACCGATAAGTCGGTCCTGGGTACTGTGCTGGGTGCTGCTCTTGCGGTGGCTGTGCTGATGCTGGCCTTCAGCGCGTTCGCCCACATCTGGTGGCTGATGCCGATCCTGCTGTTCCTCTCCGGGTTGGCTGCCAGCAGCTTGGGCCCGGCTATGCAGACTCACCTGATCGATATGGCCCCGAATGCACCGCAGCTGGCAGCCAGTTTCCAGCACGCGGCATTTAACGGCTCCAATGCCATCGGCGCATTGCTGGGTGGCTGGGTGATCGCCGCAGGCTGGGGTCTTCGTGCCCCCTCCATGGTGGGTGCTGCTGCTGCAGTCCTCGGGGTGCTCATCACGCTGTATGCGATGTACCTCAACCGCCGCCATGGCGAGCCGGCCACCAGCTAGGCCCGCGCTCTATCCCAGTTTCTGGCGGGCCTGAAGCAGCAGGGCCAGCAGCTGCGGCAGCTGTTCCTGAAGCTGGTCCACAGTGGGTACGAGCCCGGGTTCTCCTGCCACGCAGATCAGTTCCATATAAACCTGCCCGGTGTGGTCGGTCACGGCCCGGCCACGTACTCGGGTGATCTGATCGGTGAGCTTGACGGCGAACTCTGCTGCCTCGAGCCGGTCGGGCGCAGTGGCCGACTCGCTGATGGCCTCCTCGCTGGGGGTCAGGTCGATGACCCCCAGCATATGCACCCGCTGTGGCACCACGGAGGCCGTATTGCGGATGATCACTCGCGGCTGATCCCCCGGCTGAATCTCCAGGTCGTTGTATTCACGCACCTGATAGTTCAGCCCGTAGGCCGTCAGCACCCGGGTGTAGTTCTCAAGCCATTGCTGGTGGATATCCTGTGCAGCCATGGGTTCCAACCTATCGCGCACTGCGCGGCTGAGCAGCGTTGGTGTGGCCCGCATTTTTCTGCCCGCCAGCGGAACCGATGGTCTGGCTGAAGATCGCCTCGAGGTCTTCTCTGCTGTCACGGAAGGTGATTCCGCGTGCTGCCAGCTCAGGGCTGGGGTAGGTCACAAGTCGCCGGGCCGGATCCTCCTCCTCCAGGTAGTACAGCGACACCTCTACTTGGTCTCGTGCGACACCGAAGATGGTGGTGAAGGCATGTTTATACACCGCCAGCTGGATGAGCTTATGCTCCAGATCCTTGTCTCCGCGCGGAGCACGCCCGGTCTTCCAGTCCACTAGGTGCCAGCTGCATTCCTGCATGAGTGCGTTGCGTTCTGCGGTGGGGCGACCGTACCAGTCCTTGCGATCATTGACAGTCAGTTCCCGACCATCTGCTGCCAGCCCGAAGATCGCGTCGATCTGTCCGCGGATGGTCCGCCCGGCCAAGGGCACCGCAAAGGAGAGCTCAACATCAAAGGCGTTGCGCTCAGCCCAGGGGTTCGATGACGCAGCGAAGAGTTCACGCAGTCTGTCCAGCTCGAAGGTTTGCACCAGGGAGTCATCCAGGCCAAGGTCTTCGAACCCCGGCAGTGTCTTCTCAGTGCTGCCGAATCGTTCCTCCAGCCAGGCGTGCACTGCGGTTCCGCGGCGCAGCGCGGTTTTTGGCTCCTGCGGGATGGGGCGGCGCAGCTGCCGACTGATGCGTTCGGGATTCTCCGCCAGTCCCACAAGATGGGTGGCGGTCAGCTGTGATGCGGTCAGTTCATCTGAGGGTGCTGCGGCCATGCGGCGTCGGCCCAGGATGAAGTCAGCCTCTTGTTTCCAGAGGCTGATCTGTTCTTGAACCGCAGAGGACGACGGCGCGGGCTTCTCTGGCTCTCCGTTTCCGTGGAGGCCGGCGGTGACCAGCTCAGCAGCCTGCCGGATGACGGCGCTGGGAGGCTGCTGGTGAGTCGGCTCTGCAACAGCGGGCTGCCTGGGCTGAACCACTTCCCCTTCCTCGTCGCGGATCTCCCGGTCGATGCGGGGGCCATCCAGATGCTCATAGGGCCAGGTCGCCACATAGTAGGTATGGGCGGCGTCGTTACTTTCCTGCGCTTGAGCGGCTTCAATCTGTTGCTGCAGTTGCTGTTGCAGCCCTAGGGATTCGGCGGCTTCTAGCAAGTAGCGGGAAGGCTCACGCGGTGACTTATTAGTGCTGACGAACCGCGCCCCGGTGAGGATGAGCTCATCCTCAGCACGAGTCACCGCCACATAGGCCAAGCGCCGCTCCTCTTCTTCGCGAAAGGCCCGCAATGCCAGCGGATAGGGCTGACCTTGGATGATGTCTTCGTCCTTGGATGCGGTGGCTGATTTTGCCCAAGCCTTCCAGTCGCCCTGCTCCAGTGCCCGCCATTGCGGGAGGCTGTCGCTGTCTCCGCGCATGGGTGAGGGAAGCGCCCCGTCGTCGCTGGTCCAACGGTCAGAGATATCTGCCGGATTGGGCAGAGTGCCTTCCTGCAGGCCCATGACCGCCACGATGTTCCACTCCAGGCCCTTGGAGGCGTGGATGGTCATCAGCTGAACGGCATGCGGGTTCGGTTCCACTTCGGCGAGCTTCAGTCCCTTTTCGTGGTCCTGAGCGGCGTCGAGCCAGGCAAGGAAAGCGCTGAGGCTGCTGCTCTGGTGTTCTGACTCGAATTGTTGGGCATAGTCGATAAGCATCCGCAGCTGGTGGTCTGCACTGGAGCGACCTGCTGTCTTCACCGCCAGTTCAGTGTTCAGCCCGGTGGCTGCAATGATCTGTTCGATGGCTTGGGAGGGCCTGGCCGCGCCGTCGTGTCCCAGCCCGTCAAGAATGGGAACGAAGGACTGCAGCCTGGTGACGGCGGCATCGCTGAGTCCATCCTGATGGGCACGTCCTGGGTGGGCGGCGTAGTGCCTGACGGCATCCAGCAGGGTGGCGTGTTCGGCCTGTTCGGCTTTGCTGCCGCGCAGCCTGCGGTTTTTCCCCGAGACGTATTGGCCCAGCAGGTAGAGGTCCCGGACTCCGAGACGGAACTGGGCGCCAGCCAGCAGCCGGATAGTGGAGTCTGAGCGGGCGGGGTCGGCCAAGATCTGCAGATAGGCCAGGATCTCGCGGACTTCCGGGGTGCTCAGCAGCCCGGCCAGGCCGACGAATTCATGAGGAATGCCCCGGGCATGCAGTTCAGCAGCCAGCGGTGTGAGCAGGCTGCGTTTGGTGGCCAGTACTGCAGAGGTCAGGCTGCGGCGGCCTGTCTGGGAACCTGCTTCACGGATATCTCCACCGAGTCTGCGGTAGGCGGCTTCAAGTTCATCAGCCAGGGTCTGTGCTTCTGCCTGAGCGTCAGCACACCACCGCAGTGTCACTCTCTCTGTGGTGCCCCGGGCGGCGGGGCCCGGCCGCAGCTGAACACCCTGGGCCTGTAGCCGCCGCAGTTCAGCGTCCCAGCGGGCGTGGGCCTCGGGGTCGTTGTGTTCTGTGGCCTGCTGAAGGGCACGCTGGGCGTCGTCAATGGCTTCAGCGGTGATCTCGCGCAGCTGCGCTTTCATGCCGCGGTGCCAGTCCTGGGTCATCCGAGGCGGTTCGGCGGTGCCGCTGGGATCCCAGGTAAAGGGGGTGATCAGCTGGTTGGCTACGGCAAGGATGCGGGGCTTATTGCGCCAGGCCACGGTGAGCAGCCGCCGGTTGGCCTGCTCTCCGCTGACGGTGCGGAACTTCCGTGGGAAGACAAAGAGCTGTCCGGCCGAGGCACCGCGGAAACCGTAGATGGACTGGTTGGGATCCCCCACGGCTGTGACCGAGTGTCCACCACTGTAGAGGTGCCGGAAGATCTCCAGCTGCGCATGGGAGGTGTCCTGGAATTCATCAAGCAGCACCACCTTGTACTGCTCGCGTTCAGCGCGCTGGACTTCAGCCTGCTGTGCGATACGTTCACCCATCACCAGCAGGTCCCCGAAGTCCAGGTAGTTGTGCTGGACCTTCAGCGCCTGGAATCGGGCGGTGAGCTGGGCGACGGCGACGCGGAATCTCACGGTCTCAGCCAGCGCCTGGATGTACTGGGGTTTGGAAGGCATCGGCCCGTAGGCGGCTTCGCTGCTGCGCAGGAACTCGGCGATCCACTCGATGACCTCCTGCGGGGACTTCAGGTGCTCAGAGAGCTGGGAATCCATAGTGAGGACATCGGCGGCCAGCGAAGAGGAGGTCTCCCCGCTGCGCAACAGCCATTCCACCAGTTCAGCGTCTTCCGAATCGCTCTGTGCAGGATCCTGCACAGGGTCCTGCTGGGGGTCCGGGGTGAGGCCCTCGATCATGTCTCGAGCCAGCTGATAGGCGTGGGCTTCGCTGAGCTGCACCGCTTCAGGCTCAACACCGATATGGACTCCATATTTGCGCACCAAGGTGTTGGCGTAGGAATGGTAGGTGGAGACCGCCGGTGTGAGCAGGTCTTCCAAGCCGGCGCGGGAGGCGTTCTTCCGGCGTTCCTCGGCGTCCTCGGCGGGGTAGGCCGAGCCACTGAGAATCTCTTCTACGGAGATGACGTCCTTCTCCACCAGCTGCATTAATTGTGCTGTGACGCGGGATTTCAGCTCACCGGCGGCTTTATTGGTGAAGGTCACACCGAGAATCTGATCCGGGCGCACCACCAGGTTGGCCACCAGGTAGACCACGCGGTCGGCCATGGTCTGCGTCTTGCCAGAACCAGCTCCGGCAATCACCAGCATGGGGTCCAGGCCCCCGCGGACAACACCCTGGTCATCAAGCTTTCCTCCGCGAATGACTTTGATCTGTTCAGGGGTGGGTGGGAAGGTTCCGAGTTTCTCTGCCAGTGCTTCTGGGCTGATGAGTTCGGGGAAGTCTGTGCTCATGGTTCTCTCCTCCACTGCCGCTGGACTGGGGAGCTGTTGTCTTCGCACAGCGGGCACAGCGGTCCGACGTAGCAGCTGCTTCCTATTCCGGTTCCCGGTGCGTGGGTGGCCTCGTACTGCGGGTGCAGCATTTTTGCTGCGGCCCGGCGGAGATGGTTCATGGGCCAGCTGTCCTGCCACCAGTCCGGACCTGCACCTTGCGGCGGGCGCAGCGCTTCCTGTGGTTGGACTGGGTCTTTGGCACGTGCCCCGGTCTTGGTGCGGCGCAGCTGCAGCAGAGCGGCTCCGGCACTTGCCGCGAGGTCCAGGGTTTCGCCCTCCAGCTGGGCGGGGTCGATGATCTTGCGCTGCAGCGCTGTGCGTTCGGCTTCGGTGAGACTCGGCTCGTTCAGCTGCTCCGTGATGCGTTCATTGCGCCGGGCGATGGCTTCGGTGACGGCACCCGAGGCGATCATCAGCTGGTAGACCCCGATCTGCGGGTACTCGTCCCACACGTCCTCGTCCTTGGGCGGATTCTTGGTGGTTTTCAGGTCCACCACGTACAGCCCCTGGGGTGCGTCCTTGCTGGCTGGCAGCTCGATCCGGTCGGCCGTGCCGGAGACCACGGCTTTTCGCCTGGCTGGTACCGGACTGCCTGGGGGCAGGTAGTCATTGAGGTCTAAGTCGAATTCCTGGCGCAGGTGAAGTTCTTCAACCCAGCGTCGCCGCTTCCTGCTCTGCAAGCTCTGGTAGTACCGACCGAGGCAGCGGACCAGTTCCACGGTTTCGGCTTTCTCCCGTTCGCTGGACCAGGTTCTGGTGGTGACAAATTCGGGCCATTTCTCTTCCAGCACCGCCAGCAGGACGTCCTCTTCGGCGTCGGGATGGGGTTCGTGCAGCTCATCATGGATGAAGGTGCCCAGTTCTGTGGCGAAGGGCCGGGGCCGGTCTCCCCCGGCCTGACTGGTGAACCACTGCAGAGGCTGCTCTTGTGCGGTGCCGACGGCGGAGGGCGAGATGGACAACGGCGCGTCCTCAGCCAGAATCGGATCTGTGCTGCTCAACGCCGCTGCACCCCACCACTGCTCAGGATGGGCACCTGGTACCCCGGCGGCGGCCAGCTCCGCCAGTTGGGCCGCCGCTGCCGCGACGAGCTCCTGCTGGGGTTGTTCCCGGCGCAGCTGTGTTTCAAGGGTGGTCCGCAGCTCAGCAACCAGTGCGCGGTCCTGGATGAGCCGTGGAATCTGGTGGACCGGCTGTCGTTTCAGGGTTTTTCCGCCCGGGCCCTGCTGCGTGGCTGGATGGTGCAGGTTGTACAGCGAGCTGGGCACCTCGCCGTCGCCCTGGACGGCCACCAGCACCAGCCGATCACTGGCCCGTGAGGCCGCAGAAGCGAAGACCCGGTATTCATCCATCAGGGATTCCTGACGCTTGGCCATCAGATCCAGCAGCGGTTGACCGGCACCGGCTTCTTTCACGGCGATCAGGTCTGAGGCCCCCAGCAGCTCCCCCTGGGGCCGGACTTTGGGCCATTCTCCGTCCTGCAGGTCAGAGAGGATGACGGTGTGGAATTCTTGTCCCGCCGCCGCTGCCGGGGTGAGAATCTCGACGCCGCCTTCTGCGGTGCCGGTATCCACCAGCCCGTCCATGGGTAAGTCCAGTTCCTCCACATAGTCGACAAATTCGGCGGCATCGCTTCCGCTCTCGGTCCCCAGGAACCGTCGAGCGACCTGGAAGAGCCCCATGACGGCATCCAGGCGACGGTGTGCCCGGTCGGATCCGGTCCCGGCGCTGAGGGCGGTCTCCTGCCAGGCTTCAGCGACCGCCGAGGCGTCCCAGGCTGCCCACAGCACGGACTCTGCGCTGCTGCGCTGAGGGTCTGCTTGGGCGGCGGTGGCGGCACGCACCATCTGGCGCAGCACCAGCAGCGGCCGCAGGATCTCCGACTCTGCCCCGTTGCGCTGATCCAAAGCATCCAGAACCTGCTCGAGCAGCGGGTGGTCACGGACTGCATGGATCAGCAGCAGGTCTGAGGTGCTGTAGGGGACGGCCGGATCCTTGTCAGCGGGCATCGGCAGTTCCAGGTTTTCAGTGGCATTCTGGTCACGGTAAGCGCGGATGAGCAGCTGCCGGATAGTGCGGATCTGCTGGGCATCGGCTCCGGTGTAGACGCTTCCAAGCAGATCGAGGATGTCTTGCAGCTGCAGCAGCTGCGGGGATGTCTCGGCGGCTGCGGTCTGAGCCTCTCGGGCCGGCACGTCACCGTCAGGTGATCCCGCCGGCTCTGCAGCGTGGGCGGCTGCTGCGGCGTGTTCCATGATCCGCAGCAGTGGCCATACTGCGTCTTCCTCGTGCAGCACCAGTTCGCTGACCGAGCGCTGGACCTGTACTCCGTGGGCGGCGAAGAGCCGGCCCAGCCGGGTAATGCGCTCACCATTACGGACCACGACGGCGATTCTGCCCCACGGTACGCCTTCGAACCGCGCCTGAAGTACCTGCTGCAGGATGAACTGATCGGCCAGGTGGTGGCTGCTGAGAACTTCGGAGCTGACGCTGCTGGTGCGCTGAGGAGTATCCGCTGGCATTGCCTGGGCCACGTCCGCCTCAGTTGCTTCTGGTTCTGGCAGACCCTGGGGACGGCGCAGCAGAGTGGCCACCGCACCGATGCGTTCAACAGTTCTGAAATAGAAGGCCAGGGTCTCCCCACAGAGCCGGTAGGAGACGGGAAGGCTCAACACCTGCGGCTGCCGACCCGGTACGGATGCGGACCCGGAAGCGAGTTCAGCGGCCATGCTGCCGGTCATATCCGGGCTGGTGGCATCGCGTGCCGTCACTGTCCAGTTGGCGAGCTTGTCAGGACGTGCACCGCGGAAACCTTGGACGGCGGCGTCGGGATTGCCGAAGGCGATGACTTTCTGCCCCATTCCCAGCGCGCGCAGCAGCCTGAATACACCGGGGGTGGCTTCCTGGATGTCATCTACCAGAATCAGGTCCAGGCGGGAGCGTAGGACATCGTCCAGCCGCGGGCCGTTTCCATCGGCAGTGCGGCCGGTGAGCATCTGCTCGGCTTCGGCCACCAAGGCTGAGGGATCGAAGACCCCGGGCATATCGTTTTCGAGTCTGGAGGAGTAGGCCCCCAAGAGTTCACCGAGTGCATGCCATTCTGGCCGGTTGACTCCTGCGAGGGGTCCATCTGGGCTGTGCGCTTTCAGCTCTGCGGCGCTGACCTGGTATTCACGGCAGCGGTCGAAGAAGTCTCGAATCTGTTTGCGCAGTGATTTAGGGGCTTCGAAGGCACCTTGGAGCCGGTGCCAGGGGGAGTTCTCATCCTCAGCCTGATCAGCGAATTTCTGCAGCTCCTCACCGATGACTTTGTCCTGTTCAGCGCCTGCCAGCAGCCGGGGGCTCAGTGGTGCTCCCGGGACCCCGAACTCTCGGGCCTGGTTCAGTATCCAGAAGGCGAAGGCGGAGAACGAGCGAGAGGGTTGAGCGGTGAAATGTCCGTGTTCTGCTGCCGCCGAGGCCAGGGCACGTTCAATCCGGCTGCGCAGGGTGGCCGCCGCGGAGCGGCTGGGCGATAGGATCAGCAGCCGCGACGCGTCATTTCCAGCAGTGATGAAATCCACCGCGAGCCGCACTGTCAGCGCCGTTTTGCCGCTGCCGGGTGCCCCGTAGACAAGCGTGGGTCCGACGTCGTCGTTGAGCAGTTCCAGCACCCGCCGCTGATATGCGTCCCATTCCACGCCCAGCGCGGGCTCCTGGTGCTGCGGAGAATTCGACATGCAGATCAGACTACTAAGCGCCACTGACATCCCTGACGGCACACACTGCTTGTGCAGCTCATCTGTGTCAGTGGCGGGCGGTAATGTGACGGGCATGGAAATTCCCCCACTATTCGAGATGCCGGTCAGCGCAGAGTCCTGGCACACCCGCCGTCGGGTGGGCTTCGATCTTGAAACCACGTCCCGGTTTCCCAGTGAGGCCCGGATCGTCTCTGCTGCCCTGGTGGTCTTCGATCCGGCCGAAGGGGATGCCCCTCGGGTTCGTGAATGGTTAGTGGATCCGGGCGTGGAGATCCCTGCGGAGACCACCGCGATTCATGGGATCAGCACCGAATATGCCCGGTCTGAGGGCCAGCAGGCAGCAGAGGCCATCCGGCAGATTGTGGTGGAGCTGACTAAGGAGTTCGAGGCCGGATCCGCCATCGTCATCATGAACGCTCCATATGACCTCACGGTGCTGCGCCACGAGGCTGAGCGGTACGGGGTGGGCTTTCCTGAACCGCATCCGGTGATCGACCCGCTGGTCATTGATAAGCAGGTCGATAAATACCGGCGGGGCAAGCGCCGGTTGGGGGATCTGTGCGGGGTCTACGGGGTGCTCCTTAATGAGGCCCACTCGGCGGCTCCGGATGCCCAGGCCGGTGTGGAGGTGGCCTGCTGTCTGGCGGAGAAGTACCCGCAACTGCAGATCCCGGCAGAGGAGCTTCATGAGCTGCAGGTGCAGTGGAAAGCTGAGCAGGCTGCAGACTTCCAAGAGTTCCTTCGCCGGACCAAACCCGACGCCGTCATAGATCCGGCCTGGCCGATTGTCCCAGCTTTCGTTTCCGGGGCCTGAACTCTGCTTTCTGGGGTGGGTTCTCCTGAGTCTGCAGCGGGAATGAAACATCACCGACTCACATGAGCCCTAGACTGAGGCCTTATGAACCGCACCCCGCATTACAACCCGGAGGAAGAGCCCACCCCGGAGATTCCGCGCAATAGGCGCGGTGGCCTGCCGGTGTGGATCGTGCTGGTGTGCCTGGCATTATTCGCTTTGGGCTTCTGGCTCTTCCGCCAGTGGCGGGGCCAGTACGTGGATTATTCGGGGACCTTCAGCTTCGTTGAGGTTTCGCCGCTGCTGCAGCTGGGCTCGCTATTGGGCTGATGAGCGAAGAACGCCTCTTCTCGACGTCGCTCAAGTCCTCAGCAGTAGCGCCTACGCCGGCTGGGCCTGGGCGGCAGCCTCAGCGGCAGCCGGCAGCGCTTCTAAGATGCGGCCGATGGCGGCGTCGTCGTGGGCTGCGGAGAGGAACCACGCCTCAAAGACGCTCGGAGGCAAGTACACGCCCTGCTCCAACATGGAGTGGAAGAACGGGCCGTAGCGGAAGGACTCCTGCGCCTGGGCCTCAGCGTAGTTGTGCACCCCCGTCTGGGATGTGCCGAAGGCCACCGAGAACAGCGAACCGACCTTCTGCAGGGTGTGGTCCACTCCAGCGTCGGTGAGAGCTGCGCTCAACGCATCAGCGACCACCTGGGACTTCTCGTCGATGTGCTGGTAGACCGCGGCGTCCGCGTTCTCCAGGGTCGCGATACCTGCGGCCATGGCCACCGGGTTACCGGAGAGGGTGCCGGCGTGGTAGACCGGCCCGGTCGGTGCCAGGTGCTCCATGATCTCGCGTCGGCCAGCCAGCGCAGCAGTGGGCAGGCCACCGCCGATGACCTTGCCGAAGGTGAAGATATCCGGTTCCCAGCCCTCCACTCGGCCCGATGCGCCCCAGTAGCCGGCGTCGGTGATGCGGAAACCAGTCATGACCTCGTCAAAGATCATCAGGGCCCCGTGCCGCGTGGTGATCTCCCGAATAAAGGCGTTAAAGCCCTCCTGCGGTGGCACCACACCCATATTCGCCGGAGTGGCCTCGGTGATCACCGCGGCGATGTTCTCACCGTGTTCGGCGAAAACCTGTTCCAGGGCTGAACGATCGTTGTACTCGATGACAATGGTCTCGGAGGCCTGCGCGGCAGTGACACCGGCAGAGCCCGGCAGGCCCAAGGTGGCGACGCCGGAGCCGGCTGCAGCCAGCAGGCCGTCAGAATGACCGTGGTAGCACCCGGCGAACTTCACCACAATGTTCTTCCCCGTGGCACCGCGGGACAGCCGGATCGCGGTCATGGTCGCCTCAGTGCCGGTCGAGACCATGCGGATCATCTGCGCTCCGGGAACCCGCTGGCGCACCAGCTGTGCCAGCTTCGCCTCAGCCGGATGCGACGTGCCGAAACCCAGCCCTGCGTCAACCGCCCGGTGGACCGCCTCAATCACCGCCGGGTGCTTATGCCCCAGCAGCGCCGGGCCCCAAGAGCCCACAAGATCCACGTACTGCTGACCTTCAGCATCGGTGAGGTACGCGCCCTCACCGCCGACCATCGACACCGGCACACCACCGACTGAGCCAAAGGCCCGCACCGGGGAGTTCACCCCACCGGGCATCAGATCGCGGGCAGTCTCGTAGAGGTCCTGGTTGGTGGTCATCACAGCAGCGCAGTCCTTTTGGTCTGTAGGAGGTCCGTTTGAAAGTCACTAGGGGGTCTTATGGCCCGTTGGGGTCAGCTCACCGGAGGGTAGCCGGCGTCATCCTGCGGCTGGGAGTCGGCCGTCCGGGGGTACTCCGGCTGCTCCACTGAGGAATGCGGTGCCGACGACGACGGGGCCGTGGTGTCCTTGTTCTGCAGCCACCGGGCCACCTCTGCCGCATAGTAGGTGAGCACATTGGTCGCCCCAGCCCGGCGGATGGCGATCAGCGATTCCAGCACCACGGCGCGGCGGTCCACCCAGCCATTGGCCGCAGCTGCCTCGATCATCGCGTACTCACCGCTGACCTGGTATGCGGCCACCGGAACGTCGCTGATCTGCGCGACATCGGAGAGGATGTCCAGATAGGCGCTTGCGGGCTTGACCATCACCATATCCGCGCCCTCGGAGAGGTCGAGTTCCACTTCGCGCAGCGCTTCGGTCCGGTTGGTGGCATCCATCTGGTACTGGCGACGGTCGCCGGAGAGCTGTGAATCCACGGCCTCGCGGAAGGGCCCGTAGAAGGCTGAAGCGTATTTAGCGGCGTAAGCCAGAATGGGCACATTATGGTGCCCGGCGTCGTCGAGTGCCTGGCGGATCACTGCGACCTGCCCGTCCATCATTCCGGAGGGAGCAACAACGTCCGCGCCAGCCTCAGCCTGGACTACGCCCATCTGCGCGTAGATCTCCAGGGTGCGGTCATTGTCCACACTGCCGGTGCCATCGAGCACCCCGCAGTGACCGTGGTCGGTGAACTCATCCAGGCAGAGATCGCTCATCACCAGAAGGTCATCGCCTACGCGTTCTTTCACCGCACGGATACTGCGGTTCAGGATGCCCTGCGGGTCCAGTCCAGCTGAACCGTGGGCATCGCGCTGGGCCGGAATGCCGAAGAGCATGATGCCGCCCAGTCCCAGGTCACGGGCTTCTTCGGCAGCGTCAAGCAGGCTGGTCTCGGTGTGCTGGAAGACCCCGGGCATGGAACTGATGGGCGCGGGGGCGTCAATTCCCTCGCGGACAAAGAGCGGAAGGATGAAGTCTGCCGGGTGCAACCGGGTTTCGGCCACCAGCCGCCGGAGGGCCGGGCTGCGCCGCAGACGGCGCGGACGCTGGGCGGGGAAAGACATGTGATTCAGTCTAGTGCCGGGCGCTTCAGCCCGCGAGGCTGTTCACTGCTGGGGCACTAGTTCAGAGCAGCGAGGACACCGTCGGCGGTCGGCGCTTTCAACACCGCATCGGCCGGTCGCCCGGCGGCGGCCAACGTTGCTGCGGTGGGCTCCCCAATGGCCAGCAGTCGAACGCCATCCTGTTGCAGTCGTGGCAGCAGTTCCTGCGCTGCCGAGGATGCGGTGACCAGTACGACGTCGCCGGGACCCAAGTCCTCAGGCCGCATCAACTCCGACGGATCCACCGCCGGATAGATGCTCCGGCGGCCCTGCGGCGCTTGGCCAGCCTCCGCAGAAACCGTCTGATAGGCCTGCACATGGACCACCGTCCAGCCTTGAGCGCGCAGCCCCTCCACCAGCAGCGGTCGGGCTTGGGCTGACTGCGGCAGCAGCAGCCTGCCACCGTGCACCGGCGGGTTCAGCTCCTTCAGGATTCCCGCAGCGCTGTGCTCGGCCTGCGGCATCCAGACCTCAGCAATCCCGGTGAGCGATTCAAGCACCCCGGCCGTCCCTGGTCCGACGACGCCCACCTGAGTGTGGGCCGGAACCTCACCGGACCAGCCCGCAGCCAGCAAGGCCCGCACGGTGGCCCCACTGGTGAAAAGCACCCAGTCGAACTCCCCCGCGCTGAGCTGCTCGGCCGCCGTCGTCAGCTCCGCGGTGTTCACTGGCAGCACCTGTGCGGTCAGCGCCATGAACCGAATCTGCACCCCCGCCTGCCGCAGCCGTGCTTCAAGATCGCCGGACTGGGCGGGATGACGGGTGAGGATCAGCGGCATAGCCCTAAGCCTACTGAGCCGCTATGGCTACTGAGCTTCTTTGTCTCGGAGCGCACTTTGCCTATTGAGGTTCTCAGCTTCCTTGGCCGGCGGCGCTGGTACCGGCAAGCAGTAAGTTCACATGCTCAGCGGAGAGCGTATGTGCTGTCACCAGGGCGGATGCACCCAGCATCCCGGCGCGTCCGCTGGTGAGTGTGCCGAGAATTCGCAGATGCTGGGTGGCCAGCGGCAGCGATCGCGAGTACACCGTTTCCCTGATGCCTGCCAGGAAATGCTCGCCGGCGGTGGAGACCAGGCCACCGATGACGATCACCGAAGGGTTCAGCAGATTCACACAGCTGGCCAGCACCGCCCCTACCTGGCGGCCCGCCCCGCGCGTGGCCTGGATCGCCTCAGGGTGCCCGTCCCGGACCAGCTGCAGCAGCGCCGAAAGGTTCGGCACTTCCACGCCCTGGCTGCGCAGGTAGGCGGCGATCGCCGGACCAGAAGCCACCGCTTCCAGACATCCACGGTTGCCACAGGTACACGGGGTCTGGTCGCCATCGGGCACTGCCACATGCCCCAAGTCCCCAGCCGCGCCCTGGGCACCGTGCTGCAGTTGAGCATCGCTGATGATTCCGGCGCCGATGCCGGTGCCGATCTTGACGAACATCATGTTGGCGACGTCGGGGTAAATCAGGTGGTGCTCCCCCAGCGCCATGGCATTGACGTCATTGTCCACAAGGATGGGCACATCAAAGGTCTGACGCAGATAGCCGGGCACATCGAAGCCGTCCCAGCCGGGCATGATCGGCGGGCTGACCGGACGTCCGGTGGCGAACTCCACCGGCCCCGGCAGGCCGATGCCGATGCCGATCAGCTGCTCGTGGCCCATCTCGGTCTGGGCCAGCAGCCGTTCTCCGGTGGCACAGACGGCGTCGAGCACTGTGGCCGGTCCCAGCGCAATGGCCAGCTCCTGCTCCTCTTCGGCCAAGACCTCACTGAAGAGATTGGTGACTGCAATGCGCGCGTGGGTACCGCCCAGATCCACCGCCAGCACACAGCGCGCTGCGGGGTTGAAGGCGAATGTTGCCGGTGGCCGTCCACCGGTGGAGGTGCTTTCACCGGCGGGTGTCACCAACTCGGAGGCCAGCAGTTCCTCCACGCGTGTCGCGATAGTGGACCGGGCGAAGCCTGTCTCTGCTGCAAGGTCTGCTTTGGTGCGCGGAACGCCATCGCGCAGCAGCTGAAAAAGTGCGCCCGGGCTGCTGGGCAAGGCACCCCGAGGGGGTACCCCGAGCCCTGCCTTCTCACCGACTGTCAGGGGGGACATAGAGGACAGTAAATCACTTCTGACAGGAGAAACGGCAACATCTGACACATTCCTTGGAACTTTTGCTTGCCACTCGTCAAAAGTAGATCTACAGTGTGATCATGATCACAGAAAGCTCGCATCCCGAGCTGCTCCGCATGACGGGGATCATCAAGCACTTCCCCGGCGCCAAGGCGCTCGACGGCGTGGACCTCGATATCCGGGCCGGAGAGGTGCACTGCCTACTGGGCCAGAACGGCGCCGGCAAATCCACGCTGATCAAGGTTCTCGCGGGAGCGCACCAGCCCGATGCCGGGCAGATCAGCTGGCGCGGAGAGACCGTACGCATCGGCTCCACCCAAGCTGCTCTGGAGCTAGGCGTCGCCGCGATGTATCAAGAACTCGACGTCGTAGATGGCCTCACTGTCGCTGAGAACATCTTCCTCGGCCATGAACTCTCCGCGGGCGGGGTCCTGCGCCGTCAGGAAGCTCACCGGCGCACCCGCGAGCTCATGCGCCGGCTAGGGCATCCAGAGATCCCGCCGAACCGAGAGGTTGGCCGCCTACCGGCTGCAGGCAAACAGGTGGTCTCCATGGCGCGGGCGCTCTCCTATGACGCTCAGCTGATCATCATGGATGAACCCTCCGCCGTCCTGGACCCTGAAGAAGTGGAGAACCTCTTCCGGGTAGTCCACTCCCTGACTGAGCAGGGGGTGGCTATCGTGTACATCTCCCACCGGTTGGAGGAGATCCGCCAGATCGGTGACCGCATCACCGTACTGAAAGACGGCAGGACCGTAGCCACGGGCCTGCCGGTGTCCGAGACTCCCACCAGCGAGTTGATCTCCTTAATGACCGGCCGGGAAGTCGTCACCAATTTTGGCGGCGCGCCCAGCGGCCCCACTCAGGACGAGCCGATCCTGGAGGTCGAGGACCTCACTGCCGAAGGGATAGCTGAGCCGGTCAGCTTCACCGTCAGCCCTGGAGAGGTGGTCGGACTTGCCGGACTCGTCGGCGCCGGCCGCTCTGAGATTCTTGAGGCGGTCTACGGAGCACGACGGCGCAGCAGCGGCACCGTGCGGGTGGCAGGACGCCCCCTGCGGGCGGGTTCTATAAGCGACGCGGTGCGCAGCGGGATGGGCCTAGCCCCTGAGGAGCGTAAAAGCCAGGGGCTGCTGCTGAATGAACCGATCTACCGCAACATCACACTCTCCAGCTTCTCGCGCTTCTCCCGCGGTGGCCTGCTCAACGAGCGCGGTGAGGCACAGGCCGCCCAGCAGAAGGCCGAAGCTCTGCAGCTCTCGCCGGCGGATGTGCAGCGCCCCATCCGCACCCTCTCCGGCGGCAATCAGCAGAAGGCCATGCTGGCCCGCTGGCTGGTCCACGGCTGTCGGATCCTGCTGCTGGATGAGCCGACCCGCGGCGTCGACGTCGGCGCCCGAGCAGATATCTATGCACTGATCCGTGAACTCACCCGCCAGGGCACTGCGGTGCTTCTGGTCTCCAGCGAAATCGAAGAAGTCCTCGGTCTGGCAGACCGGGTGCTGGTGGTGGCGGAGGGCCGGGTGGTTCATCAGGGACCTGCGGCCGAAATCGATGAGCACAAAGTGCTCGACCTGGTCATGGAAGGAACCCACTCATGAGCACTGAGAACTCCGCTGAAACTACTGCGGGCCGCACCAGCACCACAGATCCCAACACCACACACCCCGGCGCCACACAGCCCAGCTCCACAGAACCCGACGTCGGCCGCGACCTCAGCCAGCAACCAGAGGCTGCGGAGAAGACCAGCAGCGGCACAAAACTGAGCCTGGGCCACAGCCTCGGCCTGGTCCTAGCACTGGCTGCACTGATTGCCATTGGCGTGATCACCGGTGGGGACCGGTTCCTCAGCCTCGACAACCTGATGGTGATTCTGCGTCAGGCCGCGGTGGTCGGGGTGATCAGCATCGGGGTGACCTTCGTGATCACCTCCGGGGGCATCGACCTCTCCGTGGGCTCCGTGATGGGACTGGCGACCGTCTGGGCCACCACGCTGGGCACCCAAGCCCTGGCTGCCGATACCCACTGGTCGGTCATCGTCTTCACCGCCCTGGCTGTGGGTGCAGGTGCGGGCCTGATCAACGGCATCATCATCGCCTACGGCAAAGTGGTGTCCTTCATTGCGACCCTCGCCATGCTCGTGGCGGCACGCGGCTTCGCCGAAGTGATCTCAGGCCGACGCACCCAGATCGTCAACAACCGGGATTTCCTCGCCACCTTCCGCGGTGAGTTCCTCGGCATTCCGGTGATCGTCTGGCTCTTCGCCGCTGTAGCAGTGGCCGGGTGGTTCCTGCTCAACCGCACCACATTCGGCCGCCGCACAGTGGCCATCGGAGGCAACCCAGAGGCGGCCCGGTTGGCCGGCATCAAGGTTCAGCGACACCAGGTGATGGTCTTCGCTCTCGCTGGCCTGTGCGCCGGAATCGCCGCTGTGCTGATGCTCAGCCGCACCACCGCCGGCACCTCCACCAACGGCTACCTCTACGAACTTGATGCCATCGCCGCCGTCGTCATCGGTGGCACGCTGCTGGCCGGCGGCCGCGGCAGCATCGTCGGCACAGTTCTAGGCGTCCTGGTCTTTGCGGTGCTCACCAACGTCTTCGTCCAGAACAACCTCGACCAGTCCGTGCAGGCACTGGCCCGTGGCGCCATCCTCGTCCTCGCTGTGCTTCTGCAGCAGCGATTTGCCCGCGAGCGCCAAGGCGCACGACGGCGCACCTGACTCCCCGTTCAATGCTTGACCCACTTCATATCCGATTCAAGGAGGAATCATGTCCCGCTCTCGCACCTCACAGTGGTGGCTCTCAGCAGCAGCACTAGGCACCACCGCGCTGCTGCTCACCGGTTGCCTGTCCAATGACCCTGACACTGTTAATGCCGACGACGATGCCGAAGCTCCCGCGGCAGCTCCCGCAGGCGATAACGCAGAGCCCGGTGATGACGTTGTCATCGGCTTCTCAGGGCCCGCCGCCGGTCACGGCTGGATGGGCGCCATTACCCAGGCCGCACAGGCACAGGGCGATGAGTTCGAAGACGTGGACCTGCGCGTCTCCGAAGGCACCGATGACGTGAACCTGCAGATCAGCCAGGTGGAACAGTTCATCAATGACGAGGTCGACGCCATTGTGGTGCTGCCCTTCGACGGCGCGGCGCTGACTGAGGTCGCAATCGAAGCGATGAACGCCGGCATTCCGGTGGTCAACGTCGACCGCGAATTCTCCAGCCCGTTCGCCGCCCGGACCACCATCCTCGGTGATAACTACGGCATGGGCGTCTCCGCCGGCACCTACATCTGTGAACGGCTAGCAGACACCCCCGATGCCGTCGTCGCCGAGATTGCCGGCATCGATTCACTGCCGCTGACCCAGGAACGCAGCCAGGGCTTTGAGGATGCGCTCTCTGACTGCGACTTGGAAGTCTCGAACCGTGTCGCTGCCGACTTCACCGTGCAAGGAGGCGAGGCTGCGGCCTCCAACCTGCTGCAGGCCGCCCCGGAGATTGACGCGATCTGGAATCACGACGACGACCAGGGTGTGGGCGTCCTGGCTGCTATTGAGAATGCCGGACGCGACGAGTTCTTCATGGTCGGCGGTGCCGGGTCAGCCAATATGATGCGTGAGATCGAGTCCGGGGAATCTGTAGTTGAAGCCACCGTGATCTACCCGTCCACCCAGGCAGCAGATGGCATTCGACTCGCCCGCCTGCTGGCCCAGGGCCGCGCCATGGGTGACCTGGTCCAGGTGGAGGTTCCCCGGGAAATTCAGCTCTACGCCCCGGTGGTCACCGCAGACAATGTGGATCAGTACATCGACTCGGCCTTTGAATCCTAGGCCCGCAGATGGTTCAGACACCGAAGCCAAGACTGGGCATCGCCATGATCGGCTACGCCTTCATGGGCCGGGCCCACTCTCACGCATGGCGCACTGCACCTCGGTTCTTTGACCTGCCACTGGAACCGGAGCTCACCGTTGTAGCAGGGCGTTCACCGGAGCGGGTCACAGCCGCAGCTCACACACTGGGCTGGGCGGCAGCTGAGACCGACTGGCGCAGGGTGATCGAACGTGACGATGTAGATCTGGTGGATATCTGCACACCTGGAGACAGTCACGCGGAGATCGCCGAAGCTGCGCTGCAAGCAGGTAAGCACGTGCTGGTGGAGAAGCCGCTAGCGAACTCGGTACATGAGGCTGAGGCTATGACCGCCGCCGCGCGTGAAGCTGCTTCGCGCGGCGTGCGGTCCATGGTGGGCTTCACCTACCGGCGGGTACCGGCTCTGCAGTTGGCGCAGCAGCTGATCGCAGAGGGACGTATCGGCACTGTCCGGCAGGTCCGTGCGCAGTATCTGCAGGATTGGCTGGCTGACCCGGACGCACCTCTGACCTGGCGGTTGGATAAGTCCAAGGCCGGGTCCGGGGCGCTGGGAGATATTGGCGCTCATATTGTGGATCTGACCTGCTTCCTCACGGGTCAACGCTTTGCCGGGGTCTCCGGAATGCTGCAGACCTTCGTCCACGAGCGCCCCGTGGCGGAGACCGCTGACGGGCTGCGCGCCAGTGCCGGTTCTCAGCGCGGTCCAGTCACTGTGGATGACGCCGCATTCGTCACCGGCCGTCTCTCCTCAGGGGCTCCGGTGATCCTGGAGGCTTCCCGGTTCGCGTGGGGTCGGAAGAATGCGATGCGCATTGAAGTCACCGGCTCCATAGGTGCCTTGGCCTTTGACTTCGAGGACATGAACGTCCTTGAGCTCTTCGACGCTGAAGAACCGGCGCGCACCGCAGGATTCCGCAGGGTGTTGGTCACCGAGCCGGATCATCCGTTCCTGGAGGCCTGGTGGCCTCCAGGTCATGGGCTGGGTTACGAGCACGGTTTCACCCACCAGGCAGTGGACCTTATCCGCGCCGTCGCTAATGGGGAGAACCCCGAGCCCAGTTTCGCCCAAGGTCTGCATGTCCAACGTGTCCTGGACGCCGTCGAACGCTCCAGTGATTCGGGAAACAGATGGACCGAAGTGCCCTCAAATACCGCTGTCTGAGGAATGGAGAGTAAAGCTATGCCACGTCCAGTCACGCTTTTTACCGGCCAATGGGCTGATCTGCCCTTTGAGGAAGTGGCCAGACGAGCCGGCGAGTGGGGCTATGACGGCCTGGAGATTGCCTGCTGGGGAGATCACCTGGATCCCTGGCGTGCTGCCGAGGATGACGCGTATGTGCAGGACAGGCTGGACATCCTGGAGCGCAACGGTCTGAGCGTCTACGCCATCTCCAACCACTTAAAGGGTCAGGCTGTCTGCGATGACCCTATTGATGCCCGTCACCGGGACATCCTGCCGGACCGGATTTGGGGAGATGGCGAGGCTGAAGGGGTCCGTCAGCGCGCAGCGGAGGAGCTCAAGGCCACTGCCCATGCTGCGGCTCGGCTTGGGGTGCGAACGGTCACCGGTTTTACCGGGTCTGCTATATGGAAGTACGTGGCGATGTTCCCGCCCGTCTCCGAGGACCTCATCGAGGCCGGCTACCGGGACTTCGCTGAGCGCTGGAACCCTATTCTGGATGTTTTCGACGAGGTGGGGGTGCGCTTCGCTCATGAGGTACACCCCTCGGAAATAGCCTATGACTACTGGACCACGGTGCGAGCGCTGGAAGCCATCGGCCACCGTGAGGCTTTCGGGCTGAACTGGGATCCTTCCCATATGGTGTGGCAGGACATCGACCCGGTGGGGTTCCTCTGGGATTTCCAGGACCGGATCTACCACGTGCACTGCAAGGACACGAAGAAGCGACTGACTGATGGGCGCAGCGGACGGCTCTCTTCGCATCTGAGCTGGGCGGACCCGCGGCGGGGCTGGGATTTTATCTCCACCGGTCGCGGAGACGTTCCCTGGGAGGATGCCTTCCGGATGCTCAACGCCATCGGTTATCAGGGCCCGTTGTCAGTGGAGTGGGAGGACGCAGGAATGGACCGTCTGGTGGGCGCGCCCCAGGCCCTGGAGTTCGTCCGTACCCACGCCTTCGAACCTTCTGAGGCGGCCTTCGACGCCGCGTTCTCCACTCGCTGAGGCAACCTTCACCTCTTGGGATCACCACTGATGGGCTGTCCGGCCCTCTTGCGGCGGGCAGCCCATCAGTGGTGGCTAGTGGGCGAAGGCGACCCGGCGCATAGTGGGCCGGGTGACCTGGGCACCGGCGTAGACCGCCAGCATGCCCAGTCCCAGCACCACCAGCGCGGTGACGACTGTGGCCGGGGCTGTCACCACCGCGATACCGATAATCGGGAATGCTGTCACCGCTGCGGTGATCAGGGCAATGGTCACCACTATGCCCAGTGAGCGCATCACTGACAGGGTGCGGATGCGCTGCAGCTGTTGAACGTCCATCCCCATTTTGGTCAATGAGGAGTAGAGATGTTTGCGATCCAGAACCTGCGCGGTCTGGTTCACGCCCACTGAGCAGGCAGCCATCAGGAAGGCCACCGCCAGTGTCAACCACACACCGCGCTGCACATCTGCCATCAGGATCTGCTCCTGAGTGCTCACCCCGCCGTCGCCGGCAGCGAAAATGCCGAGTCCACAGCCTGCGATGACGCCCACGTATGTGGTGATGGACACCCCGCCGATCTGCTTCCACATCTGCTGTGGAGATTCCAGGACGCTGCGGGCGGCAATCAGCCGTTCCACGCTGCGGGCCTTCTTCAGGTGCCGCCGGGTCACCACTTTCAGCACCCACGGCCCCACCACCTGGACCACCACCAGCGGCACAGCTACTGCGATCAGCGAGACGGTCACCGCCATGGCCACACTGCCGAAGCCGCTCAATCGCGCCAGGACCTGCGCTGCGATCACACCGAGTACGGCCAGCACTACTCGGACCCAGTGGACACGAGCCGGGCTTTGCAGGGTCCGCACTCCAAGAGGCGTCACCTGGATCCGGCGCATCCCCAGCAGAGCAGCAGCGGTGGCCGCCGCCAGCAGTCCCAGGAAGGACAGCGCCCATATGTCGAGTCCCATCCAGAGTCCCTGGACTCCCATAGGAGAACCGCCGAATGGCAGTAGGCCGACTGCCGGCATCAGGGCGGTGTAGAGCAGTGAGCCTCCCAGAAGGCCGGCCAGGGCGAGAACGGCCGCTTCGGCAACTGCCAGTCGGCGCAGCTGTGCGGTGGAGGCGCCGATCAGCCGCAGACTGGAGAGGCGTTCATCGCGACGTCGTGCCATCAGCCGGGCTGCGGAAGTCATCAGGGAGAACATCGGTACGGCAAGCAGCACCAGGGCCAAGGCGGCCAGAATTGCGTAGAACTCAGCTTCGGGGTTCTCCATGGTGAAGAAGAACATCGAGCCTCCGATGACCATGAACGCGATACCGCTGGTCAGTGTGAAGGCGGCCACCGGCAGCAGCCAGATACTGTGTTCTTGAAAGAGTTTTCCTAGAAAGAGGCGGATCATCGGGGAGCTCCCGACACTGCGGCGGAATCTTCAATAATCTGACCATCGGCCAACCGGATCAGCCGCGTGCAACGAGCTGCCACGGCGGGGTCATGGGTCACCATCACCAGCGGTGCACCGCGACCAACGGTGGAGTCCAGCAGCGCATCCAGCACGCTGGCTGAGGTGGTCGAGTCCAGGGCACCAGTGGGTTCATCGGCGAAGACCACATCCGGGCTGGCCACCTGGGCGCGAGCAATGGCTACCCGCTGGGCCTGCCCACCGGAGAGTTCGGCAGGGCGTCGGTCCTCCATACCAGCCAGGCCAAGGTGCTGGAGCCAACCATCAGCGGTGGTTTCGGCGTGAGCCCGGGTGGCACCGGACATCATCAGCGCCACCGCCACGTTCTCCCGTGCGGTGAGTTCCGGCAGCAGCAGGCCTTCTTGGAAGACGAAGCCAATGTGCCGACGACGTAATCGGGCGCGCTTTTCTGCGGACAGGGACGAGACGACGACGTCGTGTCCTCCAGCCAGCATCCGCACTTGGCCCTGGTCTGGGGTCAGGATTCCGGAGAGGACGTGCATCAGCGTGGTCTTGCCTGATCCGGAGGGCCCCATAATGGCCACCGACTCTCCGGCGTGCACGGTCAAGGATGCATGGTGGAGAGCTGTAGCTGATCCGTAGGTCTTGGTGAGATTCTCTGCGATGAGGACAGGGTGGGTCATATCTCCAGAGTCCCGCGAAACCCCTGCTCAATACATCGGCGTGGAGGCTGAACCTGGCCTCAGACCTCAGGATGAGGCTGCGGTGATCAGATCATCCAAAGGGGGCCTCCCCCGCTCCTCGGGCAGTAGCTCAAAAGACCGCTGTTCCGTGGCGATGCCGTTAATCTGCAGGGCCACAGCGTGGGCTCCCGGGTAGTAGCGCCTGGTGGTGATCATCCTGAAGGAGTGCTTACGCTGCACGCTCAGGCACTCCCCTGGCCCGAGTACTCCGGTGGTCAGCTTAAAAGTCTTAGCTGTGGTGGTTCCGTTGGCCTTGCGGTGGTGGATGACGTAGTCGATAGCCAACTGCGCAGGTTCTTCGCCGGTGTTGTGCAGTTCAGCTCGAAACGTCAGGGCTCCTCCCCACGGCACCTCGGTGCGCTCCAGATACGGGCCGGACACTTCAATTTCTGCCGGCCCAAAGCCCAGCAGTTCTAGAGCCGAGGGGTGGCCCTTCTTGATCAGGGTGCGCAGGCCGTGTCGAACTACCCACGGCGTTGTTTCGTCAGGGTCCGCCAGCCAGCTGCGGGCGGTCTCCACTACTACGTCCGGTATGTCCCGGCTGAGGTCGTTGAGGTGATTAGCCACTGAACGGCGAACGTATTCGCTCTTGTCCTTGTACAGCGTGTTGAGGATGGGGATGGTGATACCTGGCTGCTTGGTCAGCTGCGGGATACGCACCGCCCATGGAAGGTAAGGGCGTGTTCCTTCGCTGGCTAGACGACGCACATGTTCATCGGGCGATGTGGTCCATTCTGTGATGATGCTCAGCGCTGCGTCGAGGTCATGCCGCAGCAGGGCGCGGATGGCGAATTCTGCAGTCAGCCGGTGGGTCAATTCCGCCAGCAGGTGAAGGGCGTCGGCAAAAGCCTGGTGGGTTGCTTCCGTGCGGGCGCGTGCAGCAACGGCGCTGGTCACCGGCCAGATGAGCCACCCGGTGAACTCGGCTGACTCGGCGGCTGCTCGGATCACCGCTGCTAGCTGCTCGTAGTCGCCCGGGATGTCCTCCAGGAGAGCATCGCGCAGATGATCTGAGCGTTCCCGCAGACTCAACCCGTCAAAAGCGCGCGATGCGGCGGTGAGTGCTGGCATATGGCTGCCGGTGATGGCAGCTAGCTGTCGAGTGAGTGTCTCAGCGGTCTGCGTGCTGATCAGTTCATCTGCTTGAGGCATTACCGCTGCTTCGGCTGGACAGGGGGATGTTCGGCAAGGCAGAACAGGTTGCCTTCGGGGTCGGAGAGAGTGGACCACTGCACATGCGGATATTCGTCCAGCACATCCCATTCATGCAGGGCACCCAGGCGTAGGGCGCGCCGCACTTCTGTCTCTCGCCTGCCCCAGGGCACGGTCAGATCAAGATGGGCCACCTGGTACTGGGGTCGTGGATCCGATCTCAACTGGAACATCATGGGCACACCCCCGGCACCAGCCGCCGGCAGATACGCCGAATCAATGGACAGCTGCGGAGTGACCTGCAGAAACTCTGCCCAGAACGTGGCTAATCGATCCGGGTCCTCAGCCTGCACGTTCCAGGCCCCGAAAGTGATGTGGGAGGGAGAACTCGAAGGTCCACTGATGCTCATGGCGATTCCTTCCTGTGGTGACCACACCCACAGTAGTCGAACCTATATTCGATAGGAAGGGGGTAAATGCAGACTAATGGCAATCGAGGGAGACCAGACCCTGGGGCAGCGATGTCACATTTAGCTGTCGGTACGGACCGCCTGTCGCGGGGCGAACGGACCAGTCTCCTTCAACCCGGCGCCCCCCCGTCAGAAAAAGTATCCAAAAACCCTCGACAGGTACCAGACAAGATGAAACAATAGAACATAGATTCGATAGATGGACAGGTCCTCAGGACTAGTCGAGAGACCTGGAAGACAGGCACGAAAACCGGCACGCAGGCGAGCACGAAGACAACCACGCAGACAGGCACAAAAGCAGACGGCAAGGCCGGCACAGGGACAGGGGTGATCACTATGGCAGCTTCCACCAGCAGCACCCCTCCCATGCCTGAGCACCTGAGAGCCCTCGCCGGGGAACCAGAACTCGCTGCAGCCTGGGAGCAGCAGGTCGCTGCACGGCGAGGTGAAGCAGCCACCATCACCGCACTTTTGGACTACCGTTCACGGACTGCCGCGCATTATGCCCAGGAACCCCTGGTCGTCCGGTCTGAGGCAGATCGTGCCGCGGTTCGTGATGCCGCTCGGATCCTCGGGACCAGCGACCGCACCGCCACTAGCATCCTGAACACCACACAGGAGGCTAAGTGCCTTCTCCCCCACACGTGGCGGGCATTCTGTGAGGGTCTTATTGACCTGCCCCGGGTGCGGAAAACCGTCGACGCCGGCACCACCAGTAGCCTCCCCGCGGACCTGCTTCAACAGTTAGATCAGGCCGCGGCCGAGCAAGCCCAGCGTCGTAGTCTCTCGGAGTTTCATCACTGGCTCACCCGCTACACCGCCTCACTAGACCCAGAGGCCTATGCACGGGCTTGTGAGAAGGAAACCCAAGCCCGGTTCGTGCGGTTTCAGCACCAGTCCCACGGGATGAGTTATCTGCAGGCGTATATCCCTACGCTGGAAGCCGCTGCGATCGAGAAGCGCCTCAAAGCCGCAGCCCGCGGCATGGACCAGCCCAGCGCAGGCCAGGCCAACTCAGAACCAGCCACCCCGGGCGCGCACACTGCAGGTTCCAGCACCGCTGAACCTCACACCGCTGAGGGCCCTGCCTCCGATCCTCAAACTTCGGACCCCAGCACCACCAATCCTCAAGCAGCGGATCCCCGTACTCTGGCTCAGCGGGAAGCAGACCTCCTCACCGCATGGCTACGTGATGGACGGGTCTATGACGCCGCGGTTGATGCCAAGATCATGATCATGATCCCGGAGGCCACCCTCACCGGTGAAGCAGACGAGCCGGCGATGGCTGCAGATCGGTCATGGATGATCCCCGCCCACCAAGCACGCCACCTCGCCGCCAACCCAGAGGCCCAGCATCACTGGTACCAGGGCAGCACACGACGGGATGACCGCAACGCGGAGCACGACTTACTCAGTGCCCGGTATATCGGCCGGTACCCACCAACGCACCTACGCGACGCACTGATCTTCCGAGACGGGACCTGCCAAGCAGAAGGATGCACCATCAGCGCCGAGCGCTGCGATGTTGATCACCAGACCCCCTGGGAGCACGGCGGAGAAACCACCGCAGAGAACCTCTGGGCACTGTGTCGGCGTCATCACCGGATGAAATCCCACGGCTTCCTCCACCCACCACAAACCGAAAACACAGACGCAGGTTCAGAAACCGGCAGGGGCACAGACACCGACAGCAGCCCTGACGGTGATACTGACGGCGGCACAAGCACATGCGCTGGGGCAGGTACTGCCGGACGCTTTGCGCCGGACTTCATATGGCGCGACGCCCCGGTCCGGTACACCCTCGCCGCTTGACCTCAAGGAACCAACGGCACGCCCTCCCGAACGTGCGCTAATGACGCCTAGGAATCCACCACGTGCTTGAGCAGACCGGTGTCTTCCTCCAGCAGAGTCTCGGCCACCGCTCGGCCGAGCTCTTCAGCAGCCTCCATGCCCGCCTCGCGGGTGACCCCGGCCTCTAATGTCAGCTCCTGGCCAGCCTGCTGGACCTCGGAGCCATCAGGGGCACAGACAGTGGCGTCAAGACGCAGCCGCACTCCGCCGTCGGGCTCATCCTCACATCGGGCAATGCCGCCGATCGGTGCCGCGCAGCCAGCATTAAGACGCGCCAGCAGAGCCCGCTCCGCAGTTACTTCCAGGCGCGTGGGGATGCTCTCATACTGAGCCAGCGCAATACCCAGCGCCGACACAGGCGCGGCATCAGCGGACCGTACTTCAACCGCCAGGGCACCCTGTCCGGGCGCAGGCAGCATCACCGCCGGGTCCAGCAGCTCCGAAATATGCTCTTCCAACCCCAACCGGCGCAGACCAGCACCGGCCAGCACCACCGCATCGAGATCCCCGCGTGCAGCATCGGGCGCCTGACTGGAGGCCTCCGCAGCCGCTTCGCGTCCACGCACCCGAGCCAGGCGGGTGCCCACATTGCCACGGATATCAACAATCTGCAGATCCGGTCGAGCCGCCAGCAGCTGAGCGGCACGACGCGGAGAGCCAGTGCCCACCTTCGCGCCCTCAGGCAGCTCCTCCAACGTCAGGTCATCGGCAGAGCACAGTGCGTCGCGCACATCCTCGCGCATCGGCACTGCTGCAATAGTCAGACCCTCCAGGTCCTTCGCCGGCAGGTCTTTCAGCGAATGCACCGCCACATCCACCCGCTCATCAAAGAGCGCTTGGCGCAGCGCAGTGGCGAAGACACCGGTACCGCCCAGCTGAGAAAGCGGACCGGTGAGCACATCGCCTTCGGATTTAATGGTGACCAGCTCATAGTCCAACCCGGAACGCTCGGCCAGCGCCTCAGCCGCCGTCGTCGTCTGGGTCAGCGCCAGCTTGCTGCCTCGGGTACCTACTCGGAAAGCGTCCATCAAGCAGCTCCTTGGGTTGGATTGAAGTGGTCGACGCCGCGGCCACCCGGCGCGCACCGGGAGCGGATCAGAGCGGGGTGCCCCAGCCGCCCTCTCTGGTCAGATCGGACCAGTCGCCGGGAACAGTCTGTTCACCGTTGGCAAGCGGCTCGGCGTTTACGCCAGTGATGTACTCACCCATGACGTCCACCAGGCCGGAGATGAACTCCGGGTGCACGCCGGTGGTCGGCGCGCGATGGAAGGCCAGGCCCAACTCCTCAGCGGTTTCCTTCGCCTCGGTGTCCAGATCCCAGATGACCTCCATGTGATCGGAGATGAAGCCGAAGGGCACAACGACGACGCCTGCATAGCCGCCTGCAGCGTCCTCCTCGATCTGGTCGTTGATATCCGGCTCCAGCCAGGGGGTGCGGGGGTCACCGGAGCGGGACTGGAAGACCACCTGGTAGTCAATACCATCTGCCTCAGAAACCGCAGACATCAGGTAATCGGCGACTGCCTTGTGCTGGGCAGTGTAGACATCGGTGCCGAAAAGATCCTTAATGCGCTGCGGACCCTGAGCTTCAGCCACAGAAGTCGGGATGGAGTGGGTGACAAAGAGGACCTTGATCTTGCCCTCAGTCTTCCCCTTGTCCTGCAGCTGGGACTGCACATCCTTGATGCCAGCGGCCAGGAACTCCTCATTGGGGCTGGTGAAGGCCTTGTCGTAGAAGAACTGGCGAATTTTCACCAGCTTCAACTCTCCCTCAAGCCCGGTTTCCTTCAGCGAACGCTCGAAGTCCTCCAGATACTGGTCATTGCTGGAGTAACCGGCATAAGCGGAGGTGACCAGCACCAGGACCTTGCGGTGGCCGACCTCATGCATTTCCCGGAAAGTGTCATTGAAGTATGGGTCCCAGTTGCGGTTGCCCCAGTACATCGGAATCTCGATCTGCCGCTTGGCCAGCTCTGCTTCCAGGGCTGCCTTCAGCTCCAGGTTCTGGGCATTGATCGGGCTCACTCCGCCATTGGCGCGGTAGTGGGTGGCCACTTCCTCGAGGCGCTCATCCGGGATTCCACGGCCAGCAGTGACGTTGCGCAGGAAGGGAATCACGTGATCCTGCCCCTCAGGGCCGCCGAAGCTGGCCAGCAGGATGGCGTCATAGTTCATCCGCTCACCCTCCAGCGGCTGCTGGGCGATGTACTCTGCGGGCATCGGGGCTTCGGGGGTGGTGGTCATCAGGCAAGCACCTCGTGGATCTCGTCAGTGTGGGCAAGGCGACGTCCGGTGTAGAACGGGGTCTCGTCACGGACGTGGTAACGGGTCTCGGACTCACGCAGTTTGCGCATCATGTCCACAAGATCCGTGAGCTGAGGGGATTCCAGCGCGAGCAGCCACTCCCAGTCATTGAGGGCGAAGGCGCTGGTGGTGTTGGCCAGAACCGAGGGGAACTCCTGGCCGAGCATGCCATGCTCACGCAGCATCTTGCCGCGCTCAGCCGGTTCCAGCAGGTACCAGTCGTAGCTGCGGTTGAACGGGTAAACCACCAGCCAGTCCTCGGCTTCGACCCCGCGGGCGAAGGCAGGCACATGGCCGCGAGCGAACTCTGCGGTGCGGTGCACGCCCATGGCGGAGAAAGCGATTTCGGTCTGGTTGAGCAGACCGGTGCGATGCAGCGTGCGCAGTGCCGCCTGCAGGTTCTCGGCCTTATGCCCGGTGAGCCAGAGCATGATGTCAGCCTCAGAGCGCATTCCGGAGACGTCATAGGCTCCGCGCAGCTCCACGGCGTTCTCGTCATGCCCCAGACCGGCGCCGCGCAGTTCGGCTACGGCGTCGTCGAACTCACTGGTGAGCTTCTTGGCGCTGCGGCCCTCGGCGGGTTCGCTGCGCACCACCCGGTCCCAGTAGCTCTGAGCAGGGCTGCGCTTAAGAACAGTGAAGAGGGTGAACCAGTCCTTGCCGGAAGTGTTGACCTCCTCGGCGCTGCGCTGGGGATTGCGGCCGTAACCTTCGCTCACATCGGGCTCCTCTTCTAATTCTTAAGAGTTCGTATTAAGCAGTCTAACCTGTGCGGAGAGTATTTCTACAGGTTGTAGAAGTGGCGTGGAGCACTGGTCTCAGGCACTCTGGCGCAGCTGTGCCACCGCCGGCAGGCGCTCGATGCTGAACTCTCCCGGCTTATGGTGACGGCAGAACCCGCCGTCGGGAACCTGCTGCAAATATGCGGCCATCTGTGCCAGCTCAGCGGCGGAGAACTCCTCGGCACGACGACGCCGAGCGGGCTTCTCGCGCACACCTTCCTGCTCACGTGGAGCCACCTCCAGACCGAAGACAGCCTCCAGGGCGGCCACATAGTCCTCAGTGCGCCCCTGCGCGGCAAGCTCACGAGCCCGCACGGTAGGAGTGTGCAGCAGCTTGCGCACAATCCGTCGCATCGCGAACTCCACCTCTTCAGCCGCGGCCGTGCACCCATGTGCCTTGCGGACCCGCTCCATCTCCTCATCCAGCACCTGCTGGGTGTGCCGGCGCAGCGCCACAATGGCGTCATCGGCACTGCGCTCCCGACGCTCTGTGAGGTATTGCTGCACAGACTCCGCCACGACGGCGCGGGCCTGATCCACAGAGTCCTCGGTCTCCTCGGGGGCGGCGACCTTCACCGATTCCAAAGTGATCAGCTCAACCCCGGGAAGTTCAGCCACATCCGGGGTGAAGTCATGTGTCAGCGCTAAGTCGATGACCGTCAATGACCTGCCGTGCTCTTCCAGACCGGCCAGGGAGCGGATCTCCGCGGCGGTGATCTGACGGTTTCCACCGGAGCAGCCGATGATCACGTCTGCGTTCCGGAAGGCCTCGGCCAGTTCGCCCATACTCAGCGCACGCACATTCTCCGCACGTTCACCGAGGAATCGACGGCGCTCATCAAGGAAGGACTCAGCACGTCCGGAGCCGGAGAAGACCGAGATCGCCGGAACCTCGCGCTCGGCCAGCTGCGCCAAGGTGGTACCGGCATACGCCCCTGTACCGATGAGCACCACATTGGCATCACGGTAGAACGCGGCGCCGTCGCCGCGCATATCGCCGGCAATATCCAGGGCCACAGAGACAATGGACCGCCCACGCGAACCCAGAGCGGTTTTAGCTCCGACTTCTTTAGCCGTGCGGGTAGCGGTTTCAAAGAGCTTGGTCAGACCTCCGGAGACGGTCCCGGCAGACTGCGCCTCATTCAGGGACCGCCGAACCTGTCCGGCGATTTCCCGCTCGCCGATCACGGCGGAATCCAGACCTGCGCCGACCTCGAAGAGGTGCGAGACGGCGTCGTCCTCAACCAGGGTTTTGAACGAACGGGCCACGGTCTCGCGATCCAAGCCGGAGGCCTCCGCCACTGCGTCAAGCAGACGTTCACGGCTCTCACGCACCGCTTCGACACTCGAAGAAGGGGTCTCTGCGTAGATCTCCAGCCGGTTGCAGGTGGCCAGCGTGACGGCAGGCAGATCGACAGAAGCAGCGACATCGGCTGCTCCTGAGGAGAGGGTTCCCACCGTCTCGAGATCGAGATCCGTGTGGGTTGCGACAAGTGAGAAAAGAACCACGGCGGCACGATTCTACCGCGCGTCGAAGTTCGCGGCAGAATGGTGACTATGACTTCGACGACGCCGGCCCCATCCCTGCCCGCTGATCACCCCCTGGTCACCGGCCTCACCACCGAGGCTCCACTGCTCAATCAGTACCGCGGAGGCCGCGATGCCGCGGGGAATCCGGCAGCGCCGGCCCGCCAGCCGGTGTGGTTCATGCGACAGGCCGGGCGTTCGCTACCGGAGTATCGCAAGCTGCGTGAAGGCACCACCATGCTGGACTCCTGCCTGAACCCGGAGATGGCCTCGGAGATCACTCTGCAGCCGGTGCGACGCCATGATGTAGACGCCGCGATCTTCTTCTCAGACATCGTGATTCCGCTGCGCCTGGCCGGCGTGGATGTGGAGATCAAGCCCGGCGTCGGCCCAGTGCTCGGCTCCCCGGTACGCACCCTGGAGGATGTGCGGGCCCTGCCGGAACTGGACGAGGCGGCGTTCGCCCCTATTGTGGAGGCCGTTGAGCTGACCACTTCTGGCCTGAAGGATATGGCCGCTGAGGCCGACCGCGACTGGGTCACCCCGCTGATCGGCTTCGCCGGAGCGCCGTTCACCCTGGCCGCCTACATGGTGGAGGGCAAGCCCTCCAAGGAGCACCTGGCGGTGCGCACCATGATGAAGGCCAATACAGAGACCTGGAACGAGCTGGCAGCCTGGGCCGCCCGCGCTTCGGGAGCTTTCATGCGAGCCCAGGTGATGGCCGGGGCTTCCGCCGCCCAGCTCTTTGATTCCTGGGCGGGCTCACTGAGCCGCGCCGACTACCTGGAGTATGTAGCGCCCTTCTCCCAGGCCGCCCTGAGCCATGTGGCTGACCTAGGCGTGCCCGTGATCCACTTCGGCACCGGAACCTCCCAGATCCTGGATGTGATGCGCGCTGTTGTCGAGTTCGCACGCATCGCCCCGCAGGAGCCGGTGGAGTCCGGACCCAGCGTCCTGCAGGCCATGGGCGAGGCCCTAGCCGCGAAGGAGGAGGGCCGCACCGCACACGATCCCGCCTCCCTGACCACCTACCCGGTGCTGGGTGTGGACTACCGCATGAACTTGCGCGAGGCGGCCGATCAGCTCGGCGCAGGAACCAACGGACGGCGTACCCCGCTGCAGGGCAACATCGACCCAGCCATGCTTTTTGCAGATGCAGAGACTCTTCATCAGCACGTGCAGGCGGTGCTTGCCGACGGCGCCTCGGCCGGCGGGCACGTGGTCAACCTCGGTCATGGCGTGCCACCAGAGACCAACCCAGAGGTGCTGACCCGCGTGGTGGAGCAGATCCATTCCGTGGAGACCCACCCCGGACAGGACTGAGATCGTGGCGCCGGCCCCCCGCACCAGTCGAGTCGCCGTCGTCGGCGGCGGAATCGCCGGATTGACCGCCGCCTGGGACCTTGCTCGCCGCGGGGCTGAGGTCACCGTGTACGAAGCCGGCAGCCGACTCGGCGGTGCGGTGGCGCCGCATGTCTTAGCCGGTGTTCGCTGTGATGCTGGCGCGGAGGCCTTCGCCACCCGCACCACAGCAGTACGCCAGCTCATTGAGGACCTCGGCTTGGCCGAGCAGGTCGTCAGCCCCAATCCGGCCGGGGCCTGGCTGCAGATCCCGGGTCTTGCCGCCCCCTTGCCTGCTACCGGCCTACTGGGCATCCCCGGTGACCCGCAGGCAGAGGACGTTCGTCGGCTCATCGGCGCAGAAGCTGCAGTCCGCGCGGCGCAGGACCTCCACCGCCCGGTGGACCAGTGGCGGGGAGTCTCCTCCCCCACGGTGGGCCAGGTGGCCCGGGACCGAATGGGCGACGTCGTCGTCGACGCTCTGGTCTCCCCCATCACCTCTGGAGTTCATTCCGCAGATCCCGACGAACTGGATATGAACACCGCTGCTCCCGGACTCTTCAGGGCCATGCTGGAAGAGGGCTCGCTGGCTCGCGCCGTCCAGCGGCTGAAAGCCCAGGCCCCAGCGGGTTCGGCGGTGCAGTCCCTGCATGGCGGGATGGCCACTCTGGTGGATGCGTTGGAAGCAGCGCTGCGTCAGGCCGGTGTGACCATCCATCTGAATCACCGGGTCACCGATCTGCGCGGCTTGGAAGCTGATCACCTGCTGCTGGCAGTGGACGGTCTCGCGGCGCTGGAGCTTCTTGGGCCGGTACTGCCTCAGCTGGAAGGCGAAGGGTTCAGCGACGGCGGCACAGGCGGCGTCGCCTTGGTGTCGATGGTGGTGCACGCCCCGGAATTGGATGCACACCCGCGCGGTACCGGGATGCTGGTGGCTCCCTCGGTGACGGAGATCGGCGCGAAGGCCATGACCCATGCCTCCGCCAAATGGGCTTGGGCCGCCGACGCTCTGACCGCCGTGCTCGGGCCCGGGCACCACCTGGTGCGTCTCTCCTACGGCCGCATCACCGACACCACTGATTCGCCCACACTGGGCTTCCAGTCCAGCGACGAGCAGCTGCTGGCAGCCGCGGCAGCGGACCTCCCCCAGCTGACCGGCGTCCCCATTGGTCCGGAGCAGATCCTTGATGCAGACGTCGTGCGCTGGGAGCGGGCCCTGCCAGCTGCCTCCGCTGGGCATCTGCAGCGGGTTCAACAACTCCGGCAGGCGCTCAGCCAGCTGCGCCAGTTACCTCAGGGCGAAGCGGGCACCAAGATATGGACTGCTGGCTCCTGGTTCGCCGGCACCGGGCTGGCCCGTGTCATCCCGGATGCCCGCGCTGTGGCCGCCCGGATGCTGGACAACTGATCCGCCCTTGAACTGTTAAGGAACTCTTCAGCTTTCTTCCTGGTAGCGGTGACCTGCGGTTTTTAGCGTGATGGGTGTTGGACGAGCCAACAGCAACCCGATCCTTCAAAGGAAGGTGATCCACCATGCAGCTCGCCGATCTACGTCACATCTATGACGCCGAGGGGCCCTTCGCCACCGTGTACCTCCAAGCCGGTGAAGCCGGTGCCGACGCCGAACAGCAGGTCCGGCTGCGCTGGGACCAGCTGCGCAGCCAACTCGCCGACGCCGGAGCCGACGATCAAGCCATTGACGCCCTAGACCAAGCGCTCTCTGCGGGCAAAGCCCAGGCAGTGCAGTCCGAAGGCCGTGTCCTGGTGGCCAACCGGGAGGGTCTGCTGCTGGAAGAGAACTTCGACGCCGCCCACGGAGCGGGCGATCTCGCCGTCGTCGGCCCTCTGCCCCAGCTGGGAAACTACATCCGGGAACGTGCGCGGTCACTGCGGATGCTGGTGGCCATCGCTGATCAGGAAGGTGCTGTGCTGCGCCGGGTGGTCATGACCTCCTCGGAAGTCCATGAGACCGGACCGGAGAGTTCTGTGGAAGGCAGCGCCGTGGAATCTGTGCACAAACCGCGCGGCAATGCGCTCTCACACCGGCAGATCCAGAACACTGCGGATGAAGCCGCCAAGCAGAATATCCGCGACGTCGTCGTCTCCGTGACCAAGGCCGCCAAGTCCTGGAAACCAGACGTACTGGTGCTCGCCGGAGAGACTCAGGGCCGGAAGCTGCTGCATGAACAGTTGCCTGCTGACTTGCAGGGCATCGCCCGGGAGGTGGAATCCGGCGGAGGCATCCCCTCCGGATCCGCTGATGAAGGTGGCGAGCGCGCCCTCCAGGAGGATCTGGAGGCCCTGGCCCGAACACTGACCATCGAGAAAGCCCGGACACAGACAGATCGTTATCAGGAGTCCAAGGCCGGCAACCTCACTGTGGAAGGCGCAGAAGATATCCGCCGGGCGGCCCAGCTCGGCGCCATCGATACCCTGCTGCTGCGCTATGACCAGCAGGCAGACGATGAAGAGCAGCTGCTGTACGCTGCCGCGAGCGTGGATGCCGCGGTCGCCCTGGTGGGCACCAGCATCACCGATCATGCCGCGGCCATTCTGCGCTACGAGGCCCCCGTGGACCAGATGGACGTCAACCCCTAGGGTCCCTGCAGGCACCTGCTCCGCAGGGGCTGGGACCGTATGCCCCGCCGGAACCGCCTGTCGGCGGCCGGCGGGGCGACCTCGTGAGGGAGCCCTGAGGTGCTGAGCTGACGACGTGCTCACCCTGACTCCGCTCAGGTTCCACATCAGCGGCCGCTACTAGACTGGAGCAGTGAGCGAAACAGTGCCTGAGGAAACAGCGCCGGCAACCGGCCAAAACGAGGACGCCACACCTGGCCGTGACCTGCGTGAAGAGTACGCGCAGCTGGTAGAAGAGGTCCGCAAACACCGGATCGCCTACTACCAGGAGGACCAGCCGCTGATCTCGGATGCGGAGTTCGACGAACTCTACGAGCGTCTGCAGCAGATCGAAGCCGAGCACCCAGAGCTGGTCGCTGCCGACTCCCCCACCCAGGAGGTAGGCGGCGAGGTCTCGGAAGCATTTTCCCCGGTCAAACACATACAGCGGCTCTACTCACTGGAAGACCTGTTCTCCCGCAGCGAGCTGCGCACCTGGTACGACCGCGCGATGGCGAGCCTGACCCAACTGCGGCCCGAGGCCGTCTCGCAGGGGCTGAAATGGCTCGCTGAGGTGAAGATCGACGGTCTGGCCATCAATCTGCTCTACCGCGAGGGCAAACTGGTGCGAGCTGCGACCCGCGGCGACGGCATCACCGGTGAAGACGTGACACACAATGTGCTCACCATCGGGGATATTCCGCAGCAGCTCAGCGGTGAGAATCATCCGGCGGAGCTGGAAGTCCGCGGCGAGATCTTCATGCCCACCGCCGACTTTCACGCCTTCAACGAGCAGCTGACTGCACAGGGCAAGGCACCGTTGGCCAATCCGCGCAATGCCGCCGCTGGCTCCCTGCGACAGAAGGATCCCGCCAAAACCGCTGAGCGCCCGCTGTCCATGTTCGTGCACGGCATCGGCGCCCGGGAGGGCATCACCCTGACTTCCCAGCACGAGGTCTATGACCAGCTGGCGGCCTGGGGCCTGCCGGTGAGCCCCTATACCCAGCTGCTGGAAAGCTATGAGCAGATCGATGACTATCTCGATGAGCATCTGAAGAACCGGCACAGCCTGGTCCACGAGATCGACGGCGTGGTCATCAAGGTGGACAGCTTTGACCTGCAGCGAGCCCTGGGACATACCTCCCGGGTACCGCGCTGGGCTGCGGCCTATAAGTACCCGCCGGAGGAGAAATCCACCGAACTCCTGGACATCCGCGTGCAGGTGGGCCGCACCGGCCGCGTCACACCGTTTGCGGTTCTGGAGCCGGTGAAGGTGGCCGGCTCCGAGGTCTCCAAAGCCACCCTGCACAACCAGGACGTGGTGAAGCTGAAGAACCTGATGATCGGCGACCGCGTGCTGGTCCGCAAAGCCGGGGACGTGATCCCTGAGGTACTGGGGCCGGTACTTGCCGAACGGGAGAAGCGCGAGAAAGAGTCCGGCAAGCTGAAAGAGTTCGTGTTCCCCAGTCATTGCCCGGCCTGCGGTGCCGAGCTGGCACCGGCCAAAGAGGGCGACGTCGATTACCGCTGCCCCAATGCTCAGACTTGCCCGGCCCAGCTGGCCGAACGAGTCATCCATGTCGGTTCGCGCGGGGCATTGGACATCGAGGCCCTGGGTGAAGAAGCCGGACTCGCGCTGACCAATCCGGACCCGGAAGAGGTGCGCCCGCCCAAGGAACTCATCGACGTGGACAAGACTGCAGAATCCGGGGCTACGGTGGAGTACGACGACGAGGGCCAGCCGCTGGCGCAGAAACCGGTGCTGCGCAATGAGGCCTCGCTGTTCGACATAACCCCTGAAGACCTCAAAGGCGTGTACCGGTGGCGTGAGGTGCTGGAGAAGAGCCCCGAGACCGGCAAGTTCGAAGGCACTGGCCGATTCGCCCCCGTGCTGTATTTCTGGACCAAACCGCAGTACGTCAAAGGTGAGCTGAAGGAAGCCTCCAAGCCGCGCGAGAACACGGTCAAGCTGTTCTCCGAGCTGGAGAAAGCCAAAGAGCAACCCCTGTGGCGGGTGCTGGTGGCCCTGTCCATCCGACACGTGGGCCCCACCGCCTCACGCGCTCTGGCCAGCGCCTATGGATCGATGCAGAAGATTCGGGCGGCCAGCGAGGAGGAGCTGGCGGGGATCGACGGTGTAGGCCCAACGATTGCCGCCTCCATCCGCGAATGGTTCAGCGTGGACTGGCACTGTCAGATTCTGGAGAGCTGGGCCGCGGCCGGAGTGCGGATGGAAGACGAGGTGGATGAGTCCACCCCCCGCACCTTGGAGGGGCTGACCGTTGTGGTCACCGGCTCTTTGGAGAACTTCTCCCGGGATGAATCCAAAGAAGCCATCATCAGTCGCGGCGGTCGGGCCTCCGGCTCAGTCTCGAAGAAGACCGATTATGTGGTGGCCGGTGAGAATGCCGGTTCCAAACTCACCAAGGCTGAGACGCTGGGCGTTCCGGTACTGGATGAGGACGAGTTCGTTGCACTGCTGGAAAAAGGTCCTGAGGGAGTATCACAATGACTGAAGCACGAATCACTGAACTGCTGGAGATCGCCCAGGAGGCCGCTGCCGCGGGCGCTGCCGTACTGGCAGAACGTGACGAGGTTGCTCCCACCGGCACAGTGCTGACCGAAGACCAGTCCGGAGTGAAGACCAAATCATCAGAATCCGACCTGGTCACTGACTTCGATCGCAGGGCCGAGGAGGCCGTGCGCGAAGCAATCAGCCGCCGTCGGCCTCAGGACACCATCTCTGGCGAGGAATACGGCACCACCGAGGTGGATAATCCCAGCGGCTACCGATGGTCCATCGATCCGCTGGATGGCACCACCAACTTCGTGCGCGGTATCGCCTATTACGGCACCTCCGTTGGACTGCAGGGTCCTGACGGCACGTGGCTGGTGGGCGTGGTCAATGCCCCTGCGCTGAACCGCATCTGGTGGGGCGTGAAGGGCCACGGATCCTTCACCTCGCGCGGAACCAATGAGCCGGTGCGGCTGGTCGGGCCCACCGGGGATCCGCACGCGGGACTGCTGGCCACCGGCTTCGGCTATGACCCGGCCCGCCGCGAGCAGCAGACCGCCACTGTGGCAGATATGCTGACCGGCTTCGGCAATCTTCGCCGACTCGGTGCCGCGGCACTGGATATTTGCATGGTGGCCGATGGCACCCTGGATGCCTACGCCGAGTACGGCATCTGGGAGCACGATTGGGCGGCAGCTGCGGTGATCGCTGAGGAAGCTGGTGTCCCAGTGCGCCGCCCGGCGGCCGCCAATAGCGCAGAGGCCCCCGACTGGTGCGTGGTGGGCCACCTGGGCATGGAGCACAGCCAGCTACTGCCCACCCCCACCGGCCTCTGATAGGGCTGAAACCTGCCGAATAGTGAGGTATTGCCGCCATTCGGCAGGTTTCAGCACGGTCAACGGGCGGGGAGGGGAGTTTTCCCCGGTTCAGCGGCTTTCGCGGTAACCCGCTCGGACTCCACAGCGTCGGTCTTACAACCACGGAACTGCTGCTTTTTCTTATTGGCTGTAGCTATGCGCATTCGCCGCCCGTTACCGCCCCCACTGCTCGGCAAGACCTTCACCCGCCAGGAAGCCCGCGCTTTAGGGATCTCTGACCGCCGGCTGAGGGCCCCAGACATTGAGCGCATCAGTCGCGGAGTGTATCGGTGTCTGCAGGCCCCGGTCCTCTCCCCCGAGGAGGACACTGACCAGCTCCGGTCATTCCAGCGGATGGTTCCCGGTACCTGGTATTCGCATACCACCGCGGCCGGTCTCTATCACCTTCCCACCGGCGAGAGAAAGCTGGTCGGACCTTCGCCAATTCATATCAGCGCTTTGTACAGCACGTCGCTAGCGAAACTACCCAACGCCGTCGTGCACCGGCCTATGAAAGTCGGTGACACCGAAGTCATCGACCTCGATGGGATCCAGGTCTCCTCCCCTGAGAGGACGTTCCTAGAACTGGCGGTCATTATTCCCGTACCGGCCCTTAACGCTGCCGGGGACCAATTAGTCCGGATCCCCAAGAAGGCCTATGAGCCCCGGGGACTTCCCTGGACCAGCATCAATGCGCTACGGGATTTCGTCAGCGCCCATCCCCACACGCCAGGTGTCCCGGCGGCGAGGGAAGCACTGAGGCTTATCCGGGTAGGTGCCGATTCGGCACCGGAGACCCAGCTGCGACTAGCAATTATTGATATGGGGCTTCCCGAGCCGGTCCTACAGGTATCGGCCTGGCCGGGCTGCCGGTATACCGCAGATCTCGGCTATCCGGAGGTGAAGATTGCCCTGCAGTATGAGGGCGTCCACCACTTCACCCCAGAACAGCAGGCGGCGGATCAGCGGCGCAATGCCGCCTTTGAAGCAGCTGGGTGGACCGTCATTATGGTCAACCGCGTTGACCTTCGCCAGAATTTCGGGTTGCTGATTCGCCGGCTGGCGCAGCTGCTCGCTGCCCGCGGCGCAATCGCGCGGTCCTAATAGAGCTGGAACCTGCCAAATAGCGCGGATTTTCCGCTATTCGGCAGGTTCCAGCTCGGTTAATCAGTAGGTTCTGGTTTAAACCCCTGCGGTGTCCTGCACCTGGGACTTCGAGACGGTCACCATGTCCTCGGGACCTTCGATGTACTCCGGGTCATCCATCAGACGACCAGCCTTGCGATCTGCGAAGTACTGCTCCATCTCCTTCTTCACCACCGGAGCCAGAACAACCAGGCCGATGACGTTGATGAAGATGCACAAGAACAGTGCCGAGTCGGCAAAGTCAATGATGTTGCCGAAGGAGACCAGGCAGCCGATCACGATGAACACCAGGACAATTACACGGAAGATAGTGTCAGAGGTCTGGGACTGGCCGAACAGATGCCGCCAGGCCTGGATGCCGTAGTAGCTCCAGGTAATCAGCGTGGAGAAGGCGAACAGGAACACAGCGATCGCCAGGATCACAGAGAAGCCGCTGAAGAACTCGTCAAAGGCGCCGAAGGTCAGGCCGATCGGAGCTGCGGAGTGAGCCTCGACTGCTTCATTCCAGGTGGGCTCCCAGGCGAAGATGATGACCAGAGCAGTCATCGTGCAGATGACCACGGTATCGATGAAGGGCTCCAGTGCTGCCACGAAGCCTTCAGAAACCGGGCGGCGGGTCTTCACTGCGGAGTGAGCGATCGGAGCCGAACCGATGCCGGCCTCGTTGGAGAAGGCTGCGCGCTGGACACCGATGATGATGACACCGATCACACCACCGGCCACACCCTCAGGGGAGAATGCGCCCACGATGATCGCGCTGAAGGCCGGACCGATATTGCCGATATTGGCGATGATCACGATCAAGCAGGACACCACGTAGACGATCGCCATGGCCGGCACCAGAGCACCGGTCACGCGGCCGATGGACTTGATGCCGCCGATGATCACCAGCGCGACCAGACCAGCAAAGATGATGCCGAAGACCAGGGAACCCACCTCGGAGTGCAGGAAGGTGTCCTCGTTGCCAACCACAGTGGCCACTGCGTCCTGAACGCCGGAGAAGGCCGAGTTGGCCTGGAACATGCCGCCGCCGATGATGCCGAAGAGCATCACAGAGATCGCGAAGACACCGGTGATGATCGCCACCGGGATACGCCCAAGACGGCGGAAAGCCACCGGCAGATACTTGAAGGGACCACCGTGGACCTCGCCGGTCACCGGGTCGATCTCGCGGTAGCGAACGCCCAGAGTACATTCGACGAACTTGGTGCACATGCCGAAGAGGCCCGCCAGAATCATCCAGAAGGTCGCGCCGGGACCGCCAAGCGAGACAGCTGCTGCCACACCTGCAATATTGCCCAGGCCCACCGTGCCGGAAACCGCCGCGGTCAGTGCCTGGAAGTGATTGACCTCACCGGGATCATCCTTGCGGGACCACTTGCCGCGGACCACCTCAAGGGCGACCTTGAAGCCGCGGAACTGTACGGCCTTGAAGTAAATGGTGAAACCGATGGCGGCCACGATCGCCCACAGCACCACCAGAGAACCGTCCCAGAGAACTGAGTCCTCCGGGAAGGGGTTACCCAGTGGAATGGTGACCTGTGTACCGAAGATCAGGTTCACGAAGAAGCCGGTGGCTTCACCGAAAGCTTCATCGATAGTGTCAGCGAACTGCTGAATACCGGAGACCTCTTCTTCGGCCTCCGCAGCAGCTAACAGTCCCAGTGGACTCATGTTGTTCATCCCCTCGTGTGGATGTTCCGATGCGAGTAATTGCATACTCATTGCAGCCGGGGTAGACCCCGATTGCGCAATAATCTACGCCTAGTCTGTTTCGATCGCTTTGCGCCACGCAATGAAAATGTAACAGTCATGTTTCCAGACTCCGGAAAATTGCGCTAGAGCATCCACATCATGGACTTGCGTTCAAAGACAGCAAAGCGCCCGCCCTTTCCCCTGGTCAGGGAAGGGACGGGCGCTTAATCAGCTGGCGACTGGAGGCGGGTCAGCCCTCGATGCCGAGTTTGTTCAGCACGATCTCGCGGACCTTACCGGCATCCGCCTGGCCGCGAGTTTCTTTCATCACCGGCCCGATGAGAGCCCCGATGGCCTTAAGTTTGCCCGCAGCGACCTTCTCCACCACATCCGGGTTCTCTGCCATGGCCTTCTCCACTGCGGCAGTCAGCGCGCCGTCGTCGGAGACCACTTCAAGGCCGCGGTCAGCAACAATCTTGCTCGGAGCGCCCTCGCCGTCGAGGTGGTACTCCAGTACCTGGCGGGCGATCTTGTCATTGATACGACCCTCCTCGATCAGCTTGTTCAGCTCCACGATGGTCGCTGGCTCCACGCCGAGTGCGGCCGGCTCCACCTCACGGGCATTGGCCACCCGGGAGATCTCGCCCATCCACCACTTGCGAGCCACTGCCGGTGAAGCGCCCGAGGCGACAGTCTCCTCGATCTGGTCCATCAGACCCGCCGCGAGCACGTCGCGGAATTCCTTATCCGAGTAGCCCCAGGCCTCACGCAGACGACGACGGCGCTCCGCCGGCGGCTCCGGCAGCTCAGCGCGCAGCCGCTCGATCCACTCCTGATCGGTGACGATCGGCAGCAGGTCCGGCTCCGGGAAGTACCGGTAGTCATCAGCATCGGATTTCGGCCGTCCGGAGGACGTGGTGCGGGTGTCCTCCTTCCAGTGCCGGGTCTCCTGCACGATGGAACCACCGGCAGCCAGAATGCCCGCGTGTCGGCGGATCTCGTAGTGCACAGCGTGCTCCACTGCGCGCAGGGAGTTGACGTTCTTCGTCTCCGAGCGGGTACCGAACTTCCCGGCCCCCTTCTCCATGAGGGAGACATTGGCATCGCAACGGACATTGCCGCGCTCCATACGGGCATCGGAGATGCCCAGAGCCTTCACGATGTCGCGGACAGCGGTCACATAGGCCCGGGCGATCTCCGGGGCGCGCTCGCCGGCACCAGTAATGGGTTTGGTGACGATCTCAATGAGCGGCACACCCGCACGGTTATAATCCACCAGCGAGTAGTCCGCACCCTGAATACGCCCGGAACCACCGGCGTGGGTCAGTTTGCCGGCGTCCTCTTCCATATGCGCCCGCTCGATCTCCACGCGGAAGATCTCGCCGTCGTCGAGCTCCACATCCAGGTAGCCATCGAAGGCGATGGGCTCGTCGTACTGGGAGGTCTGCCAGTTCTTCGGGGTATCCGGGTAGAAGTACTGCTTGCGGGCGAAGCGGCAGGTCTCCGCAATGGAGCAGTTCAGCGCCAGGCCCAGCTTGATGGCGTACTCCACGGCAGTCTTATTGACCACCGGCAAAGTGCCGGGCAGACCCAGGTCCACCTCGTTGACATTGGTGTTGGGCTCATCACCAAAGGCATTCGGCGCCGAGGAGAACATCTTGGTCTTGGTGTTCAGCTCCACGTGGACCTCAAAGCCCATGACCGGCTCGAAGCGCTCCAGCGCCTCGTCAAAGCTCAGCGGTGCGGGTTCAGTCAGTGTCTGATTCACTTGGCTCCCTCCAAGTCCGGGATGCGAGCCCACAGCGGCTCGGCGTCCTCCTGCAGCAGCTTCTCCAGTGCCGCACCTGCACGGTAGATACGAGCATCCTCGCGCACCGGAGCAAGGAACTGGATGCCCACCGGCAGCCCCTCAGAGAGGCCACCCGGGACCGAAATGCCGGGAACACCTGCCAGGTTCGCCGGGATGGTTGCCACGTCATTGAGGTACATGGCCAGCGGGTCATCAAGCTTCTCGCCCAGCGGGAACGCCACGGTAGGCGCCGTCGGGGAGATCAGCACATCGGCCTTCTCGAATGCGGCGTCGAAGTCACGCTGAATCAGGGTGCGGATCTTCTGAGCCGAGCCGTAGTAGGCGTCGTAGTAGCCTGCTGAGAGCGCGTATGTACCCAAGATGATGCGGCGCTTGACCTCCTCACCGAAGCCTGCGGCTCGAGTGGCACCCATGACGCGCTCGATAGTGAGCGAGCCATCCTCAGGCACCACACGGGTGCCGTAGCGCACGCCGTCGAACTTCGCCAGGTTCGAGGATGCCTCAGAGGGCATGATCAGGTAGTAGGCGCCCAGCGCGTAGTCAAAGCTGGGGCAATCCACTTCCACGATCTCTGCTCCGGCCTGGCGCAGCTTCTGGAGCGACTCATTAAAACGCTCGAGCACACCGGACTGATAACCCTCGCCCTGAAGCTGCTTGATGACGCCGATACGCAGACCAGCGACATCGGTATCCGCGGCAGCCTGCGCAAAGGCGGGCACGGGTTCGTTCAAGGAGGTGGAGTCCTTGGGATCGTGGCCAGCGATCAGCTCGTGCAGCAGCGCAGCGTCCTCCACCGTGCGCGTCACCGGACCGATCTGATCCAATGAGGAGGCCATGGCGATCGCACCGTAGCGCGATACGGAGCCGTACGTGGGCTTGGTGCCGACAGTGCCGGTGACCGCGCCGGGCTGGCGGATGGAACCGCCGGTATCAGTACCCAGCGCCAGCGGTGCCTCAAAGGCGGCCACCGCTGCAGCGGAACCGCCACCGGAACCACCCGGGATACGCGAGGTATCCCAGGGGTTGCGGGTAGGACCATAGGCAGAGTGCTCAGTGGATGAACCCATGGCGAACTCATCCAGGTTGGTCTTGCCCAGGATCGGCAGCTTAGCGGCACGGATCTTGGTGATCACCGTGGCGTCGTAGGGGCTCATCCAACCCTGCAGCATCTTGGAGCCTGCCGTGGTGGGCTGTCCCTTGGTGACGATCAGGTCCTTGATGGCGATCGGCACACCGGCCAGCGGGTGCAGATTCTCAGCTTCATCTCCACCGGCTGTGCGGATGGCGTCTACCTCAGCGGCAGTAGCCAGCGCTTCTTCAGCGGAGACATGCAGGAAAGCGTTGATCTGGCCGTCGACCTCAGTGATGCGATCCAGGTGCGCCTGGGTGAGCTTCACCGAGGTGATCTCACCGGCACGCAGTTTCGCGGCCATTTCTGCCGCGCTCAGGCGAATGAGGCTATGGGGCGTCGTCGTCATCTCTTACTCCTCATCCAGGATTGCCGGGACTTTGAAGCGTCCGTCTTCGGCGTCGGGGGCATTGCTCAGCGACTGCTCGGAGGTGAAGACCTCACCGACTACGTCTTCACGGAAGACATTGGTCAGCGGCAGCGGGTGGCTGGTGGCCGGGACGTCGTCGCCGGCTGCTCCCTGGACGGTTTTCACTGAATCGACGATGACGGCCAGCTCGCCGGCCATCTTCTCCAGCTCAGCCTCGGTCATGGCGATATGGGCCAGTTTGGCAAGATGCTCGACGTCGGCGCGCGAGATCTCAGACATGCAGCTCCCTTGGGTAGGGGGTGGGGTTCTCAAAGACTCAGTCTAGTGCGGGCTGAACGCCCGGGGGCTCAGTCGCCCTTGACGTCCACTAGAACGACGGTGACATTATCGCGGCCCCCGGCGCGCAGGGACTGGTGAATCAACCAGTCCACGGTCTCCTGGGCGTTACGCCCGGCATTGAGGATTGCCGCGATCTCATCATCAGTCAGTTCGCCGGTAAGTCCATCTGAACAGATCAGCAGGCGCTGACCAGGGGTGATGGTGGCAGTGAAGAAATCCGCTGCCCATACCTCACCGGCACCCAGGGCGCGGGTGATGACATTGCGGTTGGGGTGGGTGTGGATCTCTTCGGCGGTGATCATGCCGGAGTCAAAGAGTTCCTGCACCTGGGAGTGGTCCCGGGTCAGCCGGATGAGTGCGCCGTCATGGAGCAGGTAGGTGCGCGAATCTCCGATGTTGAAGACCAGCCACTGCCATTGGCCCTGCCCCTCCCCGCTGGGGGCGGGGATCACCACGGCCCCGGAGAGCGTGGTTCCAGCTTTGGAGTCTGTGGCTTCCCGGATGCGTCGGTCGGCGTCATCGAGGTAATGCTGGATATCCCGCTCGGTGACCTGCCCGCCGGCGGCCTCCCAGCCCTCGGCCAGCGCCTGAACGGCAAGCGAGGAGGCGACCTCGCCAGCCTCATGACCGCCCATCCCGTCAGCTACTGCGAACAGCGTGTCAGTGACGACGTAAGAGTCTTCATTGAGCTGGCGGCGCAGGCCTACATGCGAACCGTATCCGTAATCGACATACGGTTCGTCCGGCGAATCGGGAGTATGCGCGCTGGAGACCACGTCACCATCTTTGCACGGATGATATGGAAACGTGATCTTGACGACGTTGGGCGGGTGCGGTGAACTCTGCTGTAAGCAGTGGAGCACCCCCTCCTGCACCGAACGGTTCTTGGAGGTCTCGTGATCAGAGCATCAGGACTTGCCCTGGTTCTGGTGATTGCAGCCGCACCGCTTCTTGCCTGTGGCACCTCCGCCGCAGACCCTGGCGAGCCCGCCGCCGCTTCTGCGCATCTGAGCACCACGGCGTTCGAGGACGACACTGCGCTGCTGACTGACGGGACCCACGCGATCATCGCGGCGGCCGCTGCCCCCACCTACCCGGTTGAAATGGATGCTTTGGTCTCCGGGACCCTCACTGCCGGCCCGTCCGGATGCCTGCTCTCAGAGCACGACGGCACCCAAGAACGAACGGCGATCAGATTTCCCTACGGTGCTGTCCCCACTGAGCACGGCGTGGAACTTCCCGACGGCGGCTTCATGGCTCTGGATAAACCGTTCAGTGTGGGCGGCGGTTCCCTGCAACTAGCCGAGGTGCTGCCGCAGCAGCTCATCGAAGAATGCGAACTCACCGGTGTGCATGAGATCTTCGTCCTCAATGCACGGCAGTGACTGAGAATGCACCGCAGTGACTCACTGTTGGTTACTCACTGTTCAGCTTTGATCCAGCACAATGCCGGTGCCGCTGGCCCGTAGCAGCATGCTGGGGGCGACTTCTCCGAAGCCGCGCACAATCCGCGGCGGCTGGGGCACCAGAAGGTAATCCTCACTGCGTTCCAGGGCCGCAGCTGTATCAGCATCCACCAGGATGGTGCCCGGATCAGCCAGCGACGTCAGCCGCGCCGCCAGGTTCACGGTGGGCCCGTAGATATCACCCATCCGGGAGAGCACTCGGCCCCACACCACAGAAACCCTGGCCTGCGGCAGCACGTCATCTGCCGCAATGGTCTCAGCAAGTGCCAGCGCAATCTCCGCACCGGCCTCAGGGGTTTCGGCGTTGTAGAGCACCTCATCTCCCACGGTCTTGACCAGCCGGCCACCACCGATGGAGATGATCTCCGCACATTTGGACTCAAAACGCTGCACCATCTGCGCCAAGGTGCGCTCGCTCATCTGGCGCGAGAGCGAGGTATAGGAGACCAAGTCGGCAAAGCCCACTGCCCGGGCCAGTGGCAGCGGCGCATCGGAGCCCCCCGCATCGCGCCCACGGCTGACCGCGGCAAGCCCGGACTCCACACGGACGGTGAGTCGCTGCAGGGCCGCGGAGAGCTGACGCCGCCAGGCGTAGCCCATCAGCTGCTGCAGCGGTTCAATGAGCTGCGGCAGTGATTCCACCACGTGACTGCGGGCCTCGGCGTCGTCGTACCCCTCATTGGTGATTTTGTCCTCCACCAGGGCCTCGATCTGCCAGACCACCATGCGGTCAGTCATCTGTCCCACCGAGCGGGTCAGTGAGATCGCTGTCTCCTCATTCAGGTAGCCCTCGCGCACCAGACCAACCATGGTGGCCAGCGCCTGCGCATCTGCCTCGGTGAAGGCAGTGACATCGTCCTCCAGGTTGGGAAATCCCAGGGCACGCCAGAGTTTGCGGGCTGAATGCGTGGACACCCCCATGCGGGAGGCCATCTCGCGGTATGTCAGAGTGCGCTCAGCACCCAGGAGCCGGCGCTCCAGCTGCCGGATGTTCCGGTGCCATTCGCGCTGCTCCATCGTCGGAATCGGAATCGCCGCAGTATGCGGGTGACGCTCGGCCGAAGCGGAGTCCAGCTCCATCCCTGGGTGCTCGGCAGCGAAGGCCCGGGCCTCTTCAGTGGCCTGCGGCGGCGCGGCCGGCAAGGTGTCTGCGCGCGCGACTGTCCCGGAGGCGATGGAAGGAAAGTCTGTCCAATCAGAGCGAGCCGCGGCGAGTTCCTCAGAGGTGTAACCGCCCTCGTCACCGGGGCGGGGGATCTCCTGGGTCTCATCGGCCATATAGTCACCGATTCCCCCGAAGCCGCGACGGCGGGCTCGCTCCCAGGCCTCACTTCCGTGACGCTTGTCATCGGTGCTCTCCGCCTGGTCCGACTGCTCAGCGGCTTGATCGGGCCCGGACCCAGGCCCCGGCTCAGCGTCCGAACGCGGATCCATACACATCCCCGGGCGCGGCATAGGGCTGCGGGCCAGCAGCGTAGGCAGCACGGGCAGCCCGGCGTCGATACTCGGTCAGCTGCTCAGCAATAAGCGTGTTGAACCGTTCAGCGTCAGGCATGTCCTTCAATCTGGTTCGCTGGTGCTGGCCATAGGCGCCGTGAATGAGCAGCAAGTCCCCCGCCCCTGACATACCCTGCATACTCGAGATGCGCAGTTCCGCCTGAGAGAGCAGCGCCAGCGGCACCACAGTGGCCTGTGCAGCCCCGATCAGGTTCTTCTGCACCACGCGTTCTGTGGTCAGGTAGGTGAAGCGGTTCAGCCACACCAGCGCTGGTTTAAGCGACCCGAAGGCCAGGGAGATCAGACCCGCCGCCCAGATCAGGAAAACCAGGATGTGGCGGTAGTGCTCAATAAAGGCCGGTTGGGTGGGGCGTGAGACATAACCGAGCAGGAAACTCATCAGCCCGATGGTCACCAATAGGTTGATCACCGCAGGCAGCAGGGCCCGATGATGGGCGCGCGTACGCACCACCACTTGCTCACCGTCAACCAGCTTCAACAGCACGAGCCGGCACCTCCCGGGTCAGATTCTCGGGCTCAGCTTTCTAGTCTACTGAAACCTCGCCAGGCTGCGCTCGCCTGGTCTGCAGGCCTGGTGAGCGCATCATGGGTCCAGTCATTGAAGCGGACGAAGGTGAACGACATCGCCAGCAGTGAATTCCTCCACACTGGCGGGCACCTGCTCCCACAGCTGCTCATCGCCTCCCCCGGCTTCCGGATCCAGGACACTGCGACGGCGGCTGGTCACCTCAACCACCAATGCGCCGTCCTGCTGGATCCCGACCGCGGTGCCGCGAACCCCGGTACCGTCGGGAAGCTCCAGGCGCACCTGCTGCCCCACAGTGCTGATGGCTTCGACAATGGCCTCCCGCACTGCTGCGATGTCTCCAGCACTGTGCGCCTGTGAGTAGAGATCGTGGGTGTGCTGAAGCCAGCTGCAGAGCACCTGGGTGCGCAGGGTGGCAGCTTCGGCCACCCCTTGCGAGGTGCCCAGATCGGGAGCTGGCATCCAGGCCCGCTGCAGTTCCAGCAGCACCGAGGTCGCCGTCGTCGTCGGCAGTTCCTCCTGGGTCAGCAGCACATTGATACCGGCTCCCAGCACTAGTGCCTGGGGGTCCCCGGGAGGCACTACTGCCAGTAACCCGGCGATCTTGCGTCCCTGGACGTGGACATCATTGGGCCATTTCAGTTCCGCATCCAGTCCGAGCTCCCGCAGTGTTCGCACCAATGCCCGCCCAGCCAGCATGGTCAACCAATGCCACTGCTGCCGTGGAAGAGTGCTGCGCAGGACCACGGAGGTGGACAGCGAAGCACCCTTGGGTGAGGCCCAGCTGCGACCCAGTCTGCCGCGCCCGCCGGTTTGTTCTTCTGTCGTGAGCACAGCGAAATGCGGCCAGCGCGCAGCGAAGTCCGGCGCCTGCGCCGCGGCCACCAGTTCAGCGTTGGTGGAAGTGGCGGATTCGTGCCGGACCAGACGCGAGACCAGGCCGGGGCGCACCAGCTGCTGGTTCAGCCGGTGCGCGTCCAAGGGTGCCAGGTAATGGGTCATCTATAGGAAGATATCCGGAACCAGCTCGGTACCCGGGGTCACCGCATAGGAGCTGAGATCGGTAATACCTGCAGCGGCAAGCACCTGCTCATCGGTCAGGAATGGACTGGAGAGCTCCCCACCAAAGTCCGCACTGCCGCTGATCAGCGCATAAGCAGCATCGGCCATGATCTGGGGCTTGCGGCTCCCAGCCAGCATCTTCTCCCCGCCCGGAAGGTTCGCGATGGCTGCCGTTTCAATGAGGGTGGCCGGCCACAGCGAGTTCACGGTGATCCCCTCAGGCCCAAGCTCCGCGGCCAGCCCGAGAGTAGTCATGGACATCGCATACTTGCTCATGGTGTAGCCCAGGTGCCGGCCAAACCATTTCGGGTCCAGGTTCAGCGGTGGGGACAGAGTCAGGATCCTCGGAGTCCAGCCCTCTTGGGATGCGCTGGTTCGCAGATGCGGGATGGCCGCCTTGGAGAGCGCGAAACTGCCCCTGGCGTTGATGTCCTGCATCAGGTCATAGCGCTTCATATCCAGTGCCTCAGTGGGCCGCAGATCAATGGCGGAAGCATTATTGATGACGACGTCGATTCCGCCGAAACGTTCCACAGCTGCGGTCACGGCGGCTTCAACATCTTCGTCGTGGCGAATATCCCCCACCACCGCCAGTCCCTGCCCTCCGGCGGCCTCGACGTCTGCCACAGCTGTGTGGACGGTGCCTTCCAGCTTCGGGTGCGGGGTGTCAGTTTTGGCCAGCAGCACCAGATTGGCACCGGCACGGGCGAGCCTCACGGCGATGGAATGGCCGATGCCGCGGCTGCCTCCGGAGATCAGCACGGTCCGTCCTGACAGCGTTGCTTCTGAGGCTGAGTGGCCCTGCGGTGAAGTGGTCTGCGTCATAGTCCCTACTCTATGCGCACGCTACTGGTCAGTAAGGGGAGGTCTTCACGCCCGCAGCTGCGCTCCTTGTAGGGTTTCTACATCCGATCTGCGATGAAGCCTCATTAGACTGACGCTCAGTTTGTGGAGTTCCTCCAGAATCGTGAGAATCTGGCGACTTCACCGTGTCCGATGACGTCCACGCGAGAAAGTGCCGCTGAAGAACCTATGAGCTCAGACGCTGACATGACCACCACCGCTGGCAAGCTCGCCGAGTTCCGGCGTCGTCGTGATGAGACCCTGGCCCCCGCTGGGGAAGCCGCCGTAGAGAAGCAGCACAACCGCGGAAAGCACACCGCCCGCGAACGTATCGAGATGCTTCTGGATGAGGACTCGTTCGTGGAGTTCGACGCTCTGGCGGTTCACCGCACCCATGCCTTCGGGATGGAGAAGAAAAAACTGCTCGGTGACGGGCTGGTCTCCGGCTACGGCACCGTCGACGGCCGGCTGGTGGCGGTGTACTCCCAGGACTTCACTGTTTTTGGCGGTTCGCTCTCGGCGGTCAACGGCGAGAAGATCGTCAAGGTCCAGGAGTTCGCCGCACGCAACGGCTGCCCAGTGATTGGCATCAACGACGGCGGCGGCGCGCGCATTCAGGAGGGCGTGGCCTCGCTTGCCATGTTCGCTGATATCTTCCGCAATAACGTCCACTCTTCCGGCGTAATCCCGCAGATCACCCTGATCATGGGTCCTTCAGCCGGCGGTGCTGCGTATTCTCCGGCGCTGACCGACTTCATCATCATGGTGGATAAGACCTCGCACATGTTCATCACCGGACCGGATGTGATCAAGTCCGTGACCGGTGAGGATGTGGATATGGAGACCCTCGGTGGTGCACGCTCGCACTCCACCACCACCGGTACCGCCAGCTATATGGCATCAGATGAAGAGGATGCCATTGAGTTCGCCAAGGAGCTCTTGGAGTTCCTGCCGCTGAACAACCTTGCCGAAGCCCCGGTGGAGCCGGCTGAGGCTCGCCCGAAGATCGAGCTCGAGGATGAGGCGCTCAATCAGCTGATCCCGGACTCAGCTTCGGCTCCCTATGACATGAAGGTGCTCATCGAGCAGCTTCTCGATGACGGGCATTTCCTGGAGCTGCAGTCCCTCTACGCTCCGAACATCATCATCGGCTTCGGCCGGGTTGAAGGCCGCAGTGTGGGCGTGGTGGCCAACCAGCCCAGCCAGTTCGCCGGGACCCTGGACATTTCGGCCTCGGAGAAGGCTGCTCGGTTTGTGCGCTTCTGCGATGCCTTCAATATCCCCATTCTGACTCTGGTGGATGTCCCCGGCTTCCTGCCCGGCACTGATCAGGAGTTCGGCGGCATCATTCGGCGCGGGGCCAAGCTGCTCTACGCCTACGCTGAAGCCACCGTCCCGAAGGTCACGGTGATTACGCGTAAGGCCTTCGGCGGCGCCTACATTGTGATGGGCTCCAAGAAGCTGGGCGCCGATGTGAACCTGGCCTGGCCCACCGCTCAGATCGGGGTCATGGGCGCTCAGGGAGCAGTGAACATCCTCTACCGGCGGGATCTGGCGGCGGTGGAGAAGGACGGTGGCGACGTCGAGGCCCGCCGCGCAGAGCTGATCGCTGATTATGAGGCAGCCCTGCTGAACCCGTATCAGGCCGCCGAGCTGGGTTATATCGACGCAGTGATCGAGCCGGCGGAGACGCGCTGGCATATCACTCAGGCCCTGCGCGCCACCCACCACAAGCGCGAGGCTCTGCCCGCCAAGAAGCACGGGAACATTCCGCTATGAGACCGATGACTAAGTACTACGCTGTTAACGTCTTCAGGCGTGATGGCCGCGGCTACGCGGCCGAGAGCCGAGCGCGGCGTGCACGCGCCGGCGGAACCAGCACCGAGCATGGGAACATTCCGCTGTGAGTGCGCTGTTTGATGCCGCCACGCGGACGGCCGAGTCGGTTGTGGGGACCGCCACCGGCACAGCCTTATCCGAAAGCCCAGAACAGGTCACCGCTGATGCCGCTGTCCTTGACATTGTAGGCACTGAGCTGACAGCGGAGGAGACCGCCGCCGTCGTTGCTGTGATCACACAGCTTCGTGCCGCCCAGGCGGCCCGCGCTGATGACGACGCCGGAGCGGCTGGTCCTTCTGATCGGACTCTTCAGCGGCACCGCCGCCTGGCCCAGGATCATCATGGTCTCTGGGGGCGCCCCGGTGGCAGCTCCTGGAGACTGGCCGCGGGAGGTCTGCGATGAGCCGGCAGCGTCATCGTGGTCCGCGGTCCAGCAGCGCGCCGCGGCTGATATTGGCCTCGGCTTCACCCAGTCGCCGTGAGATCCTGACTCAGGCCGGCATCCAGTTTGAGGTGGTGGTTTCCGAGGTTGACGAGCGGATGCTCGTGGAGCAGGCCGAGGAAGTCTCCGGGCCACTGACTCCCGCGGAGGAGGCTCAGCTGCTGGCCCAGGCCAAGGCGGAGGATGTCGCTTCCCGCCCGCAGGCCCGTGGTGCCCTGGTGCTCGGCTGCGATTCGGTCTTCGAGCTGGACGGCACCGCGTATGGGAAGCCCTATGAGGTGGATATCGCTGTGGAGCGCTGGCAGCAGATGCGCGGCAAGGCCGGAGTCCTGCACACCGGGCATTGGCTGGTCGAATCCACTGAACGCCCGGCCCAGAAGCTGGGCCGGTGGATGAGTGGCGGGATGGAGGCGATACTCGGCTCAGTGCCAGACTCCACTCGCGATCTGGAAGCAGCCGCAGAGACCGTCTCCTCCACCGTGCATTTCGGCACTCCCACTGATGAGCAGATCCGCAGTTACTGCGAATCCGGTGAGCCCCTGCACTGCGCGGGAGCTTTCACGCTGGAGGGCGGGGCTGCGGAGTTCATTGAGAGAGTCGACGGCGACCGCGACGCTGTCATCGGGGTCTCCCCCGCTGCCTTGGGTCGGCTCCTGCAGCGGCTGGGCCATGACCTCAGTACCTATCGAGCCGCACCAGAGGGCAGCCAAGCCTAGAACCGCTTTGTTCGGTGGCGCAGTTTGACGGTATCTGCGCCCCGCTTCGCAAAGAAAAACCGTCAGACTGCGCCACCGAACGCGAAGGAGAGAAGAGATGACCGAGTTTTCAAAGGTGCTGATCGCCAACCGCGGTGAGATCGCTGTACGCGTGATCCGCGCCGCCAGGGATGAGGGCCTGCGCACGGTGGCTGTGTACGCCGAACCCGACCGCGACGCCGTCCATGTGGGACTGGCCGATGAGGCCTTCGCCTTGGGTGGGCAGACCGCCGCTGAGAGCTACCTGGTCATCGATAAGCTGCTGGAAGCCGCCGCAGCCACCGGCGCAGACGCTGTGCACCCCGGCTACGGGTTCCTCTCCGAGAATGCGGACTTCGCTCGCGCGGTCATCGACGCTGGCCTGGTGTGGATCGGCCCCAGCCCGGCGGCTATTGAGACCCTCGGAGATAAGGTCTCCGCCCGCCAGCTGGCCGAGAAGGTGGGCGCTCCTCTGGCCCCGGGCACGAAACAGCCAGTCAAGGACGCCAAAGAGGTCCTGAGATTCGCTGAGAAGCAGGGCCTGCCCCTGGCTATCAAGGCGGCCTATGGCGGCGGTGGACGCGGCATCAAAGTAGTGCGTGAGTATGACGAGATCGTGGAGCTCTACGAATCCGCGGTGCGAGAAGCCACTGCCGCCTTCGGCCGCGGAGAGTGCTTCATCGAGAAGTTCCTGGACCGTCCACGCCACGTGGAAACCCAGTGCCTGGCAGATGCACACGGCAACGTCGTCGTGGTCTCCACCCGTGACTGCTCACTGCAGCGGCGTAACCAGAAGCTCGTGGAGGAGGCCCCGGCCCCCTATCTGAGCCGCGCGCAGGTCCGTCAGCTGTACCGGGCGTCGAAGGCCATCCTGAAGGAGGCCGGCTACACCGGCGCGGGCACCTGTGAGTTCCTGATCGGCCAGGACGGCACTATCAGCTTCCTGGAGGTCAACACCCGACTGCAGGTGGAGCATCCGGTCACCGAGGAGGTCACCGGCATCGATCTGGTCCGGGAGCAGTTCCGCATTGCCCGCGGTGAGAAGCTCGGCTATGACGATCCCGAGCTGCGCGGCCACAGTTTCGAGTTCAGGATCAACGGCGAGGACGCCGGCCGGAACTTCATGCCAGCGCCTGGCACCCTTGAGCGTTTTGACCTGCCAACCGGGCCGGGTGTGCGTGTGGATTCCGGTGTGCGTGCCGGGGAGACCATCTCCGGTGCCTTCGATTCAATGGTTGCCAAGCTGATTGTCACCGGCGCCGACCGCCGTGAAGCGCTGCAGCGCGCTAAGCGTGCGCTGGCTGAGATGCGCGTGGAGGGAATGCCCACCGTGCTGCCCTTCCACCAGAAGGTGGTGGAGGATCCTGCCTTCGCCCCGGAGCTCACCAGCACGGGTCCGAAGACCCCTGAGTTCTCCGTGCACACCCGGTGGATCGAAACTGAATTCAGCAACGACATTCCGCCGTATAACGCACTGACGGCCCACCCGGCAGGACCCGAAGCCGCAGCGCGTGAAGAAGTTGTGGTGGAGGTCAACGGCAAACGGCTGACTGTCACCGTTCCCGCTTCGCTGGCAGCCGGCACTCTCGCCAACCCAAGCACAGGTCAGAAGAAGCGCCGCAAGAAGCGCACGACGGCGGCAGCTGCGGCTTCTGGCGATTCCCTGACCTCTCCTATGCAGGGCACCGTGGTGAAGGTTGCAGCCAAGAACGGGCAGACCGTGGCCGAGGGTGACCTGGTGGTGGTGCTGGAGGCAATGAAGATGGAGCAGCCCATCACCGCGCATAAGGCCGGAAAGATCAAGGGCCTGAAGGTAGAGCCCGGCACTGGCGTAAAGGCTGGCCAAGCGCTGGCCACCATTGAAGGCTGAGCTGGGGCTAACCCTGCGCACCGCCGACGTATTTGAGGCCGTCAGCCAGCGCTGGCAGGTAGCCGCGGAGCCGGATCCGCTGGTGCTGGCAGCACTGGCCGCTGCCGTGGTGCTGGTGGCTGCGGTGCCTGCGGTGTGGCGGGTGGCCCGGCAGGCATCCACCATCATCCATGAGATGGGGCATGTCTTTGCCGCTTGGTTGGTGGGCCGACGGGTGTCCGGCATCCGGCTGCACTCTGATACTTCCGGTGTCACTGTCTCGCGCGGCAAAGGCCAGGGGCCCGGACTGCTGCTGACTTTCCTCGCCGGCTATCCGGCACCGGGTCTGCTGGCGGTGCTGCTGGTCTGGCTGGCCTCAGCCGGCCATGCTGGTGCCGCCCTGACGGTCTTCCAAGGGGTGCTTGTGCTGGCGCTGCTGCTCTCCCGCAATCTGGTGGGAATCTTCTCCTGCCTGCTGGCAGTCGCCGCCGCTGGCGCGGTGTGGTGGTGGAACCAGCCCGAGGTCGTCGTCTACACGGTGGTGGGGCTGGGCGCTTTTTATGCTGCGGCAGGCCTGCGCGGCAGTTTGGATGTGGCCCGGGTGCATATGCGTGCATGGGGCGGTGACCCCCGAGCCCGCGCCGCCGTGACCGGCACAGATGCCTCCCAGGCCGCCCGGGCGTGGCGGGGGCTCCCGCTTCCGGCCCCGGCATGGCTGCTGGTCTTCCTGGGGACAAGTGCCGCATGTGCAGCAGCCGTTGCATGGATGATCTGGCCGCAGGATCTGGCGCTGCCGCTCTGACCTCAGGCGACGGAGCCTCGGCCAACTGTCAGTGAGAGAGAATTAATCGCATGCCGAAGATTGTGGACCGTGAGGAACGTCGCCGTGAGATCGTCGACACCTATCTTCAGTTGGTCGGCCGGGACGGCTTTGAGAAGGCGTCCTCCCGGGCTCTGGCGGCAGAGCTCGGCGTGGCCTCCGGCGCCCTGTGGCACTACTTCGATGGCTTCGACGAAGTCCTGCTGCGCGCGTTTCAGCAATCGTTCGCCAACACCAACGCCCGCATCAAGGCCAAGATCGGGGACCGCAGCGGGCTGGCGGCCCTGATCGCCATGCTGGAGGAGCTCTTCCCTCAGTCCAAGACCACCCACGATGAGGCCTATGTGGCGCTGGGGTTCTGGGGGCGTGTTCCAGGGAGGCCGCAGCTGCGTGAATCGCAGCTGAGCATCGAGCGCCAATGGCACCAGACCATCACGGGGATGCTGACGGAGGCTGCGGCCTCCGGCGAGTTGCTGCCGGGCACCCCGGCCGATGACATCGCTGACACACTGCTGGTGCTCACCACCGGCTATCAGGTGGAACATGTTCTCCATACCCCGGTGGCGCAGCCGTCGCGGCAGTGGAGCGTGGTGCGCCATTGCCTACGGGCCTGGATGACCGAGCAGGGCCGCATCGCCACAGGCCTGGACCAGCTGGCGGAACCTGCCTGACAGCACAGATACGGGCTGACGGCACAGTGTGCGGCACGCCTGCACACCGTGCAAACATCTGTGCACCGCCGGCCAAGCCGGGGAAGCTGACCTGAACGACTCTTGAAGAGATACACATCACACATCTCCAAGGAGTCGGACGATGACCACCCAATTTGGGACCACTCAAACCGGGACCACTCAGGCTGCAGACCTGCTGAGCCGGATCCAGCCCGCTGAAGGCGGCCGGGAGATCTTTGATCCTGCCACCGGCGAGCTCGTGGGGATCACCCCGCAGGCCGGACCGGAGGACCTTCACGCCGCCGTCGTCCGGGCCAAGTCCGCTCAGCCGGCATGGGCGGCGCTGAGCTCGCAGGAGCGGAGCCAGGCCCTGCATGCTGCTGCAGATGCGGTGGAGGCCCACGCTGAGGAGTTAGCGCAGTTGCTCTCCCGGGAGCAGGGCAAGCCCCTGAACGGGCCCAACGCAAGGTTCGAGGTGGGAGCGTGTGCTGCGTGGCTGCGGACCACCGCTGACTTCCAGCTGGATCCGGAGGTGCTTGTCGACGACGAGTCCGGCCGCAGCGTGCTCCACTGGCGCCCGCTGGGCGTGGTGGGCGCCATCGGGCCGTGGAACTGGCCCATGATGATCTCGGTGTGGCAGATCGCGCCCTCGCTGCGCATGGGCAACACAGTGGTGATCAAGCCCAGCGGCTACACGCCGCTGAGCGTGCTGGCGCTCACCGAGGTGCTCAACACCGCACTGCCAGCAGATGTTCTCATCGCGGTTCCCGGACGCGGTGATGTGGGCGATCAGCTCAGCCGCCATCCCGACGTCGCCAAGATCATGTTCACCGGCTCCACCGAAACCGGCAAGAAGATCATTAAGGCAGCAGCCGACACCGTGAAGCGCATGACCATGGAGCTCGGCGGCAACGATGCAGGCATTGTGCTGGACGACGCAGACCCGCAGGCCATCGCCGGAGACCTCTTCTGGGGCGCGTTTATCAACACCGGTCAGACCTGCGCGGCGATGAAGCGCCTCTACGTCCCAGAGTCCCTCTACGATGAGGTCTGCGACGCCCTGCTGGAGGTAGCCCGCAGCACACCCATGGGTGTGGGCCTCGATGAGGAGAATCTGCTGGGTCCCCTGCAGAACCGCGCCCAGTGGGAGGTGGTGGACCGCCTGGTCACCGCGGCGAAGGAGTCCGGGGCGCGGGTGCTGATCGGCGGCGACCCAGACCGGCAGGCACCCGGGTTCTTCTACCCCGCCACGCTGGTGGCCGACATCGATCCGCAGAACCCGTTGGTGGTGGAGGAGCAGTTCGGCCCAGTACTGCCGATTGTGAAGTACACCGACCTCGATCAGGCCGTCGAATGGGCAAACTCCCTGAATGAGGCGCTGGGCTCCTCCGTGTGGTCCTCCGATCCGGACCGTGCAGAGGAAGTCGCCTCCCGTCTGGTGGCCGGCACCACCTGGATCAATAAGCACGGTGCAGTGGATCCCCGGATCCCCTTCGGAGGCGCCCGCGAGTCCGGGTTCGGCGTGGAGTTCGGGGTGGAGGGCCTAAAGGAGGTCTGCCAACCGCACGTGATCAGCCGCTGAGCCCAGGGCTGAGTAAGCGGGGCTCGCTACAGGGGTGCGCAGAGTGCCTCGGCGCTCCGCACACCCCTCCGGCACACTCAACTCAGAACACCTATGATGCAGATCACATGGCATGATGCTCACAGTGAGGAGTCGGTGAGGCTCCTTTCGCGGAAAGGACGACATGCCTCGGTTCACACTGCGCCAGCTGGAGGTCTTCGAAGCCGTCGCTCGCTCCGGGACCATCAGCGGTGCCGCCCAGGAGCTGGTCTCGAGCCCGTCTGCGGTGGCGGGAGCGCTGACCGAGCTGGAGCGCGCGGTGGGAGTGCAGCTGACAGTCCGACGCCGCTCCCACGGAGTGACCCTCACAGCGGCCGGACGGCGCTTCGCCAGGAGCGCCTCGGCACTGCTGCACGAGGCCAACGGATTGGAGATGGTGGCATCCTCCGACGGTGATCATGAGCTGACCGGCGAGGTCATCATCGGTTGTTACGTTACCCTGGCGCCCAGCGTGCTGCCCCCTGTGCTGCAAGGCCTGGAGCGTACGCATCCTGGTATCCGCCCCAAGTTCATCGTGGGGGATCAGAACCAGCTGCAGACCGCGGCGCTACGCGGAGAGATCGACGTCGCGTTGCTCTACGACATGGGTCTGCACGAGGAGCTGGACTCCCGGCTGGTCGTCCGGCGCTCGGTATACGCCATGTTCGCCGAGGACGAGGCTCCGCCGACCCGTCAGGGGGACCCCGAAGGCACGGTGAGGCTCAGCGATGTGGCGCAGCGGGACCATATCCTCTTCGACGTCCCGCCCAGCCGTGAGCACACCCTGGAGGTCTTCGCCGCCGCCTCGGTGCGTCCGCGAACCCGATTCAGGACCAACGATGTGGAGCTGACTCGGTCCCTTGTGGCACGCGGGATGGGCTACACCTTGCTGGCGCAGCGGTTCACGCACAATGTCAGCAACGAGGGGCGCCCCCTGCAGACTCGCGAGATCTACCCACCGACGCCGACTATCGCGGTCCACATTGCCTGGCCCCGCGACGTCCGGCCCCGCCCAGCTGCCCAAGCGCTGATCGAGCTGACGCTGGGCGAGCTGCGCGGCTCGCTGGTCTGAGCGCCACCGGCGTGGTGATGGCCGATCTGCGGGGCTCAGGACCAGTCGACGCTCAGGTACTGCACCTCGGTGAACTCTTCGATGCCAAAGCTTCCGCCCTCACGCCCCAGTCCGGCCTGCTTCACTCCCCCGAAGGGAGCGCTGGGGTCGGAGACGATGCCGCGGTTGATGCCCACCATGCCAGCCTCCAGCCGCTCTGCGATGCGCATGGCCCGCTGCAGGTTGCCCGAATAAACGTAGGAGGAGAGTCCGACCTCCGCATCGTTAGCCCAAGCGATCACCTCTTCTGTCTCCGCCCAGGAGACCACCGGAGCCACCGGACCGAAGATCTCCTGCTTGAGGATGTCTGCATCTTCAGCCACGCCGGTCAGCAAAGTGGGAGCCACGAAGGCGCTGCTAAGGCCCTCGGGCACCTGTGCCTGTGCAGCGATTTCAGCTCCCTGCTCCTGTGCCAGCGCGATGAGACCGCGGATGTCCTCGGCGGCACTCTCGTGGATCATCGGCCCGATCTGAGCATCTCCAGCAGGGTCTCCCACGGTGAGCCCGCGGATGCCCCGGGCGAACTTCTCCTGGAACTCGGCGAGCACATCCTGGTGCACGTAGAACCGGTTGGCGGCTGTGCACGCTTGCCCACTGTTGCGGAACTTGGCGATCATCGCCCCCTCCACGGCTGCATCCACGTCCGCGTCTGCGGTGACGATGAAGGGGGCGTTTCCGCCAAGCTCCAGGGAGGCATTGACCACGCGCTTGGCGCATTCGGCCAGCAGTCCTCGCCCCACCCCGGTGGACCCGGTGAAGGAGAGCTTGCGGACCCTGTCATCTGCTAGGACCGCGGGCACCACGGTTCTGGTGCCGGTGGTGGTGACCACCCGGACAGCGTCTTCGGGCACGCCCGCTGCGTAGAGGATCTCGGCGATCGCCAGGGCGGTCAGCGGAGTCTCTCCGGCCGGTTTGAGCACCACGGTGCAGCCTGCGGCCAGAGCCGGTCCGAGCTTCCGGGTGGCCATGGCTGCCGGAAAGTTCCAGGGTGTGATCAGCAGTGCGACGCCGACGGGATGGCGTGTGACCACGTTGCGCACTCCCCCTGCCGGCGCCATGGTGTATTCGCCGCTGAGCCTGACCGCCTCCTCCGCGTACCAGCGGAAGAACTCGGCCGCGTAGCGGACCTCGGCCTCGGCGTCCTTCTGGGATTTGCCGTTCTCCGCCACGATGAGATCGGTCAGGCGCTGTGCGTCATCGATCATTCGCCGGTGCGCGTCCTGCAGGATCTCTGCCCGCTGCCGGGGCGGAACATGGCGCCATCGGCTGAAGGCGCTGTGTGCGCGGCCAACCTCCGCGAGGATCTCGTCCTGGCTGAGGTCCGGCACAGTGTCGATGACGCTTCCGGTGGCGGGGTTGGTGACCTCGAATTGGCGGGCGCTCATGCCGTCGTCCTCTCCATCGGCGGGCTCATCGGTTCAGGGCTTGTCAGCTCAGGATTCGTTTCCGGGTCCGTGCGGACTTGAGCCTCCTGAGGCTCACAAAAGATGCCATCGAAGAACTGCGCCAGAGCCTCTGGGTCGCTCAACGGCAGCACATGTGCCACGTACTGGTCGGGTCGGACGACGACGACGGCGCCCTCGCGGCTGATCTGCCGGGCCTCAAAGATGTCCTGCCCGGGAAGAATGCCGAAGGCCTTCTCCAACTGGGTCAGCCCGAAGGGCCCGACTAGCGGGCGGAAGACCCGGGGCACCTGGGTGATGTCCACCTCGGTGTGAGGCTGCTGATAGATGACTCTGAGGTCGAAGAGCCCGTCCTCATCAGCGTCGCCCGGGGTGAACCGGACCAGCGGAGACCCCGGATTCTGGCGCATCCATTCCGCCCAGCGCTTCAGGGCCGACTCCTCAGCGGCATTGGGAGAATCGGCGAAGACGTAGACTCGCCAGCGCCCGTCGGCCACCGCGAGGTGTCCCAGGTGCAAGGGGTTGCCGTCGCAGACTCGTGCGACGTTGGCAGATTTGAATCTCTTACCCACAGGAAAACCCTCAGCCAGGGTCTGGTGGTCATCCGTTCCGGTGATCATCGACGGCGTGTACTGGGTCATGAAGCCAGCGGGGAACTCGATGGTCTTGACGTAGAACTGCTCCAGGATCGAGGGGTCCTCCATCTCTTCGGGCTTCTTGGCCATGAGGGTGGACCATTCCTTATCGAAGTCGATGAGATTCTGGGCAATGACCTGGCGTTCTGCGGAGTAGGTGCTCAGCAGAGATTCCGGGCTCCGCCCGGTGAGTACCTGGCCGAGCTTCCAGGCCAGATTGAATCCGTCCTGCATAGAAACGTTCATCCCTTGCCCTGCCTTGGCGCTATGCGTATGGCATGCGTCCCCGGCGATGAAGACCCGCGGGGTACGCTCGACGGTTAGTTCATCGGGGACGTCGTCGAATTTGTCGGTGACTCGGTGGCCCACTTCATAAACGCTGTGCCACGCCACGTGCTGCACCGTCAGGGTGTAGGGGTGCAGGATGGCGTTGGCCTTCGCGGTGATCTGCTCCACGGTGGTCTGCCGTACCTTGCTGCTCTCCCCTGGCGCTACCTCACCGAGATCCACGTACATACGGAAAAGATGTCCGCCCTCGCGCGGGATAAGCAGAATATTGCCGCCCGAGCGCGATTGGATGGCACATTTGAGCCGGATATCGGGGAAATCAGTGGTGGCTAGAACATCCATGACGCCCCACGCGTGGTTGGCCTGATCGCCCTCGAGCCGACGTCCGATCGAGGCACGGACACGGCTGCGCGCCCCATCAGCGCCCAGAACGTATTTGGCCCGCACGGTACGTTCCTGACCTTCTCTGGGACCGGCCACATGACGGACCCTCACGTGCACCGGGTACTCACCGTCCTCGGTGATCTGCAGGTCCAGGAATTCCACACCGTAGTCGGGGGCCATTCGGGAGGCGGAGTTGGCCATGAACTCCGCGAAATAGTCCAGCACTCGTGCCTGGTTCACGATCAGATGAGGGAATTCACTGATCCCGTGCGGATCGTCCTCCGGGCGCGCGGTGCGGATGATGTGATCGGGGTTCTGCGGATCCGGTTTCCAGAACGCCATCTCGGTGATGTGATAAGCCTCGTTGCTGATCTCATCGGCGAAACCGAAGGCTTGGAAGGTCTCCACGCTGCGGGCCTGGATGCCATCGGCCTGGCCCACCTGCAGACGGCCGGGACGCCGCTCGATGATGCGGGTGTGCACCTGCGGGAACTGGGAGAGCTGCGCTGCGGCGATCATGCCGGCCGGCCCGGTGCCCACGATCAGCACGTCCATCTCATCGGGCAGTTCCTCAGGACGGTCGAGGCCGATGCCTGTAGGCTCCTGAACGCGCGGGTTTCCGGAGACATAACCATGGTGGTGAAAATGCATGGCTGTACCTTTCTTAGGCGGCGATGAGGCGTCAGCGCCTCATGCGCCGGTCCCAGTGGCAGTGGGGATGAAGTCTGCGGCGAGCTTCTCGGACCCGCGGGCCAGCAGCGCGACGTCGGCGCCCACCAGGATCCAGGAAGCACCGGAGACTGCGTAGTCTCGGGCGGCCTGGGGGTCGAAGGCGTTGACCCCTGCAGGCTTGTTTGCCGCCGCAGCCGCGGCGAAGGCTCGTTTCACAGCGGCGACGACGTCGGGATGGGTCTGCTGTCCGATGAGCCCCATGGAGGCAGCCAAGTCACTGGGACCGACAAAGATGCCGTCGATGCCCTCCACCGCGGCGATGGCCTCGGCGTTCTCCACCCCCTCTGGTGTTTCCACCTGCACGAAGACCGAGACGTGGTCCGCGCCGTCGGGAAGGTAGCCGGGCACCCGGTTCCAGCGGGCGGAGCGGGCCAAGGCGCTTCCCACGCCGCGGCGCCCGGCGGGCGGGTACTGGGCCATAGCTGCGATATCGCGTGCCTGCTCTGCGGTGGAGACCATGGGCACCAGGATGTTCTGCGCTCCCAAGTCCAGCACCTGCTTGATGACCACAGTGTCACCGATGGGCACGCGCACCACCGGGGTGGATGGGTAGCCGGAGACGGCGTGGAGCTGAGCGAGCACTGATTCCAGCCCGTTGGGGGCGTGCTCCATGTCGATCAGCAGCCAGTCCAGACCGGCACCGGCCATGATTTCTGCAGCCACCGGGGAACCGGAACAGATCCACCCGCCGAAGAGCGTGCGGTCGGCCTGGGCCAGCTGGTGGCGGAAGGGCGGGTTCAGTTGAAGCGGCATGTCACAGTTCCCATCTCTGAGTAGTCGCAGAGCACGGTGTCTCCGGGGTGCACCCACATGGGGCGGGTGAAGGAACCGGCGAGGATGAGCTCACCGGCATCCAGGCCGTCGTCGTGAGCGCTGAGCTTATTGGCCAGCCACGCCACCCCCATGGCCGGGTGATTCAGCACTGCTGCTGCCACCCCGGATTCTTCGATGGCCTCATTGCGGTAGAGCAGCGCGGAGATCCAGCGCAGGTCCACATCCTGTGGCCGGACCGGGTTGCCTCCGTAGACCATGGCGCCCATCGCGGCGTTGTCGCTGATGGTGTCCACAATGGTGCGTCCGCTCATCTCAATGCGGCTGGAGAGGATCTCCAGTGCGGGGATGACATAGTCGGTGGCGTCTAGGACGTCGAAGACGGTGACGTGGGGACCTTGAAGCGGTTTGCCCAGCTTGAAGGCCAGCTCCACCTCGATGCGTACATTGGAGAATCGGCTGTGCTCGATCACAGCGCCGTTCTCGTAGACCATGTCGTGGAAAATGGCGCCGTAATCTGGCTCACTGATGCCGGTTGCTGCCTGCATCACTTTGGAGGTCAAGCCGATCTTGCGCCCCACTGGGCGGCGCCCGGCGGCGATGCCGCGGCGTCGCCATTCGTTCTGCACCCGGTAAGAGTCCTCCACCGTCATCTGCGGGTAGCGCGCCGTCAGCAGCGGGACAGTCGCCCGTTCCTGTTCTGCACGGGCGAGCTCATCGGCGATCTGGGTGATCTGTTCGTCAGTCAGCATGGTGTCCTCCGCCTTTAGAGCTGGTTGCCGAGCTTGTACTCGCCCTGTTTCCATTCCGGCATGGAGTCGTCGTCGCCCTTGCGGGTGTAGGAGAAGCCGTCAGCGCCGATGGTGACCTCCATCTCGTCAGCGTCGGTGCGCTCAGTAGTGGGCACGGGGCGTCCTTCCAGGTCCAACACGGTGGAGGCCTCGGTATACCAGGAGGGAACCACCGGGTTTCCCCACCAGTCGCGACGCTGGTTGTCGTGCACATCCCAGGTGACTACCGGGTTGTCCGGGTCTCCGGTGTAGTAGTCCTGGGTGTAGATCTCTATGCGATGACCATCCGGGTCGCGCAGGTAGAGGTAGAAGGCGTTGGAGACTCCGTGGCGGCCGGGACCGCGCTCAATGTGGTCAGAGAGCCGCAGTGCTCCGAGTTTGTCGCAGATGGCCAGAATGTTGTGCTTCTCGTGGGTGGCGAAGGCTACGTGATGCATCCGAGGACCTGCGCCGCCGGTCATGGCGGTGTCGTGGACGGTGGGCTTGCGGCGCATCCACGCCGCGTAGGTGGTGCCTTCGTCATCGCGGATGTCCTCGGTGACCCTGAAGCCGAGGTCTTCCATGAACTTCACGGCTTTGGGGACATCCGGGGTCACCTGGTTGAAGTGGTCCAGGCGCACCAGGGAACCGGGAGTGTAGAGGTCATAGCGCCAGGCCAGTCGCTCAACATGTTCCACCTCGTAGAAGAACTCATAGGGGAACCCGAGTGGGTCCTGGACTCGGACGGAGTCACCGATGCCTTTGACGAAACCCTCCTTCTTCCGGATCACCGGGCAGCCGAGTTCTCGGTAGAAGCTCTCTGCCTTGTCCAGCTCCTCCGGGGAGCGCACCCGGTAGGAGAAGGCGGCGACGGCGGCCTGCTCCCCTCTGCGCAGCACCAGGTTGTGATGGATGAACTCCTCCATGGAGCGCAGGTAGATGGCGTCCTCATCCTCTGCGGTGACCACCAGGTTCAGCACGTCCACGTAGAAGTCGCGTGAGCGCACCAGGTCAGTGACCACCAGTTCCATATAGGCGCAGCGCAGAATATCCGGCGGCGCCGCGGCTGGGGTGGGGATCGTGCCTGAGGCGTTCTGGGTCTGTGTCATGTCAAGCGTCCTTGCTCAAGATGTGTGCGGTGATGTTCGGTCGGCTGCGTGCTGATCAGTCGGCCTTGCCGAAGACAGGGTTATGGACTTCCCCGAGGTTGATGTGCACTGCTTGCTGGTCGGTGTAGAAGTCAATGGAGCGGTAGCCGCCCTCATGTCCCAGGCCTGAGGCCTTGACCCCGCCGAAGGGGGTCCGAAGGTCACGGACATTGTTGGAGTTCAACCAGACCATGCCGGCCTCCACCGCCTGGGCGAAGTTGTGCGAGCGCTTCAGGTCATTGGTCCAGATATAGGCGGCGAGTCCGTATTTGGTGTCGTTGGCAAGTTGCAGCGCTTCCTCTTCGGTGTCGAAGGGGGTGATCGCGACGACGGGGCCGAAGATCTCCTCTTGGAAGATACGCGCGGTGTGCGGGACATCGGCGAAGACTGTGGGTTGGATGAAGTTTCCTGCTTCGAAGCCCTCTGGGCGTCCGCCGCCTGCCACCAGCCGGCCCTCCGTCTTGCCCAGCTCCACGTAGCTCATGACCTTCTCGAAGTGCTCGGGGTGCACTAGAGCGCCAACCTCTGTCTCGGGCTGGTGCGGGTAGCCGATCCTCACGCGCTCTGCCTGGGCGGCGTAGCGTTCGACGAACTCGTCATAGATGCTGCGTTCCACCAGGATCCGCGAGCCTGCGGTGCAGCGTTCACCGTTGAGGGAGAAGACCCCGAAGATGGTGGCGTTGATGGCTGCTTCGAGATCGGCATCGGCGAAGACGATGGCGGGGGACTTTCCGCCGAGCTCCATGGAGAGCCCCTTCAGATGCGGTGCGGCGTTGGCGAAGATGAGCTGGCCGGTGCTCGATTCTCCGGTGAAGGAGATCAGCGGTACCTCAGGGTGCTTCACCAGAGCATCGCCTGCCTGCTCGCCTATGCCGTTGACCAGGTTGAATACGCCTCGAGGCAGTCCTGCCTCTTCGAAGATGCCGGCCCACAACCCTGCCGACAGCGGCGTGAACTCAGCTGGTTTGAGGACGACGGAGTTGCCTGTGGCAAGCGCCGGGGCGAGCTTCCAGCTCTCCAGCATGAAGGGAGTGTTCCAGGGGGTGATCAGCCCGGCCACACCGATGGGCTTGCGGTTGACGTAGTTGATCTGCCGCCCCGGGACTTTATAGGTGTCATCGGCTTGGGCCACAATCAGGTCGGCGAAGAATCGGAAGTTCTCCGCGGCCCGGCGGCCCTGTCCTAACGCCTGGGTGATGGGCAGGCCGGTGTCGAAGGACTCCAGCTCAGCCAGGCGGGCACCCCGCTCTTCGACGAGGTCGGCGATCTTATGCAGCACCCGGGACCGTTCCCGCGGAAGCATCGAGGACCATGGGCCTTCGTGGAAGGCGCGCTTGGCTGCCGCCACAGCGCGGTCGACGTCCTCTTTCTTCCCTGCCGAGGCCTGGATGTAGGTCTCGTTGGTGACCGGGTTGATGACGTCGAAGGTCTCTCCGTCTGCGGAGTCGACGAACTCTGCGTCGATGTAGTGCTGGATGGGTGCCGGGAGCCCCGCGGGTGCTGGTGCCGCAGCGTCACGGATCTCGGCAGAGGGTGTCTGGTCTGCTGACTGTGTCATCACGGCAGCCTCTCTTGCTTGGTGTCGAAAATGTCAGGTGGTCGAGGAGGGCGGATCGGCGCGAACTGAGGTGCCGGCCTCATAGCGCGCCCGCCATTCGCTGTTCATCGGAAAGAGCCCCTCCACGGGGTGTCCTTCACGGATCTGCTGGGCCACCCAGGCATCCTCCGCTTCTTTTGCCAGGGCAGCATCGGCAACCTCCTCGGCGATGCCAGGAGGAATGATGACGACGCCGTCGTCGTCGCCAACGATGATGTCTCCGGGCTGCACGGTCGCGCCCCCGCAGGAGATGGTCAGGTCGGTGTCCCACGGCACGTGGAGGCGTCCGAGCACCGCCGGATGGGGCCCCTGGCTGAAGACGGGGAGGTCGATCTCGGCGACGGTCGAGTAGTCGCGGACGCCGCCGTCGGTGATCACGCCTGCACAGCCGCGGGCTGCGGCACGCAGCGCCAAGATGTCGCCGAGGGTGCCGGAGCCGCGCTCACCGCGTGCCTCGATGACGATCACCTCGCCCTCGGCCACAGTGTCGAAAGCACGTTTCTGGGCGTTGAACCCACCGCCGTGGGAAGCGAAGAGGTCCTCGCGGTATGGGACGAACCTGAGTGTCTTGGCGGTTCCGACGAGCTTGGTGCCGGACCTGGTGGCCCGCACGCCATCGATGGAGACGCTGTTGAGGCCGCGCCTGCGCAGCTCCTGGGAGAGTCCCGCGACGGGAACTTCCTGCAGCTTCTTTCTCAGCTGTGGGGTGAGGGTCTGCTTCTGCTCGGGCAGCCCGGCAGCGCTGCGGGAGCCCCATGCTTCCTCCCGCTGCTTATCATCCGCTGAGGGAATTGCGCCGAGACTCTCATCGAAGGTGTCCTCGCCCTCCTGCACGCGGGAGATCAGCCGTCCGCTGGTCAGCCCGCTCTCCGAGATGTCGACCTCCACCTCCACGACGTCTCCCGGCTCTGCCACCGACGCCCCGGCGGGGGTGCCAGTGAGGATGATGTCGCCCTCCTCCAGAGTCAGATGCTGGGAGATGTCGGCGATGATCTGTGTGAGTGGGAAGATGAGGCTGCCGGTGGTGTCTTCCTGCACCAGCTGGCCGTTCTTCCATGTCCGCAGGCGCAGACCCGAGGGATCCGCCTGGCGTGCGTCGATCAGTCCCGGCCCCACCGGGGTGTAGCCATCGCGACCCTTATTTCGCACGTTGGAGCCTTTATCTGCAGTGCGCAGGTCGTAGAGGCCCCAGTCGTTGGCGGCGGTCACCCAGCGCACGTGAGCCCACGCTTCCTCGACATGGATACGGCGGGCAGGCGTGCCGATGATCAGCGCTATTTCGCCTTCGAAGGCGAGGAGCTCCGTCCCCGCGGGTCGCTCGACTGCCTCACCGGAGACCGCGAGCGAGCTTGTCGGCTTGAAAAAGTAGGACGGAACCGAGGGCCGGCGTCCGCGTTCCGCAGCACGGGACTCGTAGCTGATGTGCACGGCGAGGATCTTGCCGGGTCGCATGGTCTGCTGCTCCCCATTGTCCGGACGGGGTGTGCTGGTCTCGTGCGATGCGGACAAGATGCCTCCTGACGATGTAACCGCGGACTGAATCCCAGGATGATCCAGATCACATCCTCCGGTAAAGCGCTTTTTATCGACCAATTTCCCCGATTTTTCCGAGGATAGAGAGAGGGCCCATTGGGTCGCTCAACCCAGCACCAAAACCTTTACACCCCCTGTGTCCCATGTCACACTTTCGGCACGGCGCATTTCTTGAGCGTGTGCTCAATTTTGATCGCCCTCACTCGCAGGAGGAATCATGAACAAGCCCCATCAGGACAGCGCTGTCCTGTCCCGCACCACCACCGCGGTGGGACTCCTGGCGTGGCGGACCACCATCTCGGAAACCGTCGTGCCTCTGGAGATCCGCGAGGAGGGCGGAAAGCCTTTCAAAGGCCGCCTTCGCCGCGCAGCTGTGGATCGGGTGGGCCTCTTCGACATGAGGACCACCCCCCACAGTGTCCACCGCTGGCCACATCTGATCAGCGATGCACAGCCCCGCTTCTATAAGATGAGCCTGCTTCTCTCAGGTCGCGCTGTTCTCGAGCAGGACGGCCGCACTGCGATCCTGGAGCCGGGCGACCTCGCCGTCTATGACACGCACCGCCCCTACACGCTGACCTTCCCCGACGTCAGCCGCGCGATGGTGATGATCTTCCCCCAGGAGATGGTGGAGCTCACCGCGCAGGAGATGAGCTCGGTAACAGCCGTGCGCTTCTGCGGGCGCGAAGGGTTCGCCCGCATGATCAGCCCGTTCCTCTCCGAACTCAGCCGCAACCTGGATCAGCTCTGCGGAGAGTATGCCTCCAGGCTGGTGCACTCCGCACTGGACCTGATGGTCACCATGCTGGCCCAGGAGCTGCGCCGCCAGGACGAGGCACAGAGTGGTTCGGGACGAAGCCTTGCTCGCAGCATTCGGCAGTACATTCTGAACAGGCTCGGAGATGACTCGCTGACCCCCTCGTCGATTGCCGAGGCGCATTTCATCTCGTTGCGCTATCTGTACACGCTCTTCTCCGACGACGGGCAAACCGTCTCAGCGTGGATCCGAGCCCAGCGTCTGGCGCACATTCGAAGGGATTTGGCGGACCCTTTGTATGCCGACAAACCCGTCTCATGGATCGCCGGACGTTGGGGTCTCCACGACGCCGCACACTTCTCCAGACTGTTCAAGGCTGAGCATGGTGAGTCTCCCACGGCCTATCGTCGCCGCCATCTGGAGGGTGCACGAATGTTGGCCTCGACCTACTGAGAGCCGAAGACCACCACTGGGACGTCCCGTCAGGCGCAGCTGCAGCTGCCCGGTTCCTCCGCAGATGTCTTCGCACCGCAGTGGCCGGGGCTCTTCTCCGGCGGCACATCGAGCGTGGGGTTGCGGTCGAAGAACCCGCTGGGAGTGAGCGTGAACCCGGCGTAGTCAACCGGCATGATCGGCCAGTCCTCAGTGCGCGGGAAGTGGGTCAGCCCGAAGGTGTGCCAGAGCACGATGTCCTCACCCTCCAGAGGCCGGTCCTGGCGCACGTACTCCGACAGTCCCCCGAATCCGGGGTTGAGATTGACCAGCCGCCCCGCGGGGTAGAGCTCGTCGCGCTCGTACTGAGTTACCCACAGGTGGTGGCCGGCGAAGGCCGCGCGCCTGCGTATGGGCGAGTCCTCCGCTGAGAGCAGCGTGGGGCTGTCCTCAGGGTGCAGCACATAGGAGACCGGCTGACCCAAGTAGTTGGTGGACTCGGTGCTGCTGATGCGCCAGACTCGCCCGGCGGTTCCGTGGGCGTCACGCACCGCCTGCTGCTCACTGCGCAGCCGGGTGATGTCACGTGTGAAGACGTTGCCCCAAGGGTTGTTCTCACCGGTGGGGACACGCACGGCGTCGATCTCGTCCACGGCATTTGCCGTGCCGTCCACCGTCATGTCCAGCCGCGCGCAGAACAGGTGTTGGTGCACCGGAGCCCCGAGCCCGGGCGCCACCTCTGTGGAGTAGGGGTAGTCGCCGCCGGGATGGGCGTTAGTGAAGACGATGCCGGTGGCCTTGGACTCCAGCTCGATCTTGCCGTCGAGGTAGAGGTACCAGTAGAACCCGTAGTCGTAGTTGCCGACTGTCACGAAGAAGGAGATCACCAGGCGCCGCTGCCGGCGGACTTCACTGGTGCCGGAGAAGTCATCGGTGTGCTTCCACAGGATGCCGTAGTCCTCCTCGTGGATGCAGATCGCGTTGGGCAGGGTCTTGGGCCTGCCGAAGTCGTCGGCGACGACGGCGTCGACGTAGGTGATCTCTCCCTTGCAGTCGCATCCCAACTCCAGGGCGTTGGCGAGCCTTCCGAACTGGAACTCGCCGACATCGAAGTAGTTCTGCCACGCGTTGGTCGGAGAGGGGTCTCCGTAGTTGACCACCATCTCGGCTATGGATCCGCGGTACATGATGGGGCGCTGCCTGCCGCCGTCGGCGAAGCTGAGCTGGTGAAGGGTGAGCCCCTCCCTGCCATTGAATCCCAGCCGCACGCTCCACTTCTCCCAGGAGAGCACCCCGTCCTGCAGGGTGAAGCTCACGCCTTCGGGTTGGGTGATCGAGATGGGCTTCTGCGTGGTGCGGTACTCGCCGCGCACTGCAGGGTCGAGGTAGTCGCCTGACTGCTCCGGCACGTGGGTGACATCTGTCTCCACGACTCGCAGCACCGATCCTCCGGTGAGGTCCACGTGGGCCACCACTCCGCCGATGGGGTGCGCCCAGACGGAGTCTTTGGGGTGGTCCTGACGGAACGCCAGCGCGCGGACCACCCTTCGGCCCACCTCGTCCTCGTATCCGAAGACACCGGCGGAGAGCCCGATGACCACCACCTTGTCCAGATCCGTGACGCCCCGTCGCCGCACCGCCTCGACCCACCGCGGGTCCGCTTTGACGATCGGATCGGCGGCCACCAGGTCTTCGTCGAAACTCGGCGCGGAGCCCTCTTCGACGGCGTCGACCTCCCGGCGCTCCACGATCTTCTCCGCGGTGAGATCGATGACCAGGTCATAGAGTCGCAGGTCGTTGAGATCGGTCAGTACCAGGCTGATTTCTCTCGGTAGCCTCTGCTGGGGCGTCCAGCCGATCACCTGGCTCTTATGGGGCTCCCTCAGTGCCACGTAGGAGAAGCGGGTGCCCTCACGCAAGAGCCCTTCGGCGTCCACGACGGCGCGGAGGCCGTCGATCTCCTCCGGCGTCAGCGGAGCCAGCGGATGCCGGTGCTCAGCGGTGTTCTCAGTCACAGGTGGTTCTCCTCGATGCTCAGCGCTTCTCGCGCAAAGGTTAGTGGGACGGGCCGCGGCCTCGATGCACTCATCCGATGTCAGCACGGGAGATCTCCCGGTAGATGTCTGGCCTACTGCTCTTCAGGTAGGCGCCCCAGGCCAGTCCGAGCAGGCCGGAGGCCACGATGATGCCCGGAATCAGGATGACCAGCGGGGAGAAGCCGTCGGCGTCGATCATCACGTCGAAGTTGAACATGATGAGGACCGCTACCACGCACAGTCCGATCGCGGCGATGAGCGGGGCGACCGTCCGGACGAAGAGCGAGGGGCGCTGCGGCTGGGAGTTGAAGTAGCGCATGATCGCCACCGAGGTCACTGAGAGCAGCAGGACCATGCCGAATCCGGCCGCGTTGGTCAGCCAGGGGAACATGGTCATCACCGGGTAGAGGGGACCGAACTCGGAGTCGGCTCCAGCGAGCGCGAAGATGATGATGAAGACCAGGCCAAGCCCGCTCTGGGTGAGTGATCCGGCCGTGGGGGCTCCGTTGCGAGCCCCGGTGATGCCGAGGTACTTGGGCAGCACCCTGACGCGTCCCATAGAGAAGAAGTAGCGGGCTGAGGCGTTGTGGAAGGCGATCATGGCCGCCAGGATGCTGGTGAGGAACAGCACTGCACCCAGGTTGGCCAGCAGGGTGGGCACGTGCTGGTCGAGGAACACGAACATCAGGTCGGGGCCCCACTCCTGTGACTGCGGGACGATGTCGGAGATTCCGACGCCGACGGCGAACGCCCAGGAGGAGAAGGCGTAGAACAGTGCGATGATGCCCACTGCGATGTATGTGGCGCGTGCCACGGAGCGCTCGGGGTCCTTGGCCTCTTCGGAGTAGATGGCGCCTGATTCGAATCCCATGAAGGCCGCGATGCCGAAGGCCAGCAGCGCCCCCAGGCTTCCGGTCAACCAGTGCTCGGGAAGGAACGGCTCTGCGGTGACTCCTTCGGGGGCGACGCTGAAGGACATCAGGCTGACCCCTATCACCACCACGAACTCCAGAATGACGATGGCGGCCAGCACCTTGGCGGAGAGGTCAATCTTGTTGATGCCCAGGACTGCGACGAGTGCCCAGGCGGCGAGGCCGCACACCCACCATGTCACTTCGGCACCGGTGATCTCCTGCAGGATCGAGGAGGCGGTGAAGCCGAAGACCCCGTACAGGCCGATCTGCATGGCGTTGTAGGTGACCAGGGCCAGCATGGAGGTGCCCACCCCGGCGGTGGTTCCCAGTCCGGCGGTGACGTAGGCGTAGAAGGCGCCGGCGTTCTGGATGACAGTACTCATCCGTCCGTAGCCCACGGCGAAGAAGACCAGGACGATGCCGAGGATCAGGTAGCCGACGGGCACCCCGATCTCACCGGTGACGGCGAAGCTGGTGGTGGCGCCGCCGGCCAGCACGGTCAGCGGAGCCGAGGCCGCGATGATGAGGAAGACGAGCGCCGGCACCCCCAGGGTGCGTCTGGCCAGGGTGGTCTCCCCCGAATCTGAGGTGCTGGTGTGAACTGTCATGTTGCTCATGAATGCGCTCCGTGTCCTTGTGCGGTGCTGTGATCACAGCAGCCATGGGTCATGTACTTGCTGTGGCCTGCTGCCCGCAGCGACGCTGCGGAGGCGAAGGCCTGAGGGATGGATGCCGAGGAGGCATCGAAGACGACCTCTCCGCCGACGACTGTCATGCCGACCTTCATGTCCACGATCTCTTCGGCGGGCGTGTTCACCAGGTCGCCGTCGAGCACCACCAGATCGGCCGCCTTGCCCTCGCCGAGGTCGCCCTTGAAGTCCTCGGCGGCGTCCTGCCAGGCGCCCGCCACGGTGTAGGACCTCAACGCCTCTTCGAAGTCGATGATCTGGTCCTCCCCGAAGACCTCCCCGGTGGCGAGGCTGCGGCGGGTCATCATTGCCGTGATTCCCTCAAGGAAGTCCGGTGGGGTGATCGGGGCATCGGAGGAGCTGGCTGCCGTGACCCCGTTCTCCAGAGCGCTGCGGTAGGGGAACTGGTGGTCGGTCCTGTCCCTGCCGAGGACCTCAAGGAGCTGGTGGGAGAGGGACCGTTTGATGCCGGGGTTGAAGTTGACGCCCATCCCGAGCCGGCCGAGCTCGGCGAGGGCCTGTCGGCTCGCCAGGTCTGCGTGGATGATGTAGTGCCGCAGGTCTTTGGCCCCGTGCTGACTCACCGCCTGCGCGTATGCCTCAACGGCGGCGTCTATGGTGCGGTCTCCGCAGGCGTGCGTGCCGATCTGGAATCCGTTCTCATGTGAGATCATCACCAGCTCGTGAAGCAGCTGCAGCTGCTCCTCCTCGGTGTCTCCGGCCAGGGTGAGTCCACCATGGCCCCCGCCCTCGTACTCCTCGGAGACCCACGCGGTCTTGGCCTGTGTGGGGACGCCGTCGGCGAAGATCTTCACCTGACTGGGGTTCAGCCACTGTCGGTCCGTCTCGATGGCACGGACAGCTTCCAGGGCCTCCCTCAGAGGGTCCGCAGTAGAGGAGCCCATCATGACGGTCATGCGCTGGCGCATGTCCCCTGAAGCGAGCAGCTCCTGGTAGAGCTTCACAGACTCAGGACTGCCGCTGGCATCGGTCACCGAGGTGATCCCGTGGGCATGCATGGCGTCGGCAGCGAGGATCATCCCCTGGCGGCGCTCCGCGTCAGTGAAGGGCGGCACGTGCTCATTGATCAGATAGGCCGCACCCTCCAGGAGGATCCCGGTAGGCTCCCCTGCACCATCTTTGACGATCTCACCACCCGGAGGAGGCTCCGTGTCGCCGTCGATTCCGGCGATCTCCAGCGCCTTCGAGTTCACCCAGACCGCATGGGCAGACCATTCCTGCAGCAGGACGGGGTTCTCGGGTGCGATGTCGTCCAAGTCCTCCTTGGTGGGGTATCTCCCCTCAGCCAGGTAGCCCTGATCCCAGCCGAAGCCACGGATCCATTCGCCGGGCTCCTTATCCTTGACAGCCTGAGCGATGACCTCCCGAATATCGGCGATGGACTCGACATCGTCCCTACCCACGGCGAGGGTGAGCGGCGGTTGACTGGTGCCGTAGCTCATGGGATGGAAATGGCTGTCATTGATCCCGGGGATCACGGTGCGCCCACGCAGGTTCACCACATCGGTGTGGGTACCGATGAGCCTGCGCACATCCGATGACTCGCCCACGGTGCGCACCACGCCGTCCTTCACAGCAATAGCCTGGTAGGGCCGGAACTCCCCGGAGAGTGTGAGCACGGCACCGTTGTAAAGCACTAGGTCTGCGTGCGAGCTGCGCCGAGCCACCGCTGCGGATCCCGCGAAACCGCCGATGGCACCCAGCGCCAGCCCTGCTCCAGCCCCCTGGAGGAACCTTCGCCGCGGAATTCCGCCTGTGTCCTTCTCACCCATAGCTGCTTCATCCTGTCGGTGCGTGAGGCCCTGTGGCCTAAGAGTGCGGTCAGTGTTCTGCAGTCTTCCGAACGCGCTGCCGTGAAGTCTTGCCCTCGGGTGCACAGGGATTGTCTGTGGAGGAAATTCTTGAACTGGGAACCAGACAAATTTTTGGCGCAAAGAATAAGGGCGCATACAAAAGTCCGAAGGGATCCCCACAAGACGTCTTTACATGGAGGAAACAAACCTGTAACCATTTTTGAGCGGTTGCTCAATATCGTGGAGGTCACACTCGCAGGAGGCACAACTATGCACAGCGAAGACCGCAGCGACGTCATCGTCGACTTGCCGCAGACCGGAGTCCCTCTCGCCCAGTGGCGAACCCAGATGGCCCAGATCGTGGCGCCTTTACAGATAGCAGCCCACGAGGGCATCCCCTTCCGGGGACACATGCAGCACGCCGACGTCGACGGCGTCCGGCTGCTCCACCTCTCCGCCACCGCCCACACCGTCACCCGGCAGGAGGGCAGCATCAGGGAGACCGACCCCAAGCTCTACAAGCTGAGCCTGCAGCTCTCAGGACACGCGCTGCTCACCCAGGACGGCCGCAGTGCACGGTTGCACGCCGGAGACCTCGCCGTCTACGACACCCACCGCCCCTACACCCTCACCTTCCCCGAGCCCAGCCAGACGCTGGTCATGGTGATCCCGCAGAGCCGGATCGGCCTCACTCCTCAGCAGGTCAGTCTGGTGACCGCATTCACGTTCTGCGCCGGCCACGGACTCGCCCGCATGGTCAATCCTTTCCTGGTGGAGCTGGGCCGCAACATCGACCAGCTCTGCGGCGCCTATGCGGCACGGCTGGTCCACGCCGCTCTGGACCTCACAGAGACGATGCTCTCCCAAGCCGTCCAAGAGAGCCCGCAGGTGAGAGGCTCAAGCACAAGCAGCCTCAGTCAAGAGATCCGCGAACACATTCTGGAGAACCTCCACGACAGCCAGATGACGCCAGCGAGCATCGCCGCCACCCACTTCATCTCGCTTCGCTACCTCTACACGCTCTTCGCCGAGGATGGAGACACCGTCTCCGCCTGGATCCGCTCCCGCCGGCTGGAGCGCATACGTCGAGACCTCACCGACCCGCTACTTCAACACCGCCCCGTCTCCTGGATCGCCGCCCAATGGGGCCTGTTGGACGCCGCGCACTTCTCCCGCCTCTTCAAAGCCCACTACGGGGAGTCGCCGGGGCAGTGCCGGCGTCGCCATCTGGGCCATCAGCTCGCCGCCGGGTAGCGCCGCACGCCTCACAGACTGCAAACACCCGTGCACCGACACCCAAGACGCGCACCAGCGGTGCTCGAAAGACTCAAGAGATAAGACAGAGCACCCACCACGCACGGACAGTGAGACGAGAATGAGACTTCAGGACGCGAGCCTGCTGGCCCGCACCGCACTGACCGCCTACGGGCTTCCAGAGAACTCTGAGGTTCGGTTTGTGAAGCACCGCGAGAACCACGTGTTTCGCGCAGACACCCCCGCCGGTGACTCCTACGCCATGAAGCTGCACCGCCCCGGATACCGCACCGATGCGGAGGTCCACACCGAACTGACGTATCTGAAGGCGCTGGCGGAGAACGGGCACCCGGTGCCCCAGGTCCTTCCTGCCGCCGACGGCGCACTCTGCGCCGTGGTCAGCCGCGGCGGGCACACGCGTCGAGTCTCTGTGATGAGCTGGCTGAAGGACGCCGAGCCATTTAGCGACGCCGCAGAAGCCTTCACGGGCACAGACCAGGCATCCCAGGAGGACTTCGCCGCAGTCGGCGCCCTGCTGGCACGGCTGCACCGCACCGCGGAGAGCCTGGGCACCCTGTCTGATTTCTCCCGCGGGGCCTGGGACGCCGACGGCCTCGCCGGACCCGCACCGCAGTGGGGAGACCCCCGGATGCTCCCTAGTCTGAGCACCGCGGAGCAGAAGCTGATCACCGCAGCCCTTCACAAGGTGCACAGGAACCTGAGCTCGCTGGAGGCCGACCCGCGGACCTTCGGCATGATCCACGCCGACACCACGCCAGAGAACATCCTGCGTACCCCGAACGGCTTGATGCTCATCGACTTCGACGACTTCGGCACCGGGTGGTATCTCTTCGACCTCACCACCGCTCTCTTCCACCACACCCGGCAGGCCCGGTACCCAGCGCTGCGGGATGCACTCCTTAACGCCTACGAGCAGGTCCGCCCGCTCAGCGACGCTGAGCATGAGGCCTGGGACGCGCTCATGCTCGCCCGCGGCCTGAGCTACCTCGGCTGGGCCGCGGAGCGTCCCGGGGACGAGGCCTCAGTATTCATCTGTGCCCACATCGCCCCCTGGGTGCTGACACTGGCCGACGCCTACACTCGCGGAGAGTCCGCGCCCAGCGGCACCGCCGTCCCGATGAAGGAGATCGCATGACCGAGAGTCTTCTGAGCCGCCGCTTCGCCACCATGGGCAGGCACGAGCCGCTGTTCTACAACGAGCCCCTGCACCTGGTCTCAGCGCACGGGGTGTGGCTCACCGACATCAGCGGCAGACGCTACCTGGACGCCTACAACAATGTGCCCCATGTGGGGCACTGCCACCCGCGGATCGTCGAAGCCCTGCGCTCCCAGGCTTCCACCCTCAACATCCATACCCGCTACCTCAATGAGCACGTCGTCGACTACTCCGAGGAGCTCCTGAGCAGATTCGAACCCTCCCTGAACCGAGTGCTGCTCACCAACAGCGGCTCAGAGGCCAACGACCTCGCCTTCCGCATGGCCGCCCAGCACACCGGCGCCCGAGGGATCCTCGTCACCGACCACAGCTACCACGGCAACACCACCCTGCTGGCCGGGATCACCACCGGGCTGAGGACTCACGAACCCCTGGCCGCGCACGTACGAGCATTTCCGGTGCCGGACCTGGACGCCGCCGAGAACAGGGACCGCGACGAGCAGGAGATTCTGCAGGAGGCCCTTGAACAGGTGCAGCGTGCTGCTGAGGAGCTTGTGGCCGCAGGGCACGGAGTCTCCGCCGTCATCATGGAGACTCTGTTCTCCACAGAGGGGCTCCCCCGGGTCCCGGAGGGATTCGTGACCGGCGTGGCCGAGACTGTGCGGAGCGCGGGGGGCCTCGTCATCGCCGATGAGGTCCAGTCCGGGCTGGGGCGGCTGGGAAGCCACTTCTGGGGATACCAGAAGCACGGGCTGATCCCTGACTTGGTCACCCTGGGCAAGCCGCTGGGCAACGGGCACCCCGTGGCCGGCGTCGTGACCACCGGGGACCTTCTGGAGGAGTTCGGCTCCCGGAACGAGTACTTCAACACCTTCGGAGGCAACCCGGTCTCGGCCGCCGTCGCGCATGAGGTGCTTCGGGTCATCGATGAGGAGCAGCTGACCCAGCGCTGCGCGCAGCTCGGCGACCTGGTCGCGCAGCGGATGCAGCAGCTGGTGCAGGCTCACCCCCGGCTGGGGGCAGCGAAAGGCTCGGGCCTGTTCTTCGGGCTCTCCGTGTTCGCTGACGAAGACCACCGTCAGCCCGACGGCGCCTCCGCGAAGGCTCTCGTGGAGTCCGTCAAAGAAGCCGGGGTACTGTTGAGCCGCATCGGTCCTAGCGGCTCAGTGCTGAAAATCCGTCCACCACTGGCTCTGAGCCAGCAGGAGCTCCCCGTGCTGTTGGAGGCTGTGGAGCAGGCGGTTGGAAACGTCCTGCAGGCCCCCTGATGACAGTGACTCTTCGGCGCAGCGCTGCTGTTCTGAGCGCAGGGTCAGGGTTGCTGCACCTGGCGATGATGGGACACGGCCCGGTTCTGCTGAGCCTGGTCATGGCACTCATGGCTTTGGTCTGCATGCCCTGTGCCGGGCACCTGTGGAGATCCGCACGTCTGCGCACCTGGATCACCGTGGGATCGATGAACCTCTCGATGCTTCTGCTGCACCTGGCGATGCTCTCTGCCGGGGCGCACCGTGGCGCTGATGTAGAAGACCTCAGTGCGGGCCGCAGCGGCATAGTCCTCACCCATCACCACGAATCCGCATGGTCCTTCAGCGCGGCACACCAGGTGCTCTTCGGCGCCGCCACCATGGCAGCTGCCGCAGTGGTGCTGTTGAGCACGTTAGCGGCGGGAATCGACCTGCATCGGCGGTACAAAGACCGCCTCAGCCAGCAGCACATCTAGGCGCGCAGCTGTTCCTCCACACGCTGCACTTTCTCCTCCAGCTGGTTGGTATAGCCGGGGCGAATATCGGCCTTGACCACCAGACTGACTCTGGGAGCCACAGCAGTCACCGCATCGGTGGCCTGTTTGATCACAGCGAACACCTCGTCCCATTCACCCTCAACCGTGGTGAACATGGAGTTGGTTTCATAGGGAAGCCCGGAATCACGGACAATGCGAACGGCCTCCGCCACGGCTTTACTGACGGATCCATCCTCGCTCTGGGCGGTGGTGGGGGCAACGGAGAAAGCAGCAAGCATAGACCCCAGGCTACGCCGGGGATCGGATACACGAAACCCCTTGCGGCATGCGCGGAACAAGCAGGCTGCAAGGGGTTTCGTCGTCGGATGGACTCCGCGGGTACTACTCCGAGTAGAGGGACTTCTTGGATGTCTCCGGGGAGAGGATGAGGCTGATGAAGGTCAGCACACCCAGCACTGCCAGGTATGCACCCACGGCCCACACCCCGTACTCCTGCACTAACCAGACCGCCACAAACGGGGTCAGCGCCGCCCCCAGGATGGAGGAGAAGTTATACGCCACACCCGAACCGGTATAGCGGGTATTGGTAGGAAAGAGCTCGGGCAGGTAGGCCGACATCGGGCCGAAGGTCAAACCCATCAGTGCCATGCCCACACACAGGAAGACCAGCATCTGCACCACGTTCATGTCTTCACCAGAACCGATGCTTTCAGCGCTGAGCCACACCCCGAAGGTCAGACCGAAGACGATGATGCCTGCGGTAGTCGTCATCAGCATCCGACGGCGCCCGAAGGCATCAGCCAGTCGGCCCGCAATAGGCACGAAGATCGCGAAGAACACGATGGCAATAATCTGCAGCACCAAGAAGCTCATGTAGTTATAGCCCAGGCCGCCGGTCTCTGCGCTACCGATGGCATAAGAGAGAATCCAGGTGGTCATCAGATAAAAGAGACCGTAGGTGGCGAGCATGATGAAGGTGCCCAGAATAATCTCGCGCCAGTTCTTCTTGAAGACCTCGCCCACCGGGACCTTGGCCTGCTCCTTCTTCTCCAGCGCTTTGGCGAAGACCGGGGTCTCCTCGATGCGCAGACGAACATAGAGCCCGACGGCGACCATCACCACGGACAGCAGGAACGGAATGCGCCAACCCCAGACCAGGAAGGGATCAGCCAAGGCGGCGTCGATATCCTCAGCGGCCAGGGCACGGATAGAAGTGGAGTCATAGCTGTAGACCCAGGCCAGGATCAGGAACAGACCGTTGGCCAGGATGAAGCCGAAAGGAGCACCCAGCTGCGGCCACATGGCAGCCTGCGCGCGCTTGCCTGGACGAGCAGTCTCGGAGGCCAGCAGCGCAGCACCGGACCATTCACCGCCTAGGCCCAGCCCCTGGCAGAAGCGGAAGAGTGTCAGCATGGCCGGTGCCCACAGGCCGATCTGATACACGGTGGGCAGCAGGCCGATCAGGAATGTGGCGACGCCCATGGTCAGCAGCGCACCGACCAGCGTGGCCTTGCGTCCAATGATGTCACCGAAGTGGCCGAAGATCACCGCGCCCAGTGGGCGGGCTACGAAGGCTGCACCGAAGGTGGCCATGGAGGCTAGCAGCGCTGCACCCTCGGAGTCGCTGATGAAGAACAGGATCGGGAAGACCGAGACCGCTGCGGTGGCGTAGATGTAGAAGTCGTAGAACTCAATGGTGGTCCCGATGAGCGAGGCCATGATGATCCGACGGCGCGGAGTCTTCAGGTTCTCATCGGCGATGGCGTCGCCCTGGTTAGGGTTCGGGCCGAGGACCGGATCGACGGTGGTGGACATAGCGTCTCACTTCTCCAATTAGAAGATGACTGGGCAATTCTTGCGCGGACCTTGCCGCGCGGACTCCAAGATGCTATGCCTGCGGCCCTCGGCGCTTCACAAAAATTGCGGTGATCTCACATAGTGGATAACAGACTCAGTAATAGACCGCCAGCGGACCGTTGGGGCCCTGGATGACCTGCACATCAGTGTTGAAAATCCGCGTGAGCACCTCATCCTGCATGATCTGCTCAGGGGTGCCGTGCTCCACCACCTGACCGTCCTTCATTGCCAGGATCTTGTCCGAGTAGTGGGCGGCGAAGTTGATGTCATGCAGCACGATCACCACCGTGCGACCCAACTCATCCGCGGCCCGACGCAGCTGCTTCATCATCGCCACCGCATGCTGCATGTCCAGATTGTTCAGTGGCTCGTCCAGCAGCACATAGTCGGTGTTCTGCGCCAACACCATCGCCACGTAGGCCCGCTGCCGCTGCCCACCGGAGAGCTGGTCCAAATACCGATTCTCCAAGTCAGTCAGATCCAGAAAATCGATGGCCTCGGAGATGTACTTCTCATCCCCTAAGGTCAACCGCCCTTTGGAGTGCGGGAACCGACCGAAGCCCACTAGCTGCCGCACGGTCAGCCGGGTGACAAAGTGGTTTTCCTGCCGCAGCACCGAGAGGATCTTGGCGATCACCTTCGACGGGGTGTTCACGACATCGTGCCCAGCCACTTCAATGGTTCCGGAATCGATGTCCAGCAGACGCCCCACCATGGTCAGGATGGTGGATTTCCCCGCGCCGTTGGGTCCGACCAAGGCGGTGACGCCGCCCTTGGTGATCTCGACGCTGACCGGGCCGATCTTGACCTTGTCCGAGTAGTCCTTCTTGACGTCGGTCAGTGTGATCACAGTCGGCCCTTTCGGAGGATAAAGATGAGGAAGACGACGCCGCCGATGAGTTCCACGATCACCGTGACCGCTCCCCCGGCGTCCCAGAGGTGGCGCAGCACAAAATAACTGCCCGCCAGAATCGTGTAGCCGAAGAGGAAACCCATAGGGAAGAGCAGGCGGTGGGAGTAGGTATCAGCGAACTGATAGGCCAGGATCGCGGTGAGGAAGCCTAGGAACATCATGGGCCCCACCAGGGCGGTAGCCATGGAGATCAGCATGGATACCAGCGCCAAAATAACAATCAACTCGCGCTTATAGTTCAGTCCCAGATTCAGCGCCGCGGTCTTGCCCAGGGCGAGCACGTTGAGGGTGGAGGCCCGGAACCACAGCAGGGCCGTCACCGCTAGCGCGATCGGGATGGCATAGGGCAAGTATTCAGTCCGGGCATTGGAAATATTGCCGAAGAGGCGGGCAGTGAGCACATCGAACTCACTGGGCGTCAGGGTGCGCTGCATGAAAGTCGACAGTGAACCCAGGGTGCCTCCGATCACCACACCCACCAGCAGCATGATGTGAATATTGGAGAACCTTCCGCTGAGCAACCACGTATAGAGCATGGTGGCCAGCAGCATCATCACCGCCATCTGCAGGAAGAACTGCGAGACTCCCACCAGCATGGTCACCCCAGCCATGCCGAAGACATAGACGAAACCGGTTTGGATAGCGGTATAGAGCGAGCCGAAGCCCATGATCCCCGGCGTGATGATCCGATTATTGACTGCTGTCTGGAAGGCGATGGTGGCCATCGCATGGCACAGTGCCACCACGGCGATGGTCAGCAGCGAGTCTCGTCGCATGCCCACGATGAGCCACCAACCGCGGGTGCCGAATTCGGCTGGGTTGTTGTAGGTCATGATGGCCAGGGTGAAGCCGATCGCCAGCACACCCAGCAGGGTCATGATCAGCACATAATTGCGCAGGTGCTTGCGATCAGTAAGGGCCCCGGAGCGCCGGCCAGCCGGCGACGGCGGCTGGGTCTGGTCAGTGACTTCCCTGGTGGGACTGCTCAGCTCTCGGGCAGCACGGCCCTCGGCTGCCTCAGGCGGCAGAGGAGTATCGGTGCGGACGCTCATGTGACCAGGCCTCCCTTTTTGCGCTGGCGCAGTAGCAGTCCGACAAAGACGATGCCGCCTACCAGTCCCAACACCATGGAGACCGGGATTTCGAAGGGAGCGATGATGGTGCGTCCGATCAGGTCGCAGACCGTCACGGTAGCGATGCCCACCACGCATACCCAGGGCAGATTGCTGCGCAGGTCATCGCCGCGGAACAGGGCGACCATATTGGGTACCACCAGGCCCAGGAACGGCAGTGTGCCCACCACTGTGGCGGTCACGCCGGTGGCCACGGCCACCATCGCGGTGCCGATGAACAGCACGAAGGCGTAGTTCAGGCCCACATTGGTGGCCATATCCTTACCCAGTCCGGCCACCGTGAACTGGTCTGCGGCGATGAAGACGGCGACAGTCACCGCCAACACGATCCACATCAGCTCATAACGGCCCTGGATAACACCGGTGAAGGAACCCTGGAACCAGATGCCCAAGGTCTGCAGATGGTCGGTCATCAGCGCCAGGTAGGTGGTGAAGGAGCTGACGACAGCCCCGAGCATAATGCCGATAATCGGCACGATCAGGCTGGATTTCAGCGACACCCGGCGTAGGAAGAGGAAGAAGACCATGGTCCCGATGAAGGACATGATGACCGCGCCGATCATGCGTTCGAACAATGTGGCTGTCGGCACCAGCCACATCACCAGGATCAGGCCGAGACCGGCCCACTCGGTGGTACCGGTAGTGGAAGGTTCGACGAAGCGGTTCTGGGTCAGCAGCTGCATGATGACCCCGCACATGGCCATGGAGGCACCAGCCAGCACCAGTGCGACGGTGCGCGGGACGCGGGTGATGCCGAACATCCAGAAATTACCTTCGCCGAAGACGTCGAACTGCCCGATCAGCAGTGAGGTCCCGAGCAGCCCGAGAGTGATCACAATGGCGATGATGAAAGCGGGAGTCCACAGGCGCCGTCGTCGGAGGCGGCGGCCGTCCTCCACGAGGACATCGCGGCTGGTGTAGGCAATGTCCTGCCGCAGAGTGCTGGTCATAGAGTCTTTCGGGCGTATTAGCGAAAAGTGTCAGTGATCAAAAGTCAGTGAGGTAATCCTACGGAAGGTTGCCAAGCGGCGTCGAATGGACTCCGCCGGTGCTGATGCTCCCATGCAGGCGCCCGTCAGTCAGGGGGATGAGGGACGGGCGCCCTGAAAGAAGCACCTTGCTTCGGCTGAATTACTGGGCTGCCTCGAGGGCGTCTGCGAAGGTGTTGAGGAACTCGGTGTAGGCCTGAATGTCCTCGGTGATGTACATGTTCTGCGGCATGTAGACGATCCGATCCTCCTGCACTGCGGTCACCTGCTGCAGCGCCGGCGAGTCGGCGATGAGCTCCTGGGCCGGGGTGTACTCGGGATCCTCGGGGTTCATGCCATCGCGGTCCAGCACGATGATCCAGTCCGGGTTGGAGTCGGCGATGGCTTCCACCGAGATGTCATCACCTTCGTGATCGCTGGACTGATCATTGACCTCCAGTGCCGGTACCAGGCCGAACTCCTGGAAGACCGGAGCCACGCTGCGACCCTCGGTAGGACCGGCGTAGTTGATGTCACCGCCGGAAGTCAGCAGACCCATGACAGTGGATTCGCCGTCGTATGCGGCTTCCACGCGGGCCATTGCCTCGTCGAGCTCGTCAATGAGCCGCTGGGCGTTCTCTTCTGCGCTGAAGATCTGGCCGAGCTTTGCGGTGCTGTCCTTGAGTCCGTCGAAGAAGGTGGTGGGATCATTGTGGGCCTCGTCGAATTCCAGGATGACTGAGTCCTCGGGCAGCAGCTCCGCGATTTGGTCGTAGTACTGGGCGTAGCGCTGGCCGTTGATCACCAGGTCAGGCTCAGCGGCGACAATGAGCTCGAGGTTGGGCTCGCGATGATTGCCGGTATCCAGGATGTCCTCATTGTCTGCGTATCCGTGCGAGTGCGGCTGCATCAGACCGCGTGCGGCCACAGTGAGTTCCACACCGAACTCTTCAAGCACACGGAAGGAGCGGTTGTCGAAGGCCCCGATGGTCTCGATGGAGGCCGGGTCGATCTCATGGGTTCCATGGTCGTCTTCGATCGTGATGACACCGGTGGTCTCCTCACCCTCGGTCTCAGAGGTACCGGCCTCGGCAGCGGGCCCCTCGGCGGCGTCGCCGTTGTCCGCGCAGGCGCTCAGCGCCAGCGCGCCGATAGCAGCAACGGAGAGCAGCTGGTAGAGGCGTGGCTTCTGCGTGGCAGATGCAGTATCCAACAATGTCATTGAGGAGTAACCTTCCTGGTCGCTATTCGACTTAGCCTGTCCTAAGCTGAATAGAAGCTACATCCTGACCTAATATCATCGCAACTGTTACGACGCCTATCTCGCGGTAGCGTGACAGGGTGCCTGAGACCCCCAACCCGCTCAAACCACTGCTGACCCCGCCAGCCTGGGAACTGCTGAGTTCCCTACCGGAGTACGACGACGCCACCTCAGCTCAGCTGAACAACGCGCTGCGCAAGGATGGCTGGGCCCCAGAGACCGTAGCGGCAGTCCTGACCCAGTCTCGACTGCGGCGTGCTGCACAGCGAAAGTTCGGGGATTTTGCCGCGCGCATGCTCTTCACCGCGGAGGGCCTGCAGCAATCCACCCGGCTGCCCGTGGCAGCTCGGCACGCCCAGCGCTTCCGCCGCGCCGGGATCACTAAGGTGGCCGACCTGGGCTGCGGACTGGGTGGGGATGCCATGGCTATGGCCTCGGCGGGACTTCAGGTGGTGGCGGTGGAAGCGGATGAAACCACTGCCGCTGCGGCCACTATCAACCTGCGACCCTTCCCCGAGGCCCAGGTTGTCCATGGCACAGCGGAAGACTTTGCCGCAGAACAGGGGTTCGGCGGTGATGGCCCTGCCCTCAGCTCCGACGGTACAGCCGAGCCGCATCCCGAATGGGGGCTGTGGCTGGATCCCGCCCGGCGTGATGAACGCTCCAGGATCTGGGATCCAGAGCAGTTCTCTCCCCCCTTGAGCTTTGTCACTGCCCTTGCCGAGTCCGGCGTACCGATGGGAGTGAAGCTCGGGCCAGGAATCCCACACAGCATGATCCCACCGGGCTGCGAAGCCGAATGGGTCAGCATTGATGGCGATCTGGTGGAGGTGGTGCTGTGGTTCAACGCCCTGGCGCGCAGGGATGAGCACCAGAACCTGATTCGCCGTACCGCCACAGTGCTGCACAGTGAAGAGCCGGCCCCTGGGGAAACTGACTCATCAGGCCATGAGGGCACCACGGATCCGCTCAGGGTCACCGTGTCGGAACTGAGCAGCAGCACAGACTTCGGCGCCGGGGCACAGGTAGATCCGGCAGGGCCGCTCGGCCTGAGCGGGACTCTCTATGAGCCCGATCCTGCCGTCATCCGCGCCGGTCTGGTGGCTGAGCTGTGCGAATCCCTGGGCGGCACCATGCTGGATGAGCACATCGCGTATTTCACCGTTCCGACTGGTGCTCCTATGACGCCCCTAGCCCGCAGGTACCGGGTGCTCGAGGTGATGGACTTCCAGGTCAAGACTTTGAAGCGCTGGGCCCAGGAGAGCCAGATCAGCAGTCTGGAGATCAAAAAGCGCGGGGTCGACGTCGTCCCCGAGGCCCTGCGCAAACAGCTGCTGCCCAAAAAGAACAAGGGGCCTAAGCGGCATGCCGTGCTGGTGATCACCAGACTCGCCCAGCAGCGACTGTGCGCAGTGGTTGAACCACTGGACTGAGTCATATGGGCGTCTGGATCACAGCGCGCCGCCTCGAATGCTGGTCACTGGTAGCAACCAGCGGTAATGTGATGATACTCACACGTAGCAACCACGGGTTCATTTACCCGGACTGCGCGCGGGTTCCATCAAGGCGGTGACATATGGTCCAAGACATCCCAGCTGCTGCACCCGCTGACCGCAGTTCCGCGCTCACCCGCAGAATCTGGCGTCGCGCGCTTATCGGGCTTGGCGCGTCCGTGGCGACTCCATTCATCTCGACGGCACTGTTCACCGGCGGCCTATGGCTAACGGCACTGCTGGTGGGCCGACCAGACCCTTCCGCGTGGTGGGGGTTCGGCGCCATTTTCGTCGGCGTGATTTTACTGCCCGCTACATTGCTCGTCTGGGCCGTGAGCACCGCCGCGGTTGAAGCGCTGCGACTGTGGGGACCGCTCACTGCCGCAGGCGCACCACTGACCCATGGCCTGCTGGCGGCAGCGACAGGGGCCATCGCCTACGCGGTCGGCACCAGCACTGAAGCGCTGGTCACCCAAGGGCTAGCCGTACTGTGGTGTGCAGTGCTGTGCGCTGCCTGCTGGTGGTCGAGCCACCAAGCCGAACGGACCGCCCGCCCCTAACCCGGCCGCCCTGCGGTGTGTCGCTGATCTGGGCTGTGTCCGAGCTGATCCTTGCGCAATAGGATCCACACCAGCAGGATGGTGGCGCTAATGATGGCTGTACCAATACCGCTGGTCAGCTGGACAGCACTCACGAAGGACTCACGCGCTGCTGACCAGAGTGCAGCGCCATCGGCAGCGCCGAGACTGGCCGCGGCGCCTGCTGCTGCACTGATGGTCTCCGCCGCGCCGTCGAGGGTTCCAGCCGGGATTTCTTCAGGCAGCGCTGCGTCGGCGAGCTGGCTTCGGTAGGAGAAACTCAGCACACTGCCCAGCAGAGCCACGCCCAGTGCACCGCCGAATTCATAGGCGGTTTCGGAAATGGCCGATGCAGCTCCGGCACGATTGGCCGGCGCGGCGGTGAGGATCGCGTCATTGGTCAGGGTCTCGGTGAGTCCAGTGCCCAGGCCAAGCAGAGCGAAGGAAATCAGCACCATGAGCATCCCTTCTGTGACTGGCAACTGGGTGAGCACAGCAATACCCAGCGCAGCGATCAACAGCCCGCTGGCAATGACCGTGCGCAGCGGGAAGCGCCGGGCGATGGGAATGACCATGAAACTGGCCAGCACTGAGATCACCAACCCGGGGACCAGCACCAGGCTGGCGTGGAGCGGGCGCATCTCGTAGGCAGTCTGCAGCAGCTGGGTGAGGAAGAACAGGGATCCCACCATGGTGAATACCAGCATGAAGTTGGTGACCACGCCGGCACGGAAACGCCGGATGGAGAACAGGCTGACATCCAGCAACGGGTCGGTCAGCCGACGCTGACGTCGTACAAAAACCACCAGCGCAGCAGCACCCACCACCAGAGCTGCCCCAGCAAACAGCGAGAGATCCCCGCCCACAAGCCGTTTGATTCCATAGACCGCACTGAGCATGCCCAGTAGGGAGAGCGCCACCGAGAGCACATCGATCCGACCAGGATGAGGATCGCGGGATTCGGCGACCAGCAGCGGAAGCGCCACCAGAATCACAGCAATGACCGGGAGGTTGATCAGAAACACCGAACCCCAGAAGAAGTGCTCCAGCAGCACTCCGCCAAGCACCGGACCGAAGGCGGCACCGGCGGAGAAGGCAGAAGCCCAGACCGCAATGGCCACCACCCGCTGCTGGGGGTTGGGGAACAGGCTGCGGATCAGCGAAAGGGTGGACGGCATCAGGGTGGCACCGGCAACACCCAGCAGCGCACGCGCGGCAATGAGCATCTCAGCGGTGGCGCTGAAGGCGGCCAGGACAGATGCGACCCCAAAGGCCGCAGAGCCGATCAGCAGGAGGCGACGACGACCCACACGGTCGCCGATGGCTCCCATGGTGATAAGGAATCCCGCAATGAGAAAACCGTAGATATCCACAATCCACAACAGCTGCTCACTGGTGGGGTTCAGCGCTGCGGAGAGATGCGGAACGGCAAATCCGAGCACGGTCATATCCACGGAGATGAGGATGACAGGGAGGACCAGCACAGCCAGTCCGAGCCATGCTTTGAATCCTGCACGCTCGGAGGGCAGGGCAGGTTGAGGGTTCACAGGCGACTGCGAAGACATGATGTTCCATGTGGCGCTGAGCTGCATGGGACGGCCGGATGCAGCTCAGGCCGGATATGGGTTGTGCCGGCTGGGGCGAATCGCCGGGTGCCGTCCTGACGGGGAGATCACCCGCTGGAGACGAGCGTAGCACGAAACCTTACAAACGTATGGTTACGCGCATTCCGGCAGCCCATCAGGAACCCTTTCACTACTGGTCATGACTCAACGTCCAGCCGGGAAATGGGTCGGTAAACGTCGACCACAATGAAGGGCCGGCCGCAAGCTCGTGATCACTGAGCACCGCGTCATCCAGGGCCCGAAGAAACGCCTCATGATCAAGATCGAGGCCGATGAAGACGAGATCCTGCCCGAAGGCGAGCACCTCGTCTGGGTCGCTGATCTGGTGGTCGAAGCTCAGCGGCATCAGGGAGATGAACTCCCCCACTTGCTCCCAATGTGCGGTGACATGGGGACGTGTTGAAAGTCGGCAGAAGCCATTGGAGCGCACCAGCCGACCGAAGACTCCCTTCTCCACCCGCTCATCCAACAGGCGTTTCAACCGCGCCGGATGAAAGGCTCGCGGCTGCTCATATCGCAGGGCAGACACAGCCGGATGGTCAAGCGAGGGGAGGAAATCTCCGTTGAGCAGCGCCACCCAGCCGGGTCGGGTCTGCTCCTGGGCATAGGGGCCCTCCACAGTCGCGGACGTGAGCTCCGGGCCTTCGTGAAGGACTATGGCAGCGGTCGGGGCAAGGTGACCGATCAGCGCAGCAAGAACCTGCAGCCTTTCCCGAGAAACACTTCCCCAGTTCACCAACACAACTCGTGAGGCATATTCAATCTGGGCCACAATCAACTGGGCGCGAGCCATAAACGTACTGCGCTCAATGCCAGTGCGGCCATCCCAGCGGTTCTGTTGGGCGGTGACCACATAGTCCTCACCGTGAAGGTCATCGAGCAGATGCACGGCGTCGACCACGCAGATGATCTCGCTGAGCTGAGTATCGCCTGTAGGGTCTGCGAATTCGCCGATGACATCCATCATGGCTGCATGTAAGGGCATCTCCAGGACGAGCCCCGGATCCCCGGCCTGCAAAGCAGCTGCCTCCACTGCGCGCAGAGTCGCGTCCGGGTCGGCCGCTACACGATGTGCATCGAGCATTTGGCGCCCAGCCCGCAGGGCAACAGTCTGGGCATAGCTGTGCCGCTCGGGACCACAAGCACCCACTACCACCATGACATCAACAAGCTCCGGGCGATCAGTCATATGCACTCTCTTCATAGTCGTATGCTAGCTTTGACTGCTAATGCTACTCATTATCATTAGGAGGCTGCAATGAAGGTTCGCAAATCCCTGCGTTCTCTGAAGAACAAGCCCGGTTCCCAGGTGGTCCGGCGCCGCGGAAAGACCTATGTCATCAATAAACAGAACCCTCGGTTCAAGGGGCGTCAGGGCTGATCAGGCACCGGAGCCCCTGCACTCCCGATGACGCAGAAGGCGCGACCGGGTCCGCTGAGGTCCGGTCGCGCCTTCTGCGTTCTACCTTCTAGGAGTTCTCGCGATCCCCGGTGGCCAGCTTACGGCGCACCAGCACGAGCGCGATGATGATCACCAACAGTACGCCGCCTCCGATCGCTGCAGCAGTCCACACAGGGAAACCCCCTTCTTCGGCCGCCGGGTTATCCTCTACTGGCTCCGCCGGCGACGGCTCCCCCGACTCAGCCGGTCCCGCCTGTGGGCCGGTGACTTCATCGGCGTCGGGGGTCGCTGCCGCCCCTGATGCCTCGGCTGGGGATTTGGGGGCCGGTTCCTCCTCGGGTGCATCCACCTCGAAGGTGAAGGTGAGCTCCTCGTCATGGCCATCCGAGTACACCGCCCGATAGCGAATCTCATACTCGCCGTTGGGCAGCTCTTCGCGAAGCTCGGTACTCATGACACTGCCCTCCACCACGGCGGGGTCCTCGGTGGCCCAGTTCTCGCCGTCGTCATCCAGCACCCAGATGTCATTGGTGATCCCTTCACCGGTGGTCAGCCCGGCCCCGGAGAACTCCAGCACTACCTCTTCAGGGCTGGCATCAAGCACCTCTGAAGCCTCGGGATTAGAGCTGATCAGGCTGTCGTGCGCCCAGGCGGGCGCGGCCCAGGCAGCACTGAGGGCCAAAGCGGCGATACCGGCTGCAGCGCTGATACGCACAGCCCGTGCCGAGTTGGATTCTGCAAGTACGGCGGGCACGCTCATAAGAGTGTTCATCATGTAGGTCCTTTATTCACTGGTCATCGTCAATCAGCGGCAGCTGGGCACCTTGCAGGCACCCGAGGAAAGGCTGTCGCAGTGTGGTTATGAAATGACCAGGAGTGGCGGACCACGGAGGGTGCGGGGTCCTTGGCCGAGCCAGAGGCTCAGCGGTTGCCACAGCTGCCACCCGGCTGAAGCAGTCGGCGGCGCCACAGGCACCGCCGCTGGAATCTCTAGGAGCAGCCGCACAGGCTGCAGGCTCAGCAACCCGATGAGGGCGTGCAGGATCACTTCACCGCGGCGAAGCAGCAGATATGTCCCAGCAGCAGCAACGACGTGCGCTGCCGCCATCCCGGGTTCTGCCGCGGAAAGATGCGTGTGAGCAGTGCCCGGAGCGACCCCGAGCCCGATCTGCTGGTGATGAGCGTGGGCGCCGTCGATAACACTCAGTGGCACGGCCGCTGAGGCGGAGAGCAGCTCGAAGAGCCCATGCAGCACCGCCTGGCTTCCCAGCACTGCCGCCGCCAATCGACTGCGGCTGAGTGCGACATTAGACAGCGCCACGCTGAGCGGAATACTCACAGCCAGGGCCAGCAGGATCACCAGCGCATGCGGCGGGTGATGACCAGCCACCGAGTGGGCTAATGCGGCAGCACTGACTGCTGCTGAGGCGGCGAGAACTCCGCGGATGGTGCGTACGGCAGGAGTGTTCGACGCCGGGGAGTGATCATATGCGCCCATGCTCACTCTCCTGCACCGATTCTCTGGACCTGCCGGTTACGCCTGCAGTCTACGCTCAATCGTGCGAATTTCTACACTGTGTAGAAAACACTCGTTCCGGCCCTGGAGGCGCTCAGCAGCCGGAGTGTCCTTGCCCGTACTCCCCCACACTCACTGGCAGTCCGCCGGGGGCAGCTTCCCCAGTGAGCACCCGCAGCAGGGCGTCAAAGGACTCGGGGGTACGACCATAGAGTGCAATCTTGGTCCCCGCAGTGGAGGAGGCCAGGCCCTCGGGACGATCCAGGGCCACGACGACGTCCCCGGTTCCCGGGGTCATACCGCCCAGAAGGGTGACCACCGGTCCGGCCCCGGTGCTGATTCCGGCCCGTTCAGCCGCTGCCGCCAGCCGGGCGCGGTCCTGTTCGGTGCCGCCGTAGATCTGAATCGAGTCGGTGACCAGCGGCGCCTCACACTGGCCCTCCACCACGGTGACGGCCTCACCGAGCAGAACATCCGCGGCTTCCGATGACCTGAGCGCTTCAAGATCGGCCGCGCCGTCGTCGTTCCCCCGGTCTTCCTCATGCAGGATGTCCGGCATCGGCACATCCGGACCGGCCGCCAGTTCACCTGCCGCCAGATCCTGCTGCCAGAGCACCAGGGCGATGACTCGCTCGGCCGCTTCGCTCAATCGCTCAGCGGGCAGCTCCCCGGATTCAACCGCCTCGACCAGGGCGGCGTGGGCGCCAGGGACCGAGGTAGGCATCAGCAAGAGATCAGCCCCCGCTGCCAGTGCGCTCACGGCGGCCTGATCACCTCCGCCATAGGTGGCGGCCATATTCATCGCGTCAGTGACAATTACTCCCTCGTGCCCCATGGAGCGGATCTCTTCATAGGCCGCAGCGGAAAGCGAGGACGGTACGCCGGGGTCAAGAGCCGGAACCTCAATATGGCCCATCATCACCATGGGCACACCAGCCTCCACCGCCTGGGCGAAGGGCACCCAGTCTCGACTGCGCAGCTGCTCCAGATCCGCCTGCTGGACCGGCAGGGTGTAGTGCGAGTCATCAGTCACCGAGCCGTGGCCCGGGAAGTGCTTGACCGAACCCGCCAGGCCGCCCTCGGCCAGCCCGCGGATTCCCGCCACGGCGAGGTTGCCGACCGCCTCAGGATCCCCGCCCAAGGACCGGGAGCCGATGGTGGGGTCTGCCGCACCAATAGTCACATCAGCATTGGGGGCAAAACTCACGGTGAACCCTAGGTCAAGGAGATCCCGGCCCATGTGCTGGTGCCCGGCCCGGGTCAGCCTCAGGCCCCGCTCTGGGTCAGCGGCGTAGGCGGCCCCGTAGGCCATCGGCGTCGGCCACTCCGTCACCGGCGCACCTACCCGGGTGACCAGCCCTCCTTCTTGGTCCACCGAGAGAATCGGCGGAACTTCACGCTGCGGATCCGCGGCCGCAAGCACCTGAAGCTGGCCAGTAAGGGCCTCAGTATCCACAGAGCTGGTTCCGCCGGGGATGTTGTGGCCCATAAGAATCACCCCGCCCAGATGAAGCTGCTGGATCTGCGCGGCCGCAGACTCCACATCATTGCCCTGGTACTCCCCGATCAGGACCTGACCGGCCTGCTGCTGAAGACTCATCTCCGCCACAATCCCGGCGGCCTGCTCATAATGTTCTTCACCGGGGCCGGCAAGTGCAGCTTCGCGTGCCTGACGCGCCTCGTCCACGGCCGCATCGTGTTCTGCCTGAGCGTCTTCCTCCGCCGAGGACCTCTGCTGCCCTGCACTGCTCTCAGAACCCGCGCCGCCGTTGCCAGAACCGTCGGGGCCGGCGTCGTCGGTTGCACAGGAGCTGGCAAAAAGACTCACAGCCAAGGCCAGGATCACCACGCGGCGAGGGGAAGAATTCATGGGTTCCAGAGTAAGTCACCGCCGCCTCAGATACGGAGCGCGTCCTGACCAGGGGCGTATGGCAGTAAGCGCCCAGAATTCAGCCAGGAAGTCTCCAGCTCCGTCGATAGAGTGAACACAGCCGCACTGCAATCGGTGCAGCGATATCTGTGTGAAGGAGAGCCAAGTGGAATTGCCCTTTGCGAAGTCTGAACGCTTCACCCTCGGCCTGGAATGGGAACTAGCCCTGGTGGACCGTCAGACCGGCGATCTGCGCAGCGTGGCCGAACGCATCCTCGAGTCTGCGCGCAAGGAGATCCCCGAGCTCTCCGGAGAAGACGAACACCCCTATGTGAAGCAGGAGCTGCTGCTGAACACCATCGAACTGGTCACTGATGTGTGCCATAGCGTGGACGAGGGTGTGGAGCAGCTGCGCAAGACAGCGCAGACGGTGATGAAGCATGCCGAACCGCTGGATGTGGATCTCTACTGCCAGGGCAGCCACCCCTTCGCTCCGCCGAGCAAGCAGCCGGTGACCGATAAGGAGCGCTATAACGAGCTGATCTCCCGTACTCAGTGGTGGGGTCGGCAGATGGTGATCTACGGCGTCCACGTTCACGTGGGGCTCGATGATGTGAAATATGCGATGCCGGTAGTTAACTCACTGTGCAACTACAACGCGCATTTCCAGGCGCTTTCGGCTTCTTCCCCGTACTGGTCGGGTGAGGACACCGGGTATGCCTCCAACCGTGCGCTGATGTTCCAGCAGCTGCCCACCGCCGGGACCAGCTTCCAGTTCGAAGAGTGGTCCGGGTATGAGAAGGCCGTCTCCGATCTGGAGCACACCGGAGTGATCCGTGATGTGACCGAGGTTCGTTGGGATGTCCGGGCCGTACCGCGGCTTGGCACTGTCGAGCTGCGGGTATGCGATGGCGTGGCGACCTTGGAGGAGATCGGTGCACTGGCTGCGCTGACCCAGTGCCTTGTCCGTGACACTGTGCAGCATTTGGACAATGGCGGCTCGGTGACCTCCATGCCGCCGTGGTACGTGAAGGAGAATAAGTGGCGGGCAGCCCGCTACGGGCTGGATGCGATCATCATCCTCAATGAAAACGGTGATGAGGAGCTGGTCTCCGACCACCTGGCCAAGGAACTGGACCGGCTGGAGCCGGTGGCCAAGGAGCTGGGCTGTGCCGAGGAGCTGCGGTACGTGGAGACCATGATGAAGCAGGCCGGTTACCAGCGGCAGCGCAAGGTTGCCGAGACCCACGACGGCGACCTGCGCCAGGTGGTGCTGGATTCCGCCGCGCGCACCCGCACGTCCATCAACGGCTAATCTCGCTGAAGGCGCACCCCACTTACGCAAATAGGCACTTGCGCAGCTAGGGTGCGATTGCGCTAAGTGGGGTGTCGTCCCGCACCGCCTGAGCCTGGCTGACCTGACCGCCACGCCATGCGATGGGCGATTATCTGCGCTGCCGTTTTCCACAGCTAAGGCTCCGACGCGGCGTCTACGTCGACACGGCCGCATTCATCAGCGCCTATCCCAGTCAGCAGCATCTGCTGGCGGCCGCCGCAACTGCCGCGGTCAAGCGCCGGCCCGTCTTTTGCCGGGAAACATCTTTAGCCGTCCACGGTGTGCCGATGCTTCAGGTCCCCAACGCTGTGCATCTGCGCACGTTTCGCGCCTCGCGCGCGGGAGCATCCGGCGCATCCTTGCCGCAACTGCCAACCCAGCATCGCGAACTTCAGCACCTTCTCAAGCAGGCCCGGTTCTCTTCTGAGCTCATCCGGCGGCGGTTTCAGGCGTTGGCGGAACGACGCGTCGTCGCTCCTATCCCCACCGGTTATCACCGGGCTCAAGCGACTGCGGCATATCGCAATCGTGAACTCCAGCTGCCACTAAGCCCACCGGCACAGTTCTTCAGGGATCTGCTACCGCCAGGGCAGCTGACTCAGGCAGAATCCCTGACCTTCAGCGTGATTGATACGGTCGCCAGGATGGAGCTGGCCGACGCCGTCGTCGTTCTTGATGCTGTACTCGGGGGACGCGTTCCGGGGCACCGTGCCCTGGCGGCCCAGGACTTCGCACCCTGGCTCGATTTCCTGGGCCCCCAACGAATGAAGGACCGGTGGGATCAACTCATAGCCTTCGCCGACGGCGCGGCAGAGTCAGTCGGCGAGTCCTGGTCGAGGGCGGTGATGCACACTCTGGGATTTCCAGCACCGATTTTGCAAGCGAACTTCCAACTGCCGCGCGGGGACACGGCGCGAACCGATTTTTACTGGCCGGATTTCGGGCTTGTCGGCGAATTCGATGGGCGGATGAAGTATTCCCGGTCCCGGGTACTCTCAGGCCTCGATCCCGGAGAGGTCGTCTTCCAGGAGAAACTGCGCGAGGAGGCTCTCTCCGAGCTGGGGCTTCGCGTGGTGCGCTGGGTCTGGGATGATCTGAAGTCCCCTCAGCAGCTGGCGAACCGCCTGCTTCGCGCAGGCTTGCCGCAGACAGACCGGACGGGCTCACTGCGGTGAGGACACCCCACTTCACGCATTCGCACCCCACCTAGGCAAGCGCGCGTTTGCGGATGTGGGGTGCGATCGGCGAGATCGCAGCTGCCTGCGGCGGATTAGACGCTGACGCGCTCCACCGGCAGAGAGGAATCAGCCGGGATGCCCAGCGAGGATGGGGACGCGCCGGCTGCCACCAGCTGGGCACCCAGGGCTGCCACCATCGCACCGTTGTCAGTGCACAGTTTCACCGGTGGGATGATCAGCTCGATGCCCGCTGAGGCGCAACGGTCCCCCAGCAGCTGGCGCAGCCGGCGATTGGCAGCCACGCCTCCGCCCAGCAGCAACGTGGTGATGCCATGCTCTTGGCAAGCGCGCACTGCCTTAGAGGTCAGCACATCAACTACCGCTTCCTGGAAGCTGGCAGCGATGTCGGCCACTGGCACCGGCTGCCCGGCCTTCTCAAACTGCTCCACGGCACGGGCGACTGCAGTCTTCAGCCCGGAGAAGCTCCAGTTATGGCGGTGCTTCCCTGGATTCTCAGCGCTGCCTTCGAACTTCGGCATAGTCAACCCACGGGGGAACCGGAAGGCTTTAGGGTCGCCATCGGCGGCGGCAGCGTCAATGGCCGGTCCCCCGGGATAGCCCAGGCCCAGCAGCCGGGCGGTCTTGTCATAAGCTTCCCCGGCTGCGTCATCGATGGTGGAGCCCAGCAGCTGCACGTCATCGGTCAGCGAGCCTACGCGGAGGATTTCAGTATGGCCGCCGGAGACTAATAGCGCACCGGTATTCGGCGGCAGTGACTGGACCTGCCCCTCGGCAGTGTCCAAGAGCCCCACCGCCACATGAGCCACCAGGTGGTTGATGCCGTAGAGCGGCTTATCAGCTGCCATCGCCAGGCCCTTGGCTGCGCTCAGTCCGACCATCAGGGCACCGGCCAGTCCTGGACCGGAGGTCACCGCAATCGCATCAACCTCATCCAGACTCACCCCGGCGGTATCCAGTGCGCGGCGCAACGTGGGGGTGAACGCCTCCAGGTGGGCCCGGGCAGCAATCTCCGGGATCACGCCACCGAAGCGGACATGCTCCTCCATGGAGGAGGCCACTTCATTGGCCAGCAGCCGGGTGCCCCGCACAATGCCTACGCCGGTTTCATCGCAGGAGGATTCGATGCCGAGCACCAGCGGCTCAGCCTTGGGTGCTGCAGCAGTTGTGCTCATGGGGCTCCCATCAGGTTGGCGGCAGTGGAGGGCTTGGGGTCGGCGAGGTGTTTGCGCATGATCAGCGCGTCCCCGCCGTCGGGATAATACGCCCGCCTCTTGTGGATCTGTTCAAAGCCCACGCGCAGGTAGAGCCGCTGGGCCCCGGGGTTGTCCTCGCGGACCTCCAGCAGCAGGTCTTCGGCACCCCGGCGGACTGCCTCGGCTTCTATCTCGGCCAGCAGCCGGGTACCCAAACCCCGGCCTTGGGCGGCGGGAGCCACCGCAATGGTCTGCACATCAGCCAGCGGCAGCACGCACATCATTCCGGCATAGCCGACGACGACGCGGCTCCCCTCCGGGCTCGCGGCCTCCGCCACCCAGTAGCGACGAGTGGCCCGCTCGGCCGACAGCGCAGGTTCAGCCTGAGCGAGCTCATCGTAGAAGAAACTCTCCGGCCAGGCGTCGTGGGGGAAGAGTTCGCGCTCGAGCTCGATGACGGCGGCGACGTCGGCGGCGGTCATCGGGCGCAATGTGATGGAGCCCGGGGTGGGCGCTACAGCAGCCATGCTCAGCGGCCTCGCATCTGCTGCGGCACCTGAGCCTCGGATTCGCGCAGGTACAGCGGATAGGGATCGCGCAGCGTGCCTTCTCCCGCGGCTGCGGCCACCATCGCCAAATCCGCAGCGTCCGGGAGCCAAGTGGCGACGTCGGCGTCGAGGGCCACGGGATGGAGCTGTTCAGGATAGAGGCCGGCTCCGGCACCGACTACCGGCAGGGCGGGCGCCTGGTCAGCGGCGCTGACATGGGGCCCGTCCAGCATGACCGCAGACTCCTGCGCGGACCGGTAGCGTGCCCAGTAGATTTCGCGGCGGCGGGCATCGGTGGCCACCAGGAACTCCTTCGGCGCGTTATCCCCGGCGGTGCGAACCAACCGGTGCGCCAGGGCATCGAGGCTGCAGACCCCGTGCAGCGGCAGCCCCCATGCTTCAGCAAGGCTATGCGCCAGGGCCAGCCCCACGCGCAGGCCGGTAAACGGCCCCGGACCCACACCGACGACGACGCCCGTCAGCTCCTTCACCGTGACCCCGGCCTGCCTCAGCACCTCCTGCACCGCCGGCGCGAGCCACTCCGCGTGGGTGTTGGTGGCCGAGGTCCGCTGGCTGGCAATGACGCCCTCGGGGCCGAGCAGCGCCACAGAGGCACCGGCGGAGGAATCGATAGAGAGAAGCACCCCTCCATCGTAACGACGAAGGGGTGCTTCCCTTGAAGCGCAGGCTCTTTAGCGGATGACTTTGCGCATATACAGCGCCAGACCCTCCACAATCAGCACCACAACCAGAATGTTGATGATCAGCAGCGCGAGCACGTCGAACTGCTGCAACCGGTGCGCCTGCAACAGCCAGTACCCCACGCCGCCAGCACCGACGATTCCCAGCAGCGTGGAGGCGCGAATATTGACGTCCAGCTGGTACATCACGTGGGCGATCATCGCCGGGGCAGTCTGTCGCAGAGTGGCAGCAAAGTAGACCTGCGCGCGGTTGGCGCCGCCAGCCCGGACGGCATCCTGAACCCGCACATCAGTCTCCTCAATGGAGTCCGCCACCAGTTTCGACAACAGGCCGATCGCGCCGAAACCAAGCGCGAGCACACCCGGCACCGGACCGAAGCCGACGATCACCAGCAGGATGATGGCCAGGATCAGCTCCGGAATACCGCGCACCACCACGATGAACACCCGGAACCCGGTGGCCACTCCGGCGCTGGGCGCCACGTTCCGGGCAGCCAACGACCCCACCGGGATGGCCAGCACCACGCCGAGCAGCGTGGCGGCCAGGCCCATCTGCACGGTTTCCACCACTGAAGGCCAGAAGAAGTCCCAGTAGTTGCCGCCCCCACTGGGCGGGAAGAACTGCCCCATAGTCGGGAAGAAGTTCTCGACGGCGCGGCCGAAGTTCGCCTGGGTCAGATCCGTGACCAGCACAGCCAAGGCGATGAGCACCAAGAGAGTACCGATGCTCAGCGTTCGTGCGATGCGCGCCCCATCCCAGGGTGGGCTGACCCTGACCCTGCCACTGCCAAGTCGCTGTGGACTGTGGGTGCCCACCGGCCGAGTGACCCATCCGTCGGAGATGCTGTTCAGCAACCCGATGAAGCCGCCCTTACCGCGGCCCATAATCGCCATGCGGATGACGCCGGCAATCAGCTCCACCACGATGCACAGCACCAGTACTACCAGTGCCAGCGCCATACCGCGCTGCCACTGCATAGTGTTCAGCGCACCGGCGAGGTAATAGCCGATGCCTCCGACGCCCACATACCCCAGGATCACCGAAGCTCGCAGATTGATGTCGAAACGGTGCAGGCCAGTGGCGATGATCTGCGGCATGATCTGCGGGATCACAGTAGACAGGATCCACTGCCACCGCCCTCCACCGGCTGCCTGAATCGCTTCCGAGGGCCCTTTGTCGATCTCCTCAATCGCGTCGGCATAGAGTTTGCCCACCATACCGATGGAGCTCAGGCCCATGGCGAGGATGCCGACCAAGGCGCCGAGACCGAAGAGCCGGAACAGGATGACGGCAAAAACAATGTCCGGAACAGCCCGGCAGAACATGATGATCACGCGTGAGCTGAAGCGGGCGAAAGGGCCGGTGGTGGTGTTGGCTGCTGCCAGCACAGCCACCGGTAGGGAGACGAAGACCGAGAAGGCCGTGGCCAGCAGCACGATGGCCAGAGTCTCCACTGTCATCGACATCAGTTCCCCGAACTCGGGGAAGTCCAGCGGCAGGGTACGGGAGAGGAAGTCTCCGGCATTGGCGAACTGTCCAAAGACCTTCTCGGGGGTGACCCCGAGATCGATCATCGACCAGATGCCTCCAGCAAGCAGCCCGAGCATAATCACCCACACCACGATGGTGTGCGGGTTCGGGGCCGGGCGCGGGGGCAGTTCGGTACGGCCTGCCGTGGAGCGTGGGGCAGGCGCGGGTGCAGTGAGTGTCATAACGGGCCGAACCTCTCAGGCCTGCGGGGCCGCGGCCAGAGCGGAAGCTTCCTGCTCCAGCTCGTTCTCGTCGACCTTCGCCACTGCACTGTAGATGGTATGGGCCTCATCGAGGCTGAGGGTGCGGGAGTCGCGGTCGAGCACCACTTCGCCGCCGCGCAGACCGATGATCCGATCGGAGAACTCTAGTGCCAGCTCCACCTGGTGCAGCGAGCAGACCACGGTGAGGTTGTCCTCCTTGGCGATCCGGCTGATGAGATCCATCACGGTGGCCGAGGACACCGGGTCCAGAGCGGCTACGGGCTCATCGGCCAGCAGCACCTGAGGCTCCTGAATCAGCGCACGGGCGATGGCCACCCGCTGCATCTGGCCTCCGGAGAGTGCATCTGCCCGGTTGAAGGCCTTATCTGCCAGGCCAACCCGGGCCAGCTGTTCCATGGCCTGTTCGCGCACTGCCCTCGGGTAGCTGAAGAGCCCGAGCCGCGGGCCGCGCAGTGAGCCAAGTTTTCCGGTGCAGACGTTCTCCAGCACAGACATCGACTCCACCAGGTGGAAGTGCTGGAAGATCATGCCGACGTCGCGGCGCAGGTGGCGCAGCTTCTTCTGTCCGGCCCTATGCACTTCGGTGCCGAGGGTGATGACTTCACCCTCGGTGGGCAGCTGCAGCCCGTTGATATGGCGCAGCAGAGTGGACTTTCCCGAGCCCGAAAGCCCCAGCAGCACATTAATCTTGCGGGGCACGAAGTCGATGTTGATGTCTTTGAGAGCGGTGACGTCGCCGAAGCGTTTGGTCACCTGGCGCAGGCTGATGCTCTGCTCGCCGCCGGACGCCGGGGCCTGGTAGTCGAAAGTGGTCTGTGCCATGGTCAACTGTCGCTTTCTTCTTCTTCCGCGGTCTTACTCATAGGAGTGGCACAGTCCGCACCTCAAGTCCCGACCCATCGGGCCGGGTGAGGTGCGGACTGTGCCGAAAGGGTGAATCACACGGTGCAGGCGTCAGCCTCGGTGATCTCACACACTGCGCGGATACCGTCGAAGACGGAGTCGTCGACCTCGATGTAGCCGAAGTCAGCGGTCGGCACCACTGCGGAGCAGTCGTTCTCAGGCTCGCTGCCGGGCTCGGGGTTCTCGCAGTAGCCGTTCTCGGCCAGCCACTCAGTGTTGAGCTTGGTCAGCAGGATGTCCCGCATGGCCTCGACCATGTCCTCGGGCAGGGACTCATGTGCGGCAAACGGTGCCGACGGGATGTCCTCAGACTCCCAGACGACCTTCATGTCATCCGGGGAGTAGTTGCCCTCGGGGCCGGTCATGTTGACATCGACCATGGTGTCGTAGGCGAAGCCGGCGTCGCAGTCACCGTTCATCGTGGAGATGAAGGAGGCGTCGTGGCCGCCGGCGAAGACCGACTCATAGTCGCCTTCCTCCAGGCCAGCTTCCATCAGGCCTGCAGTCGGGTAGAGGAAACCGGAGGTAGAGACCTGGTCCACGAAGCAGACGGTCTTTCCTTCGAGGTCCTCGATGCTGTTGATCTCGTCGTTATCGGCCTGGGTGACCAGGTAGGAGACGTAGGAGGGATCCTCACCTTCTGCGTTGATGGCCACGGCCACCGGCTGGGCACCGGCGGTGTCAGCTGCCACCACGTAGGAGAAGGGGCCGAAGTTGGCGATATCAGCGTTGCCGGCGTTCATCGCTTCGATCACTGCCGCGTAGGAGGTCGCCGAGGTGGAGTTGATGGTCACGCCCAGGTCCTCTTCGAAGAGCTCGAGCAGGACTTCGTACTGCTGGACCAGCTCGGTCTGCTCCTCAGACGGGATGGAGATGAACTCCAGGGTCTCGGGCCAATCCTCACCGCGCTCAACGGTGGAGTTTTCGTTCTGGTTTCCCTCAGCTGCATCAGCGGTGGCGCTGTCGTCGCCGCCGCAGGCAGAGATCATCAGTGCAAGGGAGGTGACTGCCGCAGCAAGTCCAAGTCGGGAGGTGCGTGACATCCGTTTCCTCTTCCAGAGTGTCGGTATTGCGTAATGTGGGAGTAATTCAGCGCCGGGCTGGGCAGGACTGCACAGGGCACGACGGCGCCTAGAACACTCTGGGCTCGCAACGTTGAGGATGAGGGAATCTCAGGCAACCAGAAAGTGAACACTGCAGAAACAGCCCTAGACGTTCCATAAAATACCCACTAAAACGTGACGGACATCACGAAAAATAGAGCGCACTAAATACTGGAACGCTCTAGTTCGCTGCCTCCCGGAGGTAGCCCACCAGCTGCTCTCCTGCTTCATTCAGCGTGCCGCTATTGATGATCTCCAGATCCACCGGAAAGTTAGGCGCAGGATCGGGCCGGTTCAAACGCGCCGCCAGCGCGGCGTAGTCCTCCCGGCCGCGGGCAATGATCCGTGCCCGGCGCACATTCTCAGCCACGGTGATGCGCACAACCCGAGCCCGAGCGAAGCGCGTGCTGAGCTGCCCCAGCACGGTTCGGGAGAGATTTCCGACCACCACCGCCCCGGCGCTGACCTGTTCTAGAGTTTCGGCCGGGATTCCGTACTGCAGGTGGTGCGCCTTCCAGGACAGAGCGAAGGCACCTGCAGCTTCGAGTTCTGCGAACCGTGGCACGCTGACATACTCGCTGTCCTCAGCATCGCCGGCCATCCGGGTGATCACCCGACGTGGGAAGAGGAACCCCTCGGGTTCAAGCCGGCGCTGGGCATACCGCAGCACTGCGTCCTTACCGGCACCGGAAGGACCGACTACCCCTACGAAGACCCCGCTCATGCCACCCGCAGTCCCTCACGCCACACACCGCGCACAATGGGCACCGGAGAGCCGAGCGGGTGCTGGTCACCAGGAGCGCCGTCGTAGGCATGCACACGGATCAGATCAGCCCGCATGCCCGGTGCGATCACGCCGCGGTCCTCCAACCCGATGGAACGGGCCGGATTGGCGCTGATCAGCCGGGAGGCCTCCGGCAGGCTCAGCTCGCCCCGAGCCACCAGGAGGAAGGCCGCCTGCAGCGGACTGGCGGGCACGTAGTCGCTGGAGATGATGTCCAGCAGACCGTGGCTGAGTAACTCGGTGGCCGCCACATTCCCGGAGTGGGAGCCGCCGCGGACAATATTGGGAGCGCCCATCACTACGAGCTGGCCGGCTTCGCGCGCTGCCCGAGCAGCCTCCACGGTGGTGGGGAACTCTGAGATCCGCACGCCTAAGGCTGCAGACTCATCAACATGAGCTTCGGTGGCGTCGTCGTGGGCTGCCATGGTGATCCCGCGAGTGACCGCACGGTGGGCCATCTGCTGGCGATGAGTGTCGGCGAATTCGGCGGAGAGTCGGTGGAGTTCCTGCACATGATCGTCGAATGTCGCGTTGTTCAGCCGGCCCTTGCCGATCATATAGGTGCGGAAGGCCTCCACATCGGCGTACTGCCGCTGGCCCGGGGTGTGGTCCATCAGAGAGACCATCCGGACCCTCTCGTGGGTGCCAACCTCGTCGAACACCTCGACGACGTCGGGGGTGGAGACCTCACAGCGCAGGTGGATGAAGTGATCTGCCCGCAGCAGACCGGAATCTGCGGCATGAACGACGGCGTCCACCAGCGTCTGGGCGCTGCGTGCCATATTGTTCCCGTCCAGCGGGCCGGTGCCGATGCGAACGGCGTCGAGCACCGTGGTCATTCCGGAGGCGGCCATTTGGGCATCATGGGCAATGACGGCTGGGATGGGATCCCAGAACCGCTTGGGCCGAGGCTGATAGTGGGTCTCGACCTGGTCGGTGTGCACCTCGACCAGGCCCGGCATCAGCAGCTCCTCAGCCAGATCCTCACGGCGGTCACCAGGCAGCTGGGGATCTTCGGAGATCTCAGCGATCAGGCCATCCTCCATGCGCAGTGATCCATGGATGATCTGATCGGCAAGCAGGATCCGGGCGTTGTTTAAGACCAAAGACATAGCAGGCACATTCCTCAGGTGGTGATGGTGGGCGCGAAGGGATGGACAGAGAGGATCTCGAAGGGCGCGGCGGGGGTGGATTCAGCGGGGGCTGATTCACCGGGGGTGGATTCAACGGGGGTGGATTCAGCCGAGTCCGGTTCGACGGCGATCACTACAGACCGCAGGGCCACGTCCTGACCGGTGACATCAGCGAAATGATCCGCCAGCGCGGCGTCGACCTCGTGGGCCTGGTGGGGTGGCAGCGCATCCGTCAGGGTCAGGTGGAAGCGGAACTCGTCGTATACGTAGGGGTACCCCCATTGCCAGAACAGTTCGCGCTGGCGCAATGAGAGCTCCGCTGGTCTGCGTCGGGCAATGTCCTCGCGGCTCAGCGGTGCGCGGAAGTGATCGAACTCGCGCACGGTCTCTTCTGCCAGAGCGTTGATACCGCTGAGGTCACCGGTTGGCAGCATCGCCCGGAACGCGCCGAGCGGACGCGGGGACAGTGCTGGTATGACCAGTTCCGTACGGGCTGCGGCGAAGCGACTCAACGCATCCTGCAGCTCAGCTTCGGTGTGCCCGGCAGCCAGCCTGAACGGTGCCTTCAGCGTGGCGTGGAAGCCATAGCGCCGGGCGCTGACGGTGAGCTCGCTGAAGTCCTGGCGGGCGTACCAGGTCTCGGCTGCTGCTCGCAGTGACACCGCCGCGGCGTCGTCGTGGGCTCCCAGGGCACCCGGGACCGCGTAGATCGCGTACCGGGTCATCAGGCGCTGACCGATCCGGCGGCTACGCTGGCTGCGGCCTGTACATCCACCACGGCATCGGCGACGGCGTGGCGCACCTGGGCATCATGGAAGATCGCCAGCATGCCCACGCCCTGGGCAAGACGTTCGCGCATCAGCTCGATGACTACCTCGCGGTTGCGGGCATCCAACGACGCAGTGGGTTCATCCAGAAGCAGCAGCGGATAGGGCGCAATGAATCCTCGCGCGATATTGACCCGCTGCTGCTCGCCGCCGGAGAAGGTGGCCGGGGGAAGGCTCCAAAGCCGCTGCGGGATACTCAGCCGCGCCAGCATGTCCACAGCCTGCTGCTGCGCCTGGGAAGCGGACACCCCGCGCTCGCGCAGCGGCTCAGCGACCACCTCAAGAGCGGGCACCCTCGGCACTGCGCGCAGAAACTGGCTCACATACCCCATAGTGCCGCGTCGGGCGGCCAGGACCTGGCGGGGCTGGGCAGCCGCCAGGTCCAGCACACCATCGGCGTGGGAGAGCAGGATTTTCCCGGAGTCAGTGCCGTAGCTGCCGTAGACCATCTTCATCACGGTGCTCTTGCCGGCCCCGGACTCACCGCCTAAGACCACGCAGGACCCGCGCGGGACGTCGAAGCTGAGCCGGTGCAGCACGGGCATGACCTGTGCGCCCTGCAGGTGCAGGGTGAAGGTCTTGCTGATGTCACGAACGGACAGGACCGGCTCAGCGGCCATCTGGTGCGCCATGGGGTTCATCCTTGCAGGATCGAGGAGACGAGGAGCTGGGTATAGGCGGCCTGCGGGTCATCGAGCACCCGGTCGGTGAGCCCGGATTCGATGACGACGCCGTCCTTCATCACCAGAGTGCGGTGTGAGATCAGCCGAGCCACTGCGAGATCATGGGTGACGATGATGACCGAGAGCCCCAGATCAGCAACCAGGGAGCGGATCAGATCAAGCAGCCGGGCCTGCACGGAGACGTCCAGTCCGCTGGTGGGCTCATCCATGAAGACCAGCCGCGGTGCGAACACCAGATTCCGTGCGATCTGCAGCCGCTGGCGCATCCCTCCAGAGAAGGTGGCCGGGGTGTCATCGATCCGGTGGGAGGGGATCTCCACCCGTTCGAGCCAGTGCTCGGCCTGGGCCCGGAGCTGGCCGTAGTGGCGTGCACCGTTGGCCATGAGGGGCTCGCAGATATTGCCCCCGGCGCTGATGTGCATGCGGAGTCCGTCAGCGGCGTTCTGGTGGACGAAACCCCATTCGGTGCGCCAGAGCCTTCTGATGTCGCGCTCGCTCAGCGAGGCTAGGTCAACAGCCCCGGCCGTGGCGGTGATGCCGCTCGAATCAGCCGGACGGTACCGGATGGTTCCCTCATCGGTGGTCAGCCGCTGCGAGAGCATGCCCAGCAGTGTGGATTTACCGGATCCGGACTCCCCCACGATGGCCAGCACCTCACCGGGCCACAGATCGAAGCTGACGTCCTGACAGCCGAACTGCTGTCCATACCGGTGACCGGCGCCCTCAACGGTCAGCAGCGCGGACTCATCGGCATCACTGTGGAGGCTCATACTGTGCAGGCTCATACCGGGATCTCCTGTCCGGCAGCAGCTGCTGCCTCCGCGCTCTTATGGCAGTAGTCGGTATCCGAGCAGACGTACATCACGGCTCCGGCGTCATCCATCACGACTTCATCGAGGTAGACGTCTTCGGCACCGCAGATCTGGCAGGGCTGTTCAAAGCGCTGCGGTTCAAAGGGGTAGTCCTCAAACCCCAGGCTTTCAACGTCGGTATAGGGCGGGATCGCGTAGATGCGCTTCTCCCGTCCGGCGCCGAAGAGCTGCAGTGCCGGGCTCTGATGCATCTTGGGGTTATCAAAACTGGGAATCGGCGACGGCGCGGTGACATACCGCCCATTGACCATCACCGGGTAGTCATAGGTGGTGACGAAATGCCCGTAGCGGGCGATGTCCTCATAGAGCTTGACGTACATCAGCCCGTACTCCTGAAGGGCATGCAGCCGCCGGGTCTCAGTTTCACGGGGTTCTAGGAACCGTAGGGGCTCGGGGATCGGCACCTGGTAGACCATGATCTGGCCCTCGGCCAGCGGTGTCTCGGGGATGCGGTGGCGGGTCTGGATGATAGTGGCCGCTTCGGTGTGCGTGGTGGTGTGGACGTTCACGACTTTCTCGAAGAACTGTCGGATGGACACCGCGTTCGTGGTGTCATCGGCACCTTGATCAATGACCTTCAAAGTGTCCTCGGGCCCAATGACAGCTGCAGTGACCTGCACCCCGCCGGTGCCCCAACCGCGCGGCATGGGGACCTCCCGAGACGCGAAAGGAACCTGGAAACCCGGTACGGCTACGCCTTTGAGCAGTGCGCGGCGCACTACGCGCTTGGTCTGCTCGTCCAGGTAGCCCTCGTTGTAAACGATGCGCGGCTCAGCCATGTGCGGCCTCCTTCTTGTCCTGCTGCTCAGCCTGACGGCGCTGCTCGGATGCCTGCCGCTCTTCAAACTCTCTGCGCTCTTCAAACTCCCGGCGCAGCTGTCGCAGCAGCACCAGTTCGCCCTGGAAGTCCACGTAGTGCGGCAGCTTCAGGTGTTCCACGAAACCGGTGGCTTGGACATTGTCCGCGTGGCTGAGCACAAACTCTTCGTCCTGGGCAGGTGATACCTGCCGTTCTCCGAACTCCTCGGCGCGCAGCGCCCTGTCCACCAACGACATCGACATCGCTTTGCGCTCACCCCGTCCGAAGACCAGGCCGTAGCCGCGGGTGAACTGCGGAGGCTGTTCCGCGCTGCCGACGAACTGGTTGATCATCTGGCATTCGGTGATCTCCATACGACCGATGGGCACCTCGAATCCCAGCTCAGAAGCCTCGAAGCTGACTTCCACCTCACCCACGCGCACTTCTCCGGCGAAGGGATGCGTCCGGCCGAAGCCGCGCTGGGTGGAGTACCCCAAAGAGAGCAGGAACCCTTCGTCTCCGCGGGCCAGTGCTTGGAGCCGTTCAGCCCGCGACATCGGATACACCGTGGGTTCCCGGGTGAGATCCGCAGGTTCGGGATCGCTCCACCCCTCGGGACGGTCGGGCTCGATCAGAGCGTCGACGCCGAGCAGATCTGTGATCCGAGGCATCGCCACTTCCTCCTCGGTAGCCTCGACCGCCGGTGGTTGTGGTGTCGGCAGATCATCGGCGAGCAGCCGGTGGGTGTAATCGAAGGTGGCCCCTAACTGCTGGCCACCGGGAAGATCCTTGAACGTGGCGGAGATTCTGCGCTCGGCTGGCAGCGCAGAGGTGTCCAGCGGCGTCGTCGTACCGAAGCGCGGCAGCGTGGTGCGGTAGGAGCGCAGCAGTGTCACCGCCTCCAGCACATCGCCCTGGGCCTGCAGCAGCGCTTTGGCTGCCAGGTCCGGGTCATAGAGGGACCCTTCGGCCATCACCCGGGAGATCAGCACGCCCATCTGGTCACGCACCTGACGCCAGCCGATCCGAGCATCCTTACCGCTGCCGCGCTGTGCCAGCAGGGCATGGGCGTTGGCGATGGCCTTTTCACCGCCTTTGACTGCCACATACATCAGTGGGCCCTCCCTTCCAGTGCCGTGAGCACAGTGGTGCGTGGCAGGGCGCGCACGCTGGTGTGGTCAGTGAGAATAAGATCGACGCCGCGCGGGAACCGGGAGTGGTTGACCTGCCACTGGTCGAGGAATCCTGCCCCGAGGCCTGCGATGGTGAGCGTGGCCTGCCCCTTGATGCCTGGACCTGCGATCCTGAAAGTAGCTGCGGGATCGGCTGGCGGCATATCGAGTGCCGGCATGTCGAGTGCCGGGGTGTCGATCACCACGGTGGCTGAGATATGCGGTTCCTCGTCGGTGCCGCAGGCCAGAGCGTTCAGGTCCGGGGCGTGGGCAGGGTCAGCGACGACGACGAACATCGCCTCGGCGGGGTCCTCAACGATCCGAGCGCCGGCGTGGAATCGAAGCCATGACTCCACAGTGCCGGTTTCTCGCAGCTGATCATCCAGCCAGACCGGAGTCTGCTCATCGCAGAGGGTGAGGATCACGGCCCCGGCTGCTGCGCCTAGCGGTCCCGGGGTGCGCAGGGTTTCTTGGACCGCCGGTGCCACCTCATAGGTTGTGCCTGGGCGGGACATGGCCTCCAGTACCGCCCGAAAAGTCTGTTGGGCGTCGTGGACTGGATCGGCGAATCCGGGCAGGTAATTCTCGGCTGCTCTCATTCCGCATCCTCTTCATCGTCAGGTCCGGCGTTTTCGCGCGCTACGGTGAAGAAGTCCACGAGCGTGCTGCGCGCCTGGGCTCGGCGTCGTGCTTCTTGCTGCGCCTGTGCCTGCTCCAAAGGCTCAATCACGTCGCTCAGGACACGGGGGCGCTGAGCCGAGAGCAGCAGGGCATCAAAAATTGCGGCCACACCGGCGTGATCTGGATGGCTGCCCAGTACATAGGCTGTGCCGGTGTGGTCTGTGCCCAGTTCGGCGTCGCGGATGAGAACTGTCGCGCGGGTGACAGTCGCCTCGCCGAGATTGAATCGGTCCCCGGTTCCGCCGGTCCGGCCCTGCACCATCACGAGCCCGGCTTCGGGTCCGCGCAGATACTGAACCTCAGGAGGGTCAGGCCAGTTCTCCCACAGTTCGGTGAGCTCCTCCAGAGAAGCATTGGCCAATACTCGGGCGGTGCGCTGACGCTCAGCAATGCTGGGCTCACCGACACTGGCGGAGGTCGGCGGGGCCGAGGGCGCGTCAGCGGCAGGTGGAGCGGTGTCTGGTAGCACGGTGTCAGGTGGCGCGGTGTCAGGTGAAACAGCTTCGGCGGGCATGAGTCCAGTGTGCTCAGCGCATGTAGCTGCCCCGGGACTCTTGGGTGAATCAGAGGTGAACGGACTCGTAAACTTCCCGTCACCTGTTGCGGATCGGCAACAAGTCCAGTTTCTCCGCTCGTGGCCCGCCAGAGGGCGAACTCATGAGCCTGGCTGGCCGCTCACCATTCAACGGTCAGCCGGATGACATCTGGGCGGTGCCAGCCCCGGGAGAACAGCAGCGGACGCTGGGTCTGCGCATCACGGCTGAGGGTCTCGATCATCGGCACCAGCTCGGGCTGGGGCAGTTCCAGCATCTGTTCCACCTCGTCAGGAGGGAAAACGTGGGAGACCCGGCTGCGCGCGCGTACCGGCTGGTGCCCTGCCATACGCAGAGACTCATAGAGTGACTCCACGGTCCGCAGCGCCAGTTCAGCCTCGGCCAGCACCTCTGGAGCGATCCAGATATGCGCACAGGCACCGATGCGGTCATTGATCCAGCTGCGCCGCCGCACCCGGGTCAGTGACGCGCCCGGGTCGCATTCGAGGGCCTCGGCCAGCTCGGGCCCTGCGGTGACCACGGTGACATCTTTGAGGATGCTCTTCACGGTGCCGCCTGCGGCGGTGATCCCGGCGCTCAGCGAGGGCGGCAACGCCGCGGAGATCAAGTGGTCCACCGGCCGGTTGGTGAAGGTTCCGGCCCCGCGAACCCGGCGAATCAGGTGTCTGGACTCCAAGATGCTCAACGCTGATCGCACCGCAGCGCGGGTGACGCCGAAGCGTGCTGCCAGCTGATGCTCCCCTGGCAGCTGCACCCCATCGGGCAGCTGCGCCTGCTCCTGGCTCAGCTGCTGGGCGATCTGCTCCGGCTTCACTGCTGAGAAGGCCCGGGCTTTGCCGCGCTCAAACGGGCGCCGGGGTATTCGGCGGTGACGTCTGGGGCGTGTTCCCAACGCCGTCCGTAGCCGCGCAGCACAGCCAGGCGCTGGCTGCCGAGAGCGTCGGCCTCTGTCTCGGAGAAATCAGTCTGGAACACCGGGGCACTCTCAGGCACAGCTGCGCGGGCGTCGTCGTCACCTGGGGGTGCTGCTTCGGATTCAGTGTCAGTGCGGGTCAGCTCCAGGTCAAGCCAGGACCCCTGGGCTCCCATCAGGGGAACTTCAACGACGCCGCGGCCCCACTCCACCACCGTCACCGAGTCAGCCAGAGTGGCCGCCAGATCAAGTGATTCGAGGCCATCAACGTCGGTGCGGTAGGCATCCACATGTACCAGATCCGGACCACTGCTGCGGCTGCGGTGGATCCTGGAGAGCACAAAAGTCGGCGAGCTGACCAGCCCCTCTACCTCCAGTGCCGCAGCCAGAGACTGGGTGAAGGTGGTCTTTCCGGCCCCGAGCCCGCCGGTGAGCACCAACAAATCCCCGGCCCGCACATATGCGGCCAGACTGCGCGCCAGCTGCTCAGTGTCCTCGAGATCCTCCAGCGGGATCTCCAGAGTCCACTGGGGGTTATCGGCGGCGGCAGGAGGCTGGGTATCTGACACGCTTCCTATGGTAGTTCCGCCCGCTGGCGGGAGGGTATCTGGTCTCAGGCCGCAGCAGCGCTGGTGTCGGTCACTTCGCGCGGGACCCGGGCACCGATGCGGGTGATGATCTCGTAATTGATCGTCCCTGAGGCTGTCCCCCATTCGGCGGCGGAGATGCCGGAGGCACCACCGAAGATCGTGACTTCATCGCCGACCTGCACATCGGTATCCGCAGGACCCAGGTCGACCACGAACTGGTCCATGGCCACCCGACCGGCTGAGCGGTAGAGGGTTCCATTGATGCTCACCGGAGCGTGAACCGCTGAGCGCGGAATACCATCGGCATAGCCCAGCGGAATCAGCGCCAATGCACTGGGGCGGTCCACGCGGTGGGTGAGCCCATAGCTGATGCCCTGTCCCGCCGGGACCACTTTGACATTGGCGACTGTGGTGCGCAGTTCCATAGCGGGCTTCAGGCCCAGCGATTCGGCGCTGCGATCAGCAAATGGGCTCTGCCCGTAGACCCCGACGCCGACTCGCACCATATCGAAATGGGCATCGGGACGGGAGAGCGCGGCCGGAGTATTAGCCACATGCCGGAGATCGGCAACGATGCCATGTTCAGCAGCAATTTCCAGGGCCTGTCGGTAGGCGCTCAGCTGCTCGTCGGTTTCCCGCCGGTCTGGCTCATCGGCCACTGCAAGATGCGTGAAGATGCCTTCCACGCTGATCAATCCCTGCTCCTGGTGCTGCCGCACGCGCTGGAGAAGATCCGGCCAGGCGGCCATGGTGGAACCGTTGCGCCCCAGTCCGGTGTCGATCTTCAGATGGATGCGCGCCGGTGTCTGCAGGCTCGCAGCAGCCGCGGCGACCTCTTCCAGTTCCCATCCGGAGACGCCGAGATCGATGTGGTGCTCAATGGCCTGAGCGAAATCAGTGCCACGGGTATGCAGCCAGGCCAACACGGGTGCCTCGATGCCGGCTTCGCGCAGAGCTAGGGCCTCGGTGACATGGGCAGTGCCCAACCAGTCGGCTCCGGCGTCCAGGGCGGCACGAGCTACGGTAAGGGCACCGTGTCCGTAACCATCAGCTTTGACGGCCACCATCATCTTGGCCGGGCGCACAAATTCAGCGATGGTCCGCACGTTGTGCCTGATGGCAGCGGTGTCAATAAGTGCTGTTCGTTCTGCCCCTGCCGGTGAAACCATGTGGCCAAGCTTATCGGGCGCCACGGATCCGCCCGGCTGATGTGGAAAGCTAAGGTCATGAACCAACGGGGGCGCCGCATCTACGTGGAGACGCTCATCCGTGTGCCGGCGGAGGACCCAGCGGGTCCAGATGCGATGGGCCGGGTATGGGCATTGACCCAGAACCCGGTGGACCATGCACGCTGGGATCTGCGCTTTAGCCGCATCACGCCCAAGCGCCATTCCCCGGCCGCCGCGGCCTGCCTTCACCGGCGCTCAGCTGCCGCCGATGAAGCTGCTGCCCAGGCGGCGGAGTTCACCTACTCCACTACCGTCCTCCCGCGACTGAGCCGTTGGTTTCCCAGACTGGCGGTCTCCGGCCAGGGCATCAACGCCGGTCAGCGGCTGAGAAGCGAGGGCGGTGCGCTCAGCGCCCTACGATTCAGTTCCCAGCAGTGGTGGTGCCCCATACGCAGCGGGTCCGGCTACTGGAAGTACCAGCTGCGCTCCGACGGTGCGGTGATCTTCCTCACCGGTTATGACTACGAGCCCAGGGGCGGAACACCGGGTCGGCTACTGGACGCCGCAGTGTTCCGGCCGCTCTTCGGGTGGGCGACCGCGTGGTCCTTCGACCGTCTGCGGCTGTGGGCGGAACAAGGGCTTTCCCCGGAAAGCACCCGGCGGCGGGCGGTCCGGGAGGCGCTGCTGCGCGGCGGCGTCGTCGTCCTCGCCTGGCGCATCAACCCGCTGGCGGGTATTGCGGCGACCGCGGCCGCGCTGATAATCCCGCCCGGTGCGGGCACACCCTCAGCGCGGCGGACGCGCCGTCGTCCCCGGCAACCGGTGCGAGACCCCGAACTGCTGCAGCGTCTGCCGCGATTGCGCCAACCATCCCGACCCACTGAGCAGGAGCAGCCGTGACCGCCATCTTCGAAGCCGCTATGGGTGAGCAGTTCCAGCGACTGCACCCGCAGATCCGGCGCCGATTCGCCGTGAGCGAGGAATCCGGGCAGGCCTTCATCGGCACTGGAGTCATGGAGCAGATCTGGCACCGTTCCGGCTGGGTCAAGCCGTTTCTGGCGTTGGGCTCCACCCGGCACATCCTGGCCCCGAAGCGCGGCACCAATGTGCCCTTCAGGATCGAGAACATCCCGTACACCGACTCCTTAGGGCGCTCCACCGTCTCCTTTGTGCGGACCTTCGAGTACCCCGGCGCCAAACCCGCGCGTTTTGATGCGCAAATGGTCCAGGTGCCGGGAACACGCCAGGTGGTCGATTACCTGGGCACTCATCAGCATCTGGTGACTCCCTTGGATTTCCACGCCGCCCCGGACGGATCTCTGACCATTCGCTCCGGCGCCCTGCGGTTTCTGGAGGGACCGGTTAAATTCACCTTCCCGTCACTAATGGCTGCTGATGCCGTCATCACCGATAGCTACGACGACGCCGCCGAGTGCTTCCGCATAGATGTGCAGGTCATTAACCGGCAGTTGGGACCATTGTTCGGCTACCGCGGATGGTTCACGGGCGAGTTCCGTCCCCTGGAGGAACTCACTGCACGCATCGAGCAACTGCGACCCCGACGCGAGACGGCGCGGAGGTAATCCGGATCTGCTTTCGCGGCTTATTCGGCCAGTACGCGCAGCAGCGCGGAGGCACCGAATCGGCCGTGTCCCCGTGGGTCGAGCCGCCGGGCGGCCGCGGCATGCAGGGCCACACCCAGCGCGGCACAGTACCGCGCTGATTCCTCCTGGGTGGCCAGCAGGGCGCCGATGATTCCCGCCAGCACATCTCCGGTGCCTGCGGTGGCCAGACCCGGGGCGGGTTCGGTATGCAGCAGCGGCGGCTCGTCCCCGGGGGCGGCGATCACCGTGACCGGGCCTTTGAGCACGACGACGGCGCCGGTCAGCTGCGCCAGCCGGGGTGCCGCGGCAAGGACTTTCTGCTCTGCTAAGGCAGCCTGCAGCTGAGGGTCTCCTAGCCGCTCGGCCAGTTTCTGGGCCTCCCCGGTATGCGGGGTCAGTACCGTGTGCTTCCCCAGGGAACCGGCATAGCCGGGATCGGCCAGCAGCTCGCGGGTGATTAGCGCCAGTGCGGAGGCATCCAGCACGCAGGGCACTGCGTTTCGCCGGGACTGCTGGAGCAGCGCTTCCGCCTCTGCCAGACGCTGTGAGTCATTTCCTAATCCGGGTCCGATGACCATCGCAGCAGCACGTTCGGCCTGGTCCGAGGCCACTGTCTCCGGCCAACTGCTGACCACCGCCTGCGCCACCGCATCCGGTGCCTGCACCTGCGCCATTCCAACGCCGGTGGCCAATGCTGCGCCGACGCTCAACTGGGCGGCACCGGGATACCGTGCAGAGCCCACCAGCAGGTGGAGCACCCCGCGGGAGTATTTATGGGCATCGGCGTCCGGGGCCCGACGGCGCAGCACCGGCACCGCCTCCCCGGCAAGAATCCTCTCCGCCCCACCGGACCCAGCACCTCCCATGGTGCCAGGGGTGTCAACTAGTTCGCTCATGACATAGCCGGCGGGCTCGGGCAGGTGCGCACCGAGGCCGATGTCTACAGTGTGCAGCACACCCGCGTGGGCCCGACCCTGGCCCACCAGCAGCCCGGTCTTCAGGCCGCCAAAGGTCACCGTGTGATCGGCGCGGATCGCAGTTCCGCGCACGGCCCCGGTCTCTGCGTCCACCCCGGAGGGCAGATCACAGGCGACGACCACGCTTCCCTGCGGTAACGATGGCGCATCGAAGCTGCCACTGAAGCCGGTGCCCACCACGGCATCCAGGATGAGGTCGGCGCCGTCGTCGGTGGTTTGCAACTGCCCACCGGCCTGCCGGAACGCGGCCAGTGCCTGAGTGTGGCAAGTGGGTCGCAGCAGCACAGCGCGAGCATCTACGCCGCGGCGGCGCAGAAAAGCCAACGCGTAGAGCCCGTCCCCGCCGTTGTTGCCGGAGCCGATGAGGCCTACCACGGTGGCGCCGTACACCGAGCCGCGTTGAGCTTGGAGAATCTGCAGAATATGTGCCGCCAGCCCCCAGGAGGCCCGCCGCATCAGGGCTTCCCCTTCGCCGGCATTCAGAAGAGGCTGCTCCGCGGCGCGGATCTGCTCTCCAGTCCAGACCGGAATGAGCGGATACCCGGGCTCATCCTGGTTCGGCGAGTCTCGCTGTGTCAGCACGGCTCAACCTTCGGCAATCACCATGGCGGTGGCGACGTCGCCGTCGTGGGAGAGGGAAAGGTGCCAGTGCTTCACGCCTTTGGCTTCGGCCACTGCCGCTACTGTGCCCTGCACTTTCACGTGTGGGGCCCCGGCAGCGTCCATGACGACCTGGCAGTCCTGCCAGTTCATGCCGGCCGGTGCTCCCAGTGCTTTGGCCACTGCTTCTTTGGCGGCGAAGCGAGCCGCCAGGGAGCGGGTATTCAGGGGGCGTTCGGCTTCAGTGAAGAGCCGCTCGCGCAGGGCGGGGGCCTTGCGCAGCTGCTGTTCGAAGCGGGTCACCAGGACTACGTCTACGCCGATGCCTACGATCATCTCGGTCTCCTCCCGAATACATGTGAGGCTCCAGGCCGATTCGACCGGGAGCCTCACATATGGTTCTTAGTTCACGCTGTTCACCGCAGTTTGTCGCCTACTACGTCACTCCACGGTGACGGACTTGGCGAGGTTACGCGGCTGATCCACGTCATAACCCTTCTCCGCAGCCAAAGCACACGCGAAGATCTGCAACGGCACAGTAGTCAGCAACGG
>NZ_BAABLW010000002.1:0-455176 GCF_039544555.1 Nesterenkonia rhizosphaerae
GACTCAAAGACCTCCCCGGCAGCCAGCAGCTTTTCCTTCAGCTCAGCGAAGTTCTCAATGATCCCGTTATGGATCACCGCCAGCTGGCCCTCATCACCGAAATGCGGGTGCGCATTCTGATCAGTAGGCCCACCATGAGTCGCCCACCGGGTATGACCAATACCGATAGAAGCTGGACGCATCGGAGCAGCATCAATCTCTGCCACCAGATTCACAAGCTTCCCGGACTTCTTCCGGCCCTCGATCACACCATCAGCAACGGTGGCCACACCGGCGGAGTCATACCCGCGGTATTCCAGACGCCGCAAACCCTCCAGCAGCACATCCAGAGCAGCATGCTCACTGGTCTTCTCAGGCAGGCCGATATAGCCAACAATTCCACACATGTACACCAGGGTATCGTGTCTGTGTGTCTTCGCACCTGTCTGAAGAGCCCTCGCACGGGCCGTTTCCTGCCGTCTCTACGGGGCCTATCCCTCAGGAGGTGCTGGGGACTGCGCCGTGGGCGGGGTCCCCACCGTTTGAAGACGGCACCACGTCCTACTCCCCGTTTGTGGAGCTGGACAGACCGGCCTGGGCGCGGCTGGCGGACACTATTGAGCAGCCGCTGAACCAGGACGACGTCGACCGGTTACGCGGCATCGGAGAGCACCTCTCCCTGGAGGAGGTGGCGCAGGTCTATCTGCCGCTGTCCCGGCTGCTGAACATCTATGTGGAGGCCGCAGCGCATCTGCGGACCAAGACCAATGAGTTCCTGCGTGAGACCACGCGGCGTACGCCTTTTGTGATCGGCGTGGCTGGTTCTGTGGCTGTGGGCAAGTCCACTACTGCGCGCGTACTGCAGGAGATGCTGCGGCGTTGGCCCTCCACTCCGCGAGTGGAGCTGGTGACCACCGATGGATTCCTCTACCCCAATGCTGAGCTGGAGCGCCGTGGGCTGATGGAGCGAAAAGGCTTCCCGGAGGCTTATGACCGCCGTGGGCTGCTGCGCTTTGTGGCGGAGATCAAGTCCGGCCGCCCTGAAGTCCGGGCACCAAAGTACTCGCATCTTCGATATGACATCATCCCCGACGATCAGGTAGTGGTGCGTCGTCCGGACGTGCTGATCCTGGAAGGGCTCAATGTGCTGCAGCCTGCCCGGCACCGCGAGGACGGCACTGTGGGTCCGGCACTCAGCGATTTCTTCGACTTCTCCATCTATGTGGATGCCAAGCCCAAGCATATTGAGCAGTGGTATGTGGACCGGTTCATGAAGCTTCGCTCCGGTGCCTTCGCCAATCCGCAGAGCTACTTTCACCGCTACAGCACCTTCAGTGACCAGGAAGCGATGGAGCGCGCTACCGATATCTGGGGGCGCATCAACGGCCCGAACCTGCGGGAGAACATTCAGCCCACACGCTCACGGGCGAAGCTGGTGATGTCCAAGGACGCTGATCACAGTGTCTCCCGGGTGCTGCTGCGAAAGGTCTGACACTGTGATGGTTGAGTCCCGTGGGCAGGCGCTGCAGCGCCGTCGAGCTGTTTACCGGCGGCGTCGGGCTTGGGCTGCGGTGATTGCCGTGGTCCTGCTGGCCCTGCTGGGTTTTGGGCTCTATGCGGGCTTGAAAACCTGGGGGCTGCTGCCCAGCGGCCAGGACGCCGAGGGGTCTGAGTCCGCTGAGCTGTCGGGTAATAATTCCGACGACGACCTTGCCTCCCCGGCGGGGTCCTCAGCAGCGGCCGCCGAACCGGAGCCGGAACCAACGCCCGAGCCGGAGCCTGAGCCTGAGCCTGAGCCGGAGCCTGAACCCGAGCGTGCCAGTGACCCCTCCTGGGACCCCGATTCCATCCACGTGCTGGTGAATCGACAGAACCCCTTTGACCCGGTGGACTACGCGCCCACTGATCTGGTGGTACCTGATGTTCCGCATTACGGCCCAGAAGCCGCCATGTCCCTGCGGCAGGAGCCCGCAGCCGCCCTGGAGGAGCTCATTGCCACCGGGCGCCAGGAGGGCATGGCCCTGGGACTGGTCAGCGGGTACCGCTCCTTCGACTATCAGTTCCAGATCTACTGGGCCCGCCATGCTGAGGTAGGTACCGAGGCCACGGACCTCTATATGTCCCGGCCGGGGTACTCCGAGCACCAGACCGGGTTGGCCGCGGATGTGATCAGTATCGAAAATCCTGACTGCATGCTCGGGGAGTGCTTCGCTGACACCCCCGAGGGGCAGTGGGTGGCGGAGAACGCGCACCGTTTCGGCTTCATCATCCGGTATCTGGAAGATATGGAGCACATCACCGGCTATCCCTATGAGCCGTGGCACCTGCGTTATGTGGGAGTCGAAACCGCCACCGAGGTCTTTGAGCTGGGCCTCACCCTGGAGGAGTACTGGGAGCAGCCAGCTGCACCTGACTACGACGACGCCGAACCCACCTACCCCTAAAGAAGCTCGGCCATAGGCGAGCGGCGCGGCTTACACTGTCACCATGCTCAAGGGATTCAGAGATTTCATCATGCAGGGCAATGTCATCGACCTTGCCACTGCTGTGGTCATTGGTGCGGCATTCGGTGCAGTGGTCAACGCCATGGTGGAGAACGTGCTGATGCCGTTCATCTCCGGCCTGGTGGGCGCTCCTGACTTCGACAGTTTCGGCGTCGTCTGGTTCAACGGCAATGCCCTGCAGTTCGGCGTGCTGCTGACGGCGCTGGTGAATTTCCTGCTGATTGCCGCCGCTATCTACTTTGTGATCATTCTGCCGATGAACAAGATGATCGAGGCACGCAATAGGAAGCTGGGCGCTGTAGAGGAGGCGCCCGAGGAGAACATCATGCTGCTTCGTGAGATCCGTGATCAGCTCAAGGCGCAGACCGAGGTGACCAATCCCGCGTTTATCGCCTCACTGGTCGAAGCTGAGCGCCAGGCTGAGGCCGAGGCGGCTGCTAAAGCCGAGGCCGAGCAGAATCCGGGGCTGCTGGGCAAGGCCAAGAACATGGTCTGGGGTAAGGACTGATCTAGGCGCGCGCCGCGTACTGGGCCCGGTCGGGTCAGAACCCGATAGCCTCCACGCGGCGCAGGACGGCCTCCTGCACGCTCAGAGCAGCCAACCAGGAGGTTTTGGGATTCTGCGGCAGTGGATGGTTGGTCAGCACGATCCTGAGCCTGCCGAATGCTCCCTCGACGTCGACGGTATGCGAGTTCTCCTTGGCATGAGGATCAGCTATGAGACGCACAACGGTACTGTCAAAGCCCACACCTGCCAGGGCCACTGCAGCGGTGACATTGGCATTCTTGGGAAACTGTGCCGCTGCCGCTCTGGCGCTTCCTTCAAAGAACACTTCCGCGTGCTCCAGCTGCGCTAGCGCACAGAGCTCCTCAGCTGCAGACCCCCGCCAGGCGGACGGAGGTTTGCGGCCTTCATAGACCACGGAGTCAACTCCGGCCAGCATCCCAGCACGTAGGGCGTCCAGTCCCCCAATGGCACCTGAGACCACAGTGAGCCTGGCTCCGCTGGACTCAGCGGCTTCATCCAGTGTCATCTTCAGCTGGTCATCGCCGAGCACACCGAGGGACGCGATAACGACGTCGACGCCGCGGCGCAGTGCCTCAGGGACGGCATCACGGACGGCGCTGTGCCCGGCGCATTCCACCAACAGGTCAGGCTGCCAGTCCAGCAGTTCGGTGACATCAGAGAACCCTCGTGCCGAGGCCTCCTCGCTGAGTCGATGGATTCGATGCTCTCGCTCCAGAAATGCGAACTGTGTCTGCGGCAGCCGCTCGCGCAGCCCTTCAAGGCAGGACTGCCCCATAGCGCCCATGCCCAGGATTGCTAGACGCGCCGGTTCTCTCATGGTTTAGAGGGCGAGTTCGGCTTTGACAACATCTGCCAGAGCCTCAGCCTCAGCCCGAGCAAGATCAGCAGTTTCTGCCTCAATCATCACCCGCACCACAGGCTCAGTACCCGATGGCCGCAGCAACACGCGCCCAGACTCCCCTAAACGAGCCTCCACCGCAGCAACAGCGGCCTGCACCACCTCATGCGACTTCACCCGGGCCTTATCCACACCAGCCACATTGATCAGCACCTGCGGCAACCTCGTCATCGACTCATCAGCCAACTCACGCAATGACCTACCCGTAGCAGCCACCCGAGCCGCCAACTGCAGACCCGTGAGCACACCATCACCAGTGGTCGCATAATCGCTGAAGATCACATGCCCAGACTGCTCACCACCAAGGTTGAACCCACCAGCACGCATACCTTCCAGCACATACCGGTCCCCCACCGCGGTCTCCACCAGGTTGATTCCAGCCTTAGCCATCCCCAGCTTCAACCCCAGATTGCTCATCACCGTGACCACCAGGGTGTCATCGTTCAACCCACCGGCTTCTTTCAGCGCCAGGGCCAGAACGCCCATGATCTGATCACCATCGATGATCTCCCCGGTGTGATCAACCGCCAGACACCGGTCAGCATCACCATCATGGGCGATCCCCAGATCAGCAGCATGAGAGATCACTGCTTCCTGCAGGTTCTGCAGGTGCGTGGATCCGTAGTCATCATTGATGTTCAGTCCATCAGGATCAGCACCAATGACGATCACTTCAGCACCGGCAGCAGCGAAAGCTTCTGGGGAACAGCCCGAAGCCGCACCATGGGCGCAGTCCAGCACGATTTTCAGCCCCTTCAGAGAGACTTCTCCCAGGGACTGCAGCAGATGCACCACATACCGGTCTTCGGCGTCTGAGAACCGTTTGATACGCCCGACCTGATCCCCGGTGGGCAGGACAGGGGCCTGTCCCATCTGGGCTTCGATCTCATCTTCGACCGAGTCATCGAGCTTATGCCCGCCACGGCCGAGGAACTTGATCCCGTTATCAGGGGCCGGGTTATGCGAGGCAGAGATCATCACACCAAAATCAGCGTCGATATCCGCCACTAGGAACGCCGCAGCAGGGGTGGGCAGCACACCGGCGTCATAGACATCCACACCTGAGGAAGCCAACCCGGCCTCTACCGCGGAGGAGATGAACTCACCGGAGACCCGCGGATCACGAGCCACAACAGCAACAGGTCTGCGGCCTGCAGCCGCACGACGATGTCCCAGCACCACCGCAGCAGACTGGGAGAGACGAAGAGCAAGGTCCGCAGTCAGCAGCCCATTGGCCACACCACGAACACCATCGGTTCCGAATAATCTGGTCATATTGGGGAACAGTCTAGAGGGCGAACACGAAAATCCCCGCCGGGAGAACCCGACGGGGATTTTCGTAGCAAAGCTGTGATCAGCGCTTGTGGAGCCAAGCGCTTGCCAGCACGGCTGCCTGATCGGGGATAAGCCGACCAGATTATCGCCCGGGCCCCGGTGTGACTGCGCAGCAGCACACCGGGAAGGCGTGAATCAGCGCTTGGAGTACTGAGGGGCCTTGCGGGCCTTCTTCAGACCTGCCTTCTTCCGCTCCACGGCGCGAGCGTCGCGGGTCAGGAAGCCGGCCTTCTTCAGTGCAGCACGGTTGTGGTCACGGTCGATGCCGTTGAGCGCACGGGAGATTCCCAGGCGCAGGGCACCGGACTGACCGGAGGGGCCGCCGCCGTCGATGCGGGCGATGACGTCGTAGGCGCCTTCGAGGCCCAGCAGGGTGAAGGGGTCATTGACCTCCTGCTGGTGCAGCTTGTTGGGGAAGTAATCCTCCAGGCTGCGGCCGTTGATGGTCCACTTGCCGGTGCCCGGCACGATGCGGACGCGGGCACGGGCGCGCTTGCGGCGGCCGATCGCTGCACCGGGAACAGTCAGCGGGGCGCGCTCTGGGGCGGCCTCTTCGGCAGCGGCGGGGGCAGATTCCGAGGTGTAGCTGGTCAGCTCCTCGGTCTCGGTGAGCTCTTCAGTGTTCTGAGCCACGTTTCTCCTTGAAAGTATCTAGTGTCGGGTGGCCAGGACTACTGAGCGACCTGGGAGATTTCGAACGGCTTAGGCTGCTGGGCAGCGTGCGGGTGCTCAGCACCTGCATAGACGCGCAGCTTCTTCAGCTGTGCAGCACCCAGCTTGTTGTGAGGCAGCATGCCCTTGACGGCCTGCTCCACAGCACGGGTGGGGTAGCGCTGGATCATGTCACCGAAGGTGATGGACTTGATGCCGCCCGGGAACCCGGAGTGGCGCCAGTAGCGCTTCTTGGAAACCTTGTCGCCAGTGACGGCGACCTTTTCAGCGTTGATGATGATGACGAAGTCGCCCATGTCCTGGTGAGGTGCAAAGGTCGGCTTGTGTTTGCCGCGCAGCAGGGTCGCAGCCTGGCTGGCGAGACGGCCCAGGACGACGTCGGTGGCGTCGATGATGTGCCACTGAGCGTCGGCGTCGCCATTCTTGGGAGTGTACGTACGCACGTTGGTATGCCTTACGGTCGGTCTTCTACGGTTCAGATGCCGGCTGCAGCAGTGTGTGAGAGTCACGCTGCGTCGCCATCTGTTCAATTGCTCTTTTGGTCTGGACTCCCCGAGGGAAGCCCATTGTGTCAGTGCACTCGGTATTCCAGGTGAGGGCTGGAAAGAATCCGGTTCCGTAGCTCCCCATCCCGTCTCGCGGAGGCTTCACGGCCATGCAACTGAGCCGCCTCAACACGATTCCAGGCAGGGCTGGACACGCACAACAACCTCCAACTATACAGCAGAGCCCGCCCGGCCCCAAAAGGCTGGAATCACAGACCCCCGCACCCCCTCCACCAGCGCAATGTTGCAAAACGCAGATAAACACAGATAAAGTCCGACTAAACCCACACGATGTGTGCCAGACCACTTACCCGCAAGGGAGACACTCTCTATGGCCCTTCTGGCCCCCGAACGGCATGACCGTATTCTCGCGCTGCTGGCTCGAGACGGCACCGTCAGCGTCCAGCAGCTGGCCGACAGCTTCGCCGTCACCCGCGAAACAGTGCGCCGCGACCTCGACCAGCTGGAAGCCGAGGGCGCGCTACGCCGCATACATGGCGGCGCAGTGGCAGCCTCCACCCCGTCTCGGGCTGAAAGTTCTCTGCAGGAGCGGCTCGCCCGGCAGTCGGAGCAGAAACTGCGCATCGCCCAGGCGGCGCTGGCTTATCTGCCGCCAGAGACCGGAGGCTCGATGATCATCGACGCCGGCACCACCACCGAAGCATTGGCTGGGCTGCTGGCAGATCGCCCAGCGACTGACTCGAGTGCCCGACGGTTCCTGCTCACCAACGCACTCCCCATCGCTCAGCGGCTCAGCAATGCCAGCTCCTTCGACGTCGAGATCCTCGGGGGCAGCATCCGCGGCATCACCGGAGCTGCCGTAGGTGCGCAGACCACCACCGCACTGCAGCGCCGCCGCGCCGATGTGGTCTTCCTGGGCACCAATGGAGTCGACGCCGGGTTCGGGCTGAGCACACCGGATACTGCCGAGGCCGCTGTGAAGACAGCCCTACTAGAAGCAGGACAGCAACGGGTGCTGTTGGCGGATTCCTCCAAGCTTGGCCGCACCTCACTGGTGCAGTTCGCCCGGCTGGAGGACATTGATGTGCTGATCACCGATGCTGAGCCGCAGGCCGCCCTGGCCCAGGCCCTGCAGGAGGCCGAAGTTGATGTGGTGGTGGCTCCATGATCGTGACCGTGACCCCCAACCCCAGCCTGGACAAGACAGTCGAGCTAACGGCTCCGCTGGCGGTGGGGCATGTGCAGCGAGCTGCCCAGACCCATGCCGAGCCCGGCGGCAAAGGCGTCAACATCTCCCGCGCCCTGACCGCTGCGGGGGTGGAGAACCTGGCCGTGCTACCCGGTGATCCCGCTGACCCGGTGCTCACCGGCCTGGCTGAGATCAGCGTCAGCTGTCGCAGCATACCCATCGGGCAGTCGCTGCGGATGAATATCGCCATCACCGATCCGCTGGGCACCACCACCAAGGTCAACGAGCCCGGCCCCCAGTTCAGCGCTGAGGCTGAAGCCGACTTTATCGAGCTGATCATCGGCAGCGCGACCGAGGCGGCCTGGACCGTGTTGGCCGGATCCCTGCCGCCGGGACTGAGCACGCAGTTCTACCGCGAGACCATCACCAGGCTGCGCAGCGCCGGCGGGCACCTGGTGGCAGTCGATGCCTCCGGGCCGGCGCTGGCCGAAGCGGTGGCAGCGGCACCGGATCTGATCAAACCCAATGCTGAGGAGCTGCTGGAGCTGGCCCACGCGCTGCTGGAGCCGGAGCAAATCCCCGAACTCTCAGCCGCTGAGCTGGAGGCTTCCAAGGACGCGGTGGTGCAGCTGATCCGCGCCCTGAAGCCCCACGGCGTCCAGGCGGCCCTGGTGACCCTGGGCGGCCACGGCGCCGTCTACGTCTCAGCGGATCAGCACCATCCGGTGCTGAGCGCCTGGGGTCCGCCGCTGACAGTGCGCAGCACCGTCGGTGCCGGCGATGCCGCACTGGCCGGATTCATCGCCGCAGACGTGAAGGGCGAAGATCCCCGCAGCTGCCTACGCCGGGCCATGGCCCAGGGCCGGGCGGCGGCTTCACTTCCCGGCTCCACCATGCCGGTCCCCGAACAACTCGTGCTCGACGACGTCGTCGTCGACGAGCTCACCCGATAAGGAAAAGGACTACAGATCATGGCCATCATCACCGAAGAGCTGGTCAGCTTAGAGAGGATCACCGCCGCGCAGCCGCGCGAGGTGATCGAGCAGCTGGCCGGCCAGATCGTGACTGCAGGCAGAGCCTCCGACGCCGAACCGCTGATCGCCAGCGCCTGGGCGCGTGAGGAGCAGTCAGCCACGGGCATGCCCGGGGGCTTCGCCATCCCGCACTGCCGAACCTCCGCGGTCTCCGAGCCGACCCTGGCCTTCGCCCGCCTGGGCACCGCCGTGGACTTCGGCTCCTTCGACGGCCCGGCTGATCTGGTGTTCCTCATCGCCGTTCCGGAGACCGCCAGCCAGGATCACCTGAAGATCCTCTCGGCCCTGGCCACTGGCCTGATGCAGGATGAATTCGTCACCGCACTGCGCAGTGCCGGCAGCGCCTCCGAGGTGGTGGCGCTGATCGACTCTGCGGTGGCACCCACCGAAGAACAGCCGTCCGCCGAAGAGCCCACCGCCCAGGAGCCCACCGCTGAGGCCGGTGAGCCGGTGCGCCGTTTGGTGGCGGTGACCGCCTGCCCCACGGGTATTGCCCACACTTATATGGCTGCCGATGCACTCAAGCAGGCCGCACAGGCACGCGGCATCGACCTGCATGTGGAAACGCAGGGATCAGCGGGTTCGACGCCGCTTCCCGCCTCGGCTATTGCGGACGCGGAGGCGGTGATCTTCGCCGTGGATGTCGACGTACGGGATAAGAGCCGTTTCGCAGGCAAGCCGGTGGTGGCGGCCCGAGTCAAGCGCGGCATCGATGATCCCGGTGCCCTGCTCGATGATGCACTGCGCGCGGCCCAGGACCCCAATGCGGCAGTTGTCAGCTCCGAGAGCGAGGACGAGGCTGCCACGGGCGAGCAGGGCCGGGAGAGCTTCGGTCGCAGCGTCCAGCGTGTGCTGATGACCGGTGTGAGCTACATGATTCCCTTCGTTGCAGCCGGTGGTCTGCTCATCGCACTGGGGTTCCTGCTCGGCGGCTACAACATCACCGATGTGGCCTCGGATATCGCTTTTAATCACTCCCTGTGGAATCTGCCCACTGCAGCAGAGCTTCCGGCCGACTTCCATGGCTGGGGCGCGCTAGGCGGCTATCTGGGTTCGGTGTTCTTCACCATGGGCAGTGCCGCCATGGGCTTCCTCGTGCCGGCGCTGGCGGGCTATATCGCCTACGGAATGGCCGACCGCCCTGGTATCGCACCGGGCTTCACTGCCGGTGCTGTGGCTCTGTCCATGGACGCCGGATTCATCGGCGGCATCGTCGGTGGCGTGCTGGCCGGTGCAGTCGCCTACTGGTTCCGGCGCTTGGATGTGCCGCGCTGGTTGGCCGGACTGATGCCGGTGGTGATCATTCCGTTGGTGGCCACCATCGTTGCCGCTGGGCTGATGTTGCTGGTGCTGGGCGGCCCCATCGCCGCACTGACGGCTTCGCTGGAGGGCTGGTTGGAGTCCATGACGGGTTCCGCTGCGGCCCTGCTGGGCGTCATCCTCGGCCTGATGATGTGCTTCGACCTCGGCGGACCGGTCAATAAGGTGGCCTACTCCTTTGCCGTAGCCGGTGTCTCCGGAGCAGTGGCTGCCGGCAGCGACGCCCCGCTGATGATCATGGCCACCGTGATGGCCGCAGGCATGGTGCCTCCGCTGGGTCTCGCCCTGGCAACCTTCCTGGACCGCAAGCTCTTCACCGTCGCTGAGCGGGAGAACGGCAAGACTGCAGTCCTGCTGGGTGCGGCCTTCATCTCTGAAGGTGCCATTCCTTTTGCGGCGTCAGATCCGCTGCGCGTGCTGCCGGCCTCGATGCTGGGCGGCGCTGTCACTGGCGCCCTGACCATGGTCTTCGGTGTGACCTCTTATGCACCGCATGGTGGTGTGTTTGTGGCCTTCGCCATCGACAGCTTCCTGCTGTTCCTGCTGGCTGTGCTGGCAGGTGCCGCACTGACTGCGCTCAGCGTGATCGCACTGAAGCGCTGGACCCGCAAGGCACCTGCCGCGGCCTAAACACCAATAACAACGACGGCGGCTCCCCGGTCTCCCAGGATTCTGCAGAATCTAGGACCGAGGGGCCGCCGTCGTTCTATACTCTTATTCGCTCACGCAATATGACGTCGGTTTCACCGGTTTTACCCCCACGAGCACCGAAAGTAAGGTCAAACTGCGTGACCGAACGTGGTGCGGGCGCCGCCGCCGTCGTCGTCTGCAAGTGCGGACAGCTCAGCGCTGGGCTGCTGCCACCCGTTCCACCACTGCCGTAAAGAGCGGGTGGGCAGAGGTCAGGCCCGTCACCTTCTCGGTAAAGGCCTCAGCGTTGAGTTGGCCCAGGAGCTTCTTCATCTCCACAGCTTGTTCGTCTGCGGCAACGTCGAAGGCCAGCGCGGCTTCGATAGCGGCGAGCAGTCCCTGAACCGGCAGTCCCCGTTCGGCGGCCTCGGCCGCAGGGCCGATCAGCCGTTCATGACGGGAGAGCTTACGCAGCGGCTGGCGGCCCACCCGGTCCACGGTGTCAGGCAGCGCCGGATTGCGGAAGCGGTCAAGGATGGTGTCCCGGTAGGACTGCATCTGATCAGGGGTAAAGCCATGCTTGGCCACCAGAAGCGCAGAGGTCTCCTCCAGAGCGGCGGTGACTCCTGCGGCCACGTGCTCATCAGCCAGGGCATCGGCGATCTTCTCCAGACCTGCCGCTGTCCCCAGGTACGCGGCCGTGGCGTGGCCGGTGTTGACGGTGAAGAGCTTGCGTTCAATATAGGGCCCCAGCTCATCGACGAAGTGGGCACCGGGGATATTAGGCAGATTCTCCCCGAAAGGTCCCTTCTCGATAGCCCATTCGTAGAATGGCTCCACGGTGACATCGATGCCGCCATCTGCTGGCTGGCCCGGGACGATTCGGTCCACTGCGGTATTGGCAAACACTGCTTTGGCGGCCAGTTCGTCCCAGCCCTCGCCGGCCAGCTCCTGCATAGCCTGACGCAGAGTGTCCGTGGCGCCGATAGCGTTCTCGCAGGCCATGACCTGCAGTTTCTGCGAATCGGCTGGGCGCTGGCGCAGGCCGGCCACAATATGCGGGGCAATGAACTTCAAGATGGTCGGCCCCACTGCGGTGGTCACCACGTCAGCGGTTGCGACTTCTTCGGCCACTGCCGAGGCGTTCTCGGCGCTGTTGACTGCGCGGAAGCCGGTCACGGTCTTGTCTTCTCCGCCGGTGCCGACCTCGTGCACCAGATAGGAGTCAGCCGCGGTGAGAGCCTCTACCAAGGGCGCGGCCACATCGGAGAACACCACCTCGTAGCCGCCCTCATGCAGCAGCAGCCCCACGAAACCGCGGCCGATATTGCCTGCTCCGAAATGAACAGCCTTCATATCTGATCTCCTCCCCAGGAGTGTGTCCGGGCGGATCCGTTGTCAGGATCCGGCTGCCCGGTCATGCATGGATGTCTAATAACGGCGTGAGGGTGCGCCGACTGATGGTCTCAGTCCGCGCACCCTCACGCTTTCAGATGATTCGGTTCAGTGGCTAGGCCAGCGCCGGTGGGCCGGCCTGTTCCAGCTTCAGCCTTCGTTCACGGCCGAGAGCAGATCCAGGATCTCCTGCTCGGTGGAGGCTGCCTTCAGCTTGGCGACCTCTGTTTCGTCAGCGAAGAGCGTGGCGATTCGAGACAGGATCTCCAGGTGTTCATCGCCTACACCGGCGATACCGATGACGAATGTGGTGTGATCTCCTGACCAGTCCACGCCGCCGTCGTAGCGGACCACCGACAGCGCCGAGGCCTTGATCGCTGCCTTGGCCGCATTGGTGCCGTGTGGGATGGCCAGTTCGCTGCCCATGAAGGTGGAGACGGTGGCCTCACGGTCACGCATCGCCTGCAGGTAGTCGCTGGTCACCGCGCCGGCGGATTCCAGGATGTCTGCTGCTTCCTGCAATGCCTGGTCCTGGGTCGCTGCACCGGAGTGGATGCGAATCTGCTCCAGGGTCAGGATTCCGCTTTTGACCGCAGTGGCGGTCCCACCGGGGCCAGCAGGTGCGGAGATCGGGTCAGCCGCGGCGGTCTCACCGGAGGCGCCGCTGTTCTTGACCAGTTCCACGACGTCGTCGTACTCGGGAGCGTTCATGAAGTTGTCCACGGACACGTGGATCGCATTCGGCTCCTTCACCCGGGCACGGTCGGTGAGGTTCTGCTGGGTGATGACCAGGTCAGCGTCGCCGGGCAGCCCAGCGATGGCCTTATTGGTGACACTGACATTCTCGATGCCCGCGCCCTGGAACTTCTTGCGCAGCACCGAGGCGCCCATCGCGGAGGATCCCATGCCTGCGTCGCAGGCGAAGTACACGGTGCGGATCTGTTCAGTCGACGATGCCGGGACTGCAGCGGCACCGGCGAGGTTGTCCAGGTGCGAGGAGGACTTGCCCTTAGCGGCGGCAGTCTTTGCCACAGCGGAGGAGAACTCGTCGTCGCCGTCGACATTACGGCGCCGGTCGGCCAGCAGGATGACTGCAGCTACTGCGAAGCTGACAGCAGTGGAGAGGATCACCGAGAGGATCACGCCGAGGTAGCTGTCTGCGGCAGTGGCGAACATGACCGCGATGATGGAGCCCGGGGCGGCAGGGTACACAAGACCCGAGTCGAAGAGCATATTGGTGGTTACACCGGTGGCACCGCCTGCGACCACTGCCAGCAGCAGAGTCGGCTTCATCAGCACGTAGGGGAAGTAGACCTCGTGAATACCGCCGACGAAGTGGATCAGCAACGCACCGGGGGCCGTGGCACGTGCAGCGCCCACACCGAAGATGGTGAAGGCCAGCAGGACACCGGCACCCGGGCCGGGGTTAGCCTCGAGCAGGAAGAGGATGGACTTACCGGCCTCGCCTGCTGATTCGGTGACGCCCAGCGGAGTCAGCACGCCGTGGTTGATGGCGTTGTTGAGGAAGAAGACCTTAGCCGGCTCGATGATCAGCGAGGTCAGCGGCAGCAGCTGGTTCTCCACCAGGAAGCTCACAGCAGAACCGAGAACGTCCATGAACCAGTTGATGACCGGAGCCAGGCCGAAGAAGCCGACGACTGCCATCAGGAAGCCGAGGATGCCGGCGGAGAACATGTTGACCAGCATCTCGAAGCCGGCCTTGATCTTGCCTTCCCAGAGGCCGTCAGCCTTCTTCATCAGCCATGCCGCCAGCGGGCCCATGATCATCGCGCCGATGAACATGTGAACCTCGGCCAGCGGATCCTGACCCTCCGGAAGCGCGGCGTTGAACTCCGCGATCAGGAAGTCCGAACCGGCGATGACACCGAAAGTTGCCACAGCACCAACGACGGCGCCGCGCATCTCGTAGATCATTTTGCCGCCCTGCACCGCGATCAGCACCGGCAGCAGGTAGTGGATCATCGGACCGACGATGGTGGAGAGCGCATCAGCAGGTGCCCAGCCATCGGAGAACTGCTCGATGTTGACCACGATCGCGGTGATGATTCCCCAAGCGATCAGGGCCGGAATGACCGGCATGATCATTCCCGAGAGGAATGAGCCGAACTTCTGTACGGCTACCCGGACACTGCCGGGTTGTGTTTTTTCAGCAGACGCTGTCATAGCGTGCGCCTTTCTCATCTTTGAGGTGGGTGATGGGGTGTTGCATACCGCTGTTTCAGCGAGCGGCGACGTCGAGGGCCGCTTGGCGCGCATCTGCTGCGGTGGAGGCGGCGAGTGCCGCCTGGGCGATGGCCTCGGCCTGGTCCTTGGTGTGCTTGGAGAGCTCCAAGCGCACATCAGCCAGGGCAGCCGGTGCCATGGAAAGCGTGTTGACGCCGAGTCCTACCAGGACCACTGCCAGCAGCGGGTCCGCGGCGGCTTCGCCGCAGACACCCACCGGTTTGCCGGTGTGCTCCCCGGCTGCGCCGACCTCGCGGATCAGTCGCAGCACGGCCGGGTGCCAAGGATCCTGCAGCCCTGCGACCGAACCCAGCAGGCGGTCAGCTGCCATGGTGTACTGCGTCAGGTCATTGGTACCGATGGAGGCGAATCCGGTCACCGGCAGGATCTTGTCAGCCAGCAGCGCGGAGGAGGGCACCTCGATCATCACACCAGCGGTTTTCAGCCCGTGCTGGGTGGCGAATTTGGTGAAGGTCTCTGCCTCTTCCACAGTGGAGACCATGGGGGCCATCACCCAGAGATCGGCCTCGGTGGCAGCCTCAGCCTCAGCTAGGGCAGTCAACTGATCGCGCAGGATCTCCTCATTGGCCAGCAGGGCGCGAAGTCCGCGCAGCCCGAGAGCGGGGTTCTCCTCCTCGGCGTCGTTGAGGAAGGGCAGGGGCTTATCAGCACCGGCGTCAAGTGCCCGGACCACGACCTTCTTGCCGGGGAAGGCCTGGAGCAGCTTGATGTAGGACTCGCGCTGCTCAGCAACGCTGGGGGCCTTATCTGAAGAGAGGAAGAGGAACTCGGTGCGGAACAGCCCCACACCCTCAGCACCTAGGTCCACTGCTTCCTGGGCAGCCTCTGGACTGCCCAGATTAGCCAGCAGCGGCACCTCGGTGCCATCGGCCAGGGCCCCGGGGGTCAGCGGGGCGGCCGCTGCGGCGGCACGCTCCTCGATGCGCCGAGTCACGTCATCGATCTGCTCCTGGGAGGGCTCAGTGATAATCGCTGAGGCTGCGGCGTCGACGATCACCTGCTGATCATCACTGAGCTGGGCGGCGTCCTTAACACCGACGACGGCAGTGATTCCCTTACCACGGGCCAAGATGGCGGTATGAGAGGTCGGTCCACCTTCGATAGTGACCAGCGCCTGCACTTTGTCCAGATCCAGCAGCGCGGTATCAGCCGGAGCCAGGTCCTGAGCCACCAGTACGAAGGGGTGCCCGGGGTCAGGTACACCCGGTGCCGGCTCACCGCGCAGATGCGCAATGACCCGCAGGGCGACGTCGGCGAGGTCCGCGGCGCGTTCGCCGAGGTATCCGCCGAGGGTCTGCAGGGTCTCCTGGAACTCGGTGAAGGCGGCGTGGACGGCGAATTCGCCGGTCTTGCCGGCCTGGACACGCTGTTCAACTGCCTCCAGCAACGTGGGGTCCTGGGCCATCATGACCTGAGCCTCGAGAACCTCCTGCGCCTGTCCGCCGGCGGTCTCCCCGCGGCTGGCAAGCTCAGCAGAGACCGCCTGGATGGCTTCCTTGACCCGGGCGGACTCCTGCTCGGGCTTCAGCTGGCTGTCAGTATCAGCCGGGGGCGCTGGCGGCGGCGCCATCCGCGCCACCGGGCCATAGGCAACACCCTGGCCGATGCCGGTGCCGGTGAGGCTCTCAGGCATCAGTTGGCCTCGTCGTGGTTGGTGGTCAGCAGCTCAGCCAGGGTGTCCAGAGTCTGCTCGGCGTTCTCGGCCTCCACGGTGAGAACAACCTCATCACCATGCTCAACGCCCAGGGACATCACGCCCAGGATGGAAGCTGCATTGACACTCTTCTCGCCCTTGGTGATGGTCACCGGAACGCCGGCGTTCTGGGCGGCTTCCACAAAGAGCTTCGCGGGGCGGGCGTGCAGGCCGTTGGAGGAGCCGACAGTGACAGTGCGGGTTGCGCTCATGAGGGGTTCGCTTTCGTCGTAAGAGCCTGACGGACCAGCGCCAGGGCACGTGTTCCGTCGAGGTCTGAATTGATGTCTTCAGGCAGAAGCTGCACCGGCGCTCCTTGGGGCGCGGTGAGGCCACGGATCTCCTCGATGGTGTCAGCCAGGTGGGGTCCCAGCAGGACCATGTCCGCGGTGTCGATATCGTGCAGCAGCGAGGACTGACTTCCGGCCCAGGCCGTGTGCGGCATACCGGCATCGGCCAGCGCTCGGTTGAGCCGCTGGGCGACAAAAGTGCTGGAGGCACCAGCACCGCACATCACGAGGATCTTCATTGATCTGCCTTCTCCTTTCCCATAGATTCTCCAGTGACTCGCCCCACACCGCTACGGTCTGTGGGGGATATTTCTTTCCTCCCCTGCGGAAAGTTGCTGAAGCCTCCACTATTGTTGGGCCCAAGAGAGTTCCGGCTGGTCACGTGGAAGGAGGCCCAATGGGGCTGAGCAGACGCCAGGATCAGCTGGTCGATCTGCTGCTGCGCGATGACCGTTGGATCACGGCAGCCTCACTGGCAGACCTGCTGGGCGTCACGCCTCGCAGCGTGAGGTCCTATATCTCTGCGCTGAATGCGCGCAGCGCTGAATCCCCCGCTGTTGAGTCCGGGCCCGCGGGGTATCGCGCGAACCGCGCTGTACTGGGCGCGCTGCGTCGTACTGGCAGCAAGCCGACACCGAATAACGCCGGTCCCCGGGACCGGGTCCATACCTTAGTGAGAGAGCTGCTGGAAGCTGATTCCGGGGTGGATGTGCACCGCACAGCAGAACGTCTGCACGTCAGTGAAGCTACAGTCGACGCCGATCTGGCCCGGGTGCGCGAACTGCTGGAAGGCACCGGGTTGTCCCTTGAACGCTCCGGCCCCCGCGTGATGCTGATGGGCACCGAGCTCGCTCAGCGCCGTCTGGTCTCCAAGCTCGCCCATGAGGAGATGACCCAGGGTTCCTTCGACGTCGACCAATTGCGACGCTCCGCGGGCATTGCTGCCGATAGGGCAGCCTTTGCGCCGTTCCGCCGCGAGCTGACCGCTGGGCTGGTGGAACAGGGCTATTACGTCAACGAGCTCGCTGCTGCCGATGTGCTGCTGCATGTCGCCATTGCCGCCGACAGGGTGGCCCACGGCCGCGCCCTGGAGATTTCGGCTGTGGATCTGGAACCCCACCAGCAGCAGGTCGCTGATCTCTTGGACTCATTGAGCCGTCAGTACCTGGGGGTGACGATGGGGCGCGGCGACTTGCACCACCTGGTCTCTCTGGTGCTGACCCGTGCCGTGGCACCGAAGAGCAGTGACCGCACCCCGGTTGCTCTGGACCCGCAGATCGAGCAGGTGGTCAGCCGCGCCGTCGCCCATGCCGCCCAGGAGTACCTGGTGGACATCCTGCACGGTGACTTCATCCAGCGGCTGAGCCTGCACGTGCAGAATCTTGTGCTTCGAGCCCGGGAACAGGCCTGGTCAAGGAACCCGCTGACCCGGTCGCTGAAATCCACCTACCCCATGGTGTTTCAGGTGGCGGTCTCCATTGCTAATGACATCAGCCAAGAGCTGGATATGTCTTTAGGCGATGATGAAATCGCCTATATCGCCATGCATGTGGGCGGCCGACTAGAACGCAGCCGACGGGCCGAGGCCGTCCTCACGGCCACTATTGTCTGCCCCGGCTACTACGAGCTGCATGAACTGCTGCGTTCGCGCATTGACCGTTCACTGGGAGCCTCAGTGGAGGTGGTGGCGGTAGAGACCAATATGGACCCGGACTGGTCATCAATCACCACGGATCTGGTGCTGACCACTATTGAGCCTCAGGTGCCCGACGAGCGCACCGTGCTGCTGCCACCCTTTCTCACCGAGGCGGACACCGAACGGATCTCCGCAGCAGTCTCGCGACGACGACGCAGCCTGCGGCTGGCACGGCTGCGCGCCGAGCTGGAACATTATCTGAGCCCCGAAGCCTTTGTGCGTCCCCTGGTGGCCGCCGATGAGGAGGAGGCCATCCGTCGGCTGGGCGAACCGCTTGTGGCTCAGGGCGTGATTGACCAGGACTACGTGCAGCGGGCGTTGGAGCGCGAGCGGCTCTCCTCCACTGCTTTTACCGAAACGCTGGCAGTACCGCATGCGCTGAAGATGACGGCGGGCCGCACTGCGCTGTCCATTGGAATTGCTGATGGGTCGGTGCGCTGGGGTGGCGGAAGGGTCCAGATTGTGGCGCTGGTGGCCTTCAGCGAGGAGGACCGGGAGGCCTTCCAGACGATCTTCGAGCAGCTCGTAGAGGTCTTCAGTGAGCATGAGAGCGTCCAGCGGATTCTGCGTCGCGGCACCGATTTCGCCGGGTTCCTCGATGAGCTGGCCGCCGTCATCGACGGCTGACCGGCCCGGCCCGCCGTCGCCCTACCTATGCGGTGTCAGGCAACGGCGGGGCCGTGGGCCGGTTTTTTTTGGGGGGCCGGCTTGGGGGTCGACACGGCTCAAGAGCTAAGTGCCGCTGCTCAGCGTGCCTAGACCCCTAGTAGCCTAGACCCCTAGTACTTGGCCGACTGGCCGCCGTCGATGGGGATCACGGCAGCGTTGATGTAACTTGCATCGTCGGAGAGCAGGAAGGCCACTGCTGAAGCGACTTCGTAGGCTTCACCGTAGCGCTTAGTGGGGTTGGCCTGGATGAACTCTTCAGCGGCGCCTCGCGGGTCCTCCGGGTCAATCTGCTTCATTGAGCCTTCCACCATGGCGGTCCAGATGGCCCCGGGGGCAATGGCATTGATTCTGATGCCGTACTGGCCGTACTCCACTGCAGAGTTCCGGGTCAGCCCGACGACGCCATGCTTGCTGGCTGCGTAGCCCGACTGGTTGCCCACGCCACGGATGCCGCCCACCGAGGCGGTATTCACAATGTAGCCCGAGCCCTGTTCGCGCATGATGGCCAGCACCGCTTCCATCCCGAGGAATACGCCGCGCAGATTAATGCTCACCACGCGGTCGAACTCTTCAGCCGTGAAATTCTCGGTCAGGTTCTGGCGTCCCTCGATGCCGGCGTTGTTGAAGAAGCCGTCAATGCGTCCATAGGCATCCATGGTGGCTTTGACGTATGCCTGAGTATCGCTTTGCTGCGCGACATCTGCTGTTGCCAGAAGGATCTGCGCCTCAGGAGCGTGCTCCAGAACTTCCGCCTTGGTCGCTTCCAGACCTTCTTCTGAAAGGTCCACAAGTGCCAGTCGAGCACCTTCCTTGGCCACCTGGATTGCTGTCTGGCGTCCCAGTCCAGAGCCAGCGCCAGTGATAAGGATTACGCGGTCCGTAAATCGAGCCATGATGCACCCTTTCTCCGTATGGGATGTCCACTGGCAAACCTACTCCTGAGGATCTGCCGAAGAAAGGTTTCGAGCAGGCTCTTGTCATGGCTCCTGCAGTAAGGATCTGTGACACACAGTTCGCTTTACCCGGGCTTCGGGGTTTTACCGTGGGGTATACGGGGCGGTAAAACCCCGAAGGGCGGGTAAAACTGGGATCACCGAAGAATCAGGCGCGGATGTAGGCGCTCTCCTTCATATCCTCGATCTCCCGGCCCTTAGTCTCCGGAACCCACTTGAGCACGAAGAACAGGCTCAGCAGAGCGGAGCCGGCGTAGAAGCCGTAGGCGAAGACCAGGGACAGCTCTGCCATCTGCGGGAAGAGGCTGGAGATCAGGAAGTTCGAACCCCAGTTGAAGGCCGAGGCCACGCCCAGTGCGACGGCGCGAATCCGGTTGGGGAACATCTCACCCAGCATCAGCCACATGAACGGACCCCAGGTGGCGCCGAAGAAGATCACGAAGACATTGGCGGAGACAAGGGCGATGATGCCCCAGGGCTCCGGCAGGGAAACCACGGTCTCCAGCTCGCCGAACTCGTTGGCGACCTCTTCCGATACCGCCTGGGAGAAGGCCACTGCCATCATCCCCAGGCCCAGCGCCATACCTGCGGAGCCGACTGCCAGCGGGATCCGGCGCCCGACCTTATCCACGATCAGGATGCCTACGATGGTGGCCAGGATGTTCAGGCTCGTGGTGATGACCTGAACCAGCATGGCCTGGTCTTCCTGAATGCCCACGGCCTGCCACAGGGTGGTGGAGTAGTAGAAGATGACGTTGATGCCCACGAACTGCTGGAATACGGCTAGTCCGATGCCCACCCAGACGATGGGCATGACCTTGCCGCCCACGAAGAGATCGCGCAGCTTCTGACGAGCCTCGAGGTTGATGGTGCGGCGGATGTCATCAATCTTGGCGGTGAGGTTTGACTCGCCCTTGATACCGACGATGTCGGTGAGCACCTCGCGGGCTGCGGCGTCGCGCCCACGCGAGACCAGGTACCGCGGAGACTCCGGGATCGACAGCGCTAGCAGGCCGTAGATCAAAGCCGGTACAGCTTCGGAGATGAACATCCAGCGCCAAGCGTCCAGGCCCAGCCACAGCGGAAGTTCCGCACCACCGGCCAGGTTGGCGAAGAGCGCATTGGAGACCGCGGCCATGAAAATACCGATCACAATGGCCAGCTGGAACAGCGAGCCTAGACGGCCGCGCCAGTTGGCCGGCGAGACCTCGGCAATGTAGGCCGGGGCGATGACCGAGGCCATACCCACGCCGATACCACCGATGATTCGCCAGAAGATGAGGTCATACACTCCGAAGACCAGCCCGGAGCCGATCGCAGAGGCCAGGAAGAGCCCCGCCGCGATCAGCATCGCCTTCTGGCGTCCCACCCGGTCAGCTAAGTTACCGCCGGTGAAGGCACCGACCACACAGCCCAGCAGGGCAGTGGAGACAGTGAAACCGCTCATCAGCGCGGAGAGGTCAAAGGCCTCACGGATGGGGCCGACGGCGCCGTTGATCACAGCGGTATCGAAGCCGAAGAGGAAACCGCCGAAGGCGGCTACCAATACTACCCAGGCAACCGCTCCCACAGAGGAGTCTTGGCTGCGTGATTCAGTGCTCATCTTTGAGTTCCTTCTCAACGACGTACAGTACGTGCCGCAAAAATGCGACTGGCCGGTCAAGCCCGGCCGATCCCCAGAGAGTATGCGCTGTCAGTGTGCACTGCGCAACTTTAGTTTGACGATGAGATCTAAATCACTTCACAGAGCGCGATACGGTCGATATGCCTCATTCTGCGTCGCCGTTGACTGCACTTTCCGCGGTGCCCGTGTGCACCGGGCGCAGGGCACGCGTCTGTTCGGCACGCTGAGCCAGCTGATCCTCCCGCGGGTAGGCCACTGACTCAAGAACTAACCCTTGGGGTGGCGCGAGTCGTACTCGCTGGTCCCAACTGGGTTCCTGCAGGCGGCTGAACAGCCAGCCTGGTGCGCGGCGTCCTTCTCCCACATCCAGGCAGCCTCCGATGAGGGCGCGAACCATATGGTGGCAGAAGGCGTCGGCAGTCAGCGTTGCGGTGATGATGCCGTCAGCACCGCGTCGGATGGTGAATGCCTGAAGCTCACGAATAGTGGTGGAGTGCTCGCGTGGACGGCAGAAACTTCCAAAGTCATGCAGCCCCAGCACAGCGGTGGCTTCAGCGTCCATGAGGTGCTCGTCAACCGCACCGCGGATCCAGGCGGTGTCATGACGCCGCAACGGGTCCCATAGCTCGCGACGGTCCGCTATCCGGTAGCTGTAGCTGCGGCTCAGCGCGGAGAATCGAGCGTCGAAGGTCTCAGGGACAACTGAGACGCTCTTCAGCACGATGGCGCCCTGCTGGCGGTTCAGCACTCCGCTGAGCCGCCGCAGCATGGCCTCGTGGGGCAGCAGGTCTCTGCCGCGGGCTAATCCTTGCCATTCATCGTCACCGAGGTCCAGGTGCGCGACTTGACCTCGGGCGTGCACACCGGCATCGGTGCGTCCGGCGACAGTCACCCGGACTTCGCGGCGCAGAATTGTTGCCAGCGCCTCGTGCAGGGCGCCTTCTACAGTCTGCAGCCCTGGCTGAGCAGCCCAGCCCTTATACGCGTTACCGTCATAGGCGAGGTCGAGTCGGATTCTGGGCATGAAACTAGCCTACTTCGGTGAAGACACGACTGAGCCCCCGCTCTGCAGAGAACGGGGGCTCAGTCAGTGGTGTGTCAGAGAGTCAAGGACTTACTTGTCCTCGGACTCCTCAGCAGCAGCCTCAGCGGCGGTTGCATCCACCTCAGTGTCGGCAGGTGCTTCAGCAGCAGCCTCGTCGGACACCTCAGCGGTCTCCACCTCAGTCTCCTCGACCTCCGGCTCCTCCACAGGAGCAGCGGCAGCGGTGGCACGCTCAGCGTCAGCCACAACCTTCTGCTTCGGGGAAACAGGCTCCATCACCAGTTCGATGACGGCCATAGGAGCGTTGTCGCCCTTACGGTTGCCGATCTTGGTGATGCGGGTGTAGCCACCCTCGCGCTCGGCCATAGCCGGTGCGATCACGGTGAAGAGCTCGTGAACGATGCTCTGGTTGGTGGCGTTCTTGGCGCTGATCAGGCCCACAACCTTGCGGCGTGCTGCGAGATCGCCCTTCTTCGCCAGCGTGATGAGACGCTCAGCGTAGGGACGAAGGCGCTTGGCCTTGGTCAGAGTAGTGGTGATCGAGCGGTGCTCGAACAGCTGAGCGGAGAGGTTCGCCAGCATGATCTTCTCGTGCGCCGGGCCTCCGCCCAGACGCGGTCCCTTAGTGGGGGTAGGCATTGTGTCTTACTCCTTGAGTGAAGCGCTCACCTGCGGCGAGCACGAATGTCTTAAATGACGGGCCGGACTCAGTTGGAGAACTGAGCGTCTGCGTCGTCGTCGTACTCGTCCTGCTCAGCGGCGAAGCGAGCTGCCGTGGGGTCGAAGCCCTCCGGGGAGTCCTTCAGCTGGAGGTTGTACTCGGCCAGCTTCTCCTTGACCTCGTCGATGGACTTGGCACCGAAGTTGCGGATGTCCATCAGGTCGGCCTCGGAGCGAGCGGTGAGCTCACCGATGGTGTGGATGCCCTCGCGCTTGAGGCAGTTGTAGGACCGCACCGTCAGCTCGAGGTCCTCGATCGGCAGTGCCATATCGGCTGCCAGTGCGGCATCCGACGGGGACGGGCCGATCTCGATGCCCTCAGCCGAGAAGTTCAGCTCGCGGGCCAGGGTGAACAGCTCCACCAGAGTGGTGCCTGCCGAGGCCAGCGCATCGCGCGGAGCCATAGAAGGCTTGGTCTCCACATCGATGGTGAGCTTGTCGAAGTCGGTGCGCTGCTCCACACGGGTGGCCTCCACCTTGAAGCTGACCTTCAGCACCGGGGAGTAGATGGAGTCGACCGGGATACGGCCGATCTCTGCGTCCTCGAGCTTGTTCAGAGCTGCTGAGACGTAGCCGCGGCCACGCTCCACAGTCAGCTCCAGGTCCAGCTTGCCGTCCTCGTTGAGGGTCAGCAGGTGCAGGTCGGGGTTGTGGAACTCCACACCGGCCGGCGGGGTGATGTCAGCAGCTGTGACGGCGCCGGGGCCTTCCTTGCGCAGGTAAGCCACAACGGGCTCATCGTGCTCGGAAGACACCGAGAGACGCTTGATGTTCAGGATCAGCTCGGTGACGTCTTCCTTGGCGCCAGCGATAGTGCTGAACTCGTGGAGGACGCCGTCGATGCGGACGCTGGTCACAGCGGCACCGGGAATCGAGGAGAGCAGGGTACGGCGCAGGGAGTTACCCAGGGTGTAGCCGAAGCCCGGCTCAAGGGGTTCGATGGTGAAGCGGGAGCGGTTATCAGCGACGACTTCTTCAGTCAGCGTGGGGCGCTGTGCAATGAGCACTGGTGGTTCCTTTCAGAGTGCATCCGCTATATGACGCATTCTCAGTTCAGTGATTGATGCTCAGCCCGACGACGGCGGCACAGGCGGCTGCCGTCGTCGGGCCCTAGACGATCAGGGTAAAGAAGTGTCGCTCAGACGCGACGGCGCTTGGGCGGGCGGCAGCCGTTGTGAGCGCTGGGGGTAACGTCAGCGATGGATCCGACCTCCAGGCCAGCGGCCTGCAGGGAGCGGATCGCGGTCTCGCGGCCGGAGCCGGGGCCCTTGACGAAGACGTCAACCTTCTTCATGCCGTGCTCCTGTGCGCGCTTAGCAGCCTGCTCGGCTGCCATCTGTGCGGCGTAGGGAGTGGACTTGCGGGATCCCTTGAAGCCAACCTCGCCGGAGGAGGCCCAGGAGATCACAGCGCCAGTGGAGTCCGTGATGGACACGATGGTGTTGTTGAAGGTCGACTTGATGTGAGCCTGACCCTGAGTGATGTTTTTGCTTGCCTTGCGGCGCGGCTTGCGGGCCGCTGCACGAGTCTTGGGGGGCATTGTCTCTCCTGTGAACTACTTCTTCTTGCCTGCGACGGTCTTCTTGGGGCCCTTACGGGTGCGCGCATTGGTCTTGGTGCGCTGACCGCGGACGGGCAGGCCACGGCGGTGGCGCAGGCCCTCGTAAGAGCCGATCTCGACCTTGCGGCGGATATCAGCGGAGACCTCACGGCGGAGGTCGCCCTCAACGGTGAAGTTGCCTTCGATGTAGTCACGCAGAGCGACCAGCTGTTCGTCAGTCAGGTCCTTCACGCGGGTGTTGGGGTCAACCCCAGTGGCCTCAAGGACCTGTTCAGCGCGGGTGCGTCCCACGCCGTAGATATAAGTGAGTGCGATCACCGTGCGCTTTTCGCGCGGGATGTCCACACCTGCCAGACGTGCCACGTGGCAGTCCTCCTTTGTCTTATCCGAAGGTCTGAAGCAGCGCGATCCCCTCTGGGACTTTTATGTCCGACGCCGGAGGTGGCGTCATCAGCGGGTCCCCGGCCTTCGGTAACCGGAGGTATGCTCGCCAGCTCATTCGCGAGCTGCACTGCTTTGCTGTATTGAGCTGTGGTGGGAATGCTCCCGTTCGCCAACTAGGCGGCCGGTGGCACAACTCCCTGCGCGGTACTTAAGCGCCCTCACTTAAAAAGACTTAAGTGAAGAGCTCAGCCCTGGCGCTGCTTGTGGCGCGGGTTCTTGCAGATCACTCGCACAACACCACCGCGACGGATGGTCTTGCAGTCGGAGCAGATCGGCTTCACGCTCGGCTGAACCTTCATGGGTTCTCCTCGATTACTTGTAGCGGTAGACGATACGGCCGCGGTTGAGGTCATAGGGGCTCATCTCCACCACGACCCGGTCCTCGGGGAGGATGCGGATGTAGTGCTGGCGCATCTTGCCCGAGATGGTTGCCAGGACAACGTGATCGTTCTCCAGCTTCACACGGAACATTGCATTCGGCAGGGCTTCAACAACTGAGCCCTCGACCTCGATGACGCCTTCTTTTTTACCCATATGCTCCACACACCGTTCACGATCCTCTGAACCTCCCCGTTCACACCGAAACATCGGCATAAAGTAGGGCTGAGCGGAGGATCTGGATTTCTGCTTTAGAGTCCCTGCCTGCACATCTGCCAACAGGCATAGTTGGGCAGAGACAACCAACAGACAATCGTACCTGAGTCAAGCCCGCCGCGCCAGTCGGTGTTAGTTCCGGCGGCGGGCACAGGTCCCGCCCGCCTCTCGGCGCGCAAAGCGATGCGCGCCATCACATCTAAACGCTGCTTCCGCGGATGGCGGCCTAAGTGTGAGCAGTGGGTCCCTCTTACTCACACTTACGCGATAAGTGTGAGCAAGAGATTGAAGCGTGGGCGTTGCCGATCAACTCGCTGGGCCCCGGATATGCATGACAGTGCCCTGCGCTTACCAGCCCTGGAAGCTGATCAAGGAATCGGCACTGGAGTCACACCGAGCGGCTCCAGCTCAGAAGCCCCGCCATCGGGGGCGGTCAGCACCCAGATACCGGCTTCGTGGCGGCACACCGAGTGCTCCCACTGGCTGGCGCGGGTGCCGTCAGTGGTGATGATGGTCCAGTCATCCTCAAGGACCTTGGTCTCAATACCGCCGCGGGTGAGCATCGGCTCAATCGCCAAGGCCATGCCGGGCTTGATCTTCGCGCCCTTCATCCCTGTGGAGTAATTGAAGACATCGGGAGCCATATGCATCGCAGAACCGATGCCGTGACCCACATAATCCTCCAGGATCCCCAGCTGCTTACCGGGCTGGGACTTTACGAAGTCCTCGACGGCGTCGCCGATCTCCCCGATGTGCTTAGCAGTGGCGAAAGCGGCAATGCCCTGCCACAGCGCAGCACGGGTGATCTCGCTGAGCCGCTCGTCCTCGGGATCAGCAGTGCCCTCAGAAGAGGATCCCAGGATGACAGTCCGTGCAGAGTCGGAATGCCAGCCTTCAATGATGCAGCCGCCGTCGATCTTGAGCACATCACCGGTCTGCAGCACCCGGTCCCCCGGGATGCCGTGAACGACTTCCTCATTGACCGAGGCGCAGATGTAGCCGGGGAAGCCGTGGTAGTTCAAGAAGTTCGGCTTGGCCCCCCGGGAGGTGATGTACTCGGCGAACACATCATTGAGCTCGCCAGTAGTCACTCCCGGGCGGGCAGCAGCCACTGCACGGTCCAATCCCTCACTGAGGATAGAGCCGGCTGCGTCCATATGACGCAGCTGCTCATTGGACTTCAGTTCGATCCGCGCACGTGTTAACACTTAGGACTTCAGCGCTTCCATGATGCGGGCGTTGACCTCATCGATCGGGCCCAGTCCGTCGACGCGGCGCAGCAGACCGCGCTCTTCGTACTCAGCGATCATCGGTGCGGTCTCTGTATCAAAAAGCTCCAGGCGACGACGGATCGCTGACTCGTCAGCGTCATCCTTGCGGCCTTCGATCTCAGCACGCTTCTTCAGGCGCTGGATGAGCTCTTCGCGGTCAGCGGTGAGCTCCAGTACGACGTCGAGCTCCACGCCCAGACGCGAGAGCATCTCATCGAGGGCGGCAACCTGGGTGCGGTTGCGCGGGTAGCCATCCAGCAGGAAGCCGTCTTTGGCATCCTCCCAGCCCAGCCGGTCCTCCACCATGCGGTTGGTCACCGAATCCGGGACGAGGTTGCCGGCGTCGACATAGGTCTTGGCCTCTTTGCCAAGCTCAGTCTCACCCTTGATATTGGCACGGAAGATATCTCCGGTGGAGATGGCCACAATGCCAAGCTCCTCGGAAATCCGCTTGGACTGGGTTCCCTTGCCGGATCCAGCCGGTCCCACGATCAGCATTCGAGTCATCGCAGCAGCCCTTCGTAGTTGTGTTGTTCCATCTGAGCGTTGATCTGTTTGACTGTGGTCAAGCCCACACCAACCATGATCAGAATAGACGTTCCACCGAATGGGAAGTTCTGGTCAGCTCCGATGAGGACGAAGGCGATGAGTGGGATGAGCGCGATCAGACCCAGGTACAGCGAGCCCGGGAAGGTAATGCGGGAGATCACGTAGGAGAGGTAGCTCTCGGTGGGTTTGCCGGCGCGAATACCAGGGATGAAGCCGCCGAACTTCCGCATGTTCTCGGCCACTTCGTTCGGGTTGAACGTGATGGTGACGTAGAAGTAGGTGAAGCCGATGGTCATCAGGAAGAACACAGCCATATAGACCGGGTGGGCGCCGTCGAAATAGGTGTTGATCCAGATCATCCACTGCGGCGCCTCTTCACCGGGTGCCGGCTGATTGAACTGGCCCAGAACCGAGGGCAGCATCAGGATCGAGGAAGCGAAGATCACGGGGATCACGCCGGCCATGTTGACCTTGATGGGGATGTAGGTGGACGTTCCGCCAACGGTGCGGCGACCGACCTGCTTCTTGGCGTACTGGACGGGAACACGGCGCTGGGACTGCTCCACGAAGACCACCGCAGCCACAACGATCAGGCCCACGATGCACACGATGGTGAAGACGCGCCAGCCCTGAACGGTCCAGATATCGCGCATGGAGCCAGGGAAGCCGGCGGCGATAGCAACAAAGATCAGGATGGACATGCCGTTACCGACGCCGCGCTCGGTGATCTGTTCGCCGAGCCACATGATCATGGCCACGCCGGTGACCAGCGTGAGGATCATGAGCATGACCAGGAAGATGCTGTCATCAGGGATGATGTCGCCGGGGTTGCAGCCCAGCAGGGCACCCGAACGCGCCATCGTGACCAGCACAGTGGCGTTCAGAGTCGCCAGCGCCAGCGTGAGATACCGGGTGTACTGGGTCAGTTTGGCCTGGCCCTGTGCACCTTCACGCTGGAGAGCCTCAAAACGCGGAATGACCACACGCAGCAGCTGCACGATGATCGCTGCGGTGATGTACGGCATCACACCCAGGGCGAAGACCGAGACCTGCAGCATGGCGCCGCCGGAGAACATATTGACGAAGTTGTACAGACCACCCTCTGCCTGCCCGAGGGCAAGACACTGCTGCACACCGTTGTAGTCCACCCCGGGTGCAGGGATAAATGCGCCGATCCTGTAGATCGTGATGATCCCGAGCGTAAACAGGATCTTCATGCGCAGGTCGGGTGATGCGAAAACCCTAGCTATTGCGCTGAACAAGCGTCCTCCTCTATGGGTCTGCCGACCACACAGTCAGTCATCCTAACGCGCTCAGCGCGCTGGCGAAGAATTCAACCAATCCCCCACATATGTGACAGCCCCCGCAGGCCTGGCCAGAAACCCCTGATCGGGGAACTCTGAAGGCCTACGGGGGCTGATCACTTATTCCTGGTGGGTCACTCCGCGGTGGGAGCGGCCTTCACCGGGAGCTTTTCGACGGAACCGCCAGCAGCGGTGATCTTCTCCTCAGCGGAAGCGGAGAAAGCGTGAGCCTTCACCGTCAGCGCCACGGAGATGTCACCGGAGCCGAGGATCTTCACCGGGCGACCCTTGCGGGCAACACCCTTGGAGATCAGCGCCTCAGCGGTTACCTCGCCGCCCTCGGGGAAGAGCTCGCCCAGCTTGGTCAGGTTGACCGGCGAGTACTCCACACGGAAGGGGTTCTTGAAGCCGCGCAGCTTCGGAAGGCGCATGTACAGCGGAAGCTGTCCACCTTCGAAGCCAGGACGGACCTGGTAACGAGCCTTGGTGCCCTTGGTGCCACGGCCTGCGGTCTTGCCCTTAGATGCCTCACCACGACCAACGCGGGTGCGTGCCTTCTTGGAACCGGGGGCCGGACGCAGGTCGTGAAGCTTCAGGACTCCGGACTCGGCAGGAGTGTTCTCTGCCATCAGTTGGCCTCCTCAACTTTCACGAGATGCTTGACAGTGTTGAGCATGCCCACGGTCACTGCGTCAGCGTCGCGAACCACGGTGTGGCCGATACGCTTCAGGCCCAGCGAGCGAACGGTTTCGCGGTGCTTGGGCTTGGCGCCGATGGTGGACTTGATCTGGGTGATCTCAAGCTTCGCGTCGGAAGCCTTCAGATCCTTGGCGGTGCTGTACTGAACAGTGTTTGCCAATGTCATGCACCTGCTTTCTGTGCGTTCTTCTTGGCTTCGCGGTCAGCAGCCATAGTGCGCAGCATCGGTGCCGGAGCGACCTCGTCAAGAGCCTTGCCGCGGCGTGCTGCCACGGACTCGGGCTCTTCGAGGCGCTTGAGCGCATCGATGGTGCCGTGCACGATGTTGATGGCGTTGGCCGAGCCCATGGACTTGGTCAGCACATCGTGGATGCCTGCGCACTCAAGCACGGCGCGGACCGGACCGCCGGCGATCACACCGGTACCTGCAGAAGCGGGACGCAGCAGCACGACGCCGGCAGCGGCCTCACCCTTGACCAGGTGCGGAATGGTGGAGCCGACGCGGGGAACGCGGAAGAAGGACTTCTTGGCCTCTTCCACGCCCTTGGCGATAGCTGCAGGAACTTCCTTGGCCTTGCCGTAGCCGACACCCACGGTGCCGTCGCCGTCGCCGACGACGACAAGTGCGGTGAAGCTGAAACGACGACCGCCCTTGACGACCTTGGAGACGCGGTTGATGGTGACGACGCGCTCAAGGAACTTGTCCTTGTCCTCATCGCGACCGCCACGTCCACGGCCCTCGCCGCGACCGCGACCCTCACCGCGGCCACGGCCGCGTCCGCGACCCTCGCCTCGGTTGTCACGGGCCTCAGTGTTCTCGGGCTGGGACTGCTTCTCAGCTGCCTCAGCAACGTTTTCGTTGGCCTCAGTCACAGATGAGTCCTTCTCAGTGTTGTTGGCGTTCTCACTCACAGCTTCAGCCCACCTTCCCGGGCGCCGTCGGCGACGGCGGCCACGCGACCGTGGTACTTGTTGCCGCCGCGGTCGAAGACCACGGCCTCGATGCCGGCTGCCTTGGCGCGCTCGGCGATCAGCTCGCCGATCTTCTTCGCCTTGGCGGTCTTATCGCCATCGAAGTTCCGCAGGTCTGCCTCCATAGTGGTGGCGGAGACCACGGTCTTGCCCTCGAGGTCGTTGACGACCTGAGCGACCATGTGGCGAGCGGAACGGTTAACCACCAGGCGGGGACGCTCGGCGCTACCGCTGATCCGCTTGCGCAGGCGCAGGTGGCGCCGGCCGCGGGCAGCGGACTTGGACTTGCCCTTGATACCGATAGCCATGGTTTACTTACCTGCCTTTCCGGCCTTGCGGCGGATCTGCTCACCCTCGTAGCGCACGCCCTTACCCTTGTACGGGTCAGGCTTGCGCAGTTTGCGGATGTTTGCAGCAACCTCGCCGACCTGCTGCTTGTCAATGCCGGACACTGCCAGCTTGGTGTTGCCCTCAACCTGGAAGCTGATGCCCTCGGGGGCCTTCACTGCGACAGGGTGGGAGTAACCGAGTGCGAACTCGAGGTCCGAGCCCTTGGCCTGCACGCGGTAACCGGTGCCGACGATTTCGAGCTTCTTGGTGTAGCCCTCGGTGACGCCGATGATCATGTTGTTGATCAGGCTGCGGGTCAGGCCGTGCAGTGAGCGGTATTCGCGCTCATCGCTGGGACGGGTCACCGTCAGGGTGCCATCCTCAAGCTCGACGCCGATGCCCTCGGCAATGGTGCGGGTAAGTTCGCCTTTGGCGCCCTTAACGCGGATCTCACGGCCGTTGATGGTGACATCAACGCCGGCAGGAACGGTGATCGGAAGACGACCGATGCGTGACATAGTGCTTCGACTCCTTCCGGTTACCAGACGTAGGCGAGGACTTCCCCACCCACACCCTTCTTAGCTGCCTGCCGGTCAGTCAAGAGACCGGAGGAGGTGGACAGGATGGCGATGCCCAGGCCGCCCAGCACGTGCGGGAGGTTGTTGGACTTCGCGTAGACCCGGAGACCGGGCTTGGAGATGCGGCGCAGGCCGGCGATCGAACGTTCACGGTTCGGGCCGAACTTCAGGTCGATGATCAGAGTCTTGCCGACCTCTGCCTCTTCCTCGCGCCAGTCGGTGATGTAGCCCTCGGCCTTGAGGATGTCGGCCACGCGCACCTTCAGCTTAGAGCTGGGCATGGAGACCTGGTCGTGGTAGGCCGAGTTGGCGTTGCGCAGACGCGTCAGCATGTCTGCGACGGGATCAGTCATTGTCATGGTGGGGCTTATGCCCTTCCTCGTCGCGGTTTCCGATCTCCGAAGGAACTCAAGCTAGCTGCTTGGAACCTCTGGTGAAAGGACCTTCGACGTAGTGCTTACTGTTCGGTCTTGAAGGGGAAGCCCAGTGCACGCAGCAGCGCGCGGCCTTCCTCGTCGGTGGTAGCGGTGGTCACCACAGTGATGTCCATACCGCGGGGGCGATCAATGTTGTCCTGATCGATCTCGTGGAACACCGACTGCTCGGTGAGCCCGAAGGTGTAGTTGCCGTTGCCGTCGAACTGCTTGGGGCTCAGGCCGCGGAAGTCCCGGATACGGGGCAGGGCCAGGGTCACCAGGCGATCGATGAACTCCCACATGCGGTCGCCACGCAGGGTTGCGTGAGTACCAATGGGCTGGCCTTCGCGCAGCTTGAACTGTGCGATGGACTTCTTTGCGCGGGTCACCTTGGGCTTCTGGCCGGTGATTGCGGTCAGGTCCTCGATAGCGCCCTGGATGAGCTTGGAGTCGCGAGCAGCCTCGCCGACGCCCATGTTGACGACAACCTTCACCAGACCGGGAACTTGCATCACGTTGGAGTATCCGAACTCCTCCTGCAGGGAGGTGCGGATCTCCTCACGGTACTTGGTCTTCAGGCGGGGGGTGATCTTCACGGCGGTCTCTGTCATGACAGCTCCTTCCCGGAGGCCTTGGCGAAGCGGACCTTCTTGGTCACGGTCTCGCCGTCGCGCTCTACAGTCTCAAAGCGGTAGCCCACACGGGTCGGCTTGCCGGTCTCCGGGTCGACGACTGCGACGTTGGAGACATGGATGGGGGCCTCGGACTCGACGATGCCACCCTCGGTGTTGCCGAACTGGCCGGCACGCAGGTGACGCTTCACTCGGTTGACGCCCTCGACGACCACACGGTCCTTCTTGGGGAGCACCTGCAGAACTTTGCCCTGCTTGCCCTTGTCCTTGCCGGTGAGGATCTGGACGAGGTCGTCCTTCTTGATCTTGGCCATGAGTTACAGCACCTCCGGAGCAAGCGAGACGATCTTCATGAACTTCTTGTCGCGAAGTTCGCGGCCCACGGGGCCGAAGATACGGGTGCCGCGGGGCTCCGGGGTGTCACCCTTGAGGATGACGGCAGCGTTCTCATCGAAGCTGATGTAGGAGCCGTCTGTGCGACGGGTCTTCTTCTTAGTACGGACGATGACGGCCTTGACCACATCGCCCTTCTTGACGTTACCGCCGGGGATTGCATCCTTGACGGTGGCGACAATGGTGTCGCCGATACCTGCATAGCGGCGTCCGGATCCACCGAGAACACGGATGGTAAGGATTTCCTTAGCACCGGTGTTGTCGGCGATCTTCAGCCGCGATTCCTGCTGAATCACTTGGTTTCTCCTGTCGTCTCACTGGTTCTCGTCATGCAACCGCTTCACGAGCCTTGTGGAACTTCAATATGGACCTCCCCCATCGCTTTCCCACATACCCCAGCTCCCGTGGCGGGAGACGTTGGAATGGGCAGATGGCCGAGGCGATCTTGGGGGATGTGCGCTGTCCATGCAGACGGATATCTACACGCATGGGCGCACAGCCTCAATATCATACCGAATAAACAGCAAGACCCCAACTCGTCGGGCGAGTCGGGGTCTTGCTGTTGATAGTCGCGGCAGCGAAAAGGCTTACTTAGCCTTCTCGACCACGCGGACCAGGCGCCACCGCTTGCTAGCGGAGAGCGGACGGGTCTCGGAGATCAGAACGATGTCTCCGACGCCGGCCTCGCCGTTCTCGTCGTGGGCCTTGAACTTGCTGTGCCGCTTCATGACCTTCCCGTACAGGGAATGCTTCTTGCGGTCCTCGACCTCGACGACGATGGTCTTGTCCATCTTGTCGGAGACGACGACGCCGCGCAGGTTCTTGCGGTAGTTACGCTCAGTGCCCTGGGTTTCAGTGCTTGCTTCGCTCATGCTCAGTCCTCAGTCTTCTCTTCAGCGGAAGCGCCCACGTTTTCACGAATGCCGAGCTTGCGCTCGTTCAGGATCGTGTAGATGCGAGCGATATCGCGCTTGACGGCCTTCAGCCGGGCGGAGTTCTCCAGCTGACCGGTGGCGGACTGGAAACGGAGGTTGAAGAGCTCTTCCTTGGCGGTGCGCAGGGCCTCAGCCAGCTGCGCCTCGTCCAGCTCTGCGAGCTTCTCAACGGTCAGGTCCTTGGATCCGACTGCCATGGTCACTCACCACTCTCTCGGCTGATCACGCGTGCCTTCATCGGCAGCTTGTGGATTGCCAGACGGAGCGCCTCCTTGGCGACCTCCTCGCTGACACCGGACAGCTCGAACATCACGCGTCCGGGCTTCACATTGGCGACCCACCACTCGGGGGAACCCTTACCGGAGCCCATACGGACCTCGGCAGGCTTCTTGGTGATCGGCTGGTCAGGATAAATATTGATCCAAACCTTGCCGCCACGCTTGATGTGACGGGTCATGGCGATACGTGCCGACTCGATCTGACGGTTGGTCACATATGCCGGGCCGAGGGCCTGGATGCCGTACTCGCCGAATGCGAGCTCGGTGCCGCCCTTAGCCATGCCGCTGCGCTTGGGCTTATGCGGCTTGCGGTACTTGACGCGACGTGGCATCAACATCAGTTCTGCCCTCCTTCAGCGGCAGGTGCGGCCTCGGCTGCTGCCGGTGCGCCATCGCGCCCACGGCCTGCACCGCGGCGACGACGATCGCCAGCTCCGCCGCCGGGTCCACGGCGTCCGCCGCGGCCGGAGGGAGCAGCAGCCTGCTGTGCAGCAAGCTCCTTGGCGGTCAGATCGCCCTTGTAGACCCAGACCTTCACGCCAATGCGGCCGAAGGTGGTCTTGGCCTCGTGCTTGCCGAAGTCGATGTTCGCACGCAGGGTGTGCAGCGGCACACGGCCTTCGCGGTAGAACTCGGAACGGGACATCTCGGCACCGCCAAGACGGCCGGCGCACTGGATACGAATACCCTTGGCGCCTGCACGCATTGCGGAGGAGATGGCCTTCTTCATTGCGCGCCGGAATGCCACACGAGCAGCGAGCTGCTCGGCCACACCCTGAGCAACCAGCTGAGCGTCGATCTCGGGGTTCTTGACCTCGAGGATGTTCAGCTGGATCTGCTTGCCGCTGAGCTTCTCGAGCTCGCCGCGGATGCGGTCTGCCTCGGCGCCGCGGCGGCCGATCACAATACCCGGGCGGGCAGTGTGAATATCGACGCGAACGCGGTCACGGGTGCGCTCGATCTCGACCTTGGAGATGCCGGCGCGCTCAACGCTCTTCTCCAGCAGCTCGCGGATCTGGACATCCTCTTTCACGAAGTCCTTGTAGCGCTGACCCGGCTTGGTGGAGTCGGCGTACCAGTGGGAGACGTGGTCAGTGGTGATGCCCAGACGGAAACCATTGGGGTTGATCTTCTGTCCCACTACTGATCTCCACCTTTCTCTTCTGTGCCGACCACGATGGTCACGTGGCTGGTGCGCTTGTTGATGCGGTAGGCGCGTCCCTGTGCACGGGGGCGGAACCGCTTCATGGTGGGTCCTTCGTCGACGCGGGCCTCAGTGATGACGTAATCGTCCTCGTTGAAGGCGACGCCGGCCTTGTCAGCATGCTGCCGGGCGTTGGCCATTGCAGAGGCCACCACCTTGTACACCGGCTCCGAAGCGCCCTGGGGGGCGAACTGCAGAATGGCCAGTGCCTCGTTGGCCTGCTTGCCGCGGACAAGGTCGACGACGCGCCGGGCCTTCATAGGCGTCACACGCACGTAGCGCGCAATTGCCTTGGCTTCCATTGCTTTCCTTCTCTCGTCTTCTCAGAAGTAGTGCAAACGTACTGATCCCGTGAGGGTCAGCGGCGCTTGCCCTTCTTGTCGTCCTTCACATGGCCGCGGAATGTGCGCGTCGGAGCGAACTCGCCGAGCTTGTGCCCGACCATCGACTCAGTGATGAACACGGGGATGTGCTTGCGTCCGTCGTGCACGGCGATGGTGTGGCCGAGCATGTCCGGGATGATCATGGAACGGCGGGACCATGTCTTGATGACGTTCTTGGTGCCCTTTTCGTTCTCAGCAGCGACCTTCAGGTACAGGTGCTGATCAACGAAGGGGCCCTTCTTCAAGCTGCGTGGCATGTTTCCAGGCTCCTATCGCTTGTTCTTGGTACGACGGCGACGCACGATGAGCTTGTCGCTTTCCTTGTTGGGACGGCGGGTGCGGCCCTCGGGCTTGCCGTTGGGGTTGACCGGGTGGCGACCACCGGAGGTCTTGCCCTCGCCACCACCGTGCGGGTGGTCGACAGGGTTCATGACAACACCGCGGACGGTCGGGCGGACGCCCTTCCAGCGCATACGGCCAGCCTTGCCCCAGTTGATGTTGGACTGCTCGGCGTTGCCGACCTGCCCAACAGTTGCGCGGCAGCGCACGTCCACGTTGCGGACTTCACCGGAAGGCAGACGCAGCTGGGCGTACTTGCCTTCACGAGCAACCAGCTGGATGGAGGCACCAGCGGAGCGGCCGAGCTTGGCACCGCCGCCGGGACGCAGCTCCACAGCGTGGATCACGGTACCGACGGGGATGTTACGCAGCGGCAGGTTGTTGCCGGGCTTGATATCCGCGTTGGGGCCGGACTCCACTGCAGCACCCTGCTCAAGCTTGGCCGGAGCCAGGATGTAGCGCTTGGTGCCGTCTGCGAAGTGCAGCAGGGCGATACGTGCGGTGCGGTTGGGGTCGTACTCAATATGAGCGACCTTCGCGGGCACGCCGTCCTTATCCGCGCGGCGGAAGTCGATCAGACGGTACTGGCGCTTGTGGCCGCCGCCCTTGTGACGGGTGGTGATCTTGCCCGAGCTGTTACGGCCGCCGGTCTTGCTCAGCGGGCGCAGCAGGGACTTTTCCGGCGTAGACCGGGTGATCTCTGCGAAGTCGGCCACCGATGAGCCGCGCTGGCCCGGGGTGGTCGGCTTCAGGTTACGAATAGCCATGATTCTCTTCCTCGATCAAGTGGTTCCGGCAGCCTTATGCTGCGGATCCTCCGAAGATGTCAATTGCAAAGCCCTCTTTGAGGGTGATGACCGCCCGCTTGGTGTCATTGCGGGAGCCCCAGCCGAAACGGGTCCGCTTGCGCTTGCCCGGACGGTTGATGGTGTTGACCTTGTCGACCTTGACGCCGAAGATCTTCTCCACTGCGTACTTGATCTCGCTCTTGGTGGAGCGAGTATCGACCAGGAAGGTGTACTTGCCTTCGTCGATCAGTGCGTAGGACTTCTCGGAGACGACCGGCGCGATGATGACGTCGCGGGGGTCTTTCTGGGTCAGGACGCTCACTTGGCCTCCTCCTTGTTGCCGCCCTGTGCGTGAGCCAGGAAGGCGTCGTATCCGGCCTGGGTGAACACGATGTCGTCGGAGACGAGCACATCGTAGGTGTTCAGCTGGTCGGCATAGAGAGTGTGGACATGGGGCAGGTTGCGGGTGGACAGCGCGGCGACGTCGTCGCTGCGGTCAATGACCACCAGCCAGTTGCGATCCTGGCCGCCGAGGGAAGCCAGAGCTTCCTTGGCTGCCTTGGTGGAGGCCTTCTCGGTCACCAGTGCGTCAATCACGTGGATACGGCCGTTGCGTGCCCGGTCAGACAGAGCGCCGCGCAGTGCAGCAGCCTTCATCTTCTTGGGGGTGCGCTGGGCGTAGTCACGCGGGGTCGGACCGTGAACGATGCCGCCGCCGATCATGTGGGGACCGCGCATTGAGCCCTGACGAGCCCGGCCGGTTCCCTTCTGGCGGAACGGCTTAGCGCCGGTGCCGGAGACCTCAGCGCGGGTCTTCACCTTGTGGGTGCCCTGACGAGCAGCAGCCTGCTGCGCCACGACGACCTGGTGGATCAGCGCGTTGTTGGTGGCGACGTCGAAAACCTCTGCGGGGAAGTCGACGGAAACCTTGGTTGCCATTTTGATCATGCTCCCTTCACTGCCGTGCGGACCAGGATGACCGCACCCTTGGGGCCAGGAACGGCGCCCTTGATGAGCAGCAGGTTCTTCTCGGCGTCCACTGCGTGGACGGTGAGGTTGTGCGTGGTGTGGCGGACGTTGCCCATCCGGCCAGCCATGCGCAGGCCCTTGAAGACGCGTCCGGGGGTGGCTGCGCCACCGATGGAGCCGGGCTTGCGGTGGTTCTTGTGCTGACCGTGGGAAGCACCGACACCGGAGAAGCCGTGGCGCTTCATAACGCCAGCGAAGCCCTTGCCCTTGGTCTTGCCGATGACGTCGACCTTCTGGCCGGCTTCAAAGGTCTCAGCCTTGAGCTCCTGGCCCAGCTCATAGGAGCCGGCCTCTGCGGTGCGGATTTCCACGATGTGGCGGCGTGGGGTCACGCCTGCCTTCTCGAAGTGGCCAGCCATCGGCTTGGTCACTTTGCGAGGATCGATCTGGCCGAAGCCGATCTGGACGGCGTTGTAGCCGTCGACTTCCTCGGAGCGGATCTGGGTGACGACGTTGGAGTCGGCCTGGACGACAGTGACGGGGACGAGGTTGTTGTTCTCGTCCCAGACCTGGGTCATGCCGAGCTTCGTGCCCAGCAGTCCCTTGACGTTGGTTTCGACGCGGGAAATGTTGGTCATAGTTCTCTCAGCACCTCCCTGACTAGAGCTTGATCTCGATGTTGACGTCTGCAGGCAGGTCGAGACGCATCAGGGAATCGACAGCCTTAGGCGTCGGGTCCACGATGTCGATCAGGCGCTTATGAGTGCGCATCTCGAAGTGCTCGCGAGAGTCCTTGTACTTATGGGGAGAACGAATAACGGCGTACACGTTCTTCTCGGTGGGCAGCGGCACGGGGCCGACAACCGTTGCACCTGCACGTGTGACCGTGTCGACGATCTTCCGAGCCGAGGTGTCGATGACCTCATGGTCATACGACTTCAGCCGGATGCGGATTTTCTGTCCCGCCATGGCGTTGAGCCTCTTTCTGGTCAGTCCTGCTTCGTTCGTTCTTCGTGGCAGCCATGTGGCGGCGACGTCGTCGAAGCGACGTGACCTCATCGAAAAGCTCTGCGCGGCGTGGGGGATCAGCTCTTCAAAAGAGCCATATCCGGTGCCGGAAAACCGTCTGATGTTGTGGCTGCCTATCACGTGTGACACGTGATCTGCGGTCCCTCTGCCTGCCGAATCCATCACCACCGTTGACGGTGCGCCGCTGCTATCAGCGGCTGCAATGGGTTCCTCGACTGACCGGAACCCCGGCCCCCGCGGTCGGGCGTGTCGCTTAGATGAGCAGCGATTGCTGCGCACAGCAGAACACCCGCAGTGAGCCGGATTGAAAGTTATGCTTGCCCGTTCATCGAATCCGGACCGCAGGCACGCCAGGGCACACGGATCGTGAACAACTTGTCTATAGTGTCATGTTCTCTCCGGACTCGCAAGCTCGGAAGCCTGGTGAAGCCGGTCTCAACGGCTGTCGGTGCTCTCAGAGGCATACTGGCCGGGGTCAGCTGCAGCTGGCCTGTGCCCTGGCGGCTGCTTCTTCTGTACAGCCAGCAGCCTCCACACAGCCGCAGCAATGATGAGCACACCCAGGGCAATCAGCAGCCCAAAGACCGCCTGACGCAGTGACCACAGAACAGCGAGGACGATGAGACCGGCACCCCAGTAGAGGCCCAGTCGTCGCGCTCTCAGTAGACCAGCGGTCAGCAGTGCTGCCGCCGCCACAAGGGGTGTGATCTGTACCAACGGGCTATCTGCGCCGAGGCCTACCAGCGCCAGAACTGTGGCCAGCACGCCGGCAGCGACGTAGTGGATCATCGCCCAGTCACGATCCACGTCAGGACCGCGTGGTGCAGGCTGGCCAGGCCCTTCGGTGCGACCGAAGATCAACGCTTCGTTGAGCAGAATGGCCAGCAGCATCAGCAGTCCAGTTCCCGCCACGAGCGTTTCAGTATCAAGCTCGGCCTGGTACAGCGCGAAAAGTCCAGACAGCGGAAGCAGGAGACTGCCGGCTAGGCCCACGTGGACACGCAGTCGCTGGGGTACCCAGCGAACGGCCAAGACCAGTAGTGTGCCCTGCATCAGCGGTACCACCCAGGCCAGCACCGGAACCCGGCCCGGCTCTGCTGTCACCATAGGTGCGGTAGAAGCGACCAGCGCCACCACTGCGGCACTTCGGGCCAGCTGCATACGCAGTGCGCTAGCTTCTCTGGGGTACCGGTCGCGCATCCAAAGCGCCAGCGTCACCACGACTGTGAAGGCCACACTGGACCCCAGGTACCCGGTGACCGAACTCGTGGCCCCCATACGACCGTCAAAGAGGTTCTGCAGTGTCTCAACTACGGTCAGATACGCGCCCAGGGCTGCGTATACCGGTACCGTCACCGCGGTGACGGGTTCCTTCAGCGTGCGCAAAGCCAACAAGAGTGCCAGACCCAGCAGAACAAACGCGGTGGCAAGATCAGCCCACCACCAGCTCGAGGTTTGAGCACGGTGAAGCAGTGTCACGGCGGGAATCAGGATGAGCCATGCCAGGGGTTCGCCCACGAGGTACCTGGCATCGGGTCGGCGCACCCAGTGCAGGACCGCACCGGCTGCTGCCAGGAAGAGCGCCAGCAGCCCGAGCCGGATACCGAGCCAGATATCAGCTCCGAACTCCCCCACAGTCCAGCCCAGGCCGGCGCACCATAGTGCGAGAAGACCACGCTGAACTGCTGAGCGCAGCCCTTCGCCGCTGAGTCGGCGTTCGGCCAGGATCCAGATGCTCAACCACACCATTCCCAGAACTGGTAGTCCGGGCAGTGAGGTGATGACAGCCAGGATGAGGAAGGCACGCAGCACGTTCCGGCGGATTCTGCCAGGCCGACGCAGCAGAATCTCGTGGGCACCCATGGCTGATGCTGTTGCGACGATGACGCTCAGCCACAGCCATGGTGTCTCGTCAGCTGCTGCAGACACCATAAGCATCTGGGACAGCAGGGCTGTCGCCAGAGCGGCTACTAGCGCTGCCGAGGCTGCTTCACGCTGGGCGGGCCTGCGTTGCTCGGGGCTGCGTTGCTCGGGGCTTGGTTGATCGGTGACCCGACTCGGCAGGTAGACCATAGAGAAGTAGACCGCAGCCGCCCATAGGGTGATCAGCGCCAGCGTGATGGCATACCCCAGACCCAAGGTGAGCAACCAGCTGATAAAGGCAGCAGTGAACAGTATCCGGGCGGCCACAGAGTAGCCCAGCCGGAACCTCTTCACGGGCGGCCACACCGCACAGACGAGATAGTAGATGCCCGCGGCAGCGAAGAGGAACACATAGTCCGTGCTGCGCATATGCGCCGGTGTCAGCAGCCCGGCCGCCACCGCCCCTGGGACAACGAGCCAATGCAGCCGCCCAAAGGGGCGCGTCAGGATGGTGGGGAGCCTCTCCCCCAGCAGACTCAGCGCGAACTGGCTCACGGCGGCCAGCAACATGATCAGCACCAGCGACCACAGCAGTCCCTGCTGCAGCACTGCGGTGGAAGAGAACAGTGCGGAGTAGAAGAACGGTACGGCCAGATATCCCAGTACCCGCGAATCCAGGCGCAGCGCTGCAGCACTGTAGACACCCAGGCCCAGCAGGGAGGTCAGCAACCAGGTGAGTCGTCCGTCACCGATGAAGGCATCATTTACCGGCACTGCAGCCACAGAGAGGATGGCCAAGGACGTGCCGAATAAGGCCATCCCCGCCGGTTTGAGCACACTGACACGTTCAGCCAGAACAAAGCCCACGACGGCGAAGACCACATAGGCCACCAACAGGGACACCGCGGTGAATACAGGTGACTGCATCACTGAGACATACGCCAAAGCAGCCGCGGACAGCAGCAGTCCCCCGATGTAGAGCGCGATATTGATAGCTCGAAACTCACTGCGAGTGCTCGGCTCAGTCGCTGACGTGCGGTAAACCGTTGGCAGCGCACTTGCACTTGCCTGCTGCGGATACTCAGAGTCGCCAGGCTGCCCAGGCACTGTACTGAGCTGGACAGTGGGAGGGACATAACCAGCCGGAGGGAGCGGGCCAGTCACCGGCAGCTGACCAGTCGCACGACGCCGGTCGGTCGGCGTCAGATAGCCCGAAGGTACTGCCCAGTCAGTGGGAGGAGCCGCCGGGGGAACGTGGCCTGCGGGCTTGGTGGGTGTGGTCACATCGTAGGGCGATGGGTGCGGCGGTGTCTTTGACCGCCCCCAGTGGTAGCCCAGAGCCAGTCCAATGCCAAAGGGCACGGCCAGCACCAGCAGAATCACCGTCAGCCACTCCATGACTGGTTACCGCCTTATCTACTTCGTTGACCACCGCGGGGAACCACGGGCTACCGCGGCAACCCTGACAGCGTATAACGCACAGGACCCCCAGCATCCGAAGATGCTGGGGGTCCTGTGAATCAGATCAGCTGATCAGTGAGTAAGAGTATTACTCGATGATCTTGGTGACCTTGCCGGAGCCAACGGTGCGGCCACCCTCGCGGATAGCGAAGCCGAGGCCCTCTTCCATAGCGATCGGCTGGATGAGCTCGACGGTCATCTCGGTGTTGTCACCGGGCATCACCATCTCGGTGCCCTCAGGCAGATCGATCACACCGGTCACGTCAGTGGTACGGAAGTAGAACTGCGGACGGTAGTTGGTGTAGAAGGGGTTGTGGCGACCGCCCTCATCCTTGGACAGGATGTAGACGTTTGCCTCGAACTTGGTGTGCGGGGTGATGGAGCCGGGAGCAGCCACAACCTGGCCGCGCTCGACGTCCTCGCGCTTCAGACCGCGAAGCAGCAGACCACAGTTCTCGCCTGCCCATGCCTCGTCGAGCTGCTTGTGGAACATCTCGATACCGGTCACAACGGTCTTCTGCTTCTCGCGGATACCCAGGATCTCAACCTCAGAGTTGATAGCCAGGGTGCCACGCTCGGCGCGACCGGTCACCACGGTGCCGCGACCGGTGATGGTGAAGACGTCCTCGATCGGCATCAGGAACGGCTTGTCACGGTCACGCTCCGGCTCCGGGATGAACTCATCCACGGCGTCCATCAGGTCCTCAACGGACTTGACCCACTCTGCGTCGCCCTCGAGAGCCTTCAGGCCGGAGGTGCGGATCACAGGAGCGTCGTCGCCGTCGAAGCCCTGGTCGGACAGAAGTTCGCGAACCTCCATCTCGACGAGGTCCAGCAGCTCCTCGTCATCAACCATATCGGACTTGTTCAGAGCCACCAGCAGCTTCGGCACGCCAACCTGGCGGGCCAGCAGCACGTGCTCGCGGGTCTGAGCCATCGGACCGTCGGTGGCTGCGACCACGAGGATCGCGCCGTCCATCTGAGCAGCACCGGTGATCATGTTCTTCACGTAGTCGGCGTGGCCGGGAGCATCGACGTGAGCGTAGTGACGCTTCTCCGTCTGGTACTCCACGTGAGAGACGTTGATAGTGATACCGCGCTCGCGCTCCTCAGGAGCGTTATCGATGGATGCGAAGTCACGGCCCTCGTTGAGGTCCGGGTACTTGTCAGCCAGCACCTTGGAGATAGCGGCAGTCAACGTGGTCTTGCCGTGGTCGACGTGACCGATGGTGCCGATGTTGAGGTGCGGCTTAGTCCGCTCGAACTTTGCCTTGGCCACAGGTTCCTCCTATAGAAACGTGTTCAGGTCAGTAAGACTTACTTCAGCCGCACAGGGTAGTTGGCTGAAACTCTCGCAAGTCTACTAATTACAGGGTTATTGGGGAAATTTTGCTCGATGCCAGGACGAGTTACTCGCCGCGGCTCTTCTCGATGATCTCGTCGGCCACAGCCTTCGGCACCTCAGCGTAGGAGTCGAAGGTCATGGTGAACACTGCGCGACCCTGAGTACGGGAGCGCAGCTCACCGATGTAGCCGAACATCTCGCTCAGCGGCACCAGTGCCTTGACGACCTTCACACCAGCAGCGTCGTCCATGGACTGGATCTGACCGCGACGGGAGTTCAGGTCACCGATGACGTCGCCCATGTACTCCTCAGGAGTACGGACCTCAACGGACATCATGGGCTCCAGCAGCACAGGGTTGGCGCGGCGTGCGCCCTCCTTGAACACCTGGGAGCCAGCGAGCTTGAACGCCATCTCCGAGGAGTCGACGTCGTGGTAAGCGCCGTCGGTCAGCTCGGCCTTCACGCCCACCATCGGGTAGCCGGCCAGCACGCCGACCTGCATGGCGTCCTGAATACCAGCATCCACCGAAGGGATGTACTCACGCGGGATGCGACCACCGGTCACCAAGTTGGCAAACTCGTAGAGCTCGCCCTCGGTGGTGTCCAGGGGCTCGAAGTTCATCTGCACCTTCGCGAACTGGCCGGATCCACCAGTCTGCTTCTTGTGGGTGTATTCGACCTTCTCCACGCGCTTCTTGATGGTCTCGCGGTAGGCAACCTGCGGCTTGCCCACGTTTGCTTCGACCTTGAATTCGCGCTTCATGCGGTCCACCAGGATGTCCAGGTGGAGCTCGCCCATGCCGCCGATCTCGGTCTGGCCGGTTTCTTCGTTGAGGTTGACCGTGAAGGTCGGATCCTCAGCGGCCAGCTTCTGAATAGCGGTGGAGAGCTTCTCCTGGTCGCCCTTGGTCTTGGGCTCGATGGCCACGGAGATCACCGGCTCCGGGAAGGTCATCGACTCAAGAACGATCTGGTTGTCCGGATCGCACAGGGTGTCACCGGTAGTGGTGTCCTTCAGACCGATGACCGCATAGATGTGGCCGGCCTGGATCTCCTCCACCGGGTTCTCCTTGTTGGCGTGCATCTGGAAGAGCTTGCCGATGCGCTCCTTCTTGCCCTTAGTGGAGTTGATCACCTGGGCACCGGAGCTGAGCTTGCCGGAGTACACGCGGATGAAGGTCAGCTGTCCGAAGAACGGGTGAGCAGCAATCTTGAACGCCAGAGCGGAGAAAGGCTCGTCCTTGGACGGCTTACGGGTCAGCTCGACCTCTTCATCATTGGGCTTGTGACCCACCATGGACTCGACGTCTGCCGGGGAGGGCAGGTAGTCGATCACGGCGTCAAGCATGGGCTGCACACCGCGGTTCTTGAAGGCAGAACCACAGAAGACCGGGTAGGCCTCGCCAGCCACGGTGAGCTTGCGGATGCCATCCTTCAGCTCGTCCATGGTCAGCTCTTCGCCCTCGAGGTACTTCTCCATGAGAGCCTCGTCGGCCTCGGCAACCTGCTCGATGAGCTCGTTGCGGTACTCCTCAGCACGCTCCACCAGATCCTCAGGGATCTCGCGGGTCTCGTACTCAGCGCCCATGGTCACGTCACCCTTGGCATCGCCGGGCCACACCAGGGCCTTCATCTTCAGGAGGTCAACAACGCCCACGAAGTCATTCTCAGCACCGATAGGCAGCTGCATCACCAGCGGCTTGGCGCCCAGACGGGACTTGATGGTGTCAACGGTGAAGTAGAAGTCTGCGCCCAGCTTGTCCATCTTGTTGACGAAGCAGATGCGGGGCACGTTGTACTTATCAGCCTGGCGCCACACGGTCTCGGACTGGGGCTCCACGCCTTCCTTGCCGTCGAAGACAGCCACCGCGCCGTCGAGCACGCGAAGCGCGCGCTCTACCTCAACGGTGAAGTCCACGTGACCGGGGGTGTCAATGATGTTGATCTGGTTATTGTCCCAGAAGCAGGTCACCGCGGCGGAGGTGATGGTGATGCCGCGCTCCTTTTCCTGCTCCATCCAGTCCGTCGTCGACGCACCGTCGTGGGTCTCACCGATCTTGTGGTTGATGCCCGTGTAGAACAGGATGCGTTCGGTGGTGGTGGTCTTACCGGCATCGATGTGAGCCATGATGCCGATGTTGCGGACCTTCTTCAGGTCAGTGAGCACGTCTTGTGCCACGGTGAATCCCCTTTAACTCGGTTCTGCTTGGGCTTACCAGCGGTAGTGGGCGAAGGCCTTGTTGGCCTCGGCCATCTTGTGGGTGTCCTCGCGGCGCTTCACAGCGGCGCCGAGACCGTTGGATGCATCCAGGATCTCGTTCATCAGACGGTCGATCATGGTCTTCTCACGACGGTCCTTGGCGTAGCCCACTAGCCAGCGCAGAGCCAGGGCGGTAGCACGACCGGGCTTCACTTCGACGGGCACCTGGTAGGTGGCACCGCCGACGCGGCGGGAGCGGACCTCGAGAGCGGGGCGGATGTTGTCCATGGCCTTCTTTAGCACAGCCACGGAGTCCTCGCCGGACTTCTTGGCCACACCTTCGAGGGCACCGTAGACGATGCGCTCAGCAGTGGACTTCTTGCCGTCGACCAGCACCTTGTTGATCAGCTGGGTGACCAGCGGGGAGCCGTGGACGGGGTCCTGGACGAGAGGGCGCTTAGGAGCGGGACCCTTACGAGGCATTACTTCTTCTCCTTCTTCGCGCCATAGCGGGAGCGAGCCTGGCCGCGACCCTTGACACCCTGGGTGTCAAGAGCGCCGCGGACGATCTTGTAGCGGACGCCGGGGAGGTCCTTCACACGACCGCCACGCACGAGCACGATGGAGTGCTCCTGCAGGTTGTGGCCCTCACCCGGGATGTAGGCAGTGACCTCAACGCCGCCGCCGAGGCGGACACGGGCCACCTTGCGCAGTGCGGAGTTCGGCTTCTTGGGCGTGGTGGTGTACACACGGGTGCATACGCCACGACGCATTGGGGATCCCTGCAGGGCAGGGGTCTTGTTCTTGGCAACTTTGGGGGTGCGACCCTTGCGCACCAGCTGCTGAATAGTAGGCACTATGCGTTCTCCATCAATAGTTGTCTGGGGCCGCCTGCGGCCGGTGTGTCTCTGCTGATGCGAAACTCTTCAGGTCCGAGGCCGCAGCCGCCGAAGCGGCCGAGATGACTCAGTCCCCAGGCGTGCAAAAATGTGGCATTCGTTGCGCAACTTCCCCGCAACCCGGACAGAGTCCTTTGCCACACAGAAACAATCAAGTCAACGATACCAGGTCGTGTCGTCACATGCGAAAACGCCGGGCTCCCTGAAGGGAACCCGGCGTTTTCGATCAGCTCGTCAGCGTCAGCGGAAATCTACATCAGTGCTGTAGTCCTCGAGCGGAATCGCATGGAACTCGCTCTCGCCTTCAGCGCCTGCGTAGTCGAAGCTGGAACCGTAGAGGCTCGGGCCGGTGAACAGATTGGCCTTAGCTTCTTCGGTGGGCTCCACGTCGGTCTGGGTATACCGATCCAGGCCGGTACCGGCCGGGATGAGCTTACCGATGATCACGTTCTCCTTCAGGCCCAGCAGCGGATCGGACTTACCTTCCATTGCCGCCTGGGTGAGCACGCGGGTGGTCTCCTGGAAGGAGGCCGCCGAGAGCCAGGAGTCGGTGGCCAGCGAAGCCTTGGTGATGCCCATGAGCTCATCACGACCGGAAGCCGGACGATGACCCTGCTCGAAGGCCTTCTTGTTGGCCTGCTGGAATCGGAAGCGATCAGCCAGCTCACCGGGCAGCAGGTCGGTCTCACCGGACTCGATGACGGTGATGCGACGCAGCATCTGCCGGACAATGACCTCCACGTGCTTGTCGTGGATGTCCACGCCCTGCGACTGGTACACCTCCTGAACCTCTGCCACCAGGAACTTCTGAGCAGCCCGGGGACCGAGCACACGCAGCACCTGCTTGGGATCAACCGAACCGTGGATCAGCTGGGTGCCGACCTCCACATGAGCGGTCTGGTCCTGGTTCTGGCCCAGGTCCACCAGCAGCTTGGCGCGGCGCAGGATCGGGTAGACCTGCTCCTCCGAGCCGTCATCGGGAGTCAGCACCAGGCGAGCCTGCTTGTCATCCTCCTCGTAGCGCAGCCGTCCGGAGGACTCAGCGATCGGAGCCACACCCTTAGGAGTGCGAGCCTCGAAGAGCTCCTGGATACGCGGCAGACCCTGGGTGATGTCATCAGCCGAAGCCACACCACCGGAGTGGAAGGTACGCATGGTCAGCTGAGTACCGGGCTCACCGATGGACTGTGCAGCGATGATGCCCACGGCCTCGCCCACGTCCACCCGGTGGCCAGCAGCCATCGAGCGGCCGTAGCAGGCAGCACAGGTGCCGACGGCGGACTCACAGGTCAGCACGGAACGGACCTTGATGGTCTTCACACCGGCGGAGTACAGCTTCTGGATGAGCACATCGCCCACCTCGGAGCCGGCCTCAGCCAGCACGTTACCCTCGGCGTCGGCCACGTCTTCAGCCAGAGTGCGCGAGTAGGCGGAAGTCTCCACCATCTTGTGCAGCTCAGTCTCAGTGCTGCCGTCCAGCAGGTCGGTGACGTACTTGCGGCCGGACTTGACCAGCACGTCCTGCTGTCCCTCAGCGTCGTGGCTGTGGCCCGCAGGCTGAGCGATCGGCACAGTGAGACCGCGGGTGGTGCCGCAGTCCTCGTCGCGCACGATCACGTCCTGGGAGACATCCACCAGACGACGGGTCAGGTAACCGGAGTTCGCAGTCTTCAGCGCGGTATCCGCCAGACCCTTACGGGCACCGTGGGTCGCGATGAAGTACTCAAGAACCGACAGGCCCTCACGGTAGGAGGACTTGATCGGGCGAGGGATGATCTCACCCTTCGGGTTCGTCACCAGTCCACGGATACCAGCGATCTGACGTACCTGGTGCCAGTTACCACGAGCTCCGGAGGAGACCATGCGGTTAATGGTGTTCAGGGAGTCCAGACCGTTGATCATGGCTTCCTGGATCTCGGCAGTTGCCTTGTTCCAGATCTCCTGCAGCTCAGTGGTGCGCTCATCGCGATCCATCAGGCCCATACCGTAGTCGGCTTCGACCTTGGCCACCTGGGCCTCGTAGCCCTCCATCATCTCTGCCTTGTCGAAGTCAGAGGTGATATCGGAGATGGCCACGGTCACGCCCGAACGGGTGGACCAGTAGAAGCCGGCGTCCTTGAGGTTATCCAGGGTCTGGGCAACCACCACGGTGGAGTAGCGCTCGGAGAGATCATTGATCATCTGGCCCAGCTGCTTCTTATCCGCCTGCTTGTCCTGCCACGGGTAGTCAGCAGGAAGCAGCTCGTTGAAGAGCACCTTGCCCAGGGTGGTCTCGATCAGTGCAGTCTGACCGGGCTCCCAGCCCTCCGGTGCAGCAACCTCATCACCTGGCACGAAGCCTTCGACGGCGATCTTCACCGGGGCGTTGATGTGCAGCGCCTTCAGATCGAAGGCCATCTGCGCCTCACCGACAGTGGAGAACACGCGGCCGGCGCCCTCAGCGTCCTCGCGAACGGTGGTGAGGTGGTGCAGACCGATGATCATGTCCTGAGTCGGCAGTGCCACAGGGCGACCGTCAGAGGGCTTGAGGATGTTGTTGGAGGAGAGCATCAGCACGCGTGCCTCAGCCTGAGCCTCGGGGCCCAGCGGCAGGTGAACTGCCATCTGGTCGCCGTCGAAGTCAGCGTTGAACGCGGCACAAACCAGCGGGTGCAGCTGCAGGGCCTTGCCCTCAACCAGCTGCGGCTCGAAGGCCTGAATGCCCAGACGGTGCAGGGTAGGTGCACGGTTGAGCAGCACCGGGTGCTCGGTGATGACCTCTTCGAGCACGTCCCACACCTGGGAGCGCTGGCGCTCCACCATCCGCTTGGCGGACTTGATGTTCTGGGCGTGGTTGAGGTCCACCAGGCGCTTCATCACGAAGGGCTTGAAGAGCTCCAGCGCCATCTGCTTGGGCAGACCGCACTCGTGCAGCTTCAGCTGCGGGCCCACCACGATGACCGAACGGCCCGAGTAGTCCACGCGCTTACCCAGCAGGTTCTGACGGAAGCGGCCCTGCTTGCCCTTGAGCATGTCAGACAGCGACTTCAGCGGACGGTTGCCCGGTCCGGTGACCGGACGGCCGCGGCGACCGTTGTCGAACAGGGAGTCAACCGACTCCTGCAGCATGCGCTTCTCGTTGTTGATGATGATCTCGGGTGCACCAAGATCCAGCAGGCGCTTGAGACGATTGTTGCGGTTGATCACACGACGGTAGAGGTCGTTGAGATCCGAGGTCGCAAAGCGTCCGCCGTCGAGCTGCACCATGGGGCGGATCTCCGGCGGGATCACCGGAACAGCCTCGAGCACCATGCCGGTGGGCGACTGGCCGTTGACCAGGAACGCGTTGAGCACCTTCAGGCGCTTCAGGGCACGAGTCTTGCGCTGACCCTTGCCGGTGGCAATGGTCTCGCGCAGGCGCTCAGCCTCAGCCTCCATATCGAAGGTCTCCAGGCGGCGGCGGATAGCCTCAGCACCCATGTAGCCCTCGAAGTACTCGCCGTACTTGGCGCGCATCTCACGGAACAGGGTCTCGTCGCCTTCGAGGTCTGCGACCTTCAGGTTCTTGAACCGGTCCCAGACCTTCTGGATCTGTTCGATCTCGGCATCGGAGCGCTTGCGCAGCTGCGCCATCTGCTTCTCTTTGCCTTCGCGGAACTTCTTCTTCTCCGCAGCCTTGGCGCCCTCGGACTCGAGCTCGGCCAGGCCGTCCTCGAGTTCCTTGGCCACAGCAGCGATATCAGAGTCGCGCTGATCCTGCAGGTGACGGATCTCCTGATCCACCTCGGCCTGCAGGTTCGGCAGGTCCTGGTGGCGGCGATCATCATCCACATTGGTGATCATGTAGGCAGCGAAGTAGATGACCTTCTCCAGGTCCTTCGGCGCCAGGTCCAGCAGGTAGCCCAGACGGGAGGGCACACCCTTGAAGTACCAGATATGAGTCACAGGAGCGGCCAGCTCGATGTGGCCCATACGCTCGCGACGCACCTTGGAGCGGGTCACCTCAACGCCGCAGCGCTCACAGGTGATGCCCTTGAAGCGCACGCGCTTGTACTTACCGCAGTAGCATTCCCAGTCCCGGGAGGGGCCGAAGATCTTCTCGCAGAAGAGGCCGTCCTTCTCAGGCTTCAGTGTGCGGTAGTTGATGGTCTCGGGCTTCTTCACCTCGCCGTGGGACCACCGCAGGATGTCGTCGGTGGAGGCCAGCCCGATGCGCATCGTGTCGAATGAGGATTCAGTGGACATAGTCCGTATCTCTCTTTTCTCTTGCAAAGATTCGTAAGCGTTTTAGAGCGTCAGTGTCCGGGTCCGGGTCCGCGCTTTGAGCTGCTGCTCCAAGCGCGGACCCGTAAACGACCGGACGGTGAGAGGATCAGACCTCTTCGACTGAGCTGGGCTCCGCGCGGGAAAGGTCGATGCCGAGCTCCTCTGCCGCACTGAAGCCGGAGTCATCACTGTCAGCGTCGCGCATCTCGAATGCGTGACCCTGATCGTTGAGGACCTCGACGTTCAGGCAGAGGGACTGCATCTCCTTGATCAGAACCTTGAACGACTCGGGCACACCCGGCTCGGGGATGTCCTCGCCCTTGACGATCGCCTCGTAGACCTTCACACGACCGTGAATGTCATCGGACTTGATGGTCAACAGCTCCTGCAGGGTGTAGGCGGAGCCGTAGGCCTCCAGGGCCCACACTTCCATCTCACCGAAGCGCTGGCCGCCGAACTGCGCCTTACCGCCCAGCGGCTGCTGGGTGATCATGGAGTACGGGCCGGTGGAGCGGGCGTGGATCTTGTCATCCACCAGGTGGTGCAGCTTCAGGATGTACATGTAGCCCACTGACACCGGCTCTGGGAACGGCTCGCCGGAGCGACCGTCGAAGAGCTGCGCCTTACCGGAGGGCTGAACCATCTTGTCGCCGTCGCGGTTGGGGTTGATGGACTCCAGAATGCCGGTGAGCTCACGAGGCTCGGCACCGTCGAACACCGGGGTGGCGACCTTGGTGGGGCCGGTCTCACGCGGGAGGTTCGGCAGGTTCTTGACCCACTCCGGCTCACCCTCGATCTTCCAGCCCTGCTTCGCGGCCCAGCCCAGGTGGATCTCCATGACCTGACCGATGTTCATACGGCCGGGAACGCCCATCGGGTTGAGCACGACGTCGACCGGGGTACCGTCGGGCAGGAAGGGCATGTCCTCGACCGGAAGGATCTTGGAGATGACGCCCTTGTTGCCGTGACGGCCGGCGAGCTTATCGCCGTCGGTGATCTTGCGCTTCTGTGCCACGTAGACACGCACCACCTGGTTGACGCCCGGGGGAAGGTCGTGGCCTTCCTCAGCGTCGAGCACGCGCACGCCGATGACAGTGCCGGACTCGCCGTGGGGCACCTTCAGGGAGGTGTCACGGACTTCGCGGGACTTCTCGCCGAAGATGGCGCGCAGCAGGCGCTCCTCGGGGGTCAGCTCGGTCTCGCCCTTGGGGGTGACGCGGCCGACCAGGATGTCTCCTGCCTCGACCTCAGCACCGACGTGGATGATGCCGCGCTCATCAAGCTGAGCAAGCATCTCCTCGGAGACGTTCGGGATGTCCCGGGTGATCTCCTCGGCGCCCAGCTTGGTGTCGCGGGCATCGACCTCGTGCTCCTCGATGTGGATCGAGGTCAGGACATCGTCCTGCACCAGGCGCTGGGACAGGATGATGGCGTCCTCGAAGTTGTGACCCTCCCAGGACATGAAGGCCACCAGCAGGTTCTTGCCCAGTGCCAGCTCGCCGGCCTCGGTGGAGGGACCGTCGGCGATGATGGACTGGTACTCGACCCGGTCGCCTTCGGTCACGCGCACACGCTGGTTGTAGGCGTTGCCCTGGTTGGAGCGCTGGAACTTCATGATCGGGTAGTGCGTCTGGGTGCCGTCGTCGTTGAGGACGGTGACCAGATCAGCAGCGACGCTGGTGACCACACCGGCCTTCTGAGCGGTGACGGAGTCGCCGGCGTCAACCGCCACGAACTTCTCCATACCGGTACCGACCAGCGGGGACTCGGACTCCAGCAGCGGCACAGCCTGGCGCTGCATGTTGGCGCCCATGAGCGCGCGGTTGGCGTCGTCGTGCTCCAGGAACGGAATCAGGGCGGTTGCCACAGACACCATCTGGCGCGGGGAGACGTCCATGTAGTCGATGTCAGCAGGAGCCACCAGAACCGGCTCACCCTGCTCACCGCCGGAGGCGTCAGCGCGGCCACGGCAGAGCACAGCTTCTTCAGCGAAGGAGCCGTCCTCATTCAGCGGCGCGTTGGCCTGGGCGATCTGGGCCACCAGCTCATCATCAGCGGTCAGGTACTCGATCTGGTCGGTGACCTTGCCGTGGACCACCTTGCGGTAGGGGGTCTCGATGAAGCCGAAGTTGTTGATGCGTCCGTAAGTCGCCAGCGAGCCGATCAGACCGATGTTCGGGCCTTCAGGAGTTTCGATGGGGCACATACGGCCGTAGTGCGACGGGTGAACGTCACGGACCTCCATGCCGGCGCGGTCACGGGAGAGACCGCCGGGGCCCAGTGCGGACAGACGACGCTTGTGGGTCAGGCCCGCCAGCGGGTTGTTCTGGTCCATGAACTGGGACAGCTGGGAGGTGCCGAAGAACTCCTTGATGGAGGCCACCACGGGGCGGATGTTGATCAGCGTCTGCGGGGTGATCGCTTCAACGTCCTGGGTGGTCATCCGCTCGCGGACAACGCGCTCCATGCGGGACAGGCCGGTGCGGACCTGGTTCTCGATGAGCTCGCCGACGGCGCGGATGCGACGGTTGCCGAAGTGGTCGATGTCATCAACGGTGACCGGCAGCTCCACCTCTTCGCTGTCGCGGATGCCCTTGATAGTGGGGGCACCAGCGTGCAGAGCGCACAGGTAGTGGATCATCGCCACGATGTCATCTTCAGTGAGCACCGAGGCGTCAGCGTCGCTGAAGTCCTTGTCCACGCCCAGCTTGCGGTTGAGCTTGTAACGGCCCACCTTTGCCAGGTCGTAGCGCTTGGGGGTGAAGTAGAGGGACTCCAGCAGGGAGCGGCCAGCCTCGACAGTCGGCGGCTCGCCCGGACGCAGCTTGCGGTAGATGTCCAGCAGGGCGTCTTCCTGGCCTTCGAAGGTGTCCTTCTCCAGGGTGGCGCGGATGGAGTCGTAATCACCGAACTCCTCCACAATGCGGGACTCAGTCCAGCCCAGCGCCTTCAGCAGTGCGGTGACCGGCTGCTTGCGCTTACGGTCCAGACGCACACCGACCTGATCGCGCTTGTCGATCTCCAGCTCAAACCACGCGCCGCGGGAGGGGATGACTTTGGCGGTGTAGATGTCCTTGTCGCTGGTCTTGTCCTGAGAGCGCTCAAAGTAAGCGCCCGGGGAGCGGACCAGCTGGGAGACGACCACACGCTCGGTGCCGTTGATGATGAACGTGCCGCGATCGGTCATGAGCGGGAAGTCGCCCATGAACACGGTCTGCTGCTTGATCTCACCGGTGTTGTGGTTCATGAACTCGGCCTTGACGTACAGCGGGGCCGAGTAGGTGGTGTCGTGGTCTTTGCACTCCTCCACCGTCATCTTGGGGTCAGCGAACTCCGGATCGGAGAAGCTCAGGGACATGGTGCCCTGGAAGTCTTCGATCGGGGACATCTCCTCGAAGATGTCAGCCAGACCCGAGGTGTCGGAGACTCCCTTGATGCCCTTCTGACGGGCGTCTTCGACACGAGCGGCCCAGCGCTCATTGCCGACCAGCCGGTCAAAGGACTCGATCTGCAGAGCCAGGAGCTCCGGGACATCGAGGGGTTCGTGGATCTTTGCGAATGAGAGTCGGCCAGCGTATCCAGCGGTACGGGCCGAGGCAGCGGTTTGATTTGAGGTGCTCGAGGCGACCAAGAGGGATCCTTCCACAGACCTGTCGTATTCCGTGTCTTAGCGTCACAGAGAGATGCCCACCGCTATATGAAGGCATGACAAATGGAGACGACGCGAAGTTACAGGATATAGGAAAGAAGAGGGCACGCGCAAGTGCACGGCAAATGGGCCCTAAAGAACGGGCGCGCACCACACATTAGCACTAAGCACGACGACGTTGCTCACCGCGCCACGCCGGCAAGTTCAAGCTCCTCGGCAAAGTGACACGCCGCTTGCCGGCCACCATCCAGGGAGCGAAGCTCAGGTGTCTTTTCGGCACAGATGTCCTGGGCGAATCGGCAGCGGTTCCGGAAGGGACAGCCGCTGGGCCGCTGGGCCGGATCGGGCAGTTCCCCGGAGATCTCCACCTTGGCGCGAGCCCGCTGCCGCACCGGATCAGGGATCGGAACCGCGGAGAGGAGAGTTTCGGTGTAGGGGTGCCGCGGGCGGGAGAACAGTGCTGCTGTCGGTGCGGTTTCCACCAGACGTCCCAAGTACATCACCGCCACCCGGTCTGCCAGATGCTCAACGGTGGAGAGATCATGGGAGATGAACAGGTAGCTCAGTCCCCGCTGTTCCTGCAGCCTGGCAAGCAGGTCGAGGATCTGGGCCCGGACCGAGACATCCAGCGCTGAGACTGCTTCATCAGCAACAAGGACCTGCGGATCGGTAGCGATGGCGCGGGCAATGCCGATGCGCTGGCGCTGACCTCCGGAGAAGGCATGCGGGTAGCGCTCCAGATGCTCAGGCTCCAGACCCACCAACTCCAGCAGTTCCACCAGCTGACGGCGATCAACCTTCTGTGACACCGCTCCGCGCTGATACCGCAGCGGTTCGCTGAGGATGTCATGCACGGTCATCCGGGGATTCAGCGAGGCGAAGGGATCCTGGAACACCATGCGCATCTGCTGCCGGTAGTCCCCCAGCATCCGCTCCGGCGCCGTGGCCACATCAGCCTTCTCCCCCGCATCGGTGAGATTCTCCAGGATCTGACCTGAATTCGGCTTCTCCACGCGCAACAGACTTTTCGCCAGCGTGGACTTCCCGCATCCAGACTCGCCCACCAGGCCCAAGGTCTCGCCCGGGAAGATATCGAGGCTCACGCCGTCTACGGCGTGGAGCTGATTGCGCTTCATGCCCAACAGTCCGGACTTCAGGGTAAAGCTGCGCGTCAGATCCCGGACCTGGATCAGCGGCTCCGGCGCAGCGGGACCTTCCTGGTCTCCGCCGGAGGAGTGGGCAAGGGTCGACGACGGCGTGGAGCCGACCTCTGGGATGGGGGTCCGGGCAGTTGTGGAGCGCAGCGCTGGCGTGGCCTCGAGCAGCATCCGGGTATAGGCGTGCTGCGGCTGTGCGAAGAGGTCGAAGACCGGCTGAGATTCCACCACTTCCCCGCGGCGCATCACCGAGACCTGATCCGCCATCTCCGCAACGACTCCGAGGTCATGGGTGATGAACAGAATGGCCATTTCACGCTCGGCTTGGATATCCCTGAGCAGCCCGAGGATCTGCGCCTGCGTGGTGACGTCCAGGGCCGTGGTCGGCTCATCAGCAATCAGCAGTCGGGGCTCGCCGGCGAGGGCGATAGCGATCATCGCCCGCTGCCGCATGCCGCCGGAGAGTTCAAAGGGGTAGGCCTTGGCGCGTAGTTCAGGCCGCGGAATGCGCACATCGCGCAGCGCCTCCACCGCGGCTTCCCAGGCCGGTTTCTTATCCAACCCGCGGTGAAGCCGCATGGCTTCGGCAATCTGGGCGCCAACTGTGTGCATGGGTGAAAGGCTGCGGGCGGGCTCCTGGAAGATCATCCCGATCTCACCACCGCGGATATGCCGCATGCGCCGCCCGCGTGCCTTGAGGTCGGCAAGATCCAGGATCTGCCCGTCGGACTGGCTGAAGAGCACCTGTCCGGAGGTGATGCGCCCCGGCGGGTCCAGCAGTCCCAACGCCGCCCGTGCCGTCTGCGATTTGCCAGAACCCGACTCGCCCACAAGGGCGTGTATCTCCCCGGCGGCAATGTTCAAGTTGGCGCCGCGGACCGCGGTGACCAGTCCTTCATCAGTAGGGAACTCCACGGTGAGTCCGTTGACCTGAAGCAGTGCCGGTTCGGCTAAGGCGGTGGTCGCCGTCGTTGCGGGGTGTCCCTGCAGCGGTTCGGTCATCGGATCGACTCCTGGGCTGGTGCTCTCATGGTGCGGGGTGCTCACTTGGCTCCCTCATACGGGTCTGCAGCGTCGCGAAGGCCATCGCCGAGGAAATTCAGGGCGAGGGTGGAGATCACCACAGCTGCTGAGGGAACGATCAGCAGCCAGGGTGCCGTGATGACGCTGCGAATATTCTGTGCTTCCTGGAGCAGCACGCCCCAGGAGACGATTGGCGGTTGGAGCCCAAGCCCGAGGAAGCTCAGGGAGGTCTCGGCAAGGATCATGGCAGGAACAGCCAAGGTGACCGAGGCGATGATGTGGCTGGTCAGGCTGGGCAGGATATGCCGCCGGATGACCCTGGCTCTGCTGGCTCCATCCAGTCGGGCGGCCACCACATAGTCCTCGCTGCGCAGGGTGAGGACTCTGCCTCGGACCTCCCTGGACAGTGAGGTCCAACCGATCAGCGACAGCAGCACGGTAATGGCGAAGTAGATGGTCAGCGGCCCCCAATCACGGGGCAGGGCTGCCGCCAATGCCATCCACAGCGGAAGAGTGGGCAGGGACATGAAGACTTCGGTGATCCGCTGGATCACCGCATCAATGGGCCCCCTGAAGAATCCGGCCAGGGCACCCAGAGTGATGCCGATGATCAGGGAGAGGACTACACCGATGAGTCCGATGGACATGGAGATCTGGGTGCCGTAGATGGCCCGGGAGAAGATATCCCGGCCATTGGCATCGGCCCCGAAGAGGTAGAACGGAGCATCGGGCTCAAGAGGTGCAAAGACTTTGCGGTCAGTCTCGAAAAGGCCCAAGAACCGGTATTCGTGACCGGAGGGGACGAAGAACCCGAGTTTATGCAGTTCATCAGGATTCTCGGTGTAGTACCGATTCCAAGAGACCTCGTCGAACTCCTGGGTGTATCCGTGGACGTAGAGGCCGAGCCCGCGTCCGTCTCCGGGATCGGTGACAGTGATGGACTGCGGCGGAGCATAGGGATAGTCAGGGTTGTAATCGGCCGCCGGACGCGGTGCTAGAACATCGGCGAAAATCGCAATGAGATAGACGGCGATAATGATCCACAGTGAGACCACGGCCAGCTTGTGGCGCTTAAAGCGCCGCCAGATCAGGGACCGCGAGGAGCGCTTGCCGTCGTCGGCTGGTTCGGCTGAGCTGGGGCCCTGGTCCTTGGGCTGCTCGGGGATAGTTCCTTCCAAGGTGGTCACTGCGCGGCTCCTGAATGCTGTCGGCGGACTCGCGGATCGGCCCATGCCAGGACCAGGTCAGAAATGACGGTGCCGATAACAGTCAAGACCCCCAAGATCAGTAGGAAGCTGCCGGCCAGGTACATGTCCTGATTGCGCAGCGCTCCCAGCAGCACCGGGCCGGTGGTGGGCAGAGAGAGCACCGAAGAGACGATGACCTCACCGGAGATCACCGAGGGGATCGCGTACCCCACCGTGGAGATGAAGGGGTTCATAGCGGCTCGCACCGGGTAGCGCATCAGCAGCACATTCTCGCGCTGGCCCCGAGCCCGGGCCGCCACCACATAGGGCTGGGTGAGCTCATCGGCGAGATTGGCGCGGGTAATACGTATCAGCCCGGCGGTACCTGCTGTGGCGATGATCAGTGCGGGCACTATCAAGTTCCTGATCAGATCCAGGGCCTTGGCAGGGGACCATTCGGCCTCCACATAGTCCGGACTGAACAACCCACCGACGCTCATGCCGAAGTACTTGAATGCGATGTACATGAACACCAGCGCCAGCACGAAGTTCGGCACTGAGAGTCCGATGAACCCTAAAAAGGTGAAGAAATAGTCACCGATGGAGTAGCGCTTGACGGCGGTGTAGATGCCGATGGCGAAGGCGATGATCCAGGTCAGCAGCAGGGCGCCCCCGGCAAGGAGCAGCGTAAATGGCAGGTGCTCCAGGATCACGTCAGTTGCCGGGCGGTTCCAGCGGAAGGAGTACCCGAAGTCACCGCGCAGCAGAATGCCGCTGATCCAGGCCCAGTACTGGGCGTACCAGGGTTGGTCCAGCGCGTATCTTTCACGCAGCACCGATACCTGCTCCGCGTTGAGACGCCGGCCTTCCATCTCCATATTGGCCATCAGGACGGAGACGAAGTCCCCCGGAGGCGCCTGGATGATGAAGAAGCAGACCAGCGAGATCAGCCATATGGTCAGTAGCGACCAGCCGATGCGGCGGATCATGTAGGTCAGCATCGTCGTCTCAGGTCCTCCGGGGGATGGTGTCAGTGATGAATCGGCAGCTGTCAGTTCGCGCCGCCGGGACTACTCGGGCAGGTCTTCGCCCTCGTACTCGTCTACGTACTCCTGGGCGTCTTCCTCGTCATCGGCCACGGCCTCATCCGGGTTCTCCCACCACCACAGTGCGGGGTACGAAGGGCCGGGGTTCTGGTAGGCGCTGGCTTCGAAGAGTTCATGCGGTGCGTTGCGCAGATCATTGGCGACGACGCCGGCCCGGTTGGGGCTTGTGGAGACACCGATAGTCCAGAACGCCTCAGCAGAGACATCCAGCAGCTCGTGCATGAGTTCCGCCTGGCGTTCCTGGTCAGCGGTCACCAGGATCTCGTCGTAGATTTCCCATTGGCGCCATGCCGGGGAGTCCTCCGGCGGTGCTTCACCGGCGTCCTCGCCGTCGAGGTAGTACGAACCCCAGGACCAGGCGTATGCGCCGGAGTCGCCGTAGGGCATATACCAGTGCGGACGCAGGATGGCGTCCTGCAGGCCGGCTGAGCCGTCACGGACATAGACATCGAATTCGCCGGCGTCGCGACGCTCATTACGCAGGTCACGGTCCATCGACTGGATCTCCATGGTGATGCCCACCTCTGCCCAGTGGCCCTGAGCAAGCTCCAGGACGCGGGCATGTTCTACGGAACGGTCGGTGGCCACATCAACAGCGAAGGTGAATGGTGTGCCGTCTGGGCCGAGGCGGCGGCCGTCGTCGTCCTTATCGGGGAGCACCTCGTCGAGGTACTCAGCAGCCAGGTCCAGATCGAAGTCCAGGTACTGGGTGGCGAGTTCCTCGTGGTAGTACGGGGAGCCTTCACGCGGGGCAGCCTGTGCTGGTTCCCCCTGGCCGAAGTAGACCAGCTCGATGATCTCGTCGCGATTCAGCGCGTGGCTCAGACCAGCCTTGAAGTTCAGGTCGGTGAAGACTTCGCGCATCTGCTCATCCGGGTGGATGTGGTTGAAGTTGAACAGCAGGGTGTTCATATCCGTGGAGGTGACATCAATCAGGCTGAAGTCATATTCGTCCATGGACTCCGCCAGCAGCGGGCGGAAGTCGTGATCGAAGTGACGGTCCTGATAGGAGATGTTTCCGGCTGCTGCGCGGAAGGCGATGACTTCGGCGGAATCGAAGACGTCGAAGACCAGGCGGTCGATATAGGGCAGCTGGTTGCCGTCCTCATCAACCTTCCAGTAGTAGGGGTTGCGCACTGCGGTGACGCGGGTGCCCTCATAGGCGGGATTCTCGATGATCCACGGGTTGAGCTGGGGCAGCTCGGGGTTCATCCACCGGGAGTCGAAACCGGTGCCCAGGGTGACCCAGCCCTTGGCGGTGAACATATCCGCCCAGTCCTCGTAACCCTCCTCTTCGGCCATCTGCTCGGCATCAGAGTTGTAGTCAGCGTGGAACTGCTCCAGGTAGTGGCGTGGGAAGCGGTGGAACTTTCCATCCTCTTCTGCGCGGGCCAGCTGCATGAGGAACAAGCCATGCGGGGCCTGGAACTTCAGCTCCACAGTGTGCTCATCAATGGCGGTGACCTCAGGCCAGTTGCCTTCCGGGTCCATGAGGTACTCAGTGGGCCCCGGGGTGAGGGCCTCATTCATGAGCACATCCTGGTAACCGAAGACAATGTCATCAGAGGTGAAAGGCTCCCCGTCAGACCAGCGGATGCCCTCCTGCAGGTGGAAGGTATAGGTGGTGGCGTCTTCAGAGACCTCCCACTGACGTGCCACACCGGGGGTCAGCTCCGAAGACCAGTCACCATCCCAGCGCACCATGGGCTCATAGGCAGCGTAACGGCGGATGAGAGAGTCATCGTCGTTGCCGTTCATGGCCATCTGCAGCTCGCCGCCGTACTGGCCCACACCATCCTTGCCGATCAGGGTCACCGCCTCGGCCGGCATACGGTCCTGCAGTTCAGGGAGCTCCCCGGCCTCGACACGCTCGGCGAGCTGCGGGGACTCTGCAGTGGGGGCAGTGAGCTGGTCTGCCAGGGCCGGTGATCCGTTGGCCATGCCGGTGTCGATATGGCCGGTGCTGCTGTTGTCCTCGGTGGGCTCTGACGCTGCCGGGGCGGTTGCCCCGCAGGATGTCAGCGCCAGTGCCGCGACCGTCAGCGCTGTGGCTGCCGATGCTGCATATCGCATAGTGATGCCTCTCAAGTGTGGTGTGCCAGTGGTGAACGAACAGGCCCAAGGGCTTCTGGATCGCTCCAGTTGTCACGCTAGGGACGCTGAGTAATCTCTCGGTGAACTCTCCGGTGACTTACGGGGAAGAATTCTGCGGAATTCACTGGATCGTTCCAGTGACCGACGGCGCTCAGTTCAGCAGTGCCAGGATCTGCCCGGGATGATCCACTACTGATGTAGCCCATCCGGTCTCCAGCGCCTGCTGCAGCTCTGCGTCGGTGCCGGAACCGCCGCGGGTAAGGATGCGGCGACCGATCCCCACCTGCTGAGCCCCCATGGCGTCGTTAAAGGGCTTATCGCCCACCATCACGGCTTCTTCGGGGGCCACTGAGGCCATGCGCAGGGCGTAGCGGAAGATGTCCGGGTGGGGTTTCTTCAGCCCGAGTTCATCGGAGCAGACCCAGCCGGCCACCAGGTGATCCAGCCCGTATCCGGCGATGATGCTGCGGACCCCGCGGCCGCAGATGGTGTTGGAGACGATGATCACCGGGATGCCAGCCTCTTTGCAGTGCAGCAGGAGATCCCGGATGCCTTCGCGCTCGCGCTTATGAGATTTGGAGCGGTAGAGCGGCATCTGCAGCGACTCGGCCTCGGCGAGCAGCACCTCGGTCTGCTGCGGGGTCACCGACTCCTTGGTGAACTCGCCCCAGTAAAGCCGCGGGGTGACTTCCTTGTAGGTGCCCTGTGCTTCCTGCGCGTCTTTATATTCCTTGTACCGCTGATGTGCAGCCTCAATGATCTCCAGCCCGCGGCCTTCCGCCACGGGGCATCCGGCGCGCAGCAGCGCCTGCTCAACTGCCTCGGCGGCTTCTGCGAAGGGCTGCTGCGGCTTGACGGTATCGGAAATGACCCCGCCGTGGTCCAGCAGCAGGGCTCGCACCGGCACGGCACCGGAGCTGGCAGCAGTTCCGGCGGCGTCATCCTGATCCACTGCGGGGTCAGATTCAGCCGCGAGGACTTCCGCCGGCTCAGTGGCCTGCAGCAGCTGGAGGAGCTCGGCGGGGTTGTCGACGACGGCCTCGGCCGTATCGTCAATGGGGAACGGCGGGTTATCGGTGTGCTGAGAACGCGTGAGGATCACCGCTCCCACTCCGGCGCGTCGGCCGGCCACCAGATCGCGGTCCATAGTGTCGCCCACATACCAGGCGTCTTTGAGGTCGACCCCGAGCCCACGGGCAGCCCGACCCAACATGTCTGGGTGCGGCTTGCGAATTCCGGCCTCATCCGAATAGATCTGAGTCCCGAACACGCCGTCGAGCCCCAGCGCGGTCAACAGTCGGCGGTGGCTGCGTCCGGAGTGCGCATTGGAGACGATGCCTAAGGCAATGCCGTTCTGCTGCGCGTAGCTGATGAGCTCCGGCACGCCGTCGCGCAGGTTGTGGTCAGTCAGCGCAGTGGACATCTCATCCAGCAGCTCGGCACCCCAGCCGGTCAGCAGCGCCCGGGCCGGATCCTCCAGGTCGCTGAAGTAGAAGTCGCCGATGATCTCTGCCACGGTGAGCTCACGGGGTTCCCGGCGCCGCGAGGAGGAGTGCTTCCAGTGCTTCAGTCCCGCAGCACCGGCGGCCAGGCACTGCTCCAGCCGTTCTGCGGCCACTGGCGCCCCGGCCTCTTCGAGCCGATGGGACAGGGCCTGCGCGAACTCGCGGCGACCCTCGGGACGCTTTGCCGTCAGGATGATCACTCCCCCGAAGTCCAGCAGCAGGGCACGGGGAGTCCTGCGCAGAGCAGCAGGCAGGGAGGTGAGCGTCATGAGGATCCTCTCGGTGGAATGTGATTCGCGGGGCTGAACGCCCTAAGGAGCTGGAACGTTTCAGCAAGGCCCGGTGTCCGAAAGTACGAACACCCGGTGACGCGTTGGAGTACCGAAGGTAAACAGCTCTGGAACGTTCCACGACAATTCGCTGGAACGCGCCAGTTTCGAGCCCGCGCGCACTTCAGCCGCCATACGCTGAACCTGAATCGCTCGCTTTTCTTACTAAGAGGTTCGCCCCACGATGACTGGACTCCGCTCTGCCCCTGAAAAGGTGCCTGCCCGCCGTCGCTCTGGCCGAGCGCCCACGATCCATGACGTGGCCCTGGCTGCGGGGGTATCGAAGTCAGCGGTCTCCCTGGCCATTCGCAATCAGCGCGGCGTCTCAGAAGCTACCCGCGAGCACATCCTCTCGGTGGCTCAGGAGCTGGGTTACCGGTCCAATGTGTGGGCCCGTTCCCTGGTGCAGGGACGAACCGGGCTGGTGGGGGTGCTGCTTCAAGATCTGGGCAATAGCTACCACCGCGACCTCACCTTCGGCGTCGAAGACACCGCCGTGGAGAATGACCTACGCCTAGTGATCGCCCACGGACGCCGCGATCCTCACCGCATGCAGGCGGAGCTGGATTCGCTCCTGGCCTTGGGTGTGGAAGGAGTGGTGATTGTGTCCTCCTGGGTGCCTCCCCAGTCCCTGGAGCGAATCGGCAGACGGGTGCCGCTGGTGGTAGTAGGCCGCCTGCCTGAGCGGGTCAGCGGAATCGACACCGTAGCCAACCACGATGAGCTCGGGGCGAAGCTCGCCGTGGAGCATCTGGTGAGCCTGGGGCATACCCGCATTGCCCATCTGACGGGTTCCTCTCGTCCGGCTGCGATGCACCGCAGGCAGGCTTTCTCCGAGATCGTGCGGAACCTGCTGCCCGGTATAGAGCCGCAGATCGAAGGACCTGAGCATCTCGACGCCGCTATCAAGTACCTCATCTTTCAGCTCCAGGAAGAGACTTCAGCCCCCACGGCGGTGTTTACCCAGAACGACAGGATCGCCGCTGACCTCGTGGGGGCGTGTCTGGATGCTGGATTGCGTATCCCCGAGCAGCTCAGCGTGGTCGGCTATGACAATTCCAGCGTGTGCAGAATGCTCCGCCCGCAGCTGACCAGCGTGGATCAGCCTCGCACTGAGATGGGGCGGATGGCTTTGGAGATGCTGCTGGAGAGGATCGGCGGCCGGATAGAGGATCGGCACATCACCATTGCGCCGTCCCTGGAGGTCCGGGCCTCCACCGCTGCACCACGCAATTGATGCTTCTCCAGCCAGGGCGCATGTGTGGCTCGCAGATGGGAGGCCTATGTGCCGCAGGCAGTGTAAGCTGCCGAATTTTACCCGGGCTTCGGTGTTTTACCGCCCCGTATACGGGCAGGTATTTCTCCGAAGGTCGGGTAAAACGATCACACGAAGGCCAGCGCAGGCCGGCTCAACAAGGCTCAGACGATGCGACGCTGTTCGGCCCAGCGGGTCAGCTCATGTCGGCTGGACAGCTGCAGTTTGCGGAGCACCTTGGAGACGTGGGTTTCCACGGTCTTAATGGAGATGAACAGGTCTGAGGCAATCTCCCGGTAGGTGTAACCCCGGGCGATCAGCCGCATGACTTCCACCTCACGTGCTGAGAGTCTGTCCAGCTCTTCATCGCGGACGTCCTCCACCACACCGGAGGTGCCAAAGGCATCCAGCACAAAACCCGCCAGTCGAGGCGAGAACACCGCATCCCCGGAGGCCACGGATTCCACTGCCTCCACGAGCTCTGCGGCACTGATGGTCTTGGTGACGTAGCCTCTGGCGCCAGCTCGGATCACCGAGACGACGTCTTCGGCCTGGTCAGAAACGCTGATGGCCAGGAACTTCACTTCCTCCAGAAGGTCCCGACACAGCTTGACCACTTCAGCCCCGCCCCCGCCGGTGCCACCGGGTAAATGCACGTCAAGAAGCACCACATCAGGAACCTGCTGGCGGATCACCGCGGCAGCAGATTCGACGTCGGGAGCCTCGGCCACCACATCAACACAACCGGCAAGCTCAGCGCGCAGCCCGGCGCGAAAAATAGCGTGATCATCAACAATCACGACACGACGAACAGGTGCGGGGGTGCTCATGCGGTGCTCTCCTGGGTGCTGGGGGAATCTACGGGGATGCACAGTTCCACTTCTGTGCCGCGAGCACCGGAGCGGATCCGTGCGTGCCCGCCTGCTCGCTTCATCCGGCCGATAATCGACTCCCGGACGCCAAGCCGATCCTCTCCAATGGACTCGACATCAAAACCTGAACCCCTGTCACGAACAAAGACCGCATCCTCTCGCGCATTGGACTCGATATACACCGAGGCCGGGCCGGCGTGCTTGATGGCATTGAGGATGGCTTCCCGGGCTGCGGCCACAAGAGCGGAATGATCACTGCGCTGGGAATCGCCCACAGCGACCACCTCCACCGGCACCGAATGCACCTCTTCAAGCTCAGCGGCAACAGCCAACAGCTGATCTTTCAACGTCCCTGGGTCGGCCGCATTCTGCCGGTACAGCCATGCGCGCAGCTGCCTCTCCTGGCTGCGGGCAAGACGTTCGACGGCGGCCGGATCCGCTTTCTGCTTCTGAATCATGGCCAGTGTCTGCAGCACTGAGTCATGCAGATGTGCCGCGATATCTGCGCGCTCTGCCTCAGCCGCAGCACGGGCTCGCTCGAGATTGGAGGTGCGATAGAGCCGAATCAGCCAGGGCGCGACCACCAAGGCCAGGCCGGCCAGCAGCATAGCGGCCAGCACCAGTCCCAGGATCAGATTTCCCCCGGACACCATGCCCGCCGCGATGACCACTACCGCTATCAGCACCAGAAATGCGCCTGCGACCACCTGCCACAGCGCACCGGCGCGCGTGCTCTCACCTCGTGCCGCCTGCCCGGATGTGCTGCGATCAAGCTGCGACCATGCCAGCAGCACGCCGATCAGCAGCACCGCAGGAGGCACAATCATGCGGAAGTCGATCTCAACCCCGACCATCTGCAGCATCAGCAGCACACCCGCACCCAGCAGCAGCCCGCCAAGCAGCACCTCAGGGGAACTGGTCAAGGAATCCAGCAGTTGCTTGGCACGAACCTGCCGATCCTGACTCTCCCAGGCGGCGTCGTCGCTATTCGCTGCAGTATGGGAGGAACTGGCAGCCTCTGCACCCTGCACCGCAGGACCACTAAGACCCCGGGCAGCCGCCTCGGGGACCGGTTCCTGATCGCTTGGTACAAATATCCAGAGCCAGCAGTAGAGCAACAGCCCCACACCGCCGGCCAGGGTTAGCAGGATCATCACCACACGCACCACGGGGACCGAAAGTCCAAGATGCCGGGAAAGCCCAAGACACACACCGGCCACCGGCGTGCCGACAGCACGGCGCAGCGGCGGGCGCACCAGGGCGGGACGCGGCGATGCTGCAGTCTCGGGGTTCATAGGGCCATCCTGCCACGGGCACCCCTATCAAACTCTCGTTGGAGGCAAGATTCCGGGCCACAAGCTCCGCAGATCAGGGGTGAATCAGGGGGAACCCGCATAGCGGACAATGCATCTCCAGCGGCAAGCTTGAAGCATGGACAACGCATACTCCTCCGCCCCGCACGGCGAACCCGGTCCGGGTCGACCCGAAGCCGGGCATCAGCTCTTCAACTGGATCCGCTCCACAGGCATCAGCCGACCCGAAGGCGGTTGGGCCGGGGGTGTGTTCGCTGCGGCAGCCCAGCGCTTAGGCTGGGACGCCGCCCTGGTGCGCGGCCTCGGCGTCGTCGCCTTCATCCTCTTCTTCTCCCCCACTGCACTGATCTACGGTCTCGCGTGGTTGTTCCTGCCGGATACCCACGGTCGGATCCACGCACAGCAGGCGCTTCGCGGGGAGTACCCGAGCGGGCTGTGGGGCGCGGCCGGTCTCACCCTGATCGGTGCGGTCAATGTCTTCACTCCGGTGAGCATTGCTGGCCCCTTCGCAGTGCTGCTGAACCTGATGATCCTGGGCGTAGTGGCTTGGGTGGTGTATCTGATCTTCCGCAACTGGCGGCACAGCGACGCCCCCTCCCCCTATGACGCTCCAGACGCAGGCCGCGGGCACACCGGGACCGGCTCCCGCCCTTTTTCTCCCGCTGAGTCGTCAGCAGGCTCGTCCGCGGACGACGACGGCTCAGCGCGCAACGCACAGCGGCCCGACGGCAAACCCGCCTGGTATCCCAAGGAGACGGCTGGCGCCGCTGCCAGCTCGGCGGCCGAGCACGGTGATCCAACCTCTTCAGCGACGGGGCCTGCAGCAGGTGGCTACGCCGGAGCCGCTGCAGGAACGCGCAGCAAACCCGCAGGGTACAGCGCACCGGTCACCCCCGCGGAAGCGCCGGAGCCCGCTGAGGACCCTCGCGAGCGCGAGGCACGGCGGCGTCGTCGTCTGGTGACCCTGGGCATCCTGCTGCTGGCCCTTCCGTTGCTGGCAGCTGCTGCCTGGTTCGGAGCGGGTATCGGTCTTTCCAGCCCCACTGCAGTGCTGGTGGCACTGGCCGGACTGGTGGCTTTGCTGGGGCTGGCCAATATTGTCTCCGGGCTGCGAGGCCGGAAGGGCCGCACCGGACTGTTGATGATTTTCACGGTGCTGATGATGGTGCTCTTCTCCGGATACAGCACCGGCATCGATGGCCGCGGCGCCAACTACGTCTTCGGCGACTACTACAGCGACAGCCAGTCAGTGAATACAGCGTTCTCCAACACCACTGTGGATCTGCGGCAGCTGCGCGAGCAGATGGCTCAGGAGGCCGGTGAGGATCCTCAGGATCCGGACTGGGGATACAGCACCTCAGTGGAGATCAACTCGGCCTTCGCCAACACCACAGTCATCGTTCCGGATAATACGCATGTGGTGACCAAGAACGCTCATGCTCTCAGCAATATGGAGATCCGGGCCGGGGACTTTTGGCACAACGTGGCCGGCTTCGGAACCCCTGACGTGGACTTCGGCAATGAAGGACCCACCGTGCCGACGGACACCATCGAACTCAACTTGAACTCGGCATTCGGCAACCTCACCATCTACGACGCCAGCACCTATGACCAGGAGGTCCTGGGCAACTGGGACGAGAGCGACTGGACCGAGGAGGACCAAGAGGCCTGGCAGCTCGAGGAGTACCACGACACCGGATTCATGGACCCTGAGTACCGGTCCTGGCTGCGCGAACTGGAGTTGGACGACAATTATGAGAACTACCTGCAGTGGCAGGAAGAGGTGACCGATGATGAATAACAGAACGAACGACGACGCCACACGCCCGCTGGGCACCAGGCATCAGCCCACCGCGTCTATGCCCAGCCCGAGCGAACCCAAGGACGTCGATGCGCTGCTTGCCGAGTCCCTGAAGGCTCAGTCAGAGATGGACTTCACCTGGAAGGAGCCAGAGCGGAAGCCCCGCTGGTGGCAGCGTGCAGAAATGCAGCAGCACAGCAGCGTGTACTCCAGCGGGCCAACGACCCCAGTTGGACCGTCGTCGGTATATCCGCGTACTACCGACAGGGAGAAGCCCGGGATCCGCACCGGGACGATGGTATTCGGGGTCATCTGCCTGTTGCTGGCGATGTGGGTCATCGCCTCGGTGGTCTTCTCGGTCAGTGTTGACCCCATCACCGTGGCACTGGTGATCTGTACCTTGGCAGGCCTGACGCTTGTGGCAGCAGGTCTGAAACCCAAGCCTGGGCAGCGCATTTAGAACGCACAGCACACAAAAGGACCCCCGGAGAAAATCTCCGGGGGTCCTTTTGTTTATGCGAAGAGTGTCACTTCAGGGTGACGGTGGCGCCGGCGCCCTCCAGGGCCTCCTTGGCCTTCTCAGCGGCATCCTTGTCCACGCCCTCGAGCACGGCCTTCGGTGCGCCGTCGACCAGCTCCTTGGCCTCCTTCAGACCGAGGGAGGTCAGGCCGCGCACCTCCTTGATGACGCCGATCTTCTTGTCACCAGCGGCCTCGAGGATGACGTCGAACTCGGTCTGCTCTTCAGCAGCAGCGGCCTCGCCGCCAGCAGCCGGGGCTGCACCTGCAACAGCAACCGGAGCGGCTGCGGTCACGTCGAAGGTCTCCTCGAACAGCTTCACGAACTCAGAGAGCTCGATCAGCGACATCTCCTTGAACTGCTCGATCAGTTCTTCGTTGCTCATCTTCGCCATGGGTGGCGCTCCTTCTTATATCTGTTGTGCCGGGCCAGTCTGGACCCTGTGTGGCACACGCGGATCTTGGTTAGTCTCGGACTGCGTACAGTCGAAGGTGACGGGACCCACCACTACGCCGGTGAGTTGATCCGTCGGGTCTCGGCAGAGACTCAGGCAGCTTCTTCCTGCTTGACGCGCAGGGCTTCCGCAGTGCGCACGATCTTGGAGATCGGAGCCTGGAAAGTAGCAGCAGCCTTGGACTGTGCGCCGATGAAGGCACCAGCCAGCTTGCCGAGCAGAACCTCACGGGATTCAAGATCCGCGAGCTTCTTCACACCAGCCTCGTCCAGAGCCTGGCCATCCATGTAGCCGCCCTTGACGATGAGCTGGGGGTTGTCCTTGGCAAAGTCACGCAGGGCCTTAGCCACATCCACAGCATCGCCGTGGACGAACGCAATCGCAGAGGGGCCAGACATCTTGCCATCAAAGGCGTCGATGCCGAGCTCCTTGGCTGCGATCTCGGTCAGCGTGTTCTTCACCACGGCGTAGTTCGCGTTCTCTCGCACGGACCGGCGCAGGTTCTGCAGCTGGGCCACGGAGAGGCCGCGGTATTCCGTGAGCACGGCAGCAGTCGAGTTGCTGAACAGTTCCTTCAGCTCCTCGACGGCGGCAGCCTTCTCAGGATTCGCCATGGCACTCCTTCCGAATTCACAGGCCGGTCAGTCTCGGTGCGCGGAGTTCCTTCTGCCTTCAGGCAAGAAAAAAGCCCCGATGCGCAGACGCACGGGGCTCACAGATAGTTCCTTCTTCCAGAGATCATCTGTTCGAAGGATCTTCAGCGGCTTTCGTTGCACCTGCGCAGGTCGCCCCAGAGGGTCTTTACAGTTGTGTCGCACCCCAGGAACTCATCCTGGTGACCGTGGAACTCAGAGCCAACTGATTTCCACACGACAACAACGACCGGCGGTCTTTGGTCAGTGAATAACTATACACACCTGAGGCACCCAAGACCAATCCTGAGCTCCGGTGCCGTTGCGAACAGGAAGAGCCCCGCTCCTCCTGAGGGGAACGAGGCTCTTCCTGAAATCAGAGTCGTGGTGAGACTCTTACGGCTTTACTCGCCGGCGACTACCTTGGTCACATTCGGGTCAACCGGAATACCCGGGCCGAAGGTGGTGGATACGGTGGCCTTCTGGATGTAGCGACCCTTGGAAGCCGAGGGCTTCAGGCGCAGGATCTCTTCCAGAGCAGCGGCGTAGTTCTCGGCCAGCTGCTTCTCCTCGAAGCTGGTCTTGCCGATGATGAAGTGAAGGTTGGAGTGCTTGTCGACGCGGAAGTCGATCTTGCCGCCCTTGATGTCAGTGACGGCCTTGGCCACGTCGGGGGTCACGGTGCCGGTCTTGGGGTTCGGCATCAGGTTACGGGGACCCAGGATCTTACCGAGGCGACCAACCTTACCCATCATGTCCGGGGAAGCCACGGCGGCGTCGAAGTCAGTCCAGCCCTCTGCGACCTTGGCGATCAGCTCATCGCCGCCGACAAAGTCAGCGCCGGCGGCCTCAGCCTTGGCCACGTTGTCACCCTGGGTGAAGACCACCACGCGGGCAGTCTTACCGGTGCCGTGGGGCAGGTTGACGGTGCCGCGCACCATCTGGTCTGCCTTGCGGGGATCCACGGAGAGGCGGAATGCCACCTCTACAGTGGCGTCGGACTTCGACGGGTTGGTCTCCTTGGCCAGGGCGACTGCCTCGACCGGGGTGTACAGGCTGTCCTGACCGATCTTCTCGGCGGCTGCCCTATATGCTTTGCTGCGCTGTGCCATCTGCGTTTTCTCCTTAGCAGTTGTGGTACGCGGACCGCGCTCGGCCCTTCCCACTGACCCCTTGGCAGGGATCAAACGTTATTTGTCATATGCGGCTGATGTCACCCACCACGCCTTCGGCGCTTACTGGACTTCATCGCCTGAAGATCACGAGCTAGCTCGCCTCTTCTGCAGGCTTAAATCAGCCTTCGACGGTGATGCCCATGGAACGGGCGGTACCGGCGATGATCTTGGAGGCTGCGGCGATGTCATTCGCGTTGAGGTCCTCCATCTTGGTCTGAGCGATCTCCTCGACCTGAGCCTGGGTGAGCTTGCCGACCTTGTCGGTATGCGGCACACCGGAGCCCTTGGGCACACCAGCGGCCTTCTTGATCAGCTCAGCAGCCGGCGGGGTCTTGGTGACGAAGGTGAAGGAGCGGTCTTCGTAGACCGTGATCTCCACAGGCACCACATTGCCGCGCTGGGACTCAGTCGCGGCGTTGTAGGCCTTGCAGAACTCCATGATGTTCACGCCGTGCTGACCGAGGGCAGGGCCGATAGGCGGTGCCGGGTTAGCGGCACCAGCCTGGATCTGCAGCTTGATCAGGCCGGCGACTTTCTTCTTCGGGGCCATGTTTCTTGCGTCCTTTTCTTCACGATTTCCTGAGGCCTCAGGAGCGAGGGCATCAGGGGTGACCATCTGTGGCGCAGATGATCGAATCGTCGCCAGACTCCAAAGCAAGAGTCCGACGACGAAAGCTTAAGTTATGGCGTTAAGACCTCAGTAGATCTTTTCGACCTGGTTGAAGTTCAGCGTCACCGGGGTCTCGCGCTCGAAGATCGAGACGAGCACCACCAGCTGGCGGGAGTCGGCGTGGATCTCAGAGATCGACGCCGGCAGGGTGGCGAAGGGACCGTCGGTGACGGTCACGGACTCACCAATCTCGAAGTCCACCTTGATCTCCTGGGCCGGAGCCGGTGCCGAAGCCTCGTCGCCGTCGGCCACGTCCACCTTCTTCTGAGCATCAGGCTTGCCCAGGCGGTGCTCGGCCAGCATCTCGAAGACCTCGTCGGTGCTCAGCGGCTGCGGGTCGTGAGCGTTGCCCACGAAGCCGGTGACACCGGGGGTGTGGCGGACAACGCCCCAGGACTCATCGGTCAGCTCCATGCGCACCAGCACGTAGCCGGGGATGCGCACGCGAGTCACGACCTTGCGCTGGGTGTTCTTGATTTCGACGACCTCTTCCATGGGGACGTCGATCTCGTAGATGTAGTCCTCCATGTCCTGGGTCTGGATACGGGTCTCCAGGTTGGACTTCACGCGCTTTTCATAGCCCGCGTAGGTGTGCACCACATACCAGTCGCCGAGGTCGCGGCGCAGCTTGGACTTCAGCTCAGCTACGCGCTCCTCGTAGGTCTTCTCCTCCTCAGCAGGGGTCTCGACAGCCTCGACTGTCTCGTCCTGCGTCAGTTCCTGATCAGACACGTTTCTCCTTGGTATGTATGCGTTGGTACGTGGCCGGCGTCGTCGTCCGGCTCAGATTCCGCCACCGAAGACGATGTCTGCGGCACGGCTGAAGACCCAGTCCAGACCAGTGACGATCAGGATCACGATGATCACGAAGACCAGGACCACTAGGGTGTAGTTCACCAGCTCGGAGCGGGTCGGGACGATGACCTTGCGCAGCTCATCAATGACCTGCTTGAGGAACAGCCACACCTTGCCAAACGGTCCCCGGGGGCCGTCGCCGCTGCCGGCAGGGCCCTGGACATCAGTCACGGGCGTCTGTGACACGAGGACTCCATCTTCTGGTAGGGACGATGAGTTGGTGTGTCTCGCCGGATCCTCTCGGCTGGAGAGACGCAGGGCAGACAGGACTCGAACCTGCAACCTACGGTTTTGGAGACCGTTGCGCTACCAATTGCGCCACTGCCCTACGAGCGCACCTTGTGGGGCACGCTCAGTAGAGGTGTCCGGAGACACCGGTGTTCCAGTCTACGCGTCAGTGTGGAGTCATGCCAAACCTGCCCTCATGGGGTAGGCCTTCTGATGGTCCGTGGACACCGGGAGATTGCTGGCCCGCAGGGGCAGACATGGGGGCTCAACCGTGGTTACGATGCCCCTGAAGTTGCACCAGAACTCTCTTGAGGGCCATGGGCATGACGGGCCCTCTAGCGCGCTGAAGGAGATGCTGTGTCCTCATCGATGACCTCACGACTGCTGGCCGAGCTGATCGGCACGTTCATTCTGGTGCTCGGCGGATGCGGTACGGCGATTTTCGCGGCCTCCGCCTGGGTCTCCGAAGACTTCAACGCCGGGGTCGGTTTCCTGGGTGTCGCATTGGCCTTCGGCCTCTCGGTGTTGGTCTCTGCCTATGCCTTCGGCCATATCTCCGGTGGACATTTCAACCCGGCGGTCACTCTCGGGGCGCTGCTGGCCGGGCGTGTGGAGCCACGAGCGGTACTGCCGTACTGTGCGGCCCAGATCCTCGGCGGCTCGCTGGCCGCCCTCGTCATTTACGCCCTGGTCACCCAGCAGGCCGGTGGCTACAGCATCAGCGAATCCGGATTCGCGCTCAACGGCTATGGCGAGCTCTCGCCCTTCGGTTACTCGATGGGCGCTGTCCTACTGGCCGAGTTTGTCCTGACATTCCTGTTCCTGCTGGTCATTCTGGGATCTACTGACAGCAGGGCACCGGTTGGGTTCGCACCTATTGCCATCGGCCTGGCCCTGACACTTATCCACCTGGTGTCCATCCCCATCTCCAATACCTCAGTCAACCCCGCCCGGTCTCTGGCAGTGGCGTGGTTCTCCCCCGAGGCGCTGGGGCAGGTGTGGGTGTTCCTGCTGGCACCATTAGCAGGTGCGGCCCTTGCCGGCGTGCTCTACCCAATGATCTTCCCGAATACCGAGGAGGTCATCCTTGAGCGCGAGGACGACCCGGCCCAGTAACCGGTGCCGCTTCACCTTTGAGCGCGCCCGGGCGTCCGGTGTGTAAGACGCCCGGAGGTACCCCGGGGCACTCTCCCGCCTGACCGGTAGGGTTGGGGCAGCAGATCACTGCGGCAAGATCACTGCAAGGCATAGTGTTTTAGGGCCAGAAAGGACCTCCATGACCTCCCCCGCCTCCCGAGTTTCCGCCCGCATCGGCTCGATCGCCGAGTCCGCCACTATGAAGGTGGATGCCAAGGCCAAGGCACTGAAAGCGGCAGGCGAGGACGTCATCGGTTTTGGCGCCGGGGAGCCGGACTTCCCGACCCCGCAGCATGTGGTGGAGGCTGCCGTCGAGGCAGCCAAGGATCCGAAGAACCACAAGTACACCCCCGCCGCCGGGCTGCCGGCACTTCGGCAGGCTCTGGCAGAGAAAACCACTCGGGACTCCGGCTTCCAGGCCGAGGCCTCTCAAGTACTGGTCACCAACGGCGGGAAACAGGCTGTCTACGCGTCCTTGGCGACGCTGGTGGATCCCGGCGATGAGGTCATCCTGCCCGCGCCCTACTGGACCACCTACCCGGAGGCCATCAAGCTCGCCGGAGGCACTCCGGTGGAGGTTTTCGCCGGTCCTGAACAGGGCTTCAAGGTCACCGTGGAGCAGCTGGAAGCGGCCCGGACTGAGCGCAGCAAAGTGCTGATGTTCGTCTCGCCGTCGAACCCCACCGGTGCGGTCTACTCCCCGGAGGAGACTTACGCGATCGGTCGTTGGGCGGCACAGAACGGCCTCTGGGTCATCACCGATGAGATCTACGAAAAGCTGACCTACGACGGCGTGCCCTTCACGTCGATCGCTTCCCTTCCGGAGCTGGCGGACCAGGTGGTGATCCTCTCCGGTGTTGCCAAGACTTACGCGATGACCGGCTGGCGCGTGGGATGGATGGTGGGTCCGGCGGACATCATCAAAGCTGCCACCACCTTGCAGACCCACCTCACCTCCAATGTGGCCAATGTGTCCCAGCTGGCCGCCCTGGCCGCGGTCACAGGACCCACCGAGCCGGTGGAGCAGATGCGTGAGGCCTTCGACCGCCGCCGCAAGCTCATGGTCGAGGCGCTCAACAGCGTGGCCGGCTTCGAATGCCCGGTTCCCGAAGGGGCCTTCTACGCGTATGTGGATGTGCGCCAGGCCCTGGATAAGGACTATGACGGGGTGACCCCCACAACGTCGGCGGAGCTGGCTGAGCTGATCCTGGAGAAGGCGAAGGTCGCCGTCGTACCTGGTGAGGCCTTCGGTCCCAGCGGATACCTGCGGCTGTCCTACGCCCTGGGGGACGAGGACCTGGTGACTGGCATCGAGCGCATCCGGGCACTGCTGGGCAGCAAATAAGCAGTTATCCCTGCTGGGGTGTGAGTCCGCTCCTGGCGGTCGCCACAGCCACGGCGGGTGCATAGACTAAGAGATTGAACATGCCCTGCCGATGACGTCAGGCTCGTGAATGCGAGATTGAAGGGAATGAGCTGTATATGCGCATCGGACTGCTGACTTCCGGCGGTGACTGCCCTGGCCTGAACGCGGTGATCCGCTCGGCCGTGCTGCACGGGGTGAAGAGCTTCGGCGATGAATTCGTAGGATTCAAAGCCGGTTGGCGCGGCATCATCGAAGCCGACTACACCGAGCTGACCCGCCACGATGTGCGCGGTATCGCACGCGAAGGCGGCACTATTCTGGGCACCTCCCGCACCCACCCGTATAACCACCCCAAGGGCGGGCCGGAGAACATTGCCAAGCAGCTGAAACGTCACGACGTCGACGCCGTGATCGCCATCGGCGGCGAAGGCACTCTGGCCGGAGCCAAGCGGCTGGCCGATGACGGCATCCCGGTGGTGGGTGTTCCCAAGACCATCGACAATGACCTCAAAGCCACCGACTACACCTTCGGCTTCGATACCGCGATTTCTATCGCCACCGACGCCATGGACCGGCTGCGCACCACCGGTGAATCCCACCACCGCGCGATGGTCGCCGAAGTCATGGGGCGTCACGTGGGCTGGATCGCGCTGCACTCGGGCATGGCTGCCGGTGCGCATGCGATTCTCATCCCGGAGCAGCGCGTCGATATCGACCAGGTCTGCGAGTGGGTGGAGCAGGTGCATTCGCGTGGGCGGTCCCCACTGGTCGTCATCGCCGAGGGCTTCATCCCCGAAGGCGCTGAAGAGGCCCTGGCAGGTAAGGGGCAGGAAGCCGACGGCCGCCCCCGCCTGGGCGGGATCGGTGAGTGGATCACCGCGCAGATCGAAGAGCGCACCGGGATCGAGACCCGGAACACCACGCTGGGGCATATCCAGCGCGGCGGCAACCCCACCGGTTATGACCGTGTGCTGGCCACCCGCTTTGGCATTAAGGCCCTGGATCTGGTCCACGAGGGCGCTTGGGGCCATATGGCCGCGCTGCGTGGCACTGAGATCATCAAGGTGGACCTTGCTGAGGCACTGGACGGTCTCAAGACTGTTCCTGCTGAACGCTATGAAGAGGCCAAGATTCTCTTCGGCCGCTGATTCGCCTCCCGCGGTCACGGGTGCAGCCGTTATAAGCGGCTTCAAGCAACGTCAATCAACTACAACTGGTGTCCTGCCTCGGCGCGGGGCACCAGTCTCGTTTTACCATCCGTTTTTCGCATTACCATCCCGGATACGGCATGGTAATGCGAATTTGGGATGGTAAAACGGGAACCGCACCGTGCTGGGTCACAAAGGGTGGGGCCCAGCGGTAGGACACAGCAGTTGGGGCACAACGGTACCGCTCAGGGGTAAGGCCTAGCGGAAAGGCACAGGGCCGACGCCGCGCAAAGCGGTAGCGTATAACGATGCACCTTACCGAGCAGACCCAGAGCATCATCCAGCTGGTCTGGTCCCGGATGCTGAAGCTACCGGATGATCGGATCGAGTCCGCCCCTGCCGGTTCACGCATCGAGGCCGGTGAAGATGGCGCCGGTGCCCTCATGCTGGTACGACTCTTTGACCGAACCGTCCTTTACGGGCCGCCGGAACTGCTGGCGCGCGCACACGGTCTCCCGGATGCGCAGCTGGTGCAGGAGAGCACCCTATTGGATGTGGCCCGCCAACATGATGTCTCGGCCCGTTCGCTGGGCCAGGCAGAGCTACTCTACGGCGATCAAGCCTCCTATACCGGCCTCGCGCCGCTGCATCCGGAGGGCACGGTGGTCTCGCATGAGTCTGAGCACCTCGATGCTCTCCTGACCCACTCCCCCGCCGATGATGTGGCCCTCTCTGGGCTTCGTAAAGCTGAATGGGCAGCCACCCTCGTCACTGAGCAGCCCGGGCAGCCTGTCGTACACCGGGGCACGTCTGCCGAGGCGGAGGGACAGAGCGGGAACGACGCCGCGGCCGCTGGCTTCTCGGGGCATCTGCCACTGGCTGGGGCCGGCTGGGAGGTGTGGCATCACATGCTCGGGCATGTAGGCGTCCTCACGCATCCGCAGCACCGCATGCGCGGATACGCCGCCAGCATTGCGTCGGTTGCAGTGCAGGAAGCACTGGACGAGGGGTTGATCCCGCAGTGGCGGGCTGCACTGAGCTCCCCGGGATCAGCGAGGCTGGCGCGATCGCTGAGCTTTGTTCCGGCCGGCTCCCAGACCACCGTGGTGTTGTCTCCGGAGCAGTAGCAGCCCCAATACCCCGGCGTCGGGGCGGACCTTCAGCTCTGGAGCGGCTAACGGGGGCGGCGGACGAAGTTGCCCTGCGGGCGGCCAACCGCCTGGCCTGCATCAGGGCGCACGATGACTTCCTGGGCAGCCGCGTAGAACACGGTCTGCTGCTGCGTTTCGGCCCCGGTATCGGCAACCGGCTCTGCGTCAGCAACCGGCCCAGGACCATCAGCCGGCTCTGCATCACCAGCTGAAGTGAGAACATCGCGGACCACCAGCTGCTGTGCGGGGTCCACCTTGCGTTTGACCAGGGCCAGAGCGATGGGGCCGGCTTCATGGTGACGTGCCGCTGAGGTCACCACACCCACCGGGCGCTCGCCGGCGAGTGCAGCAGTGTCTGTCGCGTCAGTTGGTGCCAGCACCTGCGCACCGGGAGTGGGCAGTGTGTGCTCGGTGCCATCCAGGTGCAGGAAGACCAACCGGCGGGGCGGGTGCCCCAGGTTATGCACCCGTGCGACAGTCTCCTGGCCCTTATAACACCCCTTGCTCAAATGCACAGCGGTGCGGATCAGGTCCAGTTCGTGGGGGATGGCCTTGTCATCTACTTCGCGGGCCAGCCGGGGGCGCCACGCGGCAATGCGGAGTGCCTCGGCCGCCTGCGAGCCGGCCAGCTGCCATCCCTGCTCCTCCAGTGTGGCCACAGCGGCTTCAAGATTCTCACGCGGGATGACGTTCAGGTGCCAGTGCCAGTCAAGCCCCGGGTGGGCGTCGTCGTCCACTTCTGCATAGGAGGCGGCACCGGGTGCAAGTCGGGGCCAGGGATCCTCCCAGTGGGAGACCATAACCGAGACACCCTCAGGCAGCGGGCGGGTGGAACCGATCACCGCATATTCAGCGCTGCGGTCAGTGATCTCCACGCGCAGCATGAACTTCATGGAGTCCAACCACGAGGCCAGAAGCGGCCCGTGTGAGGATTCGGTGATGAGCCAGGTGGTCTCGCCGTCGTCGGTGACGGCAGGGGCCTGCTCAATACGTCCGGAGATATCAAGCAGCAGCAGTTCGCTGGATTCACCAGGCTGAAGGCCGGTGAGCTGCTGGGATGAAAGCGTAGTCAGCCAGGAGAGACGGTCCTCACCGGTGATGGTGACTACCGAATAGTGGGAGAGGTCGACGGCGCCCTTGCCGGCGTCCAGTGCGCGCTGTTCCTTCACCGGGTTGCCGTAATGTGCGGCAACACCAGCATCGGGCGCGCCGCCCTCCACAGCGCCCGGGCGCTTCAGCAGTGGTGACGTGTATGTCACGGAAGGATCAGCGCTGACCCTTGTAGAGGCGGGAGAGCACCACATAGGAGATGTAGGCGATGAGGATGGTCACCAGCACCAGCAGGCCAATGAAGAAAATCTCCAGCGCGAGAATCTGTGCTTCAGTCATGGGACCATCCTAACCGTTCACGCGAAGAGCAGGCGTTCAGTGAAGTAGACGAAGGCTCCCATAGCCGCAATGGGTGCCGCCCCCACCGCCATGGCCGAGAGTCGCCCGGCAGGTGGGCCCTGTAACACCAGGAAACGCCGGAAGCAGGCCAGTAGTGCCCCGGCGGCCAAACCGAGCACACCGGCGAAGAGCAGAGTCAGCTCCCCCCAGAAGAGGGCGGTGCCCAGCGCTGCGGCGAAGGCACTCAGTACGGTCAGCGGAAGCACCACCGCATCACGCACCGGCAGGCACGCCACTAAGGCACCGGCCAGCAGTGCGAAGGAGGCCAATGCCACCACTGAGAGCTCACCGCCGGGACCGGTCACGCCCAGTACGCTGCCGTTTTCGTAGGGAAGCAGTCCGCGTACACGCAGCAGCCCCAGACCGCCGTCGCCTGCACCGGCCATACCGGCCGGATAGCGCAGGCCTGCCACCCATCCTGCAGCCGTCGTGGTCACCAGAACTCCAGCGCAGGCACCGAGGGTGGACTCCAGCCGGTGCGGACGCCCGGTGCCGCGCAGCACTTGGATGATGAAGACCACCATCACCCCGAAGGCCAGGGCCACGGAGGACCAGAAGAAGAGGCTCTCCACCCGCTCGACGATGGCCGCCCCGACTGCGGCAACCACACCTGCGCAGAGGATGACGGCAGAGAGCGAACGGCGGGCTGTCACCCCCATCAGCTGAGGCCAGCCCAGAGCAACCATCAGGCAGATCATCCCCACCACGGCAGTCAGCGGCCACACCCCCAACCAGGAGGACACCGCGAGCGCGGCAGAGGCGAGCAGGGCAGCAGCGGCCACGGGCAGATACTTCACGCAACCCATCCTGCCAGAGCCGGAGATCTGGTCACGGCTATACTCATCACCGGATCACTCAAACATCATTTCGCATTGCGGAATATTGGTACTGAGCGAGCCGCTCACCTGGACTGGTGCACCCGGAAAGGGCTGCGGCAGAGTGAACCACTGAACGCGCACACCGCAGAGGGAGGACTACCGATGGCTCAGGTGCTTCTGCTCTCTGACGCCCCGGAAGCCGCGCTGCCCTCGCTTGAGCTGCTCAACCATCGTGTTCGCTCGTTCCCAGCGGAGGCCTCCAGCATTGTGCGGGCACCCAATGTGGACATCACCCTGATCGACGCGCGCACCAATCTGGCCCATGCGCGCTCACTGTGCCAGCTGGTGAAATCATCCATGCTCTCACCCGTCATAGTGGTGGTCAGTGAGTCCGGACTGGCGACCCTCAATGAAACCTGGCAGGCCGACGACTTCATCCTCACCGGCGCAAGCCCCGGCGAAGTCGACGCCCGGCTGCGCATGGCAGCGGTGGAGGCCGAGGACGAGGTACCAAATGGGGAGATCCGCGCAGGCGCCATCGTCATTGATGAGACCACCTATATGGCCACCATCCATGGCAAGCTGCTGAACCTCACCTATAAGGAATTCGAGCTGCTCAAGCATCTCGCACTGCACCCGGGGCAGGTCTTCACCCGCGACCGGCTGCTCCATGATGTCTGGGGCTATGACTACTTCGGCGGTACTCGCACCGTGGACGTGCATATCCGTCGACTGCGCGCAAAACTGGGGCCCGAGCACGAGTCGCTCATCGGCACCGTACGCAATGTCGGCTACCGGCTGCTCATCGAAGGCAGCGGCCACGAAGACAACGACCGCGACGACATCGACGCAGCCTGAACTGCCCTGCAAGCGCTCAGCGGGCGGGTCTACAGTGGGGCTATGAGTCAGCACGCAACTCTCCGTCTGGACCTCATCGCCGGACCCCTCAGCGCCGAACCACTCAGCACCGAGCAGCTGGACGCCGTCACCGCCCTGGCCGCCGATGCCCAGCAGGCCGACAGCGCCCCGCCCTTCTCCGAGCAGACCCTGGTAGCACTGCGCCGGCCAGGCTCTGTGGCCCTCGCTGCTGCCTGGCAGCCCCCCGGGACAGTGACCGAATCTTCCACCGCAGAAGGCACTAGAACCCCAGGCGGCGGAGCCGAACATCTGGTCGGGGCCGGCGTCGTCGTCCTCGGTGACAACACCCCGGGCGAAGAAACCCCCGATGTACTGGAATTGGCGGTGCACCCCGATCACCGCGGCCAGCAGATCGCCATCCAGCTGGCTCAGCTGCTGGAAAGCTCCCTGAGCAGCTCCACGGATCGCGCTGCCGGTGCTCGAGCCTGGGCCCACGGTGAGCATCCAGCGGCCCCCCGACTGGCACAGCGCTTCGGCTGGTCCCCGGTGCGTGAGCTGTGGCGGATGCGCCTGGAAAACAGCGTAGACGCACCGCAGCTAACCCTCCCGGACGGGGTCAGGCTCCGCAGCTTCGTCGCAGGAGAAGACGACGCCGCCTGGCTGGCCGTCAACGCCGCAGCTTTTGCTGACCACCCGGAACAGGGTCAGCTGACCCAGCAGGACCTGCAAGCGCGCATCGACTCCGATTGGTTCAACCCGGAAGGGTTCCTGCTGGCTGAAGAAGACGGGGAACTGCTGGGCTTTCACTGGACCAAAATCGCCCCGAACCAGCCCGGTGAGGTGCTCGGTGAAGTCTATGTAGTGGGCGTGGCACCGCAGGCTCAGGGCCGCGGGCTTGGCGCCTCACTGACGGCCGCAGGGATCAACTATCTGCGCGGACAGAACGTGGACGCCATCATCCTCTACGTGGATGCCTCCAACACTGCTGCTGCCCAGCTGTACAAGAAACTCGGGTTCACCGTCTGGGACGTGGACACCCAGTACGCCCCCGGGGCGGAGGCATCCGCAGAGATCAGCTGAGCGACGTCGTCGTCCTGCTTCACGAGCGGGGCTGTGGTCAGCGACGCGGGCTACGGCTGGTATCTTTCACACGTGACCTCCCTGCAGAGCATGACCGCTGTGCCGCGCCGACGTACCTCCACTGTGGCTGATGAAGGCACCACCGCCGACATCCTCGCCGCAGGCGCCCTCTGCTGGCGGCTCCACAAAGGCCAACTGCAGGTGCTGGTCATCCACCGCCCCCGCTATGACGACTGGTCCTTCCCCAAAGGGAAGCTCGACGAGGGCGAAACTCTCCCCGAATGCGCCGTCCGTGAAGTCAGCGAAGAAGTCGGCGCCAAAGTACGGCTCGGCATGCCGCTGCCGGTGACTCACTACACCGTCAACGGCAAACCCAAAGAGGTGTGGTACTGGGCGGCAGAAATCGCCCAGGGCAAGCCACAGCCAGACGGGGACGAAACCGATGAAGTGCGCTGGGTCAGCCCCGCGGAGGCCCGGGAAATGCTCAGCAGCGAAGGCGACATCATCCCCCTGGAAGAGCTTCAGCGGCTCCATGAAAGCAATAGCCTGCGCACAGTGCCGTTCATCGTGCTCCGCCACGCAAAAGCTAAACCGCGCTCCACCTGGTCACGCTCAGAATCTGAGCGCCCACTAGCGGCCACCGGCAAGCGTCAGGCCAAATCAGTGGAAAAGCTGCTGACCGCCTGGCGGCCTCGCCTGCTGCATTGCAGCCCGTGGAAGCGCTGCGCCGAGACCATAGCCCCCTACGTAAAACTCCACCGGCATAAGATCCGCTACCGCCGCTCCCTCACCGAGAAACGGGCGCGCCAGCAGCCGGCGAAAACCACCGGGCGAGTGAAGAAGTCGCTTGAACTGATCCAGCCCTCGCTGATCTGCACCCACCGGCCGGTACTGCCGATCGTGCTCAACGAGCTCTCCCGCTGGATCAAGCAGGACGAGGTCAGCGTGGCGCTGCCGCACGAGGATCCCTACCTGGCACCAGGGGCTATCGTCGTCGGACAACAGGCGGTAGATCGCGGCGGGGAAGTCGTGTCCCTGGAGATTTACGAACCGTTCGAGGACTGAGTTAGTTCCGCGGGCGGGGAAACCCCGCTGTCCCGTAAGTGAGTGGTCAGTTTGTCCGTAATAACCGGCCAAATACGCCCGCTTTAATGGACGAAATGACCACTCACTGTGGTTGCCGTGGCCCCTCCCCAGCTCCCAGCCGCGGGAAGCCCTCTCCGCGCACGTTTGGCTAGTGACATCCGTCACGGCACTGGCTACTCTGGGGAAATGGTGAGACATCCCCTGGCCAAACGCCGCAACACCACCGCCTCCGGCCCCGAGCAGAAGAATGTGCACCCAGCGGCCGAACTCGTCATCGACGAGGACCGTTGCCGGGCCGAGCTGTGGGACACCATCGACGGTGAACGCACGTTCATCGGCTTCATCGGTTACGCCCTCGAGGACCGCGGCGGCATCCCGGTGACCCGGCTGATGCACACCATCATCAATGAGCGCTTCGGCCGTCAAGGCTACGCCCGCTGCCTGGTGACCCTGCTGCTGGACAGGCTCATCGCTGAGGACCGGCGGTTCACCTCAGAATGCAGTTACATTGACCACTACTTGAAGCGCTACCCCGAATATCGCAAGAACCAGGCGGTAAGCTGAGCCGCGTGAGCTCAGCGATCCCCACGCCCTATGAAGACCTGCTGGCCGATGTGCTGGCCCATGGAACCAAGAAGTCAGACCGCACCGGCACCGGGACCACCAGCGTCTTCGGACGCCAGATCCGGTTCGATCTCGCAGATTCCTTCCCGCTCATCACCACCAAACGGGTGCACTTCAAATCCGTAGCCCTGGAGCTGCTGTGGTTCCTCCGCGGGGACTCAAATGTCCGTTGGCTGCAGGAGCGCGGAGTCCGCATCTGGAACGAATGGGCCGACGAGAACGGCGATCTCGGGCCGGTCTACGGCGTGCAGTGGCGCTCCTGGCCCACCCCCACTGGGGAGAGCATCGACCAGATCAGCACACTAGTGGAACAGCTGAAAGCTAATCCCGACTCACGACGCCACCTGGTCACCGCGTGGAACCCGTCCCAGATCGAAGAGATGGCGCTGCCGCCCTGCCACATCCTCTTCCAGTTCTACGTGGCTGATGGCAAACTCTCCTGCCAGCTCTACCAGCGCAGCGCCGATATGTTCCTAGGCGTGCCCTTCAACATCGCCAGCTACTCACTGCTGACGCTCATGGTGGCACAGCAGACCGGTCTGGAACCCGGCGAGTTCATCTGGACCGGCGGCGATTGCCACATCTATGACAACCACATCGAGCAGGTTCGCGAGCAACTCTCTCGGGAAGCCCGCCCCTACCCGCAGCTGCACATCACCCGGCAGCCACAGTCCCTGCTGGACTACCAGTACGAGGACTTCGAAGTGCTTAACTATGACCCGCATCCCACTATCAAAGCTGTCGTCGCAGTATGAGCGCAGCGGTAGGTGTGATCTGGGCACAAACCCCAGACCGCGTCATCGGACGTCACGGAACTATGCCGTGGCACGTCCCTGAAGACATGGCGTACTTCAAGACGGTGACCGCCGGTTGCCCGGTCATTATGGGCCGCAAGACCTGGGAATCGTTGCCTGAGCGGTTCCGCCCGCTGCCGGGGCGCAGCAACATTGTGGTCACCAGAGACACCTCCCGCGCCGCCGAACTGGCTCAGCAAGGTGCGCTGACCACCTCCAGCCTGGAGGATGCTGTGGCGCTCGGGCAGGAACAGGCCGGAGAGTCCAGCGCCGTGTGGATCATGGGCGGTGGTGCCATCTACGCCGAAGCAGTGGAGAAAGGCATCGCCCATCTGGCCTCGGTCACTGTGCTGGACTTAGACATCGAGGGCGACACATTCGCCCCGGAGCTGGATCCCGCCGCTTGGGAGCTGGCCGGCTCCGCGCAGGGGTTGGGCAAGTGGGACACGTCGGAATCCGGGGTGCGCTACCGCTTCGAAACCTACGCTCGACGTCGCTAACTCCCCTCCCCCTCCGGGACGGCGCGGTTGAACATTTAGACTGTCGGCATGACGGAGAAGCCCGAGCTCACGCCCCAGCCCGCCCAGTCAGGTTTCACCAACGCAGTCCTGATGGGCTTTATGGCCTATCTGCTCTTTCCGCTGATGGCGCTGATAACCGTGATCTTCGCCCTCATGCTGATCTCAGATGACCTGTCGGGCGCCGGTATCGCCTTGATCATTGTCAGCCAGGTCTGGGTGGGCGCTGGCATTTGGGGCCATTTCCACCGCAAAAAACTCCTCCGGCAGTCTGCTCAGGAGATGGACAACGACTCCTAGCTTTCCACGACTCCACGCTCTTGGTGGCGGTCCCGCAGCCCCGTCGTGTCTGAGCGCAGCGGCTTCTCCAGCAGCTTCCCAGCGATGTTATGGGAATACTGGCGAGCTGGGTTCGTTACGCTGTCCACTATGACTTCTGTGCTTCCTGATACCTCTGCTCAGCTCACCGGTGCCGGCCAGGCCCCGGCGGTGGGACTCATCGGATGGCGCGGCATGGTCGGCTCCGTGCTGATCCAGCGCATGCTTGATGAGGGCGACTTCGCCCATATCAACCCGGTGTTCTTCTCCACCTCCAATGCCGGCGGCACCGCCCCTGAATACCCCGGGGTGGACCCTGAGCAGAAGACTCTGCAGGATGCCTACGACGTCGATACGCTGGCTAAACTGCCGATCATCGTCACCGCCCAAGGCGGGGATTACACCAAGGCCGTCTATCCGAAGCTGCGCGAAGCCGGCTGGGACGGACTGTGGATCGATGCCGCCTCCACCCTGCGTATGGCAGACAGCTCGATCATTGTGCTGGATCCCATCAACCGCGATGTCATCGACGCCGGCCTGGCCGCTGGGGTCAAGGAGTTCATCGGTGGCAACTGCACCGTCTCCTGCATGCTGATGGGCCTCGGCGGCCTGTTCAAGCAGGATCTGGTGGAGTGGGGCACGGCGATGACCTACCAGGCGGCCTCCGGCGGCGGTGCCAAGCATATGCGCGAGTTGCTGACCCAGTTCGGTGGTCTTCGCGACGTCGTCGCCGAGGAGCTCAATGATCCCGCAGCGGCGATCCTGGACATCGACCGTAAAGTCCTCGCCGCCCAGCGCGAAGGCCTGGACGCCTCGCAGTTCGGAGTCCCGCTGGCTGGGTCGCTGATCCCGTGGATCGACGCCGATCTGGGCAACGGCGTGGCCAAGGAGGAATGGAAGGCCGGGGTGGAGACCAATAAGATCCTCGGACGCGGGCAGGACCTGGCCCCCGGAGTGCAGTCCGCCGGCCAGAAAATCCCCTTTGACTCACTGTGTGTGCGCATCGGGGCCCTGCGCTCCCACTCCCAGGCGCTGACTCTGAAGCTGCGCGAGGACATCCCGGTGGCCGAGATCGAACAGATTGTGGCCGCCGGCACTGAGTGGGCCAAGGTTGTGCCCAATGAGAAGCAGCCGACCATGGACCAGCTGACTCCGGTGGCCGCGACCGGCGGCCTGGAGATCCCGGTGGGCCGTATCCGGAAGCTGGAGATGGGACCGGAGTACATCTCCGCGTTTACCGTGGGTGATCAGCTGCTCTGGGGCGCGGCGGAGCCGCTTCGACGCATGCTGATGATCGCCATCGGCAAGCTCTGACGAGCCCCCGCGGGCCGACTCACTTGCGGCGCGGTGAGCGCTGCAGGAAGTCATCTGCGATCTGGTCGAAGGTCGCCCACTTGATGCCCTCATGCTTGTTGATGTGCTCGATGAGCCGTTCCAGCATGAGCAGCACCTGTGGGCGCCCTGAGACGTCCGGGTGGATGGTGATGGTGAAGACCGCGTAGTCAGACTCCCGGTAGACCCAGTCGAACTGGTCCCGCCACAGCTCTTCTATATGGCGGGGATTGACGAAGCCATGGCTGTTGGGGCTGGACTTGATGAATAGCATCGGCGGCAGATCATCCAGGTACCAGGAGGCCGGAACCTCCACCAGATCAGTCTCCGTGCCGCGGATCAGCGGCTTCATCCAGCTGCTGGCCGGCTTGTCATAGTCGATCTTGGACTCTTCCCAGCTGTCCCCCACGCGGACGTAATAGGGCTCAAAGTCACGGTGCATCAATGAGTGGTCATACTTGATGCCCTGTTCGAGCAGCAGCTCATTGGTGATTGTGGAGAACTCCCACCAGGGCGCGACGTAGCCGGTGGGTCGCCGCCCGGAGCGCTGTTCAATGAGATCGATACAGTACGTCAGGATCTCAGTCTCCTGCTCGCGCGTCATCGCGATGGGGTTCTCGTGGCTGTAGCCGTGCACTCCGATCTCGTGCCCGGCGGCGACTACCTCATCGAACTGATCAGGGAATGTCTCAATGGAGTGTCCTGGCCAGAACCAGGTGCTGGGCAGGTCATATTTGGCCAGTAGACGGTTCAGACGCGGGACTCCCACCTCCCCGGCGAAGATGCCTCGTGAGATGTCATTGGGAGAGTCCTCACCTCCGTAGGATCCCAGCCACCCGCCGACCGCGTCGACGTCGATTCCGAAAGCGACGAATATTTCCTTAGCCATAGTGCTCCTCTTTTCTCCATAGTCGACCTTCAGTTGCCGGTGACGGTTCCCCGGGGGTCCTGTTTTACGTGAGGTCTCTAAAAGGTGTGGTCCATTCGTCAAGCGCCGCTCGAGCTTGTTCCACAGTGCCCTGGTCCACAAGGAGGGCCAACAGAATGCGCGCCTGGGTCACAGGGATGTCTCCGAGCAAGTGGGCACCAGCCGCGACTGCGTCTACTGCACCACCGCCGCCGTAGATGGGAGCTACCGCGCCCGCTGATGCTCTGGAGCCCACGGCGATCAGCATGCCTGCCTCCACAGCGCGCTCGATGGCGTGCACAAGGTGTTTTCCCGGGTTACCGGCACCGTGAGCTGCGATGACGGCACCTTGGGCACCAGCGGCCAAGGACGCCTCCAACAGTGCCCCGTCTGCCCCGGGATAGCTGAGGATGCAGTCGACTCGCAGCCGGGCGAACCCCTCGCTAGGCAGCTGAAGCTGACGCTGGCCAGGAGCTTCGGGGGTGGAGAAGAAGTACGGTGCATGGCCGTACACCCGCCCGATGACACCTCCGCTGCGATGCTCAAAGGGCTGCATCGCCAGGGTCTGTTGTTTGCTCGTCCCCCAGGCGGCGTGAATCGCTCCCCCGAAAACCAGCATCACACCACGGCCGCGTGCCGAGTCGGAGGCTGCCGTGCGCACGGCGTCCCTCAGGTTTCGCGGACCGTCCGAATCGGCCTGGTCAGGACTGCGTTGGGCGCCGGTAAGGACCACCGGGGTCTCACCTCGATGGGTGAGCGCCAGAATGGCCAGAGTCTCTTCCATGGTGTCGGTGCCGTGGGTGACCACGACCCCGTGGACATCCTCTCTGCTCGTGGCGTGTGCCACCGCCGAGCAGATCGCAGCTAGGTCGCCGAGGTCAAAATTGAAGGAGTTGGTGACCGCGATGTCTTGGGACTCCAGATCCAGTTCGCTGTCCTCTAGACCTGACTGCTCCAGCAGCTGCTCACCGGTGTCCTGGGCTCGTGCCCCCGAGTCACTGCTCCGGGACGCAATCGTCCCACCGGTGGCAATCAGCACCACGCGTCGTCGGCCTCTTTGTGCCACAGTCACCACATCCGTGTGATCGTCCTCATAAGGGCTAGCCCTTTGGAGTGGATCACGCAGACACCAATATGTCCTGAACAGAACCTAGGAGCTCGCTTAAGAGACCGGCGCAGCTCAGACGGCTTCAGGCACCATCCGAAGAGAGCACAGTGCCGAGAAACTGGGCGATCCGCCGGGTGGCCGGCAACCGCCCGGCCTCCAGCTCGGAGCTTTCCACGGCAGGGTTGTAGTTGGTATTGGTGTTCACGTCGTAGACCACCTGCTCACCCGCGGCGGTCTCGATGAACTCCACCCCGGCCAGCCCGATGTTCTGGGACTTCAAGAATTCACTGAGCTGCTGGATCAGCGGGGTCTGGTCGGTGATCTCCTCGCGCCGGGAGAACTGCGGAGCCGACGACGCCGCAGCCGCCTGGCCGTCGTCGTGGTGGTCATGGTCGGGCACACTGCATACCGCGGCGGCAATACCAGTCTGACCAGGGGTGACCTGGCAGGCATCAGCGGGGCAGAGCTCGAATGATCCGCCGGAAATATCCACCTTCACGGCGTAGTGGAACGCCCCGCCGATGAACTCGGCGCGAGTGATGAACGGCTGGGCAGGAGCGACGTACTCCTGGATGAGGGTGATCCCATCGATGGGTTCGTTATCGCCTCCGGGAGCGAAGTCTTCAGCGGCCTCTGCCAGCTCGGCATGAGAGTCGAAACGCCGCACCCCAAGACCCTTACCGCCCTGGTTGTGCTTGGTGATGAAGGGCGGGGTGAAGGCCTCGGCGGCCTTGACCAGCCCGGTGTGACCGAAGACCGCGGTGGTCCGCGGGACCCGGAATCCCTGTTGGCTCAGTAGGCGGTGCTGGCGGACTTTGCTGACCTCAAGCTCATAGACCCCGGCGCCGTTGATGACGGTGCGGCCGGAGGCTTCCAGCCAAGCCAGCACCGCCCGGCCGTACTCTTTGACGTGGGGATCAGTGCGGGTATGGGAGGAAGCGGAAAGCCGGGACCAGAAGATCCCCTGCGGGGGCAATGCGCTGAGATCCAGAACCTGGTCCGGCAGCAGCCATTCGACGAACTCCACACCTTCGGCGGTAAAGGCGTCTCTAAATGGCGGGATCCACTCCGGGTTGTCGTGGATGATGTACACCACCGGGCGGTCTGCAACGGGGAAACTAATGCCGGACATGGCGCTCCTTACTCAGGCTGGAGTCTCCATTGTGGTGCCGGTCGCTGATCACAGCCTGGCTGCATGTCATCCGGCGTCATACGCGTTGTGCCTGCGAACCGGGGCGGAAACCTGCGGCGGTGGAGCCTGGGACCAGGGCTCAAATACCTTTGCCGGGGTTGAGGATCCCGTGGGGATCAAAGACCGCTTTGACCTGGTGGGAGAGCCCGAGGACATCCTCGCCCAGTTCATCAGCCAGCCAACGCTGTTTGAGCAGTCCGACGCCGTGCTCACCAGTGAGAGTGCCGCCGAAGCGAATGGCCAGCTGGAAGACCTCATCGGCGGCGCGACTGACGTTGTCCGGAATGAGGTTCTGCTCTCCCTGGTAGACGAACACCGGATGCAGGTTCCCGTCACCGGCGTGGGCTACTACGTAAACTTCAGTGCCGTGTTTCTCTCCAATGGCGCGGATCTGCCGGCAGACTTCGGCTAAGTGCTTCCGAGGCACCGCGATGTCCTCGATGAGCATTCTGCCGCGGGCTTCAATAGCTGGCAGCGCCAGGCGTCGGGCGGCGATGAGCTGTTCAGCCTCAGCGGGATCGGCAGCAATATCGACTCGTGTGGCTCTCGCGCGGAACGCGTCCACAGCGTGCTGCAGCTCTATGGCGGCACCGTAGCCATCGGTCTGAATCAGTAGGAAGGCGCCACCGCGATGGGAATAGTCGGTACCGCTGAGCTCATCAATGGCAGCCAGGCTCGCGCCGTCGACCATCTCTAGTGTGGTGGGGCGAACCCCGGCAGTCACTATGGCGCTTGCCGCCGCCGCGGCGGCTTCGACGTCGGGAAAATAGGCCGCCGCTGTGGCAGTCTCCGCCGGGATGGGCAACAGCCGCACAGTGGCTGAGACGATAACGCCGAGGGTTCCCTCCGACCCGGTGAACAGCGCGGTGAGGTCATAGCCGGAAACCCCTTTAAGGGTGCTGCGTCCGGTGCGGATGAGCCGCCCATCAGCCAGGACCACCTCAAGCCCCAGAACGGCGTCCCGGGTCACCCCGTATTTGGCACCGCGCAGACCTCCGGCATTGGTGGCGATATTGCCTCCAATAGTGGAGATGCTCACGCTGCCGGGATCGGGGGCGTAGAACAGCCCGTGGGCTCCAGCTGCGGCGTCGAGATCTGCGGTGATGACGCCGGTCTCGACTCGGGCCGTGGCCTCGGCGGGGTCGATCTCCAGGATCCGGTTCAATCCGCTGACATCGAGCACGATGCTCCCGGCTCCGGCGGTGACTCCGCCTGCCAGTCCGGTGGCTGCTCCCCTGGTGACCACTGGCACGCGGTGTGCATTGGCGATGCGCAGGGTTGCCTGGATATCGGCGACCGTGCGAGCGCGGACCACGGCATCGGGCAGACCCGGTTCGGTCCAGCCGGAACGGTCGGTGGTCGCAGCAGCGGTTTGCTCACCGGTGATCAGCGCCTCGCCCAGCGCATCGGTGAGTTCTTGGTGCCAGGCCCGATGATCGGGGTCGGTGTGCTGCCGCTCTGCTGCCATATCTGGAATGCTATCGGTCATGAGCCAGCTGATCAGCGCCGAGGAACTGCATGAACTCGTGTCCGCCGGCAGCCGCCAGCTGCGCATTCTGGACGTGAGATGGCGGCTGGATCGCCCTGATGGTCGCCCGGAGTACCTTCGGGGACACCTGCCAGGCGCGGTGTATGTGGACATGGACCATGAACTGGCCGAACACGGACTGCCGGTGACTGAGGGCCGGCACCCGCTGCCCAGTCTGCCGCGGCTCCAGGCGGCCGCGCGGCTTTGGGGACTCAACGACGGCGACACCGTGGTGGTCTATGACGATATGAAGAACATGTCCTCCGTGCGGGCCTGGTGGCTGTTGCGTCACGCCGGCATGGAGGATGTTCGGGTGCTCGACGGCGCGCTGCAAGGATGGACCGATGCGGGCTTCCCTCTGGAGGCCGGAGAGGTGGCCCCCGAGCCCGGCGCGGTGACGCTGGACTACGGGAAGCAGAAGGTCGTGGGGATCGACGACGTCGCCGATGTCCCCGCCTACGGAACGCTTCTGGATGTGCGGGCAGCGGAGCGTTTCACCGGCGAGCATGAGCCCATCGATTCACGTGCGGGGCATATCCCGGGTGCCGTGAATGCTCCCACGGTGCAGAACGTTGATGCTGAGGGCCGCTTTCTTCCCGCAGAGGTCCTCCGGCAGCGTTTCCTGGACCTAGGGGTGGACCCGGAGTCTCCAGTAGTCAGCTACTGCGGTTCCGGGATCAACGGTGCCCACGCGACCCTCGCCCTGCAGCTGGCCGGGTTCGATGCAGCACTGTATCCGGGTTCGTTCAGCCAGTGGGCCAATCACCCTGAGCGGCCGGTGGCCACTGGTTAGTTATCTACTCCTCAGGGGTCCGAGCTGTGCCTGGTGTGAACGATGGGCTGGCCCAATGTGCTTTCGGCGTGCCTCGTCCAGACTGGGAATGGCACGAAGGAGGGTCTTGGTGTACTCCTGCTGGGGGGAGTCGAAGACCTCCTCGACGTTCCCGGTCTCCACAGCCTGTCCGTCCTTCATCACCAGAATCCGGTCAGATACGTGGTTGATCACCCCGAGATCGTGAGAGATGAAGAGATAGGCGACCCCATACTCCTGCTGAATATCCGAGAAGAGATCCAGCACCTGTGCCTGAACTGAGATATCAAGGGCTGACACTGGTTCATCAGCAACGATCACATCAGGGTCGAGCGCGAGAGAGCGGGCGATGGCAATGCGCTGCCGCTGGCCGCCGGAAAGGTCAATGGGCCTGCGCCCCAGGACGGAATGTTCGATCCGCACGAGGTCCATAAGCTCCTTCTCCCTGGCAGCTGCGGTCCTGCCAACCGTGCCGGCAACGGCGAGCGCCTCTCGCAGCAGCTTCCTGACAGTGTGCCGGGGGTCGAAGGAGCCCAGCGGATCCTGTGACACCACCTGAACCCTGCGACGATTCTCTTTTCGAGCTCTCCCCCGCAAGGCGTCCCATTCAGCACCGAGAACACGAACGGTCCCTGCCGAGGGTGCTTCCACACCCAGTACGATTCGCGCCAGGGTGGTCTTGCCGGATCCTGATTCGCCGACGACCCCGAGGGTCTCTCCCGATCTGACGTCCAGACTGATGTCGTCGACCACTGTACGTTCCTGGCCGTCCGGTCCTAGGAACCGTTTGGTCAGGTGCTCGACCTCGATCACCGGAGCTGAAGGGTGGCCGTGTCTTTGTGCTTCATCGCGGTTCTCTCTGGCAACACCGCGTGCTGTGCTGCGAGTGGTGGTGAACGGGGATTCGGATGAGAGCCTCTGTCCACGTGATCGCGCAGAAGGGATTGCTCCCAGAAGGGCCTTGGTGTACTCGTCTTGAGGGTCGAAGAGGACCTGTTGTGCGCTTCCGTGCTCAACGATCTCACCGCGGTTCATCACCGCGATGTGATCTGCGATGTTGGAGACCACCGAGAGATCATGGGACACCAGCAGCATCGCACCGTTGTCGGATTTCAGGTGTTTGAGCAACTCCAGGATCTGCGCCGCGACAGTGGCGTCCAGCGCTGTCGTGGGTTCATCAGCGATGAGGAAGCCGGGTGATGCTGCGATAGCGGAGGCGATCAGGGCTCGCTGACGCTGACCACCCGAGAGCTCATAGGGATATTGCCGCGCCCTGAGCTCAGGCTCGGGCACTCCGACCTTGTCCAGCAGTTCGATCACCTGCGTTCTGCGCTGTTCCTTGCCCAGGTCGGTATGGAGCTTGAGTGGCTCTTCGATCTCCTGACCGACCTTTCGCAGCGCATCAAGTGAAGACAGCGCATCCTGCAGGACGAAGCCGATGTTGGAGCCTCGAATTCTTTGCCATTGTCGATCTGAGAGGGAGCCGACTTCCTGACCGTGGAAGTGCATGCGCCGTGACTCCACCCGTGACTTATCGCCAGTCAGGCCCACCAATGTTCTCGAGGTGACCGACTTTCCCGATCCGGACTCCCCTACAAGCGCAAGGCACTCACCGGGCCGAATCTGAAAGCTGACATTGTGCAGCACACGCTTCCACCCGTCACGGTCGTAATGAAAATCTACGTTTAATCCTTCGACATCAATGACAGGTTCAGATGAGCCACGATCGGACCACTGTGTATCAGGGGCACATGCTTCACGGAGCGCACGGCGCTTTTCCAGTTCTTTGACAGTCATCAGACGCTTCTCCCTTCGAGTCTCTGCTTGATCTCACGGGCGAGGACGGTCACAGCAACTACCGTGAAGGTCAGTGCGAGTGCAGGCCAGAGGACAAGCATTGGGTCGGTGAGCAAGAAATTACGAGCCGTGGAGATCATGGCCCCCCATTCCGCCTGAGGTGGGGGCGCACCGAGGCCCAGAAAGCTCAGGCCTGCACCTGCACCGATAGCTCCGCCCATCCGCAGCGCAATGACTGAGACCAGTGGCCTGAAAGCATTCGGGAAGACATGACGCACGGCGACCTCGTAACGGTTCAGTCCGAGGATGCGCGAGGCTTCGATATACGGGGAGACCCTGACCTGATGGGTCTGCGCCCGGATGATGCGCGCGTATCCCGGAATACTCGCGATTCCCACAGCAATGAGCGTGTTGATGGTGCCACCGCCGACAAGAGTGATGACGATCAGCGCCAACAGGATGTCCGGAACGGCTACGAGACAATCGACCGCGCGCATGATGAGGGTGTCCAACCATTTGGGACCCAACCCGGACAGGAGGCCGAAGAAGCTTCCTGCCACGACGCCGAGCACCGTGGCGCCGAAACCAATGGCCAGGGAAGCTTGTGCCCCGTAGACCAGTCGACTGAGGACATCGCGCCCTGACTCATCAGTGCCTAACCAGTGCTCCGAGCTCGGCGGGGCCAAAATCGCCCGCATATGCACCTGGTACGGATCATGGGGCGCAAGGACAGACGGAAAGAGCGCAGACAGGATTGCCAGGAGAAGGTAGAGCCCGGCAGTAATGATTCCCAGACGCAGCCACAGCGGACGCCGTCGCCGGCTGGTGGTGGGTGTCTCCAGGGTCGCTGTGATCGAGGTAGCGGTACTCATGTGGTCTCCAATCGCGGGTCGATCACCGTGTAGAGAATGTCGACGATGAAGTTGACGATCACGAAGACGAAAGCTGCGAAGAGAACCACCCCGATGACCAGCGGAACGTCCTGACTCTGCACCGCCTCCAGCGCCACCCTTCCGATTCCCTGCCTGCTGAAGACCGTCTCGACCAGCACGGCGCCGCCCAGCAGGTTCGCGATGATGAAGCCGCTCATGGTCGCAATGGGCACCAGAGCGTGCCTCAGTGCGTGCTTGAGTTTGGCGGACGCCAGGCTGAGGCCGCGTGTACGGGCGGTAAGAATGAACGGCTGCTCCAGGACCTCATCCAGTTCGGTCCTGAGCACCTGGATGAGCGTAGCGCTGATGGACAGTGCCAATGTCAGAACCGGGAGCACCAACCGAGATATGCCATCGGTGCCCGAGGACGGAAAGATCGGAATGATCGCCGCGAAGAGAAACAGCAGCAGGATTCCGATGACGAACCCTGGGACGCTGGCCAGGAAAATGCAAGTGTTGGACGTGATTCCGGTGATCAACGGACCGCGTTTCGCCGTGGCGAGTGAGACCACCAAAGCCAGAAGAATCGACACAGCGGCAGCGGTGAAAGCCAGCTGAATGGTGGGGGTGAGCTGGACACTGATCGCATCAACCACCGACATTCGCTGCTGGTATGAGACCCCGAGATCACCGGTGGTCAGTCTGCTCAGGTATCCGAGGTACTGGACAACGACCGGCTGGTCGAATCCCCAGTCCGAACCCACCTGGGCCAGAACCTCAGGTGTGGGGTTGGCCTCAATGCCACCCAGGAGCATCAGGGCGGGGTCTCCGCGCGGTATATGCAGGGCAAAGAAGGTGACCGTGGCCGCTCCCCACAGGACTAGCACTCCGCTGAGCAGTCGTTTTCCCAGGGACAGGAGAATGCTCAAGAGCTTCCGCTGTGCGGCCGAGGCAACTCGACCAGCCCTCTTAGCATCCTTGCCGCGCAGTTGTTCGGTCTCCGGATCAATACTGGTGGTGACCATGGCTCCTCACCTACTCGTCCAGCCAGGCCAGCGTCAACAGAGGCGTACCGTGCGAGGAGTCTGCCAGTACACCGTTGACGTGATCCCGGAGAGCCCAGGGTGAGTAGAAGTCGTAGAGCGGAATCGCCGGGACCAGTTCCTCCAGACGCTCCTGGGCGTCACCGTAGAGCGATTCGAGTTCGCCGAAGTCAGTCGTCTGACGTGCCTGCACGAGGAGATCATCGAGCTCCTCATCCTGAAGACGAGAGGTGTTCTGGCCGATCCGCACGTCATCGGTGATCTCATCCGAGTGGTACACGATATACAGGGCGTCTGGGGTGTTGGTATGCCAGACCCCAGTGACGATGTCATAGTCACCGTCAAGGCGGCGCTGTGTCGCCTCTGCCGCTGGGAGCTGCACCAGCTCCAGGTCGATCCCGAGATTGCGGAGTTCTGACTGGATCAGGTCGTTCAGCGACCCGACGACGGCTGTATCTGCGAACGGAAATTCGACAGTGAATCGTTCACCGTCTTTCGTCCGGTAGCCCTCGCCGTCGGTCTCCTCCCATCCGGCCTCATCCAGCAGCTCAGCGGCACGTTCGGGATCATAATCCCAGCTCTCTTCTGCTTCCTCCCGGTAGTACTGGGTTGTCGGGGAGAGGAAGGCGTGCCGCGGCTCGTATTCGCCGAAACCCACAGCCTCGGCGATCCCTTCCACATCGATGCCCAGGGCCAATGCCTTGCGCACGTTGACGTCGTCGAAGGGCTCACGCTCAGTGTTCAGGGTGATGCGCTGAGGATTACCAATGCGCGAGATGTTGTGGTAGTTGATCTCCGGGTCATTCTTGGCAGCCTCGGCGTTCTGTGGCGCGATATTCGATGAGGCGTCGAACTCACCGCTGGCCAAAGAGGTGAACCGGACTGCCTGTTCTGCGATGAAGCTGATCTCAATACGGTCCAGATACGCAGGGCCCTCATGGTTGAGGTAGTCGGCCGACCAGTCGTAGTCCTCCCGCTTGTCGAAAGTGACGCCCTCACCTGGGGTGTACTGATCGACGACAAATGGGCCACTCCCTATCGGCTCCAGGCAGGTGCTCTCCGGGTCCTCTTCCAACTGAGTCGGGGAGATCAGACCCAGCCAGCCCTGAGCCAGCACGTAGAGGAACGGGCTGTAAGCGTATTCGAGATGCACTTCCAGCGTGTGCTCGTCGATCGCCTCAGTTGACTCGATGGGATCGATATAGGCAGCGGCCAGCGGCGAGGCGGTCTCAGGGGCAGCCATATGCTCAAAGTTCGCTACGACGGCCTCGGCGTCCAATGGGGTACCGTCGCTGAACGTGACATCATCGCGAAGATGGAACGTGTAGGTTTTGCCGTCCTCGCTAATATCCCAGGACTCGGCCAGCCAGGGGGCCGGATTTCCCTCGGCGTCCAGGCTCACCAGGTTGTCGTAGATGATCCGCCCCAGCAGCTGGAGCTCGGCGGTGGACACCTGGTGACCGTCCAGGCAGACCGGGTCGCTGCCGGTGGAGAGGCTTAGCGTTCCTCCGGACACCGCATCGGGGTCGGGTTCTGAAGGCGGAACTGCAAGTTCGGTCAGCGCCTTAATCGAGTCAACCTCTTCGGTCTCAGTGTTTGCTGTTCCTGGTACACCACAGGCAGAAAGAACTAGGGCTGCGGCCGTTACTGCCACTACAGCCGAAGCCGAGCGACGATGAAATTGAGTGTGCGATGACATAAATTTCCTCTGAGATGACGAGTAATGCGTCGGGCTATCACAGCCCCTGGAGAAAGTCAGCTGGCGGCGGGGGTGAGACGCTTGTCGAACGGCTCAGCCGGTGTCAGCAGCGCCGCCGGGTCCCGGTATCGGGCAGCCGGGTGTGTGGTGTGGGGGTGGGGCCCTGCGCCGAGGAGCCTTTCCCGCAGGGTCTCTCCGGGTGTGTATTCGGTGCGGGCCAGTCCGCGCCGCTGCAGCACCGGCACCACCTGGTCCACGAAGTCGCGGATGGTCCCGAAACTGATTTGGTTGCCGATGTTGAACCCGTCCAGGCCAGATTCCTCTGCCCATCGGGTGAGCGCATCTGCGGCCTGTGCGCCGGTGCCCACCACGCGCAGGCCGTTCTTGGCCCGGCCCCCGCCAGCTGCGCTGCTGCGAAGGTCTTTCACTGTTTGGCCCTCGCGCCAGCCTCGGATCAGCACTTCATGGCCGTGGTCGCGGCGCTTGATGATGTCAGCCACCAGTTCCTCATCCCGGTAGCGGTCCAGGTTCGGACTACGCCCGTTCTTCTGGAGCACGTCCCAAGAAGTCCGGTATTGGTCAATTTCTTCGGCCTTAGCGTGAGCTTCTTCTTCGGTACGGCCGATGATCACATGCGCCGAGGCGACAAATCGCAGCTGCTCAGGGTCCCGGCCAGCCTCTTCGGCATGACGCCGAATGATCTGAATGTTCTCCCTGATACTGTCGGTGGACCCGCCACCCAGGAACACCACCTCCGCATGCTGACCTGCGAAAGCCATTCCTGTCAGCGAGCTTCCCGCTTGGAACAACACCGGGAGACGCTGCGGCGTGGGAGCTACCAGATGCGGCCCCCGGACTGAGAAGTACTCACCGGCATGGTCGATATAGCGCACTGATTCCGGCTCTGCCCACACCCGTCGGTGAACATCACCTACGACGGCGCCCTCGTCCCAGGACCCGATCAGCAACTTGTAGATCACGTCCAGGAACTCATCCGCGATGTGATACCGCTCGTCATGCTCGATCTGGTCTTCAAGTCCGAAGTTCTGCGCGGCGTTCTTCAGATAAGAGGTGACCACGTTCCAGGCGATCCGTCCGCCTGAGAGGGCATCCAGGGTGGCCAGCCGGCGGGCAAAGGAGAAGGGCGGCTCATAGGTGGTGGAGAAAGTAGCGGCAAGTCCTAAGTGATCGGTGGACTCTGCCAGCGCCCCAAGGACGATCAGCGGATCCAGGGCTGGAATCTGGAAACCCTCGCGAACCGGGGTGGTCAGACCGTCCTCAGTATTGTCATAGGCACCCACCACATCTGCGAGAAACAACTGATCAAAGCGTCCTTCCTCCAGGATGCCACCGAGTTCTCGCCAGAAGCTGAGATCAGCGATCCTGTGCCGCTGATCTTCGGGATGAGTCCAAGTGCCCGGCGCAAGATGCACCACTGAGCCCATCTCGAACAGGCTCAGAATCAGTGGACGTTCACGCTCAGCCATGCAGCTCTCCTCAACCTCACGGATACAGAAGGGATCCCTTTTGGGGGCCCGTGGGGTCTATTATGAACACAGATTTAGTGTTCATGAACATTGAGCTACGTTAAATGTCTGATTTTTTCTTCATGTGACATGGGTGCTGGTTAACCGGGGCTAAATCCTGGACTTTACTCGGCCGCTAGGCGCATAATGCGCGCACTCGAATCTGTCGGGTGGCCGACTACCTCAAAAAATGTTCACTCCGGCTGTGCTGCCGGCACTAACGCGGGAGCAGGCCCTCACGGCCCCCGCTGACCCACATCGGGTCAAAGCTGCGGTCCCCGTGTACCTGATCTGCCAGGCTGTCCAGCTGAGCCTCGGCGTCGACGTCGAGTTCAAAGTCCACTCCGCGGAGCAGTTCATCCATATGAGAGGTGTACCTGGTCCCGGGTATGGTCGCCAGGTCCGCCCCGATGCGCGCAGCCTTCTTATACAGCCACGCAAGCGCCAAGCCCGCGGCGGGGATCCCGAGCCCGGCCGCCGCCTGCCGCAACTGAGCGGCAACGGCGTCGTTATGCGTCAGGTTTTCCGGACTGAACCAGGGGAACTTCCGGCGGGTGTCACCCTCAGCCAGCCCGGCGGCGTCGAAATGGTCTGTCAGGATGCCCCGGCCCACAGGCGAGAACGCCACGAATCCGATGCCGAGCTCAGCCACCGTGGGCAGCACATATCGCTCCACGTCGCGGGCGAAGACGCTCCATTCGCTCTGCACCGCAGTCACCGGATGCACCTGGTGAGCTCGGCGGATCTCCTCGGCAGTGACCTCGGAGAGCCCGATGCTGCGCACCTTCCCGGCCTCCACCAGCTCGCCCAGAGGGCCCACTGACTCCTCAATGGGGACTTCCGGATCCGGTCGGTGCAGGTAGTACAGGTCTACATAATCTGTTCCCAACCGCCGCAGGCTCAGCTCTATCTGCTCCCGCAGATGCTCCGGCTTGCCGTTCTGCCGTCGCTTGCCGGCCTCCCCGCTGGGATCAATACCGGCCTTGGTCGCCACCATGAACTCGTGCCGGCGACCCCGCAGGAACGTGCCCAGGATCGTTTCACTGACCCCGAGCCCGTAGATATTGGCAGTGTCCAAGAAGGTGACCCCACGGTCGTAAACATCATGCAGCAGCGCGATGGCAGCCTCATCGCTGATGGGACCGTAGGCGCCCGCCAATGACATCGCGCCATAGCCCAGCGCCGTCGTCGTCAGTTCATAGGGCTCGCGTCCCAGGGTCACATCAGGCAGAGTCATGCCCTCCATCTTGCCAAGGGCTCAGCCGGTGCTGCGGCTTACGCGGCAGCGTGTCAGAGACTGCAGCCCAGCAGCACCGGCTCCGGGTGCAGCCGAATGCCAAAAGCCGCTTCCACCTTGTCGCGGGCCGCGCGTGCAACGGTCAACAGATCCTCGGTGGAGGCCCCACCGCGGTTAGTCACCGCCAAGGTGTGCTTGGTGGACAAGGACGCCCGGCCATCAGTCAGCGCTGCCCCGAACCCCTTGGCGCAGCCTGCCTGGTCGATCAGCCACGCAGCGGAGAGCTTCACCAGGGGCGTACCGTCGTGGTCTACGCCTGCAGGGAACCTCGGGGCGCTCTCCGGAAGTGAGGCAGCCTTCGACGCCGCCACAATCGGGTTGGTGAAGAAGGATCCGGTGGACCAGGTATCTGGATCTTCAGGATCGAGCACCATGCCTTTGCCCGCTCGCAGTCCCAGCACGGCCTGTCTGACCTGGGCCAGAGGCGCTCGCCGTTCATCCTCCGGCATCTCCGCGGTCAGCCCGAGGCTGCGGGCCAGTTCCCCGTAGCGCACCGGTGAGGACATGGGCTCCCCCACAGCATGGGTGAGCCGGAAGCGCACCGAGAGCACCACATAACGAGGGGAGCCTTCGATGGTGCTGCGCTTGAGCAGCGAATCGCGGTAGCCGAAGCCCAGCTGTTCATTGTTCAGCACGACCAGCTCACGGCTGGACCGGTCCCATGCGCGGATATCCACCAGCGTCTGCGATACCTCAGCTCCGTAAGCCCCCACATTCTGCACCGGTGTAGCGCCTGTTGAACCGGGGATACCGGAGAGTGCTTCTAATCCCACAAGTCCGCGCTCCACCGTCCAGGCCACGACGTCGTCCCAGGGGTGTCCCGCCGCTACTGTCACCAGCACGCCGTCCTCCCCCACTGGCTCGGCGGTCACTCCGGTGACCGCCACTTGCAGCACGGTGCCGGCGAACCCCTGATCAGAGACCAGTAGGTTCGATCCGCCGCCGAGCACCAGCAGCGAATCGCGGCCAGCTTCACGCTCCGCGTCAGCCGGGAGCGGATGCTCCTGCAGCACCGAAAGGATCTGCGCCTCGGAATCGCCCACAACCCACTGCCCGGCGGGGCCGCCCACGCGCGCGGTGGTGTGCTCACTGAAAGTACGGGAGGAAGTCACCCGCTTAGCCTACCGGGGCGCGGTTGGGGCCCTTCTTTCGCGCTTTACCATCCCCTTTTCGCTTCACCATCCCGGATACGGGTAGGCATTGCGAAAACCGGATGGTAAAACGAGCGCAGCGGTCGGCACGGGAAGGCCTGCGGAAGTATCACTACATATTTTGAACATACTGTGACACTTTGTGACACCTGACATCTGCTTTTGCTCCGCGGAACCGCTAGAGTATGGGGAGTGCTTCGCGAGAAGCGGCCCTCACGATCCGGAATCGGGCCGCTCGCCAACCCCATGTTCCTGGGTGGCACCGGATTAAGAAGCGGCCCGTTTCAGACGGCTTCACCAGCCGTCACCATGCCCGGAACGGGCAAGAGCAGACTCAAGAAGGGACACTCTCAAAAGATGTGTCGAATGTCCGTGCGCTAATCAGCGCCACCCTCCATCGGCTGGCCCCCATCAGGGCCTGAAGCGCTGTGCCCACAATCGGGCACGCCGTTGCCTGTGACGCGGGCCCGTCGTCGTCATTCTCATCTCACCTACAGTCCACTGCGGCACACCTATCCCCGCAGAAATCCTTGAGGAGACACCCATGTTTGCACCAAAGCGCCTAACCGCAGCCCTGGCCGCCACCGCCCTGCTTGGCCTGACCGCCTGCGGCGGCAACGGAGACGCTGAAGCCATTCCGGAGGACCAGACCTCTTTCCGGATCGGTGTGGCCAACCTGCACGAAGGCCACCGGCAGCTGGAGGAGATTGCTGAGGAGGAGTTGGGCTACGAGATCGAGCTGGTCAACTTCACCGACTACAACCAGCCGAATCCCGCTCTGTCCAACGGCGACATCGATGTCAACTGGTTCCAGCACATCGCCTACCTCGCTGAGCACAACAACAGCTCCGGGGATAACCTGCAGCCCATCGGCGCCACCGAGATTGTGCCGCTGACCGTGTACTCCAACGAGTACTCCGATGTCAGCGACTTCCAGGACGGCGACACCGTAGCCATCCCCAACGATCCGGTGAACCAGGGCCGCGCCATCAACGTGCTGGTGGCGGCAGGACTGCTTGAACTGGCTGAGGAGACTGCACAGCCCGAGCCACGCCACATTGATGAAGCAGCGTCGACTGTCAGCGTCCAGGCCCTCGACGCCGCCCAGACCGTCAACGCGCTGCAGTCGGTACAGGGCGCTGTGATCAACAACAACTTCGCCCAGGACGCAGATCTTGACCCGAACGAGGATGGCCTCTTCTCCGACGATCCGAGCGACCCGAGCGCCTTCCCCTACGTCAACGCCTTCGTTGCCCGCGAAGCCGATGTAGACAATGAGGCTCTGCGTGAGATCGCTGCGCTCTATCACGACCAGCGGGTGCTGGACATCATTGATGAGCGCTCTGCAGGCACCTCGGTTCCCGCCGGCGATGTGACCGCGGAGGAACTGCAGGAGGCCCTGACCGATTACCAGGAAGCCCTGCGTCAGGCCGAGTAATCGCTTAAGCCTGCACCATCCCCCAGCACAGAAAGCCCAGTATTTGTGAGCACTCCGAGCACAGAAAGCACCGCTGCGCTCGCTGCTGGTGGAGGTCCGCTGATCCATTTCAGCAATGTGACGCGGACCTTCACCACCGGCAAGTCATCTTCAGTCACCGCCGTCGACGACGTCTCCTTCACCGTGAACCGCGGGGAGGTCTATGGCGTCATCGGCTTCTCAGGAGCGGGCAAGTCCACTCTGATCCGGCTCGTCAATGGTTTGGAGAAGCCCACCTCCGGGACCATCACCGTGCTGGGTCAGCAGATCTCCGGCATGCCAGAGTCCAAGCTGCGGCACGTACGCTCGCGCATCGGCATGGTCTTCCAGCAGTTCAATCTGTTCACCTCCCGCACCGTGGCCGGCAATGTGGCCTATCCGCTGAAGGTCGCCGGTTGGAAGAAGGAAGAACGTGAGGCCCGCGTTGCAGAGCTGCTGGAGTTCGTAGGCCTGGCCGATAAAGCCAAGGCCTACCCCGAGCAGCTCTCGGGCGGGCAGAAACAGCGGGTGGGAATCGCCCGCGCGCTGGCCGCTGAGCCGGACATCCTGCTGGCTGATGAGTCCACCTCCGCCCTGGACCCCTCCACCACGGAGGAGGTGCTGCGGCTGCTGCGCCGCGCCAACGAGGAACTCGGCATCACCATCGTGGCCATCACCCACGAGATGGAGGTCATCCGTGCCATCGCTGACCGGGTGGCAGTCATGGACAAAGGCCGGATCGTGGAAGAGGGCCCTGTCTACGATGTGTTCTCCAACCCGCGCAGCGGCGCAGAAGCCAGCTTTGTCGGTTCGGCCCTGAAGGACAGGCCCACCGACGCCGACCTGGCCCGCATCCGCAAGAGCACTTCGGGAAGGCTCATCACCGTCTCGCTGCGCGATTCTGCCGCAGTGGGAGCAGTCCTGGGCCGTGCGGCAGCATTAGGTGTCAGCTTTGAGATCGTGCACGGCGGCATGAACACCACAAAGAACGCTGCCTTCGGTCTGCTGACCATCTCTGTTGAAGGCGACGACGCCGCCGTCGCCGGTTTCCTTGCCGAACTTCGCAGCGCTGGTGATGGCCAGGAGATCAGCACTGGCGCGACCGGAGAGGAGGCAGCACGGTGATCGAGCGTTTCCAGAATCTTGACTGGTCGTATTACCTGCCAGAACTGTGGGAAGCCACCCAGGACACCATCTACATGGTGGTCATGGCCTTTGCTATCAGCGGGGGCATCGGTCTGGCGCTTGGCCTGCTGCTCTACACCACCCGTGAGGGCAATATCCTGGCGAATAAGCCGGTCTTCGCCACGGTGAACTTCGTGGTGAACACCATCCGGCCCATTCCCTTCATCATTCTGCTCGCAGCCATTCAACCGCTCACCCTGCAGGTGGTGGGCACCGGAATCGGCAATACTGCGGTCATCCATGTCATGGTGTGGGCCTCGACGTTCGCCATCGCCCGTGTGGTGGAACAGAACCTCGTGTCCATCGACCCGGGCGTTATCGAGGCCGCACGCGCCATGGGGGCCTCCCGCACGCGCATCATCTTTACCGTGATCCTGCCTGAAGGGCTCGGGCCGCTGGTTCTGGGCTACACGTTCGTGATCATCGCTCTGATTGATATGTCAGCTCTGGCCGGTGTCATCGGCGGCGGCGGTCTTGGAAACTTCGCCATTGTGGAGGGCTACCAGCGATTCCGTCCGGAGGTCACCTGGTTGGCGGTGATCGTCATCGTGGTGATGGTCCAGGGACTGCAGCTTGTGGGCAACCGGCTGGCCAGGAAGATCCTGCGCCGGTGACCCGCACATAGGCCTGCCCTCCAGACGACTGGGCATCGACGGAGGGCAGATGGGTGGGGCCCCGGCAGCTAGGTGCAGCTGCCGGGGCCCCTTGGCGTTTCCGTGAAAATGAAACGATTTGTGACTTGCGAAGCTCTTCGCCGGAATCAGAAGCTAGTCAGAGAGCGGGTTCAGCACGCGGCGCAGGAAGTCCTGGGTGCGCGGCTGACTGGGGTTGCCGATTACTTCAGCAGCCGGACCTTCTTCGACGACGACGCCCTGGTCCATGAAGACCACGCGGTCTGCGACTTCCCTGGCGAAGCCCATCTCATGGGTGACCACCAGCATCGTCATCCCGGCCTGGGCGAGCTGGCGCATAATAGCCAGCACATCACCGACGGTCTCAGGATCCAGCGCTGAGGTGGGCTCATCGAAGAGCATGAGTTGCGGCTTCATGGTCAGCGCACGCGCGATGGCCACACGCTGCTGCTGGCCGCCAGAGAGCTGCTCGGGACGCCGGTCGGCAAGATGCTTCAGACCCACCTTGTCCAGCTGCTTGAGCGCCTCGGCCTCAGCATCAGCCTGGGACTGCTTCAGCACCCGACGCGGGGTGATGGTGCAGTTCTCCAGCACCGACAGGTGCGGGAAGAGATTGAACTGCTGGAAGACCATGCCGATTTCTCGGCGCATCGCATCCAGGTTCACATCCGGGTCCGTGGCTTCGTAGTCGCCCACCGTGATGGTTCCCGCATTCGGGTCCTCCAGGCGGTTCACGCAGCGCAGCAGTGTGGATTTTCCGGAGCCTGAGGCACCGATCAGGCACACCACCTCACCGGGGGCGATGTCGATGCTGATGCCTTTGAGCACCTCGTTGTCCCCGTAGGACTTATGCAGGTCGGTGATGCTCACTGCGGCGGCCGCCGCAGTTTCTACCGTTGAGTTGGGGGTGTTCTGGGTCATGCTTTGGCCTTCTTCCTGCTCGCCCGGGCAGGGCTGCGGTTCTCCAGCCGCCGAGCCAGGATCGACAGCGGCACCGTGATGATCAGGTAGCAGACACCGGCTACCACCAGCGGAGTCAGACCGGCCTGATAGATGTTGATGCCATCGCGGCCCATCTTGGTCAGCTCAGCTGCCGAGCCTGCCATGCCGACGACGAAGATCAGCGAGGAGTCCTTGGTCAGCAGGATCGCCTCATTGGTCAGTGGCGGCATCACAATGCGGAAGGCCTGGGGGATCTGGATGGACACCATGGCGCGCCAGGCGGGCATACCCAGGGCACGGGCAGCTTCCATCTGCCCCTTGGGCACAGCCTGCAGGCCGGCTCGCAGGGTCTCAGCGATATAGGCGCTGGAGACGATGGCCAGGGCGGAACCTGCGATCTGCAGGGTGGAGAGGTTCCATCCGAACGCAAGGGAGGCGCCGAAGCCCAGGGCGATGAACACCAGGATCGCCGGGATTCCGCGGAAGAACTCCACATAGATCGTGGCAATCCAGCGGTAGACCGGGAAACTGGCGATGCGCATCAGCGCCAACACCGTGCCACCCAGCAGACCGAAGAAGAAGCCCACAGCTGTGTACTGGAGGGTGTTCCACAGGCCCACGATGAGGATGTCGGGGAACATCGGGCCGATGTTGCCGAAGTTGAAGAAGCTGCGCTGGATGGCAGCCCAGTCCACTAGGGCGATGAGCAGGATGACGGCAAGAGCGAAGACGGCCGCCTGGATACCCAGGCTCAGCCGCCTCCGCTGTCGTGTAGTCAGAGCCATAGGGCTTAGTCGTCACCCTCGTCATCGGCCTCGGCGTCATCGCCGCCCTCGTCAGGGGTCTCGGAGTGGAACCAGCGGTCCTCGATCTCCTCAAGTCCGCCGTTGTCCTCCAGCTCACCCAGGATCCGGTTCACTTCATCGATCAGCGGCTGGTTCTCCAGCTGCGCTGCGATGCCCAGCTGCTCGCCGGTGTCGATCTCATCGACGAACACCAGAGTCTCGGACTCACCTGCCTGGTAACCCAGGATGGAGATGTTGCCGATGGCTGCCTCCACCTGATCGGACTCCAGACCCTGGATCAGCAGACCGGCGTCGGTGTACTCGCGCAGGTCCAGGCCGCGCTCCTGGGCCTCGGCAGCACCGGTGGTGTCAGACTGCGCGCCCACGGTGCCCTCGAAGCCGTCCAGGTCCTCCAGGGATTCGATGCCGGAATCCGAGCGCACCAGGACACCGAGGTTGTCATCGAGGTAAGGCTCGGAGAACAGCATGTTGCCGGCGCGGGCTTCGGTGATGGTCAATCCGGAGATCGCCAGGTCGCACTGATTGGCGTTGAGCGCCACACCGGACTGGATGCCCTCGAACTGGGCTTGGATGATCTCCAGCTCCAGGTCCAGATCATCAGCAATGGCCTGGGCGATGTCGATGTCGAAGCCCACCTCGTTGCCGTCCGCGTCGTAGTACTCGAACGGGGGATAGGGAAGATTGGAGCAGACGGTGAGTGCGCCGGCGTTCACCAGGTCCAGGCCGGATTCGTCAGCGGTCTCTTCGCCACCGCCGCAGGCGGTCAGCGCCAGGGCTGCGACGCCGGCCAGGGAGAGGCCTTTCAGCCAGGGCATTTCAGTCTCAGTGAGGCTGCGCATATGTGGATTCCTCATTCGTATGGTGCGGTTTCGTCCAGTGGGCGAAAAGTATCAGCACATTATAGGGGTCGTTAGTGTTTCAGGGACGTGTCCAGCAGGCGATGCTCGCCTTACTGGGCACGCTCAGAGCTTCACCACAGCCTGGGCTTTGGTCAGCACTTTTGTGCGCGTGGGCTCCCCGTTCTCCTCCGGTGTGCCCAGTAGCTCAACGGTGAGATCCACCCGCGCGGTGGAGGCCTCCGTGTCCACTGCACCGATCTTGGCGGTGATCTCCAGGGTGGCTGTGGGTGTTTCCGGGCTGCCGGATTCAGCATCGGGCACCGGAACTGGCTTGGTGAAGCGAGTCTGGTAGTCAACGACGGCGCCGGGGTCACCTGCCCAGTCACTGACAAGTCCCACTGCCGCTCCCATGGTGAGCATGCCGTGAGCGATCACACCGTCCAGGCCGACTTCCTGCGCAAAGCGTTCGTTCCAATGGATCGGATTGTGGTCCCCGGAGGCCGCGGCGTAGCGGATCAGATCCGCGCGGGAGAACTGCAGCTGGCGGCTGCCGATGATGCTGCCTTTTTCCAACTGTGCAATATCGGGACGGCTCATGCTTCCTCTCCTTCGGCGCGCACCAGCAGGGACGAGGTCACAGTGGCACGGGCGGCGCCGTCGTCGTTGGTGATCTCGGTGCGGGTAGTGACCATGGCACCTGCCCCCATGACCCGGATACGTTCCAGGGTGGTCTGGGCGTGCAGGGTGTCCCCGGCGGTAATGGGCGCATGGTGGATGAAGCGTTCATCGGCGTGGACCACGCGGGAGAAGTCGATGCCGGCTTCCTCATCATTGATCACGGCAGCCTCAGCGCGCTGGGCGGCGACGACGGCGAAGCTCGGTGGTGCGATCAGGTCGGCGTGGCCGAGTGCTTCTGCTGCGGCGGGGTCAGTGTGTGCCGGGTGCTCTGCTTTGACCGCCCGGGCGAATTCCCGGATGGCCTCGCGGCTGACCTGGTAGGGCTGAGCGGGCGGGTAGCGGTGACCCTGCCGTTCGGTGTTGATAGTCACGATTGGTTCTTTCTCTCACGAAGAATCCGGGCTGCCTGGGCCCGACGCAGTCCGATGCCCACCAGATGGGCCAGCAGACCGACTCCGGTGAGGATGAACCCGGTGGTGCGTACGCCTGCGGAGTCGGTAAAGACTGCGATCAGTAGAGTCACCACACCGAAGAAGGTGAAGATCATGCCGCCGAGCAGGCAGGCGCGGTAGGCGGGGGTGCCGCTGGACCACGGGTCGAATGCCGCTGGGGGTGTCGGCTGTCCGGGGGCAGGGGATTTGGAGGACATCGCAGGCCATCCTACCGGGCGTGCCTGAACACCCCTGAAGGGATCCGCGCCAGGAGGTTGCGGTTACTGCGCGGCGATGGCTTCTTCGATATGGCGGTCCGTTGCGCCAAGCTCTGCGGCGGGGACTTCTTCACCGTTGATGATGACGGTGGGGGTCCCAGCAATGCCCTGGGCCAGACCGTGCTCCCCGGCGCCGGCTACAAAGTCTGCATAGCGGTCTTCGTCGACGCAGTCGGTGATATTCACGCCGTAGTCCTGCTCGGCTCGCTCGGCCAGTCCCTGCTTCTGGAGCTGGAAGCCTCCGTCCTGCTCGGCAGTGATGCTGCCGAGGAAGTCCAGGTAGTACTCAGGAGCTTCTTCAGCCATACAGGCGAATGCATTGGCGGCGTCACCGGAGTAGGGAGGGCGAATCCAATTCATCGAGCGGTATTCCAGTGCAATGTCTCCGGCGGCCAGCCAACCTTCGAGTTGATCGTGGAAAGCTGATTCGAAGTTGCCGCAAGCGGGGCATCCAGCATCGGTGTAGATCACTACGTGCACCGGCCCTTCGGGTGCTGCGCCTGCTGCCAGCTCATCAGGTGCGGTGAGGATGAAACCGCCCTCGTCGGTACCTGCCGCCGGGTAGGCGCCGTGAGGCTGTTGGGGAGCAGTTTCCTCTTCCGCAGCGGGCTCAGTAGCCGCTGGGGCAGTCTGGCCGGGTTCGGCGTCATCGTCGAAGGCACCGGTGGCGAAGAGAACCGCGACCAGGACACCGACCAGCAGAATGACGCCGAGGGCGACCCCCACAATGAGACCGGTACGCCTGGGCTCAGAGGTGGGCTCTGCCCCGGAGGCAGGATCCGAGTAGCCCGGAGGCTGGTATCCAGCTGGCGGCTGTGCGCCCGCCGGGCCTGAACCCTGCGTGGGGTAGTGCTGTCCGTCCTGCGGTGGTGTGGTCATTTCGCCCTATCTGGCGGGTCGGTTACGCCAGGACCACTCTAACGAATGTTCTCAGCTCGGCTGTGGGGTCGAACCCTGGCACGCTTCGTGCACGCCCTTTGTTGCACGACGGCGGCTGTGGGGGCCTTGCGTGAAACACAACCTGGGTAAATACGGGAGCAGGCGCTGTGCCGGCCCGCCAAGCGCGGGGCTCCCCTGTCCGACGACGAAGAAGCCCCGGACCGCTGAGCGATCCGGGGCTTCTAAGTTCGGTAGCGGTGGCGGGACTCGATCCCGCGACCTCACGATTATGAGTCGTGCGCTCTAACCAGCTGAGCTACACCGCCACGAATGAGAAAGGCCCGCGTTGCGCAGGGATTCTTCACCGAATTTCTCAAGTGAGAGTAGCTGCGCTGCGCGGGCTCTCATTCAGAGCCCCAACCGGGAATCGATCCCGGGACCTCAGTCTTACCAAGACTGCGCTCTACCACTGAGCTATTGGGGCAACGACAGAACACTTTATCACCGGTTTGAGCTGTTACCCAAATCGGCTCAGTGCCCTGTCATTTCAAAGGTCGACCGGCCTGAAAATCAGTGCCAGCGAGCCTTCTTGTCCTTCTTCTTGAAGCCGCCCTCGGACTTGCCGAAGCCGCCCTTGCGCGGGCCGCCCTTGCCGCGGAAACCGCCGCGCTCGCCGTCGTCCTCGCGCTTGCGGAATCCGCCGCCAGCCGGGGCGCCGGAGTCCTTCTCGAGCTTGATCAGTTCCCCGCCGATGCGGGTCTTGGCAAGTGCTGCCCACTGCTCACCGGAGAGCTTCTCCGGCAGCTCCACCAGGGAGTGGGTCGGGCGGATGTCGATGCTGCCGATCTCGCGGGCATTCAGCCCCGCCTCATTGGCAATGGCACCCACAATGTGACCCGGGGCCACACCGTCACGGCGGCCCAACGAGATGCGGTACATCGCGTTGCCCGGTCCGGCAGTGGCAGGACCACGGTCACGGCTGGGGCGATCGCCGCGGGGCCCGCGGTCACCGCCCTCACCACGGTCATCACGACCACGCTCAGAGAAGCCACGCTTGGCTTCGCGCAGCAGCTCGTCCTCAGCCTTCTCGTCCAGCAACAGCGGGCGACCGTCGTGGACCATCGCCACCAGGGCCGCAGCGATGTCCTCAGCCGGAGTGTCGTGCTCGGTGACGTAGGAGGACACCAAGCCGCGGTACTCCTCGAGCTCCTCGCTTGCCAGGGTCTCAGTGATGCGCTCGGAGAAGCGCTCCAGGCGGGAGGCGTTGACATCAGAGATGGTGGGCAGACTCATCTGCTCCACCTGCTGACGGGTGGCCTTCTCGATGGAGCGCAGCATCCGCTGCTCACGCGGGGTCACGAACAGCACGGCTTCACCGGAGCGACCGGCACGACCGGTACGGCCGATGCGGTGCACGTAGGACTCGGTGTCCAGCGGGATGTCGTAGTTGAACACGTGGCTGATGCGCTCCACGTCCAGACCACGGGCAGCCACATCGGTGGCCACCAGCACATCAATCCGGCCGTCCTTGAGCTGCTCCACAGTCTTCTCACGCAGGTTCTGCGGGATGTCACCGTTAATGGCCGCGGCGGTGAAACCACGGGCATTGAGCTTAGAGGCAACCTCTTCGGTGGCCGAGCGGGTCCGCACGAAGACGATCACCGCGTCATGCGGCTCGGTCTCCATAATGCGAGCCAGCGCCTCTGGCTTGGCATGGTGCTTAATCGCCACATAGCGCTGACGGATATTGGCGCTGGTAGTGGTCTTGTTCTTGACCGAAACCTCAACGGGGTTGTTGAGGTAGTCCTCGCTGATCCGGCGGATAGCTTTGGGCATAGTGGCCGAGAACAGGGCGACCTGCTTGTCATCCGGGGTCTGCGCCAGGATCTTGTCCACCTCTTCGGCGAAGCCCATGCGCAGCATCTCATCGGCCTCATCCAGGATCAGGTGCTTGATCTCGGACAGATCCAAGGAGCCCTTGGACATGTGGTCAATGACACGGCCGGGGGTACCGACGACGACGTTGGCCCCACGGCGCAAACCATGCAGCTGCGGGCCGTAGGGGGCACCGCCGTAGATGGGCAGCACGGAGATGCCAGGAACCTTCGCGGCATAGGTGGTGAATGCCTCGGCTACCTGGATGGCCAGCTCACGAGTAGGCGCCAGCACCAGAGTGTTGGGCACCGAGCCCAGCTCCCCGGCGTCGTGGGCCTGTGCCATATGAGTCAGCGCGGGCAGTGCGAAGGCTGCGGTCTTACCGGTACCGGTCTGAGCCAGGCCGACGACGTCGCGACCGGAGGTCAGCAGCGGGATGGTCTGGGCCTGGATGGGCGAAGGGGTCTCGTAGCCCATCTCCTGGATGGCCGCGAGAACGCGGTCGTCCAGACCGAGGTCTGCGAAACGAGGACCGGACTCGGTCTCCTGGGTGGTCTCTGTGGTTGCTTCTGCGGTCTGGGTCATGGTGTCTCCTTGACTTATGGCGACCTGGGGTCCCCGTGTGCCCACGGCACAGCGCATGGCGCGTCAACCACTCGTGCTCGAACCGCACAGCTCTAGGCTGCGCAGCGCATGGGCACGGCAGGGTGCGTCAGGTGATATCGCTGGACGTGTTAGGTCACGGGGACGGGCCGCTTATACGGCTCCGGACTCGACCCGCAGAAACACACATAATCTCGACCGGTCCTACCAGGCTGAACAAGTCAGCTGCGCCGGGAGTCAGTACAGATAAACGGGAATATCCGGAGAATGCTGAACAAGTCTACGTCATCTGCCTCGATTTGACTATTCCGGCTTGCCCGGCGCGGTCATTCCCCAGGTCATCGGCTTTGCGTAAGGTGGGGACTGTCTTCCAGAGGCCACTACGGCGCTGGTCAGAACACCGCGAGCGCAACGGAATGAGGACTACTTCAGTGGCTGACCCATACAGTGAGAATCCCGCCGAGGGCCCGGAGCCCGGCAAGCCCGCCGGACCACCCAGCGGCTATCGCCCCCCTCGGCCTCCGCGCCCTGACTCCGCTGCCCCCACCGGTGACCCGTTGGGAGAACACGGTGAGACTCAGCATCGGGGCCCTGAGCCTGCCTCCTCAGCTGGGCCCGAACAGGGCTCCGCCGCAGCGCAGCCAGCGACCGGACCACAGATATCTATGCCTGAGGTTCAGGTACCGGGTTTCATGAAGAGCATCAGGCTTCAGCATGTGCTCTCACTGGCGATGGCTCAGCTGGCCGGGTATGTAGCGCTGATCACGCTCGCTGTACTGACGGTGATCGGATTGCTGATCGGCGTGGGACTCGATAGCAACACTGCGGCCTCGGACCCTGCTGTAGACCTGGCCCAGCAGTTGGAACTCTCTGGCATTGCCGCCTTCATCACGCTGCCATTCCAGATTGCCGGAGTCTGGCTCTTCGGGCGTTTCGGCTTCACCATGACCGCGCAGAGCGAATCGATGCTCCTGTTGAGCCTCTGGGCGCCGAATCTGCTGGCGCTGCTGTTGGCCGGGCTGACCGCCGTCGTCGTCGGGCGGTTTTGGTCCCAGCGAGATCCCCGGACACGGCTGGTGACGCTGCCTCTTGCCGCCAAACTGACGCTCAGCGCAGCAGTATCCCTGGTCATGGCGCTGCTGACGCTGCTGGTGACCCTTGCCCTGACTTTTCGGCAAACCACAGAAATACCCTTCACCGGCGAAGTGCGGATGCTGGGGTCAGCTGCCGGGGCCTCGTTGTTCTTCGGCGCGTTCTTCTTCTACCTGCTGATCGGGCTGCTGCTGTCTGCCTCGCGGAAGTTCTACTCCAAGGGGCGAGGCCGCATTCAGAGCGTGCTGCCTTCTGCCTACCGTGTTCCGCGGGTCATGGCGCTGCACGGAATCATCCTGGTGATCCCGGTGCTGATCTTCATCCTCATCTGGCTGGCGGTGGAGGGATCCTTCACCGCTGTGCTGAGCTTTCCGTTCTGGGCTTCCACAGCAGTGGTCATCATCTTTGTGCTGCTGACCTCTGGGGCGCTGCGTGCCGAAGGCGGGCTGGTGCACTTAGTCAGCAACGGCCCCGGCCAGAACACGCTCTATCTGTGGACGACGGATCTTCAGTGGTGGCAGGTGCTCTTGGCCGTGCTGCTGGGGATCCTTGGCCTGGTTGCAGCTGCTTTGCTGTGGAGCCTGCGCAGAGATTCTCGGCCGGAGGTGCTGGCGAATCCGCTGTCCTGGGTGACTCTGCCGCTGATCTACGCCGCGGTAGGTGTAGTGCTCACGTTCTTCGGACAGATACAGGTTGGCTTCAGTGCGGGGTGGTTCGGTTTCAGTACCGCCACTTTCGGGCCCGCCTGGTGGACCTTCGCCATCCTGCTGATCATCGGACTGGTGATTGAAACGCTGGCTCGGTACGTAGCCCCTGTTATGACTGCCAAGCTTCCACCCTCGCTGGTGGGTTTCTTCCGGAAATAGAATCAACGATTCAGGAGAGTGACATGACTCAGCCCCCGAACAACCCCAACGATCCCTACGGCAACGACCCTTACGGCACTCCAGACAGCGGTGCCACTCCCGGTGGAGGAAATACCGGGGCTCCCGGCCAAGACAATTCCCAGCAGCCTTATCCCCCGCAGGGCTATCCTCAGCAGAGCTCTTCCCAGCAGGGGGCACCAGCGGGCGGGTTTGGCGGCTTCGGCGGACCAGGTGGCCCAGGCGGACCAAGCGGCCCCGGAGGCGGCAACCCCTCCTACTCCCAGCAGAATCCCTACCCCCAGAACCCCGCGCCGCGAAACCGCGTGGACTCTAAGGGTTTCTTCGCGGCGCTGTTCGACTTCAGCTTCAAGAGCTACGTCACCATCAAGTTCGCCGCATTCATCTATGCCCTGGCACTGTTGGGCCTAGGTATCGGATGGCTGGTCCTGCTGATCGTCTCGTTCTCCGACAGCGCCCTGGCCGGCGTGATGTTCCTGATCTTCGGAACCCTGCTGTTCGGTCTATACCTGGTGTTCATCCGCATGATGCTGGAGTTCTACATCGCGGCAGTCCGCACCGCGCAGAACACCTCAGCGCTGCAGACCGAGGTTGAAAGCCTCCGCTGGGACATCTCCCAGAAGAAGTAACCGCCTGACATCACAAAGGTCGGGGCCCGCACTCAAAATTGGCAAGTGCGGGCCCCGACCTTTTTCTGCAAGGAACTACAGGCCGGCCAGTGCCTGGTCCAGGTCCTCGATGAGATCCTCAACATCTTCAATGCCCACCGAGAGACGCAGCAGGTTCTCCGGGACAGCCAGCTCGGTACCGCGCACCGAGGCGTGAGTCATCTCATGCGGGTAGTTCATCAGCGACTCCACACCGCCCAGAGACTCCGCCAGGATGAACCACTGAGTAGCCTCAGCTACCTTACGAGCCGCTGGTTCCCCGCCCTTGAGCTGCATGGAGACCATGCCGCCGAAATTGCGCATCTGCTTCTTGGCCAGCTCATGGCCGGGGTGGTCGGACAGCCCCGGATACAGCACCCGCTCCACCGCCGAGTGCCCGGCAAGGAACTCCGCGACGGCGGCAGCATTGGAGGCATGCCGGTCCATACGCACACCGAGAGTCTTCAGTCCGCGAGTAGTCAGGTAGGCATCCAGCGGACCGGATACCGCCCCCACCGCGAACTGCTGGAAGGCCACCTTCTGCGCCAGGTCATCATCAGAGAGGACGACGGCGCCGCCCACCACATCAGAATGACCGCCGATGTATTTGGTGGTGGAGTGGACCACCACATCGGCCCCCAGCGCCAGCGGCTGCTGCAGGTACGGAGTGGCAAAAGTGTTGTCCACCAGCAGCAGCGCTCCGTTGGCATGGGCGATCTCTGCCAGAGCGGCGATATCCACCACGGTCATCAGCGGGTTGGAGGGGGTCTCCACCCAGAGCAGGGTGGCGTCCTCTGCCTCGAGCTCAGCGGCAACACGCTCATGGTCGTTGAGATCCAGCGGGGTGTTGGCAATACCCCAGTCCCCGTGGATCCGGCTGATCAGCCGGTAGGAGCCGCCATAGGCATCATTGCCCATCACAATGCGCTGTCCCGGTCGCATCAGCCCTCGGATCACCGCATCTTCTGCGGCAAGCCCGGAGCTGAAGCTGAAAGCGTGGGCGCCGCCCTCGGCAGCGGCTAACTGCTGCTGCAGGGCAGTGCGGGTCGGGTTGCCAGCGCGGCCATAGTCATAGCCGTTGCGTAGATTACCGATGCCATCAGGAGCGTAGGTGGTGGAGAAGTGCAGCGGCGGGACCACTGCACCGTAGACCTGGTCGATGTCCTGACCGGTGTGGATTGCGTGGGTGGAGAATCCGGGTTCTTTGCCGTGGTGTGCGGCCATGTTCACTCCTTCTCCTGGGCGCCGGAAAGGTGCGCCAGCAGGTCGTTGCGGGTCAGGACGCCAACAATGTCGCCCTCTTTGGTCACCAAAAGGGTGGGATTCTGCCGCAGTTTGACCAGGATCTGCGGGACGGTCTCGGTGATGCCCACCAGCGGAAGCTCAGTGCGCAGATGCTCGGAGACCGGTTCGTGGGGGTCAGCCTGACCTACGATGACATCCTCGGAGAGCTGCTCCACATCGACGATGCCGTAAACCTCACCGATGCGTGCAATGCGACCGGGCTGATCAATCACCGGAACGATATCGACGCCGTAGCGGTTCATCACAGAGACGGCTTCGCGCAGGGTGGTGCTGCGGCGGATGGAGATGACCTCCGGAAGTGCGTCGGAGAGCAGGTGGCGTTTGGCAGTGAGCAGGTCAGCCGCCGTCGTCGTCCGGGGGTTCTTGGCTCCGGTGCCCGGTGCTGCGGATGTGCTGCCGGCGCCGATGACACCGTGACGCACTGCTGCGCTGAGCTCCTCTGACGTCTTCACGCTGATCTCAGTGCCGGTGGAAGTAGAAATCACCTCGCCGAAGCCATGGTCGATCATCCACCGATCATTGAAGATCTTGCCCAGGTAGCCGCGACCGGAGTCCGGAAGGACAGCGACGACGACGTCCTCTTCTCCCAGCTCCTTGGCCACCTTCAGTGCTGCTGCCACGGCTGTGCCGGAGGAGCCGCCCACCAGCAACCCTTCCTCGGTGGCTAGCCGACGGGCCATCGCGAAGGACTCGGCATCGGTGATGGCGTAGTGCTCATCGGGCACGGTGGTGTCGTAGTTCGCGACCCAGACGTCCTCCCCCACGCCTTCAACGAAATAGGGGCGGCCTTCGCCACCTGAGTAGATGGAGCCGTCAGGGTCGGCCACCACCACACGTACCGGGCCGGTCTCTCGATCAGCAGAGACCTCTTTGAGGTAGCGGCCGGTGCCGGTGACTGTGCCGCCGGTGCCAGCGCCCACCACCAGGTGAGTGATCTTGCCCTCAGTATCAGCCCAGATCTCCGGGCCGGTGGTTTCATAATGAGAGTTCGGAGCAGCCGGATTCGAGAACTGGTCAGGCTTGTATCCGCCCTCGATCTCCTGCGCCAGCTGATCGGAGATGCCGTAGTAGCTCAACGGGGAATCGGCGTCGACTCCTGCCGGGCCCACCACCACGTCGGCTCCGTAGGCGCGCAGCACATCTCGCTTCTCCTGGGCGACCTTGGGCACAGTGACAAAGACGCTGCGGTAGCCCTTCTGCTGGGCCACCAGGGCCAAGCCCACACCGGTGTTTCCGGAGGTGGGTTCGACCACTACGCCGCCCGGTTTGAGTTTGCCTTCGCGTTCGGCGTCCTCAATCATCTTCAGCGCGATGCGGTCTTTGATGGACCCACCGGGATTCAGGTACTCCAGCTTCACCAGAACGGTGGCAGAGATCCCTTCGGTGACGTTATTGAGTTTCACCAAAGGGGTACCGCCGATCAGCTCGACGACGGACTGGGCATACTTCATCTTTGCTTCGCTTCCGGTTGCATTGCTTGGTGCCGAGCCGCTGAAGGAGTGTTCCCGGCTCAGGCTCATTGCTCCAGGGTACCGGCGCTGATTGCCCAGCCCCAGGGTGCGGCGACTTGTGGCGCAACACTGGCGAGCAGCTGCAGATTCCTGCTTTGAACGGAAATTGCCGGGCCTTGGTGGGTTCTCGCTACCGATGGTGTCAGGCGCTTATGGGATGGTGGTGGCGTGGAATCAGCAGCGTCATCAGCGGTGGCACACGCAGAGAGCGTGGTGGATCTGCACGGCCCCTATGATCTGCCGCGCAGCCTGGGCGTTCTGCAGCGCGGTCATGCTGATCCCACCATCCGGGTTGACCCCGGCAGTTTTCCCGGAGGCGGCCGCGGTACTCCCGGTGCCGGCGCCTGGCTGGCCCAGCGGATCTATGCCGACGACGGCGCGGAACTCGGGCAGGTCACCTACCGTTTCGACCAGCTGGGGACCAGTACCGTACGTGTGCGCACCGCGGCAAGCAGCCAGGAGACGGCCCAGCTTGCTCTGCAGCGGGCTGCGCTGATCCTAGGCGCAGCTGATGACTGGCAGGAGCTGGAGTTTCTGCTCGACGCCATGGGCGACCGGATCTCCACCACCCTGGCCCGTATCCGCCGTGAGCACCCGGGAGTGCGGCTGCCTGCCACCGGCGCGCTCTTTGATCAGCTGGTCACTGCGACTTTGGAGCAGAAGGTCACCCATGACCAGGCCCGCTTCAGCTGGCGGAACCTCATCCGCAGCTACGCGGAGCCCGCGCCGTCGTACAGCGGCCTGCCGGCGCCTCACTGGCTGCGGCTCCCACTGACCGGTGGGCAATTGCGCGCGGTGCCCTCCTGGGAGTGGCACCGGCTATGGGTGCAGCCGCCACTGTCGCGGACAGTGCTGCAGGTAGCAGCCCGGGCGCGGAGCATTCATCGGTTAGGCGCTGCCACACTTGCGGAGGCCTTTGCCCTGGAGGATCTGCAGGAGCAGTTGGTGAGCATTCCCGGAATCGGTCCTTGGACTGTCGCTGAGGCGCTGCAGCGCTCGCACGGTGCAGCCGATCTACCCTCAGTGGGTGATTTTCATCTCAGCGCCTTTGTGGGCGAGGCCCTGACTGGTCGGCGCACCGATGATGCGGGGATGCTCCGGCTGCTGGAGCCGTTCCGTCCCCACCGGCATCGAGTCATCCGGCTGCTTGGGCTCTCCGGGTTCCGGCACCAGCGCTTCGGAGCAAAGCTGGCCCCTGCCGATTACCGGGACCGCTGAACAGTCCTGCAAAGGCAACTCACCGGCCGCGCTCGGGCCTACACATGCTTGTTCCTATGAACGAGAAAATCCCCCGCGCAGAAGCGGGGCGAGCCTAGTAGGGGCTGCTTACCACTTCTGCGCGAGGGATTCTCGAAGTCTTCGCCGGTCTCAGGCCTCCGGGGCCGATTCCTTGTTCTGTTCCTCTTCGGCGATCTGCTTGTGGATCTCCTCCATGTCCAGGTCCTTCACGGCCTGGACCACGCCACCCAGCTGCTCGGCGTTCAGCGCGCCGGGCTGGGCGAAGACCAGCACCTTCTCGCGGAAAGCCATCAGCGTGGGGATGGAGGTGATGTTCGCCGCGGCGGCAAGCTCCTGCTCAGCCTCGGTGTCCACCTTGGCGAAGGTGACATCGGGGTGCTGTTCGGAGACCTGCTCATACACAGGAGCGAACTGCTTGCAGGGCCCGCACCAGTCGGCCCAGAAGTCGATCAGGAGGATGTCAGTCTCATCCAGAGTCTTCTGGAAGTCGTTTGCGGTCAGCTCTGTAGTAGCCATGGGCGCCACGATACGGCAGATGACCGCCGATGTGGACCCCTGTGGCGACTTACGCGCGCGGCGAATTCTATGGTGGCGCAGGTGACAGGGAAGCTATCTAAAGGCAGGGACCCTCCGCCCCGTCGCACCCTGCGCCAGATACAAGAAAAGTGTCAGGACATCGGTTGAACGATGTCCTGACACTTCACGTGGTGGCGGATGAGGGATTCGAACCCCCGTAGGCAGTGCCAGCTGATTTACAGTCAGCCCCCTTTGGCCGCTCGGGTAATCCGCCGAGTCAGCGCCCTGCAGTACAAGGCACCGAACTACTTTAGCGCAAGACACGGTGATATTTCGAATCCGCACAAGGAGTAAGGTGTCGTCTTGATGAACCGGCCCTTGCAGTCCGGTGCCGCCCAGATACTTGCCCAGTTGTGGAGCCCGCATGTCCGAACTAGATGCCGTCGCCCTTTCGCGCCGATTGAGCACTCGAACCCCCAGCGGTATTGCTGAACAGATCAGGGATCTTATCGACGCCGGCGATCTGCCGCCGGGGACACGACTGCCGACTGTGCGCGATATCGCTCAGGAGATCGGGGTCAGCGTGGGCACTATCGCCCAGGCCTGGGGCATCCTGCGTGAAGAGAATGTCGTGGAAACACGGCGCCGCGGCGGCACCCGCGTGATCGACGCCGCACGCGCCGGCAAGGATGCCTTCCGCAGCTTCAGTGAGATCGATCTGCTCCTCGGCAGCCCGGATCCTGCCCTACTGGCCCCGCTCGAGGAGGCCATCAGCACTGCTGCACGCCAGCCAGATGTCAATGTCTGGGCACGCGAAACCATGGCGGAGGACCTGCAGAAGGCCGCACAGGCAGTCTTTCCCTATGAACCGCAGGCCTGGCTCGCCGTGGGCGGCGGCAGCGAAGGTCTGTGGAGCGCGGTGCGCGCGGCCGCTCAGCCAGGGCAGGCTATCGCCGTCGAAACCCCCTTCTCCCCCGGATTCCTGATGACCGCCCGGCAGATGGGCCTGACACTTCTCCCGGTTGCCACTGACGACGACGGCGCGGTGCCTGCCTCCCTGCGCAGCGCGCTGGAGGAAGGGGCGGTGGCGTTTGTTCACACGCCGTCCGGTGCCTTCGGATCCGGGCACCTGCTCACTGAGGCACGCGCGCGTGAACTGAGTGCAGTACTGGAGGACTTCGCTGCCTCGGTAGTGGAGGATGACCCGCTGGGCCCACTCGCGGCGGACACCGGCGCCAGCCTGGGCACTATGCTGCCTGAGCGCACACTGCGGGTGCAGGCCTATTGCCGCGCCTTCGGGGTGGACCTACGCACCGGAATCATGGGCGGACCCCAGGAGTTCGTCGATAAGGCTGCCGCACTGCGAGCTGAAGGACTTGGCTCCGTGAGCCGCATTCTGCAGCACACGCTGGCTGCCCTGCTCACCAGCAAAGATGCTCAGCGCCGGGTCAATGTGGCGCGGCGGCACTACGAAATCCGCAAGAGCATGGCCGTAGAAGCCCTGCAGGAAGCCGGCCTGAAGGTGCGCACCGGCCCGGCCAGCTGGTCACTGTGGATCGAGGTGGCCCAGGAAGAGAAGGCGGCGCTGGCCCTGGCCAGCCAAGGGGTCACCGTTGATATCGGTTCGACCTCCTTCATCGAGGATGCCGGGCACCCTCGGCAGCAGAATTACCTACGGCTGACCATCGCGCAGCTCCCAGAGGATGCCGCACATCTTTCCACCCTGGCGCAGATGATCAGCAAGGCTGCCGCCGGGGAGCTGCGCCCCGCCTTCGTCTGACGTACCGCCGGGCTGAGGCTTCAGCCCATGATCCGGCATAGGGTTGTTCAATCGGCATGGACTTATAGCCTTATGCCGGATGATCAGCGCTTGGCCGGACGCGCAGGGTTATGCCGGAGGGGCGTACGCCAGGGTCAGCTCATAGCAGCGCGAGAAATCCATCTCCCGGTACGGCCAGTAGATGGGAATCGGGGTCCAGCCGCGTTTGAGGTAGAGCGCCTCGGCCTCTGGCTGGCGGTCTCCGGTCTGGAGAATGACTCGCGGTGCGCCAGTGGCTCGTGCGTGGTCCTCAAGAGCCTGCATGAGTACCCCGGCAGCACCTTTGCCACGAGCCTCAGGCACAACGTAGAGCCGTTTGATCTCCGGCTCACCGCCTAAGTCACGCAGGATCCCGTGACCGGCGGCAGTGCCTTCTGCATCGAGCACCAGCAGTGTGGTTATCACGGTCTGCGGGGCGATATGCCCTGCTGGGTTCTCTTCTCGGGAAGCCAGTTTCTCGAAGAGCCACTGCCGATCCGCGTATCGGGGATCAAGCTCCTCCGCCATCGCCTGACGTAGGCGTTGTGCCCGCGGGTCTTCCAGCGGCACCGATTCAACTGTCCAGTTCTGCCTCATTCTCAGCAGTATCTTTCACCCCGGGTCCCGGCCGCGCACCGGTGACAGAAGATGACGACGGCGCCTGCTCGCCTGGGGTGGCTGCGACCCACCAGCAGCGCTCCGTGGCAGAGAGCTGACCCTAAAGACCTAGATCCGATCCTGCGCCGTGGAATCGAGGGAGTCCGCAGCACTGCACTCAGCACGCCTTGCCGCGTTACATACACTGGTCCTCAGACACGAGAGAAAGGAGCCGTCATGGCTAAGGATTCGAGCTTCGACATCGTCTCCCAGGTGGACAAGCAGGAGGTCAACAACGCGCTGAACCAGGCTCAGAAGGAGATCGCTCAGCGGTATGACTTCAAGGGCACCGGCGCGGAGATCGACTTCTCCGGGGAGAAGATCCTCATTAAGGCCAATTCCGAGGAGCGGGCGAAGGCGATTGAGGACGTCTTCGGCTCCAAGCTGATCAAGCGCGGCATCTCGCTGAAGTCCTTCGAGGCCGGAGAGCCCTTTGCCTCCGGCAAGGAATACCGGATTGAAGGTGTGATCAAGGAGGGCATCGACCAGGCCACCGCCAAGAAGATCACGAAGATCATCCGCGATGAAGGTCCGAAGACCGTGAAGGCCAATATCCAGGGCGATGAGCTGCGCGTGACGTCCAAGTCCCGCGATGATCTGCAGGAAGTCATCGCGCTGCTGAAGGATTTCGAGGACGCAGCCCTGCAGTTCATCAACTTCCGCTAAGAGCCTCGTCCTCTTGATCAGACAGTGAGGGCCGACGACGGATGCTCCCGTCGTCGGCCCTCACTGTTCTCACATCAGGCTAGGTCAGCTCACAGGACGAAGATCAGCCCCAGTGGCAGCAGGATGAAGACTCCGATGACCCATGCGAAAGCTGCGGACTTCTTCTCGGCAGCCAGGTTGGACAGCCAGGTAGCCCCGATCAACGGAAGTTCACGCAGGCCGGGCAGGCCGTAGACGACCAGGGTGCCCAGCACATTGAAGAACAGGTGCACCAGGGCTGCGGTCAGCGCGATGGTGCCCAGGGCGCCGTCGAAAGCGAAAGCAGCCAGCAGCGCGGTCACCGTGGTTCCGATATTCGCGCCCAGGGTGAAGGGGTAGATCTGACGCAGAGTCAGTGCGCCGGAGCCGGCCAGCGGCACCATCAGTGCAGTGGTGGTGGAGGAAGACTGCACCATGACGGTCACCAGCGCACCGGATCCGATAGAGGTCACCGGTCCGCGGCCGATAGCGGTGTGCAGCACCTTCTTGGCCCGACCCACCAGCAGAGCTTTCAGCTTGCGTCCGATCAGATTGATGACCATCAGGATCAGCGCGATGGCCAGCACGATCATCACGATGCCGCCCCAGGGACCTGGGATCTGGCCCAGTACGGACTTGATGAGGTTGGACAACGGGCTGGTGGCTGCCTTCACAGCCCCGCCGATGCCGCCGAAGATCGTGGTGACCACCCCGCCGTCGGCACCGGAGAGCCCACCGGCAGCTGCGGTGGCCAGGCGCTGCAGGAGCCCGAACATCATCTCCAGGGGCAGGAAGATGGCGACAGCCAGCAGGTTGAAGAAGTCGTGGACGGTTGCGGCGGCGAACCCGCGGCGGAACTGGTCCTTATCCCGGATCATGCCCAGGCTGACCAGGGTATTGGTCAAGGTGGTGCCGATATTGGCACCGAGGATGATCGGCACTGCGATCTCCAGCGGCAGTCCACCGGCTACAAGTCCCACCGTCACCGAGGTAGTGGTGGAAGAGGACTGAGTCAGGGCAGTGCCGACGATGCCGATCATCAGGCCGACGATCGGGTTGGTGGCGAAAGAGAAGAGCGTGGCGGCCTGATCACCGGCGGCCAGTGAAAAGCCAGCGCCGATGACGTTCACGGCAGTGATCAGGACATAGACGCCTGCCACGACGGTGAGCCAATTAAGGATGCTGGTGGTGCGGGGTGAGAGGGGGCGTCGGCCAGTGGGACGCGGGGAGTCGATAACGACAGTGGAGGGGGTCTGCTGCTTCTCCACCGGTGGCGAGATTGCCATAAAAGTCTCCTGAAGCTGTGGCGGATGAGCGCTTAGCTGGAACGCTCTATCTCCCGTGCGAGTTGAGAGTCCCAGCCCAAGGTGAACTTCAGGTAAACAAGTGGGTGATTCTGCTTGAACGCTCCAGTTTTGTGACGAATATCATCTCCGCGGATCGACCACTAGTCACCCAACGCGCGGACTCCTCCGCGGGCGACCGCTAATCATCGCAGTCGGCAGGCAGGAGCTCTTTCAACTCTTCATAGTCCGGGTGATCCGGCTCAAGCAGCTCGCCGGCATCATCGCGAACCTCGCAGACATCCAGTGAGGGCGAGCCGCTGCTGGGGGTCTCTGTGGTGGGTTCAGGAGCCTCAGGTTCCGGCGTTTCAGTCCCCGGAGACGTCGGGTCCGGGGTGGGTGAGGCTGACTCATCGTCTGGACCGGGGCTGGGCTCAGGAGACGATGGCTCCGGGTCGCTGGGGCTGGGGCTTGGACTTGTTGGCTCGCTCGGGGTCGGCTGCTCGGACCCGGTGGATTCGGGCGACTGCGGCGAGGGGCTTGTCGAAGCTGATGGAGAAGCGCTGGAGCTGCTCGAGGGCGATTCGGACTCACGCGGAGTCGGTGACTGGCTGGGCGAGGGACTGGCAGATGGGCTTTCCAGGGAGCCTGCCGCACTGAGGTCGTCGCGATCCTCGCGTCCCCGATCCGGGACATAACCCTGATAGCCGCCAGGATGCAGATATTCGGGCTGGTCGTAGAAGCCAGGCAGGTAGAGGGCCGGGTTGACCCACTCACCGCCCACGATCACCTCAAAGTGGACATGGCAGCCTGTGGAGCGCCCCGTGGTGCCGGAGACCGCCACCACTTCTCCGCGCTGGACGACGTCACCGATTTCAGCCACAAAAAGCTCATTGTGGCTATAGGCGGTCTTGACCCCGTGCCCGTGGTTGATCACCATGCGCCACCCGCCGGCGTCGTGCCATCCGGCGGATTCGATCACCCCGCCCTCGGCTGCACGCACTGGTGTCCCGCAGGCGGAGGGATAGTCTTGGCCATAGTGGAACTGCCGGCCCGGGGCGGTCGGGTTATTGCGCCACCCGAAGGGCGAGGAGAGGAAGCTGAACGGAACCGGGTGCACCAGCTCGAGCCCACCGGGAAGGCTGAGCGTACCGCCGGTGTCAGCGTCCCACCCTGGCACTTCCTCTTCGAACTCCTCTGCCGTGAACCGCTCCTGGACGGCTTGCAGAGCATTAATCGCCATCCACGAGGAGGGGCCATCAGCGAGTGCGGGTTCGTCCGCCGCCGCAGATGCTCCTGCCGCAGTCTGCGGAGTGCTAGAGCTGAGTTCCGGAAGGCTCCATGCCGGTGCCGCCAAGGACACACCCTCAGTTTCCTGGGGATCCTCGGCGGAAGCCACCAGCGGTGGCGCCACCAGGAGAGCCGCTATCGGCAGCACCAGGAGCCGGTGGAGGCGGGGTCCTCTCCGCGGGCCGGTACCGGTGGGCGTTGAGGTATCAGGCAGGGTCGTTTCGCGCCGCGACGATCCATGCGGCAAATCAAGGGACGATTCTTGGCTCAGGGATTCTTCACGCACCGGCCAACGCCTTCCATAGCGGTCGGAAAAGGGCCTGGATGAGCAGACTATCGGGCCAGAAGCCTCATTGGAAGGGTCATCTTTACCGAAGGAGCTCGGTCACTGATTCAGCCCGGAACGGGTCGCCCTCATAGAGCGAACCAGTCACCGTGTCCTCGTAGCGCTGCTGAACGCTCTCGTAAGCGTCCCCTGGCAGCCGGTAGAAGAACGTCCGCGGCAAGGTCTCATGGGTGTTCTCGAGATAGTGCTCCACGAATTCACCCACGGAGCTTTTCTCCTCGAGCGCCTGGACTGAGACATAGATGAATAGGGGCCGGGTCAACGGGTAGCTGCCGTTCTGGGCGTTCTCCAGCGTGGGGACCACTCCATCGACCGAAACCGTCGAGACTTCTTCTCGCGACTCATCATCGCCGGCGCTGTAGTAATTGCCGATACCCATAAAGGCCAACGCGTTCTCATGCTCGGCGACCCAGTCCATGAGTTCGTCCAAGTCATCGGTGGCGAAGTAGTCATCGCGGATTTCTCCGGTCTGACCCACCACATGATGAGTGAAGTAGTCGAAGGTTCCAGATCCGGGCGGCCTACCCGCTAGTTCTATTTCCTCATCGGGCCACTCTGGCCGAATCTGAGACCAGGTTGTCACCTCAGAATCCGGTGCCCACACTTCTTGCAGTTCATCCATGGTCATCGAGGCTGCAAATTCATTGTCCAGGTGCCGAACCACAGTCAGTGTGTCAATGCCGATGGGGAGCTCAATGAACTCCACCTCGTTCTCCTGACAGAGACTCAGCAGGTCCAAGGGCTGACCCTCACCCGGGATGGCTTCAGAGGCATTATTGACATCAGTCTGCCCGGTGCAGAATCGCTGGAAACCGTCTGTGGTGCCCTCCGCCGAGATTTCGACGTCGAACCCACCCTCGCGTGCAACGAGCTCAGTGATCGGGGCAACAGTGGAGGAGCCCGAAATCAACACGGTTTGACCTGCGTGGGCTTCCCCGGCGGCACATGCGCTGATACCCAAGCCAGCCGCAATGAACAGCGCTGCGACGGATCGCCCCCGTATAGTCCGGCTCATGGCTATGCCCCCTCGAGGTCGTGCTTAGGGTCCGTACCGTTGCTTTGCTGCCCCGGCGAACTGTTCTGTGCCCCTCGTAGTTCCTGCACCATCACCTTCAAGAACTCCTTGACCACCGACCAGCGCACTGTGGCCGTGGCGAGGTGTTCCTCGAGTCGGTCAACTTCAGCACGCTGGAGGCGCTCACTCTGTATCCGGTCAAGTTCCTGGCGCAGATCAGCCACAGCCGCTTCGGTCTCACGAAGCACTTGCTCTAACTGAGCCTCTGTCTCGGGCCGGGGGTTCTCAGGGGTAGTCACGGCAGTTCCTCTCAGAAGACTGTGGTCAGGAAGATCAGAAGCAGCGGAAGGGCCACGAAGACGCCCAAAGCCCAAACCACCGCGTAGATCTTCCGCTCGGCAGCACGGTTGGCCAGCCAGGTTGCCCCACGTGGAGGCAGATCACGAACCACCGGCAGCCCGAAGATCACGATGGTGGCGAACAGATTGAAGAACAGGTGCACCAGGGCCGCGGTCAGCGCCGCCGTTGCCTCGGGACCATCGAACGCGAATGCGGCAATAAGCGCAGTGATCGTGGTGCCGATATTGGCGCCAAGTGTGAAGGGATAGATCTGCCTGAGCGTGAATGCCCCCGACCCTGCCAAGGGCACTACTAGGGCAGTAGAGGTGGATGAGGATTGAACCATCACGGTCATCACCGCGCCCGAGGTAATCCCAGCGATGGGCCCGCGCCCGATCGCAAAGTGCAGGACATCTTTAGCCTTGCCCACCATCAGAATCTTCAGCTGTTTGCCGATGAAGTTGATCACCAGCAGGATCAGGGCGACAGCAACGATGATCATGAGCACTCCGTGCCACACCTCTGGCAGGAAACTCAGAGCGTCCTGGATCAGATCGGACAACGGACGGGTCGCGCCCTTCACAATGTCGCCAAGGCCACCGAAGATCATATTGATGACTCCGGCATCGGCCCCGACAGTGGCATCAGCCACCGCAGTAGCACTGCGCTGAAGAAGCCCGAACATCATCTCCAAAGGCAGGAAGACACACACTGCCAGGACGTTGAAGAAGTCGTGGACCGTTGCCGCGGCAAATCCTCGCCGGAACTGTTCCTTGTCGCGGACCATGCCGAGGCTGACCAGTGTGTTGGTCAGCGTGGTGCCGATATTGGCGCCCATGATGATGGGCACCGCGATCTCCAACGGCAGGCCTCCCGCTACCAACCCCACGGTGACCGAAGTAGTCGTGGAAGAAGACTGTGTAAGTGCAGTTGCGACCACGCCGATCATGAGCCCGACGATCGGGTTAGTAGCGAAGGAGAACAGCTCACCGGCTTGATCTCCGGTAGCGATTTTGAAGCCAGACCCGATCACGTTGACGGCGGTGATCAGCACATACACCGCGGCAACAACGGAGAGCCAATTGGCAGCGCTTAAGGCTCGTCCGGACAGCCCGAAGCGCTCGAAGGGACTACGCAGAACCGGAGGGGCAGCCTCCTGAGGTCCCTGGGAAGTTCTCTGCTCGACAGTGGCATGTCCCATGTTGGCTCCTGTGATTCTGTGCGCCAGCAGGCATCTGGCGGGCACCACGAGGTCAGGCTATTGATCTATAACGGCCAGGAAGCAACTCCTAGATGAATCCCTGGTGAACGTCCCGGAGACCTGCTCAGCAGAAACTCCTCCGTAGAATGGCGTTACCCAGTGACGCCATTGGGCGAGACCGAACAACGCACGGGAGTGTGAGCATGCACCACCATCATGGACGCCTCAGAACCTTCGGGCTGCTGATGTTCCTCTTTGCACTGCTGCTTCTGGTCGGTGCGATCGTCGCCTACTTCACTTCCACTCCGGCAGTGCTGTTCCTGTTTGCCGGCATAGGCGTGGTCTCCGTGGCCTACTCCTACTGGAATTCGGACAAGATCGCTCTACGCGCCATGAAGGCCTACCCGGTGACCCGGGAGCAGGCCCCAGCGCTGTACCAGATGGTGGAGGGGCTGGCGGCTCGTGCACAGCAGCCGGCACCGCGGATCTATATCTCCCCGCAGCCCACCCCGAATGCCTTCGCCACCGGCCGCAATCCAGAGAATGGGGTGGTCTGCTACACCGAGGGCATCCTGAACCTGCTCAATGAACGGGAACTGCGCGGGGTCACCGGTCATGAGCTGATGCATATCTACAACCGGGACGTGCTGATCTCCTCAGTGGCCGCGGCGGTGGCAGGCTTCCTGACCACCGTGACGCAGTTCTTCCTGCTCTTCGGCGGAGGACGCGGCTCCAATAACAATCAGGGCGGGAATCCGCTGATGCTGGTGGGGGCACTCCTGGCAGTCCTGCTGATGCCCCTGGCGGCAGGTCTGATCCAGATGGCGATCTCCCGAACCCGGGAGTACGACGCCGACTCTGACGGTGCGGCCCTGTCCGGTGATCCGCTGGCGCTGGCCTCGGCGCTGCAGAAGCTCGACGGCGGCATCGCCCGTCAGCCGCTCAAGGAAGACCCTAAACATGATGCCCACGCGCACATGATGATCGCTAACCCCTTCGGCCCCCGGGCCAAGCAGATGTTCTCCACCCACCCGCCGATGAACGAACGGATCCAGCGCCTGCGCAATATGGCCGGCATGGAATAGGCCCACAGCACAAACAACAGGAGGGGCTCGCCGCGTAGTGCGGTGAGCCCCTCCTGCGTAAGTGAGGTCAGTGAGTGCTAGTCGGCGCGTGAAATGCGGACCATCTCCTCGCGCGGAACCACCTTCACACGCTCACGAGGATTACCGTCAGCCAACGGGCCGAAGGAGGCGCCGAGCCCGAGTTCATGCTCATCGAGCTTCAGCCAGCCCTCCCAGGTGGTGTACTCCACTCCGCGGGACTCCAGCAGCTCCACCACGGCCTGCTCCTGAGGAGCCTCAGCCTGAGGCAGGCTCTCGACGTCGCTGACCAGGCAGTCGATGGTCTCCATGGCATCACCCTTGGTGTGGCCGATCAGCCCCACCGGGCCGCGCTTGATCCAGCCGGTGGCATAGGTGCCGGGGATATGCTCGCCGTTCTCGTCCAGGACGCGTCCGGCCTCGTTGCGGATGACTCCGCGCTTGTCATCAAAGGGAATGCCCTCGATCTCCGAGCCGAAGTAGCCGATGGCGCGGTAGACGGCCTGGACTTCGTAATCCACGAATTCTCCGGTGCCGCGGGCGTTGCCGGTGCCATCGAGCTCCATGCGCTCGAACCGGATGCCAGCCACCTTGCCGTTGCCTGAGCCATCAGCGTTCTTGCCCTCGAGGATCTCCACCGGCTGGTGCAGGAAATGCAGGTGCAGACGGCGGGAAGCCTCAGCTTCGCGCTCCTCCTGCTCCACCAGCCAGTTGGCCAGGGTGTTGACCATGGTCTTGGTCTGGTTATTGGTCTTGATCGCCTCATCGGAGGCCTCGTCGAACTCGAAGTCCTCCTCGTAGAGGACAATATCGACGTCGCGGCTGTGGGAGAGCTCGCGCAGCTCCAGGGGCGTGAACTTCACCTGTGCAGGGCCGCGGCGGCCGAAGATATGAACGTCAGTGACCGGGGAGGTCTTCAGCCCCTCGTAGACGTTGTCGGGAATCTCTGTCTCGAGCAGATCATCGGCGTGCTTAGAGAGCACTCGGGCGACGTCGAGGGCAACATTGCCATTGCCGATGACGGCGACCTTCTCGGCCCCCAGGGGCCATTCGCGCGGGTAGTCCGGGTGGCCGTCGTACCAGGAGACGAAGTCCGCGGCCCCGTAGGAGCCCTCCAGTTCGACACCGGGGAGGCTCATGTCGGCATCTTTGATGGCACCGGTGGCGAAGATCACCGCGTCGTAGTGGCGGCGCAGGTCCTCGATGGTCAGGTCTGTGCCGATGTTGACGTTGCCGATCAGGCGGATGTCTCCGCGATCCAGAACCTTGTGCAGGGCCTTGATGATGCCCTTGATACGCGGATGATCGGGGGCCACGCCGTAGCGGATGAGCCCGAAGGGCGCCGGGTAACGGTCGAAGAGGTCGATGCTGAACTGCACATCGAGCTTCTTCTGGGCCTTCGCCAGGATGTCTGAGGCGTAGACTCCCGCGGGACCTGCACCGATGACGGCAACACGAATGGGCCGGGAGGAGAACGTGTCAGACACGGGAGGCGGGTTTCCTTTCACGAAAACTGGCGATTTACCTCAAGACAGTATGCCTTATTAGACAACATGCCGCCGTACCTGAATGTTCCTGCTGCCGGCACCTAGGATGGAACCATGGCGGAGATCTTCCTGGAGCGGTTCAAACAACTGGTGCCCAAGTACCTCGACGACGAGTGGACCCCTCAGGAGGGATATACCGAGCAGGAGCTGGCTCAGCTCATCGCTGAGTCCGAGCTGGCGGACAATACTCAGCTGCCAACTGTGCTCCAGGAGCTCTACCTGGCGCTGGGCCGCTGCGAGGAGATTCTGGAGGCCTATCACTTCATCTTCGATCCGGATGAGCTGGTGGTGGAGGAAGGCCACCTGCTGTTCCTCGAAGATGAAGAGGAGCGCTGGGTCTGGGGCATCAATGTCCACGATCTTGATTTGCCTGACCCGCTGATCCACCGCCGTAATAACGATAAGCACGAGTGGACCCCCGAGGGGGCGACAGTCAGCGAGTTCCTCTTCGACCTTCTCGAGTTCTCCTTCGAGGACGAGGAATGAGCGGACACGACGACGTCCCCGGCACTGCCGCCGGATCCCGTGGAGACCCCGAGTTGACCCGGGACGAGCCGCTGTGGCGCTCCCACGCCCCGGCAGGCTATGTGTGTCCGTTCTGCCAGCTGGCCGCCGGTAACACCTCGGATCCAGGGAACCGCTGTGAGCTCAGTGACCTGGTCTATCAGGATGAGGACCTCTTGGTGTTTATCGCCTGTGACGGCTTCGGGCCGCATCCGGGCCACGCCATGATCACCCCGGTGGCCCACCGCGAGGCGCTCTATGACTTAGAGGATGAACTGCTGGCCAAGATCGGGGTCATGTCACGGCAGGTGGCGTTGGCGATGAAACTGGCTTGGCAGCCTGAGGGCACTTCGGTGCGGCAGCATAATGAGCCCGCCGGAAACCAGCATGTCTGGCATTACCATCTGCATGTTTTCCCGCGCTACGGCGATGACATGCTCTACCGACAGATTCGGCATCCCCTGGATGTCGAATTCCGCGCCCAGCGTGCCCAGGAACTGAAATCTGCGCTGCAGACAGTCCTGTCAGACGAGAAGCCCGGCAGCTGAGGCTGCACGCGGCCCGCGCTGCACGTTAACGTAGAGAAACTGCCGGAACTCCCGTGATTTTGGGGGCAGTTTCGGCAGTTTCGTGCTGAGGCGAACGGGACCTGTGCCCGGCGTCGGCGCTCTTTAGGCGTGAAGCTCGGCGTGAGCCCGCGGGTGGAGCCGTGACGTCAGGGACCCGTGCCGTCCACTGCGCGGAGGTGCGGGCCACGTCACGGCCGTGGCGGGGTCTCCCCGCCCGCGGGACCCTTTAGGCGTGAAGCTCGGCGTGCGCCGAGCGAGAGCGTGGCGGGGTCTCCCCGCCCGCGGGACTAGCCCAGCTCAGCCCTGGCGGTCGACGACCGCGTCGGCGAAGCTCAGCAGGGCGCGTTTGACCGTGGAGTCAGGCAGCGGCTCAATGGCCGCCTTAGCCTTGGCCGACCAGCTGCGCGCTACATCCCAGGATTCCTGTGTCACCGGATGGGCCACCACTGCGGCCACCGCTTCAGCCAGCGCCTCATCGGAGCTCAGGTCGGCATCAACGAGTGCGAGCGCCTCAGTCGCAGCGGGGTCCCCGGCGTCGGCAGCCCGGCGCAGCAGCAGCACTGGCAGGGTCGGCACTGCTTCGCGCAGGTCAGTCCCGGGAGTCTTGCCGGAGGTGGCGCCGTCGGCGGCTAGGTCAATGACATCATCAGCCAGCTGGAAGGCCACGCCCACGGCTTCCCCGTACTCCTGCAGCAACATGGCGGTCTCTTCCCCGCTGCCGCCGAAGAAGGCACCGAGTCGGGCCGCTGCTGCCACCAGAGAGCCAGTCTTGTCCCTGATGACGCTCAGATAGTGCTCGTAGGGGTCTTCGCCCTCGGCAGGGCCGACCGTCTCATGCATCTGGCCCATGACCAGTCGCTCGAAAGTCTCCGCCTGGATGCGCGATCCTTCATCTCCCAGGTGCGTCATCAGCTGTGAGGCCCGGGCAAGAATGAGATCCCCAATGAGAATCGCCACTGAGTTGCCCCACACCTCATGGGCAGAAGGAGCACCGCGGCGCAGCGGAGCGGAATCCATGACGTCATCGTGGTACAGGGTGGCCAGATGGGTCATTTCCATGACCACGGCCGCTTGCAATACATCATCGCGGATGTCATCACCGGCCTGAGCGCCCAGTTGAGAGCTCAGAATCGTTAACAAGGGGCGGATGCGTTTGCCACCGGCTTCGGCCAGGTAGCGCGCGGCAGAATTGGCGAGTTTATCGCTGCTGGAGAGCGAAGCGAGCAGCTTCGCCTCCACTGCATCAAGGGCGTCACTGACCTTCCCGGCCAGCTGCTCGTCATCGGCCAGGACGTCAAAGCCTGCCGGCAGCTTGATGGTCAGGGCGTCCGCTGGTGTCTCTGTCATTGTGCTTTAAGCCTACCGAGTTCTAGACGCCGCCGGTGGCGCTGTGCGCACCGTCACCAGCACTGCCGGCTATGGCGTCGTCATATCCTTTGACCGCGTAGTGGATGGCCACAATTCCGCCGCTGAGATTGCGGTACTTCACATCACTCCAGCCGGTGTCAGCAATCATCTGCGCTAGGTTGTCCTGATTGGGCCAGGCGCGGATGGATTCGGCCAGATAGACGTAGGCGTCCGGGTTGGAGGACACCGCGCGGGCCACCGGGGGCAAAGCGCGCATCAGATACTCGTTATAGACCACATTGAACGGCCGGAAGGTGGGATCGGAGAATTCCATGACGGCAAGCCGACCACCGGGTTTCGTGACCCGCAGCAGTTCAGCCAGCCCCGTCTGCGGCGAGACAATATTACGCAATCCGAAGCTGATGGTGACCGCGTCAAAGCTGTTGTCAGCAAAGGGCAGGTTCATGCCGTCGCCTGCGATGAAAGTCATATCTGGCCGACGACGCTTGCCCACCTGCAGCATGCCTAAGGAGAAGTCACAGGCGATGGCGGTGGCCCCGGCGTCGTGGAACGGCTCGGTGGAGCTGCCAGTCCCGGCGGCAAGATCCAGCACGGTTTCACCGGCTTGCACATCAAGGGCCTGCACCAGTTTCTTGCGCCAGCGCTTGGTCTGCCCCAGGGAGAGGACATCATTGGTGATGTCATATCGCTCAGCGACTTGGTCGAACATTGAGGCGACGTCGTCGGGCTTCTTCTCCAGGCTGGCGCGGCGGCCGCGGCGGGTGGGGCTCATCACCTGAGCATTCTCCCACAGGGCAGCCGGGCCCTGGGTTGCTGCACACTGGGGTTGAGCCGGAGATCTGAGTGCCGGTGAGCTGGGGCCGGATGGGCCGGCCGTTAAGTCACGTGCCATAAACTGATCCGGCCATGAACTCCCAGCCCACCGTCCTGCACAGCCATACATATGAAGTGTCTCTGGACGACGCCGGGCTGACCGGTCTGCTTCCGGCACTGACTCCCAGCGGAGTGTGGATCCGTCAGGGCCAGGGGCTGCTCGGGCTCGGGGTCGCTGCAGAATTCACTGCATCCGGGCCGCGCCGATTCGCTGAACTGGCTCATTCCTGGGCGGCCGTGGACTGGCAGCCGTTGGAGAGTCCTCACGGTCCAGTCAGTGCTGCATTCGCTGAGGCGGCGCATTACCCGGGGGCCGGGCCTGTGGCGTTTACCTCAGTGGCTTTCTCTGAGACGTCTTCCTATGCCTCGCGGCTGATTGTGCCGCAGCTGATCCTCGCGGTTTCTGCTGAGCGCAGCTTGCTCACTGTGGTGGGTGATTCTGCTGCCGCAGATGTGACTGCCCTGCTTACTGAGCATGGCTTAGTCCTCGACGGCGGGACTGTGCGCCTGCTGGATACTGCCGCAGCACCCAGGAACCTGCCGGCGGGCCAGCTGCAGGCTGGATCCCAGTCCGAGCGGCAGTATCTGAACGCTGTCACCGCGGGACTTTCGGCGATCGCGGCCGGGACAGTGCAGAAGCTGGTACTGGCCCGCGACGTCGTCGTCACCTCTTCCCAACCGCTGCCGCGCGGCGTGCTGCTCTCCCGACTAGCCGCTGACTACGCCGAATGCTGGACCTACTGCGTGGGCGAAGTCAGCGGGGGCAATGAGTCCGTGCTGGGGGCTACGCCGGAGATGCTGGTGAGCCTGCGCGGTGAGCGGGTGTCTTCGCGAGTGCTGGCTGGCACTGTTGACCGGTCCTGGTCTGAGCAGGAGGCTGCTGACCGGCTGCTGCGGAACGCCAAGCAGCACCGCGAGCATGACCTTGCGGTGCAGTCCCTGGTGGAGCAGCTTTCTCCGCTGACAGAGTCTCTGCAGTCCCCTACCGACCCGCATGTGCTGCGACTGCCCAATGTGTACCATCTGGCCACCGATGTCAGCGGTGTGCTGGCCTCAGGGAGCGAGGGCACGCTCCCGAGCCCGCTTCAGGTTGCTGAGCGCGCCCATCCCACTGCTGCGGTATGCGGGACTCCCACCCGGGAGGCCGGGCAGCTGCTGGAGATGCTGGAGGGACTTGATCGCGGGCCGTTCGCCGGACCGGTGGGCTGGATGGATGCCGCGGGCAACGCTGATTTTGGGATCGCGCTGCGCGGCGGGGTGCTGGAGGGGCCCTCTTCCACCACGCACGACGACGGGGACGCTGCGGCCGCTGAGAACGGGAACGGTGGCCGGCGAATCCGGCTCTACGCCGGCTGTGGCATTGTGGCCGATTCGGTGCCCGAGGATGAGCTGGCCGAGACCCGCTCCAAGCTGCGGCCAATGCTCTCCACCCTGGGCCTGGTGGCATCGTGACACCTCATCCGGGTCATAGCAGTACCGGTGACCGCTATTTCTATGAGCCGGCGGTCGGCCATGGTCTGCCGCACTCGCCGTTCAATGCGATTATCGCTCCCCGCCCCATCGGCTGGATCTCCTCGCAGAGCACCGACGGTGTACTGAATCTGGCTCCGTATAGCTTCTTCAACGCATTTAACTACGAGCCGCCGATTATCGGGTTCGCATCAAATGGCGCAAAGGACAGTGTGCGCAATATCGAGGCCACCGGTGAGTTCTGCTGGAACCTCGCCAGCGGGGATTTGGCTCAGCAGATGAACTCCACCGCCGCGGTGGTACCGCCTGACGTGGATGAGTTTCAGCTCGCAGGTCTTAGCCCACGTGCTTCCCGGACGATATCTGCACCGCATGTAGCCGAGGCGAAAGCTGTCTTCGAGTGCCGCTTGACTCAGGTGGTGCCGCTGGTGTCGGCGTCGGGAGAGCGAACCGTGACACGCATGGTCTTCGGTGAAGTCGTCGGTGTGCATATTGAGCGCAGTCTCCTCAAAGACGGGATCTTTCATACCGCTCAGGCGGACCCTTTACTCCGCGGGGGCGGGCCTGCAGATTACTTCAGGATCCGCGGCGAAGACCTGCTGCGCATGCACCGCCCGTAAGCTCAGCTCCTGCCACGCGGGAACTTGACCCGGGCTTCGGGCTTTTACCTGCCCGTATACCCCCGGGTAAAACCCCGAAGCCCGGGTAAAACTGTGGTCTGTGAACCCTGGGCTTCGGCAGGTGTCGGTGCGAGGATGGGCCCATGAGGTTCTCCCGACAGGTCATTGTTCTGGATGCTGCCAATATCGAGGAGGTCGCCCAGTTCTGGGCGGCTCTGCTGGAGGGCAAGGTGCAGCGCTCCGACGAGGACTGGTACGAAATAGAGCTCGACGGCGACTACCCGGTAGCCATTCAGCGGGTAGTCGATCATGTGCCACCGCAGTGGCCCGACGGGCAGCCGCAGCAGATCCATCTGGACTTCTTCGTCGAGGACATCCGCGCCGAGCACGCCCGCGCCCTTGAACTGGGGGCGGAATTCCTCAAGGCCTCCAGCGATCTGGACGCGTCCACCGGCTTCCAGGTGTACGCCGATCCGGCCGGACACCCATTCTGCTTGTGCTGGGGCTGGGACACCTGGCGGCAGGAGACGGACGCGGCCAGCTAGAGTTCAGCGACGCGTTCGCTGATGCGCTGGTGCAGGTCCCGCAATCCGACTCGATCGGTGCGCACCTCGATAATCCGCATGCCTAATCTGTCGTCGGGGTGAGCCAGGGCCTCCCCCAGCTCCTGCAGAGTCTCAGCAAAGTAGTACTCATGGTGGTAGGCATCAGCCAGTGCTTCGATGTCCACGTCCTGCGGGGTGCCGAAGAGTCGCTCCACCGATTCGGCCTGTCCTGATCGGCGGCCCACCGCACCATGTTCGAGCTGGTCGAAGATGGCGCCCCCGCCGTCGTTGATCACCACAATGTCCAGCTGCGGGACTTGCTCCGTGGAGGGCAGCAGCAGCGCGTTGACGTCATGGAGGAACGTCAGGTCCCCCACCAGGGCGGTGATCCGCTCCCCAGCGGCAAGGGCCACCCCACTGGCGGCGGAGAGATTGCCATCGATCCCGGCCAGCCCGCGCAGGGCATATACCGCCCTGGGTCGGCCGCCCGGGCCCGCGCCGTCGAGCGATTGAGTTCCCGCGCTGCCGGGCAGACTCCTAGTCAGCACCGCGGTGAGATCTACATCCCGGATCACCGAGGAAGAGCCCAGCAGCAGCGGGGTGCGCACCGTTTCGGCTACGAACTGGGCAGCACGCACCGAACTGGGCGCGCTGTGCTCCTGCTCGTCCTCACGCAGCACTGCGTCAATCACCCGCTGAGCTGCCAGCCCCGCATCCTGCCAAGCCTGCCGCCAGCCCGCAGCGGCGGTGCCGGTGAGCCCAGCGAGTTCGCGCAGATCGGTGATGATGCGGCGCGGCAGCCGGTGATCATGCCAGGGCTCAGCGCCCGGGGCGTAATGCAGCACCTCAATGTCCTGGCGCGCAATGAGCCGCTGCACCGGACGGGTCAGCGTAGGTCGCCCGACGACGACGACGCGTTCGGTCTGCGCCACCAGCTGTTCCCCCGCACTGCCCCGAGGTGCCTGCAGCAGCAACCGGTAGGCCTGGATTGCGCCCAGGTCACTCCACCGCGCACCCGAAGTGGGCTCGGCCAGCATCGGGTGACCTGTGCGCACGGCGAAATCAACGGCCTCACGCTGGGCCCCGTGCCCCATCACGAACAGGGTGCGGGTGACCGGCTCGTGGGCAGCGTCGTCGATGGTCTGCTGCGCATCGGCAGAGGGCTGATCCGAGGAACCAGCGGTAGGCTGCAGCGGCTCGGAGTCGAAACCAAGCCGCTCCCCCAGGGCTGCGGCCTCCAACTGTTCGGCCGGGCTCACCGAGCCTGAACGTGCCTGCTGGTACAGCCGTTCACGCTCTTGGGCCGGGATCACTCCCTTGCGCGCCCAACGTTGGATTCCTGCCTGCGGGGTGGGAACCTCCTCGGGCACCAGCGGGTCTGCGAAACCGATATTCAGGTGCACCGGGCCCGGTGCGCTACGGGCAGTGGCGGTCACTGCGGCACGGACCAGCAGCGCCGCCTGGGTCTCGGCTGCGAGCATGTCGTCGCGGGATTCCGGCTCCAGGCGGACCTGTCCCTCGGCGATGAAGGACTGGTCAATATGCAGCTCATCGCGCACCCGCCCGGCAAACATCCCCTGCTGCCACACGGTCTGATTGGCTCCGGTGCCGTGGAGGGATTCGGGTCGGTCGGCGGTGATCACCACCAGCGGGATACCGGCCATATCGGCCTCCATCACCGCAGGCAGCAGGTTTCCCGCCGCGGTGCCGGAGGTGGTGACCACTCCGGCGGGCTGACCAGTGGACATAGCCAGGCCCAGGGCGGTGAAGGCAGCGGAGCGTTCATCAATACGCATATGCACGTCCAGCACACCGAGCTGCTCGGCCTCGGCCAGCGCATAGGCAAGCGGGGCAGAGCGCGATCCAGGCGCCAGCACCACGTGCCGCATCGTCAGGCTCAGCCCACGGATCACGCGGCGGGCCAGCCGCAGGGATTCGGCGTCATAGGAGTCATCGAACTCGCGGAACGGACGCCGGCCAGAAGTCATGGATCCATCCTAAGCGGCAGGCCTCGTCCGGCGGGGCGGAGGATGAGTTTCACCGGGCTAGAACCTGCCGAATAACGCCGTTTCCGCCACAATCGGCAGGTTTCAGCCCGGTCAGACGCCGACGGCGGCTACGGCAGCTCGTGGTACGCCTGGCGCAGCCGCTGCTCCCACCAGGCCTGACGTTCTGCGCCCGCCCGGTTTTGGGCAATGAGCTGCGGATCGGGCTCGGGAGCGACCACAGCGCCGTCGTCGCCCACTGGCACGGTGAGCGCACCGGAGACCGGGACAAGCGGAGAGCTCAACACATCGGCGGCCAGCAGCGGCACAGTTCCGAGCCCGCAGGCGAAGGGCAGCTCCGGCAGTCGGGAGGCAAGTGCGAGGCCCGCGGTGAGTCCCACTGAGCTGTCCAGTGCTGAGGAGACCACGGCGTCGAGCCCGGCGCGCTGGACGATCTGAAGGGCACGCTGCACTCCGCCAAGCGGCGGGACTTTGACCACAATGAGATCGGCTGCCCCCAGCTGGGCCACCCGAAGCGGATCCTGCGCCTTGCGTACGGCCTCATCCGCAGCGATCCGCACCGGCACTCCGGCACGGACCAGCTCTTCGCGCAGCTGAGCCAGCGGCTCCACTCCAGCCACCGGCTGTTCGGCGTATTCGAATCTTGCCCCGGCGATCGCGGCGATCTGTTCCAACGCCTCTACGGCCTCCGGGATGCTCCACGCCCCGTTGGCGTCGACGCGCAGCCCGGCATCCGGCAACGCCCGCGCCACGGCGGCGACCCGGTCCAGATCCTGCTGGAGGTTCTGTCCGGGTTCAGCGACTTTAATCTTCACCGCCGGAATCGCCTCGGCGTCCTGATATCTGGAGAGCACTTGGTCCACCCCGGCAGCGTCCACCGCCGGCATGGTCGCATTCACCGGCACGCTGTGCCGCAGCGGCTCACCCAGCCCCCTCCAGCCGGCCTCAATGGCTGCAGCCAGCCACTGGGCAGACTCCTGGGGGCCGTATTCGGGGAACGGCGCGAACTCGGCCCAACCGCGCGGCCCGCGCAGCAACATCAGTTCACGAGCGTCTTGGCCGCGAAAACGGGTGCGCATAGGCAGGGAGACGACGACGGCGCCGTCGAGCACCTCGTCAACGCTTGGGTGAGTTGGGCCGGTCATGGGGCCCAGTCTAGGAGCCGGAGCATGCGCAGGTGGCCGGATGGGTCTGGTGGGGCGGAAACTTCGGATCCGGGCGGTGCGGACTGAACCGGAATGTTCGGTGTTTATTCAGTCGACCTGGGATACTGGGAAGCATGTCTGCCGCCTCGACTCCGCTTCGTCCGCCTGCCCGGCGCACTGGCTTGTGGATTGCGGGGATGCTGCTGTGCTCGGCACTGTTCATCCTGCTCTACGAGTACTTTGTGCGCACTACCTCGGGGCAGATTCTGGACAACGTCATGCGCATCACCGCGGATTATTTTGAGCATCCGCTGCCGCCGCTGAATCCGGAGAACCGCTGGATCGCGGTCTATATTGTGGCTCCGGCTGCGGTGCTATTCGCCGGAATCACGTTGGCTCGGCAGAAGTTCCTCAGCGCACTGATTGCTATCGGGACCGTGGTGGCAGCGAATATCTCCACCCAGGTATTGAAGTACGGGTGGCTGGATCGGCCTGATCTGGCGAATAACCCGGAGTATTGGACAGCGAACTCACTGCCTAGCGGTCATGCCACTATTGCCGCTTCTGTGGCGGTGGCGGTGTTCTTAGTGGCCAGCCCTCGGCAGCGTCCGTTCATTGGTCTGCTGGCAGCCTTCTGGGGCGGCGGCTGGGGTGCCTATATCTTCATTGAGGCCTGGCACCGGCCCAGCGATATGATCGCCGCCTACCTGATAGTGGCTGTGTGGGGGCTGGTGGGTGGCTGGCTGATCATGCGCGTTGACCCCAAGGGCAACACAGTCATCTACGAGGAGGAGCCCTCGGTCGCGCCAGCGGCAGCCTTGTGCTGGTTCTTTGGGATCATTCTCTCGGCCGCGGCCGGGCTGTGCTTCCTCTTCGCCGGTGGTTGGTCCGGGATCTTCGCGGCTATGGACGATCCCACGCTGTGGCACTGGCTTGCCGGTGCGCTGCTGTCCTTTGGCCCGGCGTTCCTGCTGGCTGGGGCTGGCATCAATTTCTTCGGCGCAGAGGCCGGGCGCAGGATGCGCGGAGCCCCGGTGCCGAGCCCGCGCGGTGAGCGAGTCCGTTATCCGGTGCCGCCGGAGTACCGGGAACTCTACGAGCGGGTCTGATTCTTCGACTGCTACCGACTGCCAGCGCTGGTGCTGCGCCGAGCGTGGCTGAGCAGAGTGTGGCCACTCAGGGTGTGGCTACTCAGAGCGTCGGCAGGTGGTCCAGGACAACGTCGTGGTCCATGCCCGTAGCTTCCAGAAGATCCACCACCATGGTGCGCACCAGCAGCACAATGGTCTCGCCTTCGAGGTTGTGGACTCCCAGCCGCTTGGGGTGAAGCTGCACTGCCACGGCTACTAGTGATTTCTGGGCGGCGTTCATTCCGCGGTCGAAGCCGGGCCCGGATTCGGCTACGGCCCGGGTGATCAGCGTGGTGCCTTCAGCCAGGTCCTCCAGAATCGCGGCCAGGTTGCTGGTGCCTTCATCATCTAAGGCGGCGTGGTCGATGGTGGAGACTGCGCGACGGCAGATCACCCGCATGGTGCGCACGGCTAAGTCGAGTTTGTCTGCGGTGCGCTGGATCCGGCGCATGTAGTGCCGGTGCCGCCGGTGTGCCGGGGAGAAGCTGATGAGTTCCCGGGCGCTGTTGATGGCGTTGGTCAGCTCATCGAGCTGCGGCTGGATGCCGCGGGCCCGGATGAGGCCATGCCAGGCTTCGCGGGAGTCTGAGTCGCGGATTCCGGCGGCGGTTTCCCGTAGGGAGCGGGTGAGCTGGTCGGCGACGGCTTTGAGTTCGCGGATCGGTTCTGAGCGTGGGTCTTTGGGGGTCAGCAGGGCGATCAGCAGTGCGGTGCCTCCGCCCACTACGGCGTCGGCACCGCGGGCAAACGGCCCTAATGCGGCATCTACTGGCGCTGGCAGCATGACCACCAGCAGTGCTTGTAGGCCCATCTGCATGGCGAAGGTGGGCCCGGGGTCCAGAAAACGGGCGAGCATCACTGAGAGGAAGACGACGATGGCGGCGGTGAGCCATCCTGCCCCCATGGCGTGGACGAGCATGTCGCCGAGGAAGACTCCGAGGGTGCAGCCGGCGGCGACCTCGATGACTTTGCGCAGCCGGGGTTCTTTGGTGAACCCCGTGGCCAGCAGGGCGGCGACGGCGGCGAAGATGGGCTGGTCATGTCCGAGCAGGTTCTGCGCCAGGACGAATGCGCCGACTCCGGCCACTGTCATCTGCAGCGCCGGGATGATGGAGCGTTTGGCCCGGGTGAAGCCCACACGCGTGTGGTTGCGGATGACTCGCCCGCTACTGCGCAGCAGGTGGGTGAAGTAGTTGGCGGCTGATGGGCTCACATGATGAGTCTATGGGTCAGCCGCGGTGTCTGAGCTGGACTGTCACTGACATCACGAGCTTGGCTTTCACAGGACTTGGGTTTCACAGGTCGCGGGGCTTCCATGCCGCCGGCTCCCGGGGTTCAGTCTTTGAAGAGCAGCGCCAGTGCTTCTGGCAGGGACCCGACTTCGCGGACGGTCATTCCTTCTGGGACTGCATTGTCAGTGGTGTTTTTGGGCACGATGGCGTGGGTGAAGCCTAGGCGGGCGGCTTCTTGGAGGCGGCGCTGCAGTCCGGAGACTGGGCGCACTTCCCCGGCGAGTCCGACTTCACCGAAGGCAAGGAATCTGTTGGGCAGTGGTTTCTCCAGCGCGGCTGAGGCTACGGCGAGAGCGATGGAGAGGTCTGCAGCGGGTTCGGTGATCTTCACTCCCCCGACTGTGGCCACATAGGCCTCAGATTTCATCAGTGCGGTGAGTTTAGCGCGGCGTTGCAGGACCGCCAGCAGCATGGAGACTCGTGGGGAGTCGAGTCCGGAGACTGCTCGACGCGGCTGGGAGGCTTGTGACTCGGCTACCAGGGCCTGGACTTCGGCGGTGAGCGGGCGCCGGCCTTCTAAGGTGATGGTGATGCAGGTGCCTGGGACACGTTCGGTCATCGCGGAGACGAAGAGTCCGCTGGGGTCGGAGAGTGAGGTCAGCCCGTCTTCGCCGAGGTCGAAGCAGCCGACGTCATCGGTTGGTCCGTAGCGGTTCTTCACCGCGCGCAGCAGCCGCAGCCGGGAGTGCCGGTCCCCTTCGAATTGGCAGACCACATCCACGAGGTGTTCGAGCATACGGGGTCCTGCGATATTGCCGTCTTTGGTGACGTGACCGACCAGGATGGTGGTCATGTTCCGCCTTTTAGCGGCTTCGATCATGGCGGCGGTGACTTCACGGATCTGGGTCACACCGCCGGCGGCGCCGTCGACCTCTGCTGAGGACAGCGTCTGGACTGAGTCCATGATGGTCAGCTGGGGTGCGACTTCTTCGATCTGCGCCAGCGCCTGCCCGAGGTCTGATTCGGCGGCGAGGTAGAGCTTATCTGCGAGGGAATCGATGCGTTCGGCGCGCTTTTTGACCTGCGCGGCTGACTCCTCACCGGTGAGGTAGAGCACGGGCTGTTCCGGGTGCGTTCTTGCCACCGCTGAGGCGGCCTGCAGCAGCAGTGTGGACTTGCCAACCCCAGGCTCGCCCGCCATGAGGATGACGGCACCGGGCACCAGCCCACCACCGAGGACCCGGTCCAGCTCCCCGATGCCGGTGGCGCGGAACTCGGCCACGGAAGAGTCGACGTCAGCAATGGTCTTAGCCGGGGCGGCCGCGCTGCGGGCGGCGGTAGTCCGCGCGGTGACCTGGCCTTTTTCTTCGACGCTGCCCCATGCCTGACATTCTGGGCAGCGGCCAACCCACTTCACCGTCTGCCAGCCGCATTCGGTGCATTCGAACTTCGGGGTGGTCTTGCTCTTGGCCATGGCACCACAGTAGCCGGGGCCTCTGACATGCGGATGCGACTTTTAAGGCTTCACCGGCCGGCCATTAGACTTCACCGCTGTGACCACCCCAGATTCAGCCGCTCCAGACTCACGAGCACCCGACCTGGGTGCACAAGGTCCAAGTGCCCCAGGCCTAGGCGCCCCGCGTGCCGATTTCACCTGGAGTCCGGATCCCGAGCCGGTGCATTTCCGGTTGGCGCAGTGGTATTCAGAAGCTGCACGCGATCTGCCGTGGCGCCGTGAGGACTGCTCGGCCTGGGGTGTGATGGTCTCAGAGATCATGCTGCAGCAGACGCCGGTGGTTCGGGTGCTGCCTCGCTGGGAGGAGTGGATGCGCCGTTGGCCGACCCCGGCTGTCACTGCCGCGGCATCGGCAGCGGAGATCCTGACTGTCTGGGATCGGCTGGGTTATCCGCGCCGAGCTCTGCGGCTGCAGACCGCCGCTCAGGCGATTGTTGAGCGCCATGGTGGCGAGGTGCCTGGTACCCGCCAGGAGCTTCTGGCGCTGCCGGGAGTGGGCGAGTACACGGCGGCCGCTGTCGCTTGCTTCGCCTTCGATCAGCCGGAGGTGGTGGTGGATACCAATATTCGCCGGGTGCATGCCCGGGTCTTCTCCGGGCATGCGCTGCCGGGGAAGACCTATACCGCCCAGCAGCGGAAATTGGCTCATGATGTGATGCCGCAGACCGCTCACGACGACGGCGAGCTCGCATGCACCTGGAATATTGCCGCCATGGAGCTCGGGGCGCTGATCTGCACTGCTCGGGCTCCGAAGTGCGTTGAGTGCCCTGTGCAGGACCTTTGTGCGTGGCGGGCGGCCGGCTCACCTCCGGCGACCGAGGAGCAGCAGACCCGCGGGCAGGCTTGGGCTGGGACTGATCGGCAGGTGCGCGGAGCGATGATGGCGGTGCTGCGTACTGGCGAACCGGTGCAGCGCAGTGTGCTTCTGGAGACCCTGCCGCTGCCGGCGGCTGACATGGAGCAGCGCGTGCGGTGCCTGGATTCCCTGCTGCGGGATGGGCTTGCGGCTGAGGACAAGGAGCTGGTCGCACTTCCGGGTGTGATCTGAGCGAACCCAGAGCACACCCGGAAGTGGCTATTCAGTTTTTCTGTGCGGCTTACTCAGTGTTCTGAGCTGCCCTGCGCCGCATGGTGGCGAGGATGACTCCGCCGAGGATGAGCAGCAGTATCGCTACTCCAGCGACCGCCGCTGCACCCTGGACACCGGTGCTGGCGAGTGCGCCACCGCCGGTTCCGGATCCTGCACCGGCCCCAGCCCCGCTGCCTCCTGCCGGACCTGCGCCGGAGCCGTCGGTACCGCTGCCGGTTCCATCAGTTCCGGGGCCACCGGTTCCTGCGCCGTCACCGTCACCGTCACCGTCACCTGAGCCATCTCCGTCACCTGTTCCGTCGCCGTCGCCTGCGCCGTCGTCGTCTGCGGCAGTGACGTAGAACTGGACCGAGAGGTCCGGCGCGCCCTCAGCATGTGCTGAGAAGGTGTGCCAACCGGGGTTGGTGTTTGCCGGGGTGGTCCAGGTGAAGGTCACGACACCGTTCTCGTCAGCAACCTGGGTTCCCAGATCGATGGTCGGGTAAGAGTTCATGTACCCCTGAACGACCTCTCCCGGCGCGTAGCCCCACGCGGTTCCGATCTGTTCGGCACCGACCGCCTTGACCGCGTGTTCCACCGCGATGTCGTAGTACGGGTCCACGGTGTAGGAGGCAGTGACGGTCTCGTAACCTTCCGCCGTGGCGGTGAAGGTGTAGTCACCGTGGTCAGCCCCCTGCGGGATGGTCCAGGTGAAGACTGCACGGCCATCGTCGTTAGCCGTGACGGGCTCCAACTCTGCGCCGTCATCCGTGGCGCCGTACACCACTGTTCCTGGTGCCACACCGACGACGGTGGCCGTCTGCTCGTCACCGCGATGCAGGACCGGGTCGCTGAGCACGGCGCGCATGGAGTCAGCGTCGCCCTCATCGCCGTCGTCATCATCGTCATCATCGTCGGTTGTGGGAACCACGGTCAGCGGCGCGGTAGCTGTCCGCTCGCCGTCGGAGGCCACTACGGTGTACTGGCCAGGCTCGGTGCCCTCAGGGACGGTCACGGTACCGATGATCAGGCCGTTCTCATCCACAGTGATGACCACCGGGTCGCCTACTGGGTTCCCGGCACCGTCAGTGATCTGCACGGCCACCTCGGTACCTGGGGTCCAGTTTCCTCCTCCGATGATGATGCTCTGCCCCGGCTCAACTTCACCGGGCTCGATGCCGATGACCGGATCCCGCAGCTCAGGCTCGTCCGGATCGACCGGATCAGGATCTGCCCAGTCCGGCGGGATCACGGTGATCGGAGCCTCCGCGACGGGATCACCGGTCTCAGGGTCGGTGATGATCACGGTGTAGTCGCCGGGTTCAGTGTCCTCGGGGATGGTGACGGGGCCGTTGATATTGCCATCCTCATCAACCGGCAGGCGGCCGATGGGAGTACGGTTGCCATCCTCATCCTCGATGATCACCTCAACCTCGCCGAGTTCAGGATCGAAGTTCTCACCATCAATGATGATTTCTTCGCCTGGGGCAGGGTTGGTGGGATCGGTGGTGAATCCGGGCTCATCCTCCGGGATGCCGGGCTGCTCCGGGCCTGGCGGGCGGACTGGGTCCTCATCGTCGTCGTCTCCGTCGCCCGGAGGCACGGTGGCTTCTTCGATGGTCAGCGGCGCAGTCTCACTGCGCTCGCCATCACTTGCCACCACGGTGTAGCTGCCGGGAGTTGCATCCGCTGGCACCGAGATCACGCCGGCAAATAGACCGTTCTCGTTCACCTCTACGGTGACCGGCGCACCCACGGGGGTGCCGGCACCATCAGTGATCTGGAGGGTGACGTTCGTCCCGGGAGTCCAGTTGCCGCCGATACCAACGGCGTACCCGCCCTGGTCAACGGTGTCAGGCACCACCTGGAAGGTGGGCTCGACCACGGGTTCTTCCCCATCACCTGGATCCGTACCATCTGGCTCGCTCACCGTGAAGTCGTCCTCCACGATGGTCTCGCCGGAGTCGGGGTCCTGCACGATGACGGTGTAGTCACCGGGGACAGTGTCCTCGGGAATCGGAACGGTGATTTCGAAGCCGCCGTCCTCATCCACCGGCACACCGGGAACCTCGATGATGACATTGCCATCGCCGTCCACGATGATCACATCGACTTCGGTACCGGGCTCGAGATCCTCACCTTCGATGACGACCTCCTCACCCGGATCCACAGGATTCGGAGTGATAACGACGCCGGGAACGCGGACCTCGCCATCGTCGCCGTCATCGCTGGCGGGGATTACGGTGAGCGGAGCTTCCGCGGGTTCCTCCGGCACTGACGGATCGGTGGCACGGATGGTGTAGTCGCCGGGGACAGTGTCCGCCGGGATGGTCACCAGCTGCAGTACTGTGCCGTCTGGCCGAATGGTCAGCGGTGGCAGAGCCACGGTCTCGCCATCGGGTCCTACCAGTTCAGCCGTGGCGGTCTGGCTTGCCGGATCGAAGCCGGAACCTTCGATGAGCACTCGCCCGCCTGGTTCAGTTTCATCCGGGGTCACCGTGATGGCTGGATCAACCACACCGTCCCAAGGAGCGGTAGTCACCTCTAGGGGTGTTTCCGCCAACTGGGTGCCGGTGGCCGGGTCAACTGCGACGATCGTGTAGTCGCCCGCGGCTCGGTTAGCTGGGATAGTCACCTGGCGAGTGAAGGTGCCTTCATCGCCGACCTGCACACCGGGCACGAAGACCGAGATACCTTCGCTATCGCGCACTTCGAGGTTCACGGTACTACCGGGCTCGAAGCCTGCACCCGTGACAGCCGTGCTGCTGCCAGCCGGAATGCTGGCGGGATCAGCAGCGATGTTCTCGTTGCCGGTGCCTACCTCTCCGTCGTCTTCAGCCGGAACGATCGTGATCGGAGCATCAGCCAGGACCTCATCAGTCTCCGGATCAGTCACCACCACGGTGTAATCACCAGGCACAGCGCCCTCAGGAACAGTGATCTCAACACTCAGATCACCGTTCTCATCGACGGTGCCAGTCACAGGACCAGCAATCACATCACCGGTCTCCGGGTCAACGATGACAACTTCAACATCACCCTGCTCCGGATCAAAACCGGTGCCGTCGACGACGATGTCATCACCTGGTGCTGCCTCTTCAGGGACACTGATGCTCGGATCAAAGACCGGATCCTCATCATCTGCGGGAACGATAGTGATCGGAGCATCAGCCAGGACCTCATCAGTCTCCGGATCAGTCACCACCACCGAGTAATCACCCGGCACAGCACCCTCAGGAACAGTGATCTCAACACTCAGATCACCGTTCTCATCCACGGTGCCAGTCACAGGACCAGCAATCACATCACCGGTCTCCGGGTCAACGATGACAACCTCAACCTCACCCTGCTCCGGATCAAAGCCCTCACCGACGACCTCGATCTCATCGCCCGGTGCTGCCTCTTCCGGAACAGTGATGCTCGGATCAAAGACCGAATCCTCACCCGTGACAATCGTCAGGACTGCCTCGTCGGAGATCTCCGGGACTTCAGAATCCGCGGCACGCAGAGTGTAATCGCCTTCCAGATCCTGCGGAACCGTGAAGGTATGGGTGAAGCCACCTTCGGCGTCAACCTCGACTTCGGAGTACTGGTATTCCGGAGCATCCGGATCAGTCCCGTAAATCTCCACGATCACCGTGGAACCAGGACGATAACCGGTACCAGTAACAGTCAGTCCCTCACCCGCAACACCAGGAGAAGGCTCGTAGGAGATGCTTGGGTCATAATCCCCCGGATCAACTTGATCCGGCTCCAGGACGGTGAACTCTGCGGCTGCACTAGTGCCCTGGTCCTCAACTTCGTAAGCCACTATGAGAGCACTTCCCGGCTCCGCGCCCGCAGGGACTAGGAAGCTTCCGGAAATCTCGCCTTCAGCGGTGGCAGTTACCGTGCCGAGCTCGATGACCGCAGGTTCGCCGTCTTCAGTCACTTCGACGAGCGTGACCGCGACTTCTTCGTTGGCAGTCCAGCCCTCACCGCTGAACTCGATGGAGTCTCCAACGGCACCCTCACTTGGTGTCACCGTGAAGACCGGAGGCTCTGCCCCATCCTCAGATTCTTCAATGTTGAAAGCGGCCGAGGCACTGTTCTCCGGGTCAGCAGTCGATGTCACCGTGACGATTGCTGCACCGGCGGCACCGTCTGGAATAGTCACTTGCTGGTTGAAGGTCCCATCCGCAGCGACTTCGACTGCTCCCAGGGAATGAGAGACCCCAGCAGCGTCAACCAGAGTGATATTCGCAGGTCCGGGCAGGAAATCTGAACCTTCCACAGTCACCTCAGTACCAGCAGGACCCGTCACCGGAGCCAGAGCAACTTCTGGTTCCAGGATCACCTCAGTGACTTCCAAGTCAGCCGAATCCATAACATCCGGATAAGTTGTGTCAGCTGCCGAGACGATGTAACCCTCTCCAGGAGCTGTGCCTACTGGAACTGTGATGGAGACCGTGAAGTTCCCTTCACTATCAGTTGCGACGTCCGACAGAGTTGCCACCTCTGCATCGTCTGCATTGGTAATAACAACGTCCACTGCAGAGTTGGGGATATAGCCGGTTCCAACAACCTCTACAGGGTCACCGGCGGCAACAGGGCTATCTACTTCAATAGCGGCGTCGGCGTAGACGTCGGCGGGGTCCAGGATGGTCAGCACGTCCTCTGCCACATTGCCGTTCTGCGTCGCCGTAATAGCACCCGCACCTAGCGCGGCCCCTAACGGGACAGTGACGGTGTGGCTGAATGTGCCCTCTTCGTCCACGGCAATACCCGGGTAGGTAGCAACGGTGTTACCTTCACCGTCGATCAGTCGAAGAACAAGCGTAGATGCGGGGTCCCAGCCTCCGCCGGTGACGGTGGTGGCCTGCCCGGGGGCTCGTTCCGCGGGGTCCGCAGACACAGTGCCTTCAAACTCCGCCTCGGGTTCAACAATAGTAAAGGTACCCTCTGCAAGCGGCTCATCGGAGTCCGGATCGGTGGCAGTCACCGTGATCACCGTGCCGTCAGGCAGTTCCGCCGGAACGTCCCACTCGGTGGTGAAACTACCGTCTTCTCCAACTTCGACACCGGGGATGGTGGCGGGAGTGCCACCTTCCGGCGTGAGGGTGACATCAACAGTCCCAGGAGTGAAATTACTGCCACCAATAGAAACAGTTTCACCAGGTGCTGCCGTTTCTGGCAGGGTCAAGGCAGGGTCAAGCTCTGTGACGACACTGAATCCGGCCTCACGCTGGATGACATCGTCACCTTCACCCTGACTTGCTGTAACGGTGTAATCGCCTAACGGCGCACCTGACGATACCTGCCATGTGAAATCGAGAGAACCGTCATCAGCTACTTCAATCTCATCGAGGACAACCGTCTCGAAACCTTCAGGTCCCGTGACAGTCACAGTGATATCCGAGGTGGGGTCCCAGTACTCGCCAGTGACTGCGACAGTGTCGCCTTCAAGGACCTGGCTAGGTTCAGCTGTGAGAGTCGGGTTGTACTCATCCTGCGCCAGCACGCTAGAGGTTGCCAACGGCAGGGAAATGGCGCCGCCGCCTGTACCGAGGCTTAGCAGTTCTACCGTCAGAGCGCTGACGGAGAAGGATCCTTCGCCCAGATACCCTTCAGCATCGCGTTCCGTGGGCTGATCGTTAATGCGTACGGTAGCAACTTCTGTCAGTCCTACAAGAACCGGGCTCAAAGCACTCAGAACAGGTTCAGTGACGTTAGCAAGGGTTCCACCGATCACGGGTCCGGCGTTTAGCAGGAGAGTGCTTACAGGGGAGAGCAGACCAGGCAGCAGCTGATTGACTACAGGCTCTGTCAGAGCACCGAGGAGCGAGCCGACCGGTATCGGAATAACGGTGTCCGGAACAAACGGTAGGAGCGACGGAATGACTAGACTCAAACCGCCCTCAACACTCAACAGATCCGAGGAATCACCTTGGCCGCTGAGCTGAGCCAAGGAGCCCTGGACCGTGACGCTAATATCGCCCTGCAGAAGTCCGCCGGCACCGCTCAAGTTCGGATTCAGGTCGATTACCAACTCTGTCTCATTGAGTGCTGTCTCAAGAGCTTCCGTGACCACACCCACGAGATCCACCGTCACCAGGGTATTGAGCTCGGAGACAATCCGATTGAGATTGTCCTCGCTCAAGAGATCAGTGTTCGCAGGCAGTCCGTTGAGTCCGTCCTGGCCTTCCATCAACTGTGCGAGGTCCACAATGACCTCGCCTGTGCTGAGGTCCAGGGCAACAAGCCCGGATTCACTGACGATGGGTTCCTCAAGCAAACCAGCGGTGACCGCATCGAGGTCGGTGCTGACGCTCACGCTTGGAGAACCGGTAGTTACTTGCACGAGTCCCAGGACGTTTAGATCGAAGTCCAGTGCATTTAGGACGCCCTGGATCGCCCCCTCGGGGCCGACAGCCGTTGCCAGTGTTCCATTGAGAACATCAACAGTGGAATCGACTGCGCCTGTGACACCAGCTAGGACGGGGGCATCTATGCGCAATTGCGCATCTGCCACGGCATAACTGCTGCTGATTTCTCCATTAACTACGCTGGCTTCAGAGGCGATGGCACCAAGCTCAAGTGCCACTGCGTCAACAACGCCATCCGTGAGACCTGGAGTAATAGCGGTCAGGTCCAACGTGGCAAGCTCATAACCTGCCAGGTCCTCGGCGTTGGTGCTGATGGTTCCGTCACCGCCGACCAGACCTACAGCGGCGTGGGACTCAGTAGCGCTGGGAGAATCGGCCCAGGTACCCAATAGCCCCAGAGTCTCGCCGTCGAGGTCAATCAGGCCGTTCTCCCCGATCAAGGGCAGTCCCAACGCAGGAAGCTGGATGCCAATCAGCCCTAGTGCTTCGACGTCGATGTTCTGAGGAGCTCCACCTGGATCAGTGGGCCAGCTTGACTCTGAGCTTCCGGCATCAAGAACATCCAAGCCAAGGGCATCGAGGTTAATGAGTTCAGCCCGGGCCTGGCTGGGGTCTTCCGGGCTATATGCATGGGCCGGAGCCAGACCGGCGCCCCCCATGGTCAGGGCCAGGAGGCCCGCGGTCAGGTAAGCGGTCAAGCGCTTGGCTGCGCCCTTCCTGGGCTGTTGAACATCTTGCGACGTCGCTGTTGATGACTTCCCCATTGGGAGTCCCCCCTGTGCAAAAAGTCGGTCCCGATCTGGGCGTAAATCGCCCAACAGGTCCGACGCTAGCCAGTGGAATCAGCTATTCACAAGGCTTCGTCATGCTTTTTACAGGCCCCATCTTTCCGGCTCGCGAATTTTATTACTAGTTACTTTTACCGGGTATAGGTCCGCAACTCATACCTGGTATTCGCGCAAAATCCCTAGTCAGGCGGATCAGCGATTACTAGGTCTCGTGTGATGCAATTACTTGGTCCCAGTAGTGGTCCCCTGAGCGGGTACTTTTTTCTGTGACACTTCATGACGACCCTCAACCTGCGCCGTAGCTGAACAGGGAAACAAAAAGGAAGCCGATGCCCTCACGGACATCGGCTTCCTTTGTGACGCTATTGCTGCAGGTCAGCTCTCGATAGCAGCCGGCTCCTCAGCAGCCTCGATCTGCTCCACCGGCATCTTCCAGTCGAAGGTCAGCTCACGAGACGCACCCTCGCCCTGAACCCCGATGGTGATCTCCGCGCCATGGGGGATCTCGCCGTAGAGAATCCGCTCGGAGAGCTGGTCCTCAATCAGGCTCTGAATGGTCCTGCGCAGCGGGCGGGCCCCCATTGACGGGTCATAGCCCTTCTCCGCAAGGAACTCACGTGCCGCGGTAGAGACCTCCATAGTCATGGCCTGCTCCGCCAGACGCTTGCGCAGCCGATCCACGAACAGGTCCACGATCTTGACGATCTCCTGCTGCTCCAGCTGCGGGAAGACAATAGTGTCATCCACACGGTTGAGGAACTCGGGCCGGAAGTGCTGGCGCAGCTCCTGGTTGACCTTGCCCTTCATCCGCTCATAGTTGGTGGTGGTGTCCTCAGAGCTGGTGAAGCCGGTCATCACACCCTTGGAGATATCCCGGGTGCCCAGGTTGGTGGTCATGATGATCACGGTGTTCTTGAAGTCCACTACGCGACCCTGCGAGTCGGTCAGGCGACCGTCTTCCAGGATCTGCAGCAGCGAGTTGAACAGGTCCGCGTGAGCCTTCTCCACCTCGTCAAAGAGAACCACGGAGAACGGACGACGCCGCACCTTCTCAGTGAGCTGTCCACCCTCCTCATAACCCACATAGCCTGGAGGCGCACCGAAGAGCCGGGAGACTGTGTGCTTCTCCTGGTACTCGGACATATCCAGAGTGATCATGGCTTCTTCATCGCCGAAGAGGAACTCAGCCAGCGCCTTGGCCAGCTCGGTCTTACCCACGCCGGTGGGGCCAGCGAAGATGAATGAGCCGGAGGGCCGATTCGGGTCCTTCAGGCCGGCACGGGTGCGGCGGATGGCGCGGGAGAGACTCTTCACGGCCTCGTCCTGGCCGATGACCCGCTTATGCAGCTCCTCTTCCATCCGGCGCAACCGGTCAGACTCCTGCTCAGTGAGCTTGAAGACCGGGATACCGGTGGAGAATGCGAGGACCTCGGCGATCAGATCAGCATCAACCTCAGCGATCTCATCATCCTTGGAACGCTCCCAGGCTTCCTTCTTATCAGCCTGCTCCTGGACAAGCTTCTGCTCCTTGTCACGAAGCGCAGCAGCACCCTCGAAGTCCTGGGCGTCAATGGCGGCTTCCTTCTCCCGCCGGACATCCTCGATCTTCGCGTCGTACTCCTTGAGCTCCGGCGGCGCAGTCATCTTCTGGATCCGCAGCCGGGCACCTGCCTCGTCGATCAAGTCGATGGCCTTATCCGGCAGGAACCGGTCATTGACGTACCGGTTAGCCAGATTCGCAGCTGCCTCAAGCGCGTCCTCAGTGATGGAGACCTTGTGGTGGGCCTCGTAGCGGTCACGCAGGCCCCGCAGAATCTGCACTGTGGTCTCCACCGAAGGCTCTGCCACCTGGATCGGCTGGAACCGGCGCTCCAAGGCAGCGTCCTTCTCGATGTGCTTGCGGTACTCGTCAAGGGTAGTGGCACCGATGGTCTGCAGCTCACCGCGGGCCAGCATGGGCTTGAGAATATTGGCAGCATCGATGGCACCCTCGGCGGCACCTGCGCCCACCAGGGTGTGAATCTCATCGATGAACAGGATGATGTCCCCGCGGGTGCGGATCTCCTTGAGCACCTTCTTCAGACGCTCCTCGAAGTCACCGCGGTAACGGGAACCTGCCACCAAGGACCCCAGGTCCAGGGTGTAGAGCTGCTTGTCCTTCAGGATCTCCGGGACATCGCCGTTGACGATGGCCTGAGCCAAGCCCTCCACCACAGCAGTCTTACCCACACCGGGTTCACCGATGAGCACCGGGTTGTTCTTAGTACGGCGGGAGAGCACCTGCATGACGCGCTCACGCTCGTAGTCGCGGCCCACCACCGGGTCCAGCTGTGCCTCACGGGCTGCTGCGGTGAGGTTGCGGCCGAACTGGTCCAGTACGACTGAACCGGCAGGGGTTCCCTCGGATCCCCCGCCCTGGCCCACACCAGCTCCGGCCTTCTCCTGCTGTCCACCGGAGTAACCGGAGAGCAGCTGGATAACCTGCTGGCGGACCTTGTTGAGGTCTGCGTTCATCTCTACCAGCACCTGCGCTGCCACGCCCTCACCCTCACGGATCAGGCCTAGCAGGATGTGCTCGGTGCCAATGTAGTTGTGGCCCAGCTGAAGCGCCTCACGCAGAGACAGCTCCAGGACCTTCTTGGCGCGCGGGGTGAAGGGGATGTGGCCCGACGGCGCGTTCTGGCCGGGGCCGATCTTCTCCTGCACCTTCTCGCGCACACCACCGAGCGAGATGTCGAGGGACTCCAGCGCTTTGGCGGCCACGCCCTCGCCCTCGTGAATGAGGCCGAGCAGGATGTGCTCGGTGCCGATGTAGTTGTGGTTGAGCATGCGGGCCTCTTCTTGGGCCAGCACGACGACGCGACGTGCGCGATCTGTGAATCTCTCGAACATTGCCAACTGACACTCCCTAAGCAGTATTGCTCCAGGGTTCAAGGCTACGGGTCAGCGGCGGGACTGCCACGCCTGTTCGCCACAGGGAAAAGTACGACGACGCCCATCCCGGGCACCTTGTGCCGATACACGCAAAGAGGGCGGGACCCGATCAGCTCGGTCCCCGCCCTCTGGCAGTAAATCTTAGGAAGACTGACTCGACTGTCAGCGCTTCTTGGCGTTGCGGTATGCCTCAACGATGTCGCGGTGCAGTCGTCCACGCTTGGCCACCTGGTGGCCATTGGCAATGGCCCACTCGCGGATCTGCTTGGCTTCATTCTGCGGCGACGGCGGGGCGATCGGGCGTCCCTTGCGGACGTACTTCTTCAGCGCCTCACGCAGTTCCTTGGCGTTCTCTTCAGAGAGATCAATCTGATAGAAACGGGAGTCAAGGCCGAAGGTCACGGTCTCTTTTGCCGGCGAACCGTCAAGATCGTCAACCAAGACCTCTTCAATTTTTTTTGCCATTTACAGCACCTCACTGCTTTAAGTCACGCGATGAGGCGCTCCTGAATGGGGACCTCATAGTCGCGCTGAAATCACATTGCGCCATAAAAAAGCGCGAGCACAACGGTGGTAGTCTGCCAGGAATTAGTAATTCCCGTCAAGCCAGAAAATCTTCAGGAAAAATCCAGCTTACTTTGAGCCCGACTCATATTTCCGTGCTACTTCTTCCCTGACTTTTGCCTCCATGGCACGCTCGCTCCGGTCGGCACGGAATATCGAGCGAATCGCCAGCCAGAACACCAGCCCTACACCAATTGAGGGTGCCAGGACCTCGAAGTACATCCAGAAATTGTCCATTGTTTAGTCCCCTGACTGAGCCTCTGGCTTGAGCAGTGGGAAGAGAATTGTCTCCCGGATTCCAGTCCCTGTGAACAGCATCACCAAACGGTCAATACCTAGGCCAATACCGCCCATTGGCGGAGCACCGTATTCAAGGGCACGAAGGAAATCTTCATCCACCTGCATAGCCTCGTCATCACCTGCAGCAGCCTTGCGGGACTGCTCCACCAGCCGCTCACGCTGGATCACCGGGTCGATGAGCTCGGAGAAGGCCGTACCGGTCTCCATGCCGGCAATGATCAGGTCCCATGCTTCAATCACGCCGGGCTTCTCACGGTGTGCACGAGCCAGCGGCTGAGCGATCGGCGGGTAGTCGCAGACGAAGGTCGGCTGCAGCAGCTGCGGCTCCACGATCTCGCCGAAGAGCTCCATCACCAGCTTCTGCGCACCCCAGGCTGGGTCAATGGAGACCTCATGCTCAGCAGCGATCGCGCGCAGGATCTCAGCGTCGGTGTCCGGGGTGATCTCCTGACCCACTGCCTCGGAGAGGCCGGGGTAGACGCTGAGCCACTTCCATTCGCCGTCGAGATCCACCACACCCTTATCGGTCTGGATCTGGCGACCCACTCCGGCGGCGTCGGCCGCATTGCGGATCATCTCCTGCATCCGCTCGGCCATGACGTACATATCGGCCCATGCCTCATAGGACTCCAGCATGGTGAATTCCGGTGAGTGCGTGGAGTCCACGCCCTCATTGCGGAAGACCCGGCCGATTTCATAGACCCGGTCGATCCCACCGACCACGGCCCGCTTGAGGTAGAGCTCAGTGGCGATGCGCAGGGTCATGTCCTGGTCAAAAGCGTTCAGGTGGGTCTCGAAGGGCCGCGCCTGGGCACCACCGTGGATCAGCTGCAGAATAGGGGTCTCCACCTCCACGTACTGATGTGAGTGCAGGGTGTCACGGATGGAGCGAGTAATAGCCGCGCGCTGGTACACCATCTGGCGTGCTTCATCACGGACGATCAGATCCGCATAGCGCTGCCGGACACGGGTCTCTTCATTGAGGTCTGCGTGCAGCACTGGCAGTGGGCGGATGGCCTTAGAGGCCAGCGCAGAGGTGGTGGCCATGACGCTGAGCTCACCGCGGCGAGAGGCAATGACCTCTCCGGTGACGCTGACGTGGTCGCCTAAGTCCACCAGGGACTTCCATTCCACCAGCGCATCCTCGCCCACCTCGGCCAATGACAGCATGACCTGCAGGCGCACGCCGTCGCCGTTGCTGCCGCCCTCCTGGAGGGTGGCGAAGCAGAGCTTTCCGGTATTGCGGATGAACATCACACGTCCGGTCACCGAGACGGTCTCCCCGGTGGACTCACCTGCTTCTACCTTGCCGTCGAAGCGCTCGCGAACCTCGGCCAGCGAGGCGCTGCGCGGAACGGTCACCGGGTAGGCGGCACGTCCTTGCTGCAGCAGCCGGGCACGCTTATCCATGCGCACCGCACGCTGGTCATTGGTATCGATCTGGGCGGCATCGGTCTGGGGCTGCGCGGAATTCTGGTCACTCACTCCGCCATTCTACGCGGCGTAGTAGAACATGCCCTACCAGATAGTCACCCGTTCCTGCGGAGGAAGATACATGCCATCGCCCTCTGTGGTGCCGAAGGCTTCATGGAAGGCCTCCACATTCTTCACCGGCTGGGTCGCGCGGAACTCTGCGGGGCTGTGCGGGTCAATGCTCAGCAGCGTCAGCGCACGTTCGGGCCGGATGATCTGCCGCCAGCCCTGAGCCCAGGCGTAGAAGAAGCGCTGATCCCCGGTGAGGCCTTCTGCGGCGTCGTCGTCCTCGGTATCCGGACCGGCCACCTCAGCGATGCTGATGTCCTGATTCTTCGCCGCCAGCCAGAGCTTATAGGCCTGGTGGGCAATACCGATGCCGCCGAGATCGCCGATGTTCTCCCCCAGGGTCAGCTCACCGTTGACTGTGTGCTCATCGCCAAGCACGGTGGGGCTGAGCTGATTGAACTGGCCCTCCAGCTTCGCAGTGCGCTCCTCGAATGCCGCGCGGTCCTCATCTGTCCACCAGTTGGTCAGTGAACCGTCGGCACCGTAGCGGGAGCCCTGGTCATCAAAGCCATGGCCGATCTCATGTCCGATCACTGCGCCGATGGCCCCGAAGTTCTGCGCCATATCCCGTTCCACGCTGAAGAACGGCAGCTGCAGGATGGCCGCTGGGAAACAGATGACGTTCTCCAGCGGGTGATAGTAGGCGTTGACCGTCTGCGGAGTCATATGCCATTCCTCCGGGTCCGGGCCATCGTCGATCTTGCGCACATCGCGCTCCCATGCGGCCTCAGTTGCCCGAGCCACATTGCCGACGACGTCATCAGCGCTGACCTCCACGGCGGAATAATCGATCCAGCGCGCCGGGTGACCTACCAGTGGCCGGAAGGACTCCAGCTTCTCCAGCGCCTTGGCGCGGGTGGCCTCCCCCATCCATTCCAGCCGGGAGATGGAACGCCGGTAAGCCTCGATCAGCGCAGCGATCAGCTCATCCATCGCCTGCTTAGCCTCTGCAGGGTAGTGGCGGGCCACATAGATCTGGGCCACGTCCTCGCCCAGATGTGCGTTGGTCAGCGCCACGCCGCGCTTCCAACGTTCCTTGAGCTCCGGGGTGCCGTTGAGCGTGCGGGAGTAGAAGTCAAAATGCTCGTTGACCAGCTCGGTGTGCAGCAGCGGGGCAACAGCACGCAGCAGCTGCACGCGCAGCCAGTGCTTCCAGGACTCCAGAGGCTCCTCGGTCAGGGCCTGCTGGAAGCCGGGCAGCGCATCGGGCTGGCCGATGACAATCTCAGCAGCCTGGGATTCGGTGAGCCCCCAGCCGTTGATCGCCTCCTCCAGCAGCGGCATAAGCTCCAGGGCCTGCGCGCGGGTCTTCAGGTTGTAGCGCTTCTGAGCATCGCGGGTGGTGACCCGGTCCCAGTGATGGGAGGCCAGTCGCTTCTCCAGGGCGACGACGGCGGCAGCCGCCTCCTGGGCATCCTCACGTCCTCCCAGGGTGAGCAGACGGACCAGGTGTTCCTGGTATTTCGTCAGTGTCTCCGCGTGGGTGTCTTCGCGGTAGTAGGCCTCATCGGGCAGACCGAGGCCGTCCTGGAAGATATGCCAGAGCATGCGCTCGGGGTTGCCGGCGTCGCGCACGGCGCCTGCGGCCAGCAGGCCGTCAATTCCGCGGCGCTGCCATGCCGCGGAGAGGCGCATCAGCTCGGCGGCTGAACTGACCGCCTCGATCTGGTCCAGTTGGTCCTGAATGGGAGCGAGTGCGAGCTCTTCGACCCGCTCGGCGTCCATGAACGCGGCGTAGAAGGTGCCGATGCGCTGGGCAATAGCGTCGTCGTCATCTGCTGCAGCGGAGCTGCCCGCAGTTTCTGCGGCGTCTTCCAGGATGGCCCGCACATCGGCTTCGGCCTTATCCCGCAGCTGCAGGAAGGACCCGTAGGCATCCAGATCTGCAGGGATTTCCGCAGTTTTCAGCCACTGACCGTTGACGTGGAGGTTCAGGTCATCCTGTGGGCGGACGGACTCATCGATATGGGGGAAAGACGCAGCAGTGCTCATGGCACACCAATCTACCGCCGCGCGGGTAACGCGGGCGTTTCCTGCGTCACATTCGGCTGAGCGTGGAGGCCGCCCGGCAGCCACAGCGCACGTCTTGCGGCGGAAGTGGTCAGCGCGCGGTGTCTGAGGCTGCGGAGGCGGGTGTCAGCACCATATTGTCGATCAGCCGCACCGGTCCCACCCGCGCGGCGATCATCGCCAGAGCCTCCTGCTGCAGGGGGCCATCCTCAGGCGGCAGCTCCTGCAGGGTGGCGGGGTCCACGACCACCAGATAATCCAGGTCCACGCCATAGGCCTCGTTGAGCACTGCGACGGCGTCGTCGAGCCCCAGCGGGTCCCCGTTCTCCACGTTCTGCCTCAACCCGAACAGTGACTGCGGGATGGCCAGGGCGGCCTCATAATCCTCGACGGAGAGCCGCTGATTGCGGCTGGAGAGGGCCAGGCCGTTCTCATCACGGACTATCGGCAGAGAGCGCACCGTCACCGGCAGGTTCAGGTCCTGGACCATGCGAGTGATGATGGCCAGTTGTTCGGCGTCTTTCTGGCCGAACCAGGCGTGCAGTTTCGCCGGCGACGGCGGCGCCATGATGTTGAAGAGTTTGGCGACCACGGTGACCACGCCGTCGAAGTGCCCGGGGCGGGAGGCTCCCTCCCAGAGGCGACCCATCTCTCCTGCGGTGAGGCTGACCTGCGGGGTCTCCGGGAAGCCGGGGTACATCTCCTCCAGCGTGGGCGCGAACACCAGATCCACGCCCTGTTCTCCCAGCAGCTGCAGATCAGCATCCAGGCTGCGCGGATAGTGCTGATAGTCGGTCTCGTCGTCGAACTGCAAGGGGTTGACGAAGATACTGGCGATGACGATATCTGCCTGTTCACGGGCGGCGGCCACTAGTGCTCCATGTCCGCTGTGCAATGCACCCATGGTGGGCACCATTCCCACAGTGGGACGGAGAGTGGAGTGGCGGCGAACGAACTCGGCCAGAGCGGCGCGGAAGTCCTGGACCGTGGTGAAGACCTGCGGTTTTCTCACCCGGACAGTGTAGTCACGCTTGGGGCCGCGATTTGACCGTTGGGAGGTGGCTTTGCGCACACCGCGGCAGCCCTAGAAGATCAGGGCAGGACATCCAATAATGCAGCAGCGGTATCCTCACTGATCAGGCCGCGATCCAGGGCACGCTGGGTGGCGGCACGTGCCATGGCCGAATAGGCCGCACGTAGATCAGCGGGCAACTGCGGATCAGCAAGAAGCTCAAGATGATGCTGCACAGTGCCGATATCGCCCCTGGCCACCGGACCCGTCAGCGCACTCTCACCAGAGGCCAGCGCGTTATCCAGCGACGCGCGCATCAATGGCCCCAGCACCCGTTCAGGCTGATCCACGCCGATCCCGGTCAGCAGCTGACTGGCCTGGGCAGAGAGGATATTCAGATGATTTGAAGCATGCGCCAGCGCTGCGTGATAGAGGCCGCGATCCTCCTCAGCGATCACCACCGGCTCCCCGCCCATCTCGACCGCGAGCGCCTGCGCCACTGGAAGGACCGTCTCATCCGCGGTCACCCCGAAAGCACAGGCAGAAAGCCGATCCAGGTCCAAACTCATGCCGGTGAACGTCATGGCCGGGTGGATGGCCAAAGTGATGGCGCCGGCCTGCTCGGCCGGGGTCAATACCCCCACCCCATAGCGGCCGGAGGTGTGAATGATCAGCTGCCCGGGCTGAAAATGTCCTGCCTCGGCCAGACCGCTCACCAGCGGCGGCAGCGCATCATCAGGCACCGCCAGCAGGACCAGTTCCGCCCGACGCAGGATCTCCGGAATCTCTAACACCGGAGCCTCCGGCAGCAGACTCTCGGCACGGTCACGGGAAGCCTCGGAGACCGCATGCACGCCCACCAGCTGGTGACCGGCATTGCGCAGCGCCGCCCCGAGGACGGCGCCGACTCGCCCTGCGGAGATCACGCCGACGCCCAGCCGGCCATCGCGCTGGGCCGGAGGAAGTTCAGCGGCATAGGGGTCGATGGGGTTGCTCACAGCGGACCAGCCTACCCAGCGTTGACGGTGTTCAGCTCAACGGGGCGCGGGCGTCGTCGTTGTGCTCCTCTTTGACCTGCTCCACCATCTTCTCGAACTCGCGCAGCTCCTCGGGAAGCATCCACTGGTTCCGGTCGGTCATGCGGCGGGCGACGGCGGCCTGGCCGGCCTCCAGCTCGAAGAGGTCCTTCGCCGCTTGCAGGTCCTGGTTCTTGATGCGCGCCTGGAAGGGGCCTGAGGGCAGGTGCAGCTGCAAGGTGGCGATCCGGGACATCCGGGCAAAAGGCCCCTGGTGCAGCGATGAGGACTGAATTCGCTCGTGCGGGACCATGGTCAGGCGGCGAGAGAGCCGACCGTCACGGATCATCAGGGCAGCGGGTGTGGCGAAGAATCCACGACGACGGCGCACCACCGGGTCGAAGATCCTAGCCCGGGCGGGAACTTCGGTGAAGCCGCGCTGGACTCCGGTGCCGGTGAGACCCTCGATGAACATCTCTTCCGGATTGGGGATCTGCAAATCAGGGAACATCTCCGCAGCCATGGTCATAACGTCCTCGCGCCGGCCTACCGGCAGCAGCGTGCTGCGGCTGTCCAGTCCGTAGCCGGCCACCGTCACCACCACCTTGAACCAGCCGAAGGGACGCCACAGCATGGGCTGCTGAATCTGGATGGCCTGCACGCGCCCCGGCGGGACCGTCTGCGTATTGGTCTCCAAGAGCCCGTATTTCAAGCGCAGACCGGCCCCGGTCATGGTGGCAGTGAAGCGGAAGCCGGAGGAGAACTCGTTGTAATAGCTGAAGACCGCGGCAATGACCAGCGGCAGCACCACGGGGATACTGATTCCACCCATGACCTCATCGAAGCTGTTCTCTGAGAACAGGGCCACGCCTAGCGCGATACCACCAAGGATGAGACCCCACACTGTCAGCAGCACCAGGAAGATGATGGTGCCCGCACCTACCAGAACGGAACCGATCAGCCGGCCCACCGGGACCTGGGCGATCACGCGATCCTGCACGCCGGGACGCACCGGAGCCGCCGCAGGGGCGACGACGGCGCGGTCGGCACTATCCGCCGCGGGATCCCCTGAGCCGCCTGGTCCACTGGGGGCGGTGGCGTCGGCATCTCTAGCATCAACTGCTGAATACGGGTCCGCGGAATGGCCGGCGGCGGTTTCTGCATCTGAGGCGGAGCTGCGACCAGCGGCGCGGTCCATGATCTCAGTGCGGAGTTCCTCGGCTTGGTCCTTCTTCAGGAAGGCCAGCGTGGCAGCGGTACCGTCGCCTTCGGCAACTTCGAAGCGCAGCTCCGCCAAACGGGTGATGCGGGCCAGCAGCGGCTGGCGCAGGTCAACGGCCTGAACCCGGTCGATGCGAGCCTGGCGGTGCTGCCGAACGAAGATCCCGGACTTGACCATCACATGCTCATCGGTGACCTGGTAGCGGGTGAACCACCAGGAGAGCACATAACCGCCGAAGACCAGCACCACCAGCAGCATGAAGACTCCAGCGCCGATGAGATAGGGCGTGGGATTCTGTTCCAGCCCTGCGGTGAGCTCACCAGAGCGCCAAGCCTGCCAGATATCAGCCCAGAGCTCCCAGTTGTAGCCGAAGATAATCGCCGGGATGCCGACGATGGTCAGCCAGCCGCGCACAAACGGGCTCAGCGGATGGACTTTGGTCCAAGACTCATCGAACCATTTCTCCGCGGGAGGCTCTACCGGTTCTGCTGGCTGGGCCGGCGCGGCTCCCTCTGCGGCGGGCTGCTGCCCCGGCTCGGGGGCTGGGTGCTGAACGCGGGCGTCGTCGTCGGCTTCCCTCATCAGAGTCCAGCCAATCGCGCCTGACCGCGGGCGGAGAGCTCATCGCGCAGCCGCGCACCCTCGGAACGGACAGCACCGGGAATAGTGGCATCGGTGGAGGCTGAGGCGGTCTTCAGCTGCACCTGGCACAACCCGAAGCGGCGCATCAGCGGACCTGCCTCAATGTCCACGTACTGCAGGCGACCATAAGGAACCGCCACCACCTGCTGCCACAGCAGGCCCTTGCGGATCAGCAGATCGTCCTCGCGCTCGTGGTAGCCGATGGCGCGCACCTGGCGTGGGATCAGGGCAAGATCCACTACGGCCCACAGCACCAAAGCACTGATCCCAGGGATCTGCACCCACAGCGGCGGGGACCACCAGACATTGACCCAGCCCAGCGTCATCGGCACGCCGATCACTACGAAGATGAAGAACCAGGTGAGGATCCCGGTGATAAATCGCACGGTGATGTACTTCTCATCCACCCGGGTCCACTCCACGCCTACCGGATCGATCGCCTCAGAGCGCATATCCCTCATTTCCATCAGTGGTCGTCTCGCCGTCCTGCGGCGGGGCAGCATTATCTGGTGGGATCCGACACAGGGTCTCCACCACAAAACCAATAATCACCCAGATCAGACCGCCGATCATCATCACTAAGGATGAAGTGACATTGGGGGTTCCGGCACCCGCTGCCGGTGCCAGGTGCAGCAACACTCCGCCGTGCCAGCCTGCGATCAGCGCCCCCGCGTAGGCGCAGGCCTGGCCCGCGGCCACCACCCGTGCTGCCTGCAGCGGGTGCAGTCTGCGCGCAGGTGCCGAATACGACGGCGGCTGCCCGGCCCGGGAACGACGCCGGGATTCATCGGCGGCCTTGAGCAAACGGCGCTGATCCCACCAGACCAGGATCCCCAGCGCCAGCACGATCAGGCCCACACCGACCAGGGTGACCGCTGAGGACATCGGCAGCACTGGCGAGCCGTGCCCGGCAGAGATCATGCCCACTGTGGCGAGATACCCCAGCAGCGCAGCACCTGCGCTGATGATCAGCAGCCATACCGGGTGGAGGCGACTCACTCGGGGGTCACTCCCGTGACATCAGAGGCGGGGTCAACACCAGGTGAGGCCGCGTCGTCGTCTGGGCTGCCCAGCTCGGGCTCCTCCAGGCGACACACGTCTTGGAAATCCGGGGCTTCTGTTGCCAGTTCACGGACTGGACGTCCGCCCAGCAGCGCCACCGGGTCCATCCATGACCAGGGCAGCAGCACGAAGGCCCGCTCTGCCGCGGAGGGGTGCGGAACCTGCAGCCGTGGTGAGTCGATGACCGCACCGGCGTAGGTGACAATATCCACATCCAGGGTGCGCGGGCCCCAGCGCTCTTCGCGCACTCGGTTATGCTCGGCCTCGATCTGCTGAGCCAGGTCCAGCAGTGCATGCGGGGAGAGCCGCGTTTCGATCTCGACCACCTGGTTGAGGTAATCGCGCTGATTCTCCGGACCGCCAACCGGTTTAGTCTGCGCCACCGGGGAGGCGTTGACCACGACGACATCCTCGTGCGCCTCCAGCGACTGCACTGCTGAGGTCAGCGTGGCTCGCGAATCACCGAGGTTAGAACCCAGCGCCAGCACCGAGCGAACTGCGAACTGGGCGGGCAGCTCGGGGTCGCGCAGGTGCTCGGCGTCGTCGACCACGATCCGCGGCATACTGCCGGTGCCCACCGTTTCCACGGTGCGCTCAAGGTCATCGCGAGTCCGGTGGATTGTGACTGAGACGTCGTCGAAGCTCTGCGTCATCGGTGCTTGGGGTTTGTGCACCGTGATCTGGGCGTGCTGGATGCGCGCATCGAAGAACAGCACCGAGCGGGCAATGGTCTCGGCAATGGCCTCAATGAGGTCAAAGCGCTCGCGGCTGACGATCTCTTCGATCAGGTCAGCAATATCGGCATAGGAGATCGTGTCGGCTAACTCGTCGCTGCGGCCGGGGGCGCGCAGATCAACGCCCAGCTCCGCGTCCACGGTGAAAGGCTGCGGGTTCTCCTTCTCGAAGTCGAAGACACCATGGGTCCCACTGATATGAAGGCCGGTGAGACGAATCAGGTCGCTGCCCATCGTGCACTCACTTTCTTACTGCCGCTTGAGATCCGTGCCTTAGCTGGTGCTTCTTCCAGGCTACGCCACCGGTACTGGCCGAGGGTGGAGATGACGGCAGAAACTCAGTGCCAACTGGGGGCAGCGTTGCCGGTATCGGCGCTGCCGGGGCCGCGGAGCGAGTGACCCCGTCGGCACGATGTGGCACATCAGCCCCAGCCGCGGTCCACATAGTCGACGGCCGCGCTGCCATCGGGGTCCGGGATGGGTGTCCAGGCATAGCCAGAACCCAGATGGGAAGCCAGGCGCACGGCGTCGTCGCTGGCCTGCACATTATGCACCCGTACCGCCCAGCATCCGAGGCTGGCGGCATGGGCGCTGAGGATTGCAGTGACCGTATCGCGGCCTGCCGGGGGGCGCGGGGTGCCTTGCGCGTCTGCCAGCAGCGCCCCCAGGAAGCCCTTGCGGCTGACACCCAGCAGAACTCTGTGCCCGCTGCTGATGAATTCTCCCAGCTGGGCCGCGGTGAGCTGCCAGTTCTGCTCCGGGGTCTTGGCGAACCCGATGCCAGGATCCAGGATGATCCGGTCGCGCTGGACTCCGGCGTCTAAGTACAGCTGGCGAATCTGCTTCAGCTCCTGCCGGACCTCACCCAGCAGGTCCTGGTAGTCGCTGCGCTGCTGCATGGTCTGGGAGTCACCGCGATTGTGGGTGATCACCACCTCGCAGCCGAACTCGGCGACGACGGCGGGCATCTGCGGATCAGTGAGCAGCCCGGAGACGTCGTTGATGATCAGCTCCGGGGCGCGACTGTCGGCAAGCTCCAGGGCTGCGCGGGCGGTGGCCGGGTGCCTGGTATCGAGGGAGAGCCGCACATCCAGCTCCAACAGCTGCTCCAGCACCGGCAGGATCCGCTGCTGTTCGGTCTGCGGGTCCACAGGTTCGGCACCGGGGCGGGTGGATTCCCCACCGATGTCGAGGATATCGGCGCCTTCGCTGATCAACTGCTGGGCATGAGCCAGCGCCGCGGGGGCGTCGTCGTACTGTCCTCCGTCGGAGAAGGAGTCCGGGGTGATGTTGAGGATCCCCATGATGAGGGTCCGGGGCGTCCGGTGTGCGGTCATCTGCGGTTCCTCCTGGGGTTCTGGCGCTACTGCCGAAGGTCATTGCCGGTTTTACCCGAGCCTATGCGTTTTACCGGCCCGTATACGGGTAGGTAAAACCGATAAGCCCGGGTAAAACCGTGGGGCGACGACGCCGGGGCGGGCAGCACCGGCCGAGCGCCACCGTCGGCGCTCCGGGCGCATGTGCAGCGGGGCGGCCTCGCGGCTAGGGCCAGCGCCGTCGGCGGGCACCACCGCCCGGGTATCACCGCCCGGACACCAGGCGCCTAGCTATGCAGGATCAGGCTCATCGCCTCGGAGCGGGTGGCGGCGTTGCGCAGTGCACCGCGCACTGCGGAGGTGATGGTCTTGGCTCCCGGCTTGGCAACCCCGCGCATGGACATGCACAGGTGCTCAGCTTCGATCACCACAATCGCGCCCTGCGGCTCCAGGTGCTCCATCAGGGCATCCACCACCTGGGTGGTCAGCTGCTCCTGGACCTGGGGGCGCTTGGCGAAGATATCCACCAGCCGCGCCAGCTTGGAAAGTCCGGTGACCTTGCCCTCCGCCGCCGGGATATAGCCGATATGAGCGTTGCCGTAGAACGGCACCAGATGGTGCTCGCACATGGAGTAGAAGGGCACATCGCGGACCAGCACCAGCTCCTGGTGGCCGATATCAAAGGTAGTGCCCAGCAGTTCGGCCGGATCCTGGCGCAGTCCCTTGAACGCTTCCTCGTAGGCGCGGGCCACCCGGGCCGGAGTTTCCTTCAGGCCATCGCGCTCGGGGTCCTCCCCTACGGCAAGCAGAATCTCGCGGACCGCAGCTTCGATGCGCGGCAGATCAACTTCACTCACCGGCGGGCTCCTGCCCTGCCTCGGCCGATCCGCCTGTCTGGCCGAGCGGGGCAGTGGAAGATTCAGCCTCGGCGCCGGCGGTGTCCTTGACCAGTTCACCGTTGACCACAATGGGCCGCTCCGGACTGGACTCCCAGACATTGCGCTTCGGACGCTTCTTCACGTCCTTGAAGATCTCGGCGACTTCCTTAGCGCCGAGGGTCTCCACCCGCAGCAGTTCCTCGGCCAGCCGGTCCAGCACGTGACGGTTCTCGGTAAGCGCCCAGTAGGCCTCGTCGTGGGCTTCATCAATGATGGAGCGCACCTCGGAGTCGACGACGGCGGCCAGCTGCTCCGAATATTCCTTACCGGTGGCCATCTCGCGGCCCAGGAAGGGGCTGCTGTCGCCGGAGCCCAGCTTCACGGAACCGACCTTGGCGCTCATGCCGTATTCGGTGACCATGCGGCGGGCAGTGTCGGTGGCCTTCTGGATGTCATTTGCAGCGCCGGTGGAGGGGTCGTGGAAGACGATCTCCTCAGCGACCCGCCCGCCCATGGCATAGGCGACGGTATCCAGCAGCTCGTTGCGGGTGGTGGAGTATTTATCGTCCTCGGGCACCACCATGGTGTAGCCCAGCGCACGACCACGCGGCAGGATGGTGATCTTGGTGACCGGGGCGGAGTAGTTCAGCGCAGCCGCCACCAGCGCGTGTCCACCCTCGTGGTACGCGGTGACCCGACGCTCGTGGTCCTTCATCAAGCGGGTGCGCTTCTGCGGCCCGGCCATCACGCGGTCGATAGCCTCGTCAATGGCCCGGTCATCGATGAGGTCGGCATTGGAGCGGGCGGTCAGCAGCGCAGCTTCGTTGAGCACATTGGCCAAGTCCGCGCCGGTGAAGCCGGGGGTCTTGCGCGCCACGGATTCCAGATCCACATCCGGCACCATGGGCTTGCCCTTGGAATGCACGGCCAGGATAGCTTTGCGTCCGGCGAAGTCCGGGGCCTCCACGGGGATCTGCCGGTCAAAGCGGCCTGGACGCAGCAGTGCCGGGTCCAGCACATCGGGCCGGTTGGTGGCGGCGATGACGATGATGTTGGTATTGGCGTCGAAGCCGTCCATCTCCACCAGCAGCTGGTTCAGGGTCTGCTCGCGCTCATCGTTGCCACCGCCCACGCCGGCACCGCGCTGGCGGCCCACGGCGTCGATCTCATCAACGAAGATGATGGCCGGGGAGTTCTCCTTGGCCTGCTTGAACAGGTCACGGACACGGGAGGCACCCACGCCCACGAACATCTCCACAAAATCCGAGCCGGAGATGGAGTAGAAGGATCCGCCGGCCTCGCCTGCCACGGCCTTGGCCAGCAGGGTCTTACCGGTGCCGGGCGGGCCGTAGAGCAGCACACCCTTGGGGATCTTCGCGCCCAGTCGCTGGAACTTCTCGGGTTCGGAGAGGAACTCTTTGATCTCGTGGAGCTCCTCCACGGCTTCCTCAGCACCGGCGACATCGGCGAAGGTCACCTGAGGCATGTCCTTGTCGAACATCTTGGCCTTGGACTTGCCGAATTGCATGACCCGGGAGTTCCCACCGGACATCCGGGTGATCAGCCAGATGAACAGCAGTGCGATCAGCAGGAACGGGATCATGAAGCCGAGCATGGACAGCAGCCAGTTCGACTGCTCGGGCTGATCGGTATAACCCTCTAAGTCCGCATCGGCCACTGCCTGGGCGACGGTCTCAGCACGCGCGGTGGAGAAGTGGAAGTTGACGGCCTCGCCGTACTCCTGGCCGTCCTGCTCGAAGGGCTCGTTGAGGGTCAGGTCCACCCGCGAGTCGCCGTCGTCGATCCGCGCTTCTTTGACCTTGTCCTCGGCCAGCAGCTCCATACCCACATTGGTGTCCACACGCTGGCCTGAGCCGGAGGAGGTGAACAGCAGCGGCACGACGACGAGCAGCGCCACCACTGCCAGCAGAATCCAGAACAGCGGTCCGGTGAAGATCTTCTTGAAGTTCATGCAGCTCCGTCACGTGCGAGATGTCGACTAAGGGATACCGTACCCGGGGGCCGACGACGACGGCGACACGGCCGGATGCACTTTCGCGCCCGGCGCAAGTAAGCACCGGGCGCGAAATGCTCGCAGCTGCCCCGCCTGCGGGAGACGCTCAGTTCAGCACTGGGATCAGCAGGCTGACCAGCAGCAGCACCAGGGCGCCGCCGATGCGTGAGGAGACCTGCAGGAACGGCATCAGTTCCAGGCGGTTAGCCGCGGAGACCACCGCGACGTCGCCGGTTCCGCCCATATCTGTCATGCCCATTCCCACGGCGATGGAGGTTTCGACGTAGTACATCTTCACCAGCCAGCCCAGGGCACCGGAGACCACCACGGCGACGACGACGGCCAGCAGCACCAGCACCGGGTAGCGCCAGTCGGAGAGCAGCGCGCCGAGTTCATCGAACTCGAAGAAGGTGATGGAGATGCCCACCAGCAGCGCCGGGGTCAGAGTGCCGGAGACGAAGCCGAACCAGGTGGAGACTGCGTCCTCGAAGGACTCCGGCAGCAGACCGAAGATCTTGATGGCTGCGGCCAGCAGGATGGTCCAGGCGTAGGCATGCAGACCCGGGACGAAGTTGGCGATCAGGCTTCCGGCCAGGAACAGCACGGCGGCCACGGTCAGGCCGATGATCAGCACATTGAAGGTGCCGCCGGTGGGCTTGGGCTTGCCGCTGAAGTCCTCGACCTTGCCCGCCACGCGCACGATCTGGCCGTTGCCGTTGAAGCCCACGAAGAACTGCTGACCCTTATAGGTGATGCCGTTGAAGATGCCGGCGCAGAAGATGGTCAGCACATTGGCGATGATCACCGCCGGAATCAGCGTGGCCACATAGGAGGAGGCCTCGCCGCCCATCTGGGATTCGTAGATCTGGGACATCGGCACAATGCCAGCACCGACGCCGCCACCCATAATGGGGGCTGCGACGAACAGCACGGATTCGCGCAGACCATAACCCAGGGCGGCACCGATCAGCCCCAGTGTGATGAAGACGACGGCGATGGTGCCCAGCAGCGGAACCGCGATGCGTGCCCCGGCCTTCAGCAGCAGTGCCCGCGGCATGCCGAGGATGGATCCGGCAATGAGGCTGGCCACGTAGAAGTCGATGAAGCCGATATCGGAGCCGTTGGTGAAGATCTCCATGTTCTCCGCTAGCGCGGTGGGGAACAGCCCGAAGTGCAGCAGGATGGCCGGGGTCAGGATGCACAGCACAGTGGGCAGACCGTAGTTGCGCAGCACTGGTACGCGCCCGCCGATCCAGTTCAGCAGTGCACCCACCAGGATGACGACGGCGAATCCGGCCAGCATGGCGTTGGGCAGTACGCCCAGGGCCGCGCAGGCGATGACCACAGCGAAGAGGATCGCGAACCAGCCGATGGGCAGGCCCATGATGCGGGTCCAGGATTCGGGCTGGCTGAACTCGGCGGTGGTGTCCGCTGCCTTGCTGGTGCCTGCTGCACCAGTGGTCTCTGCGGCAGGCGTCGTTGCCTGCGTCTGGGAGTGAGAGCTCACGGGTCTCCTAGTGCGAAAAGTGCTGATGTGATGCGCACCCTGTTGCACACATCACGCTGAGTGACCCGCATTACGGTAGTTGATACTTTATAAAATGCAAACTGAGACTCTGATCACCCGGGCGGGTAGCGTCACGTCATTCGGGCGGCAGCCCGGCGCACCACGTCGTTGAGCCGATCCATAGCCGGCGTCGTCGTAGACCAGTGCTGCCAATGCAGCTCCACATCATCGGGCTGAATCTCCGCGATGATCTCCAGGTCCCGATGAGTTCCCTCCTTCACCCCGGCTGGGAGCATCGATTCCGGGATCATCCCCCACCCCAGGCCGTATCCGACGGCGGCGTTATAGGCCTGCACCGAGGGCACCAGGTGCGTGATGGCCGGGGTGGTCACTCCAAGGGCCGCCAGCGCGGTGCGCTGAGTGGAGTCGCGGATGCTGTAGTCGATCTGCGGCACGCTCGCCCAGCGCACCGCACCGCCCTCGTCGCGGTGGCGGTCCAGCAACTCCCGCGAAGCCACCGGCCAGTAGCGGATAGTGCCCAGCGGCTCAGCGCGGCACCCGGAAACCGGTGTGGGGTGTTCGGTGACAGCAGCGGTGACCGTGCCGTTTCGCAGCAGCTCATGGGTGTGCTCCTGGTCCTCAGCATGCAGGTGCAGCTCGACGTCGTCCCAGGTGGCAGCCTCTTGGAGCACCCGCAGGAACCAGCTGGCCAGCGAATCGGCATTCACGGCCACCGAGAGCGTGGTGGTGGGGCTGTAGTTACGCGATGATCCGCGGAAACCCAGGCTGCGCCGGGCCTCATCCTCTAGCAAGACGGTCTGCCGGGCAATGCCCAGCAGCTTCTGCCCCGACTCCGTGGGCGTCACGGGGATCGTGCGGGTCAGCAGCACTTGTCCGATTTCCTTCTCCAGCGCTTTGATGCGCTGTGAAAACGCTGAGCCGGAAATGCGCAGAAGATCAGCGGCGGCCTCGAAGGTCCCTTCATCTACCGCCAGCACGAAAGCACGCAGGTGGTCAGTGTTCACGCTCCCCAGACTACGCCGATATCTGAAGGATGTCTTCAGCTACTGAAGAATCTTGAGCTGGAACGGATGCCCCCGGTTCCACAGAATGGTGCTTATGCTGACCGTTCTGCTCACCGGATTCCTGACCACCATGGCCCTGGTGGTGGCCATCGGCCCGCAGAGCGCGTTCCTGCTGCGCCAGGGTCTGCGCCGCGACCGGGTGCTGCTGGCCATCGCCTGCTGCCTGGCCGGAGATCTGCTGCTGATTGCGCTGGGCACCGCGGGTGTGGGCGTGATTCTGGATCACGCGCCCTGGCTGTTGGAGGTGCTGCGCTGGTTCGGCGTGGTCTACCTGCTCTGGTTTGCCGCACGTTCGTTCCGCTCCGCCTGGGAGCACCGGCGCGGCATGCGCGCCAACTTCGACGGCGAATCCTCCACCCCGGTGACCGAAACCCTGCAGGTGGTGATGACCTCCAGCGACAGCCCCGAGCCCGGTCACGGCGGCACCGCCCTGGCCCAGCAAGTACAGGTCACCAAAGTCTCCAAAATCTCCACCGTGGCCACCACCGCGCTGACCTTGAGCATTTTGAACCCCCATGCCTGGGTGGACTGCCTGGTACTCCTGGGCACTATGGCCAACAGCTTCGGGGAGATGAAGTGGATCTTCGCCGCAGGCGCCATAGTCGCCTGTGTGGTGTGGCATGCCCTGGTGGGCGGTGGCGGATCCGCACTGGCCTCACTGCTGAACAAGCCACGCACCTGGGTGGTGATCGATGCCGCCGTCGGCTTCATCATGCTTGGCGTGGCAACACTGCTGGCACTCAACGGCCTCTAAAGGTCAGCTGACACCGGGTTCAGCTGACACCGGGTTCAGCTGACACCGGTTGAGCCGACACCGGGTTGAGTCGATATCAACCGGCTGACCTCGGGCTCAGCTGAAATCTCGCAGCACCGTATGCGCCGCGTTCCAGCCGGCCATCCCGTGTGCTCCGCCCCCGGGCGGGGTCGAAGCTGAGCCCAGGTACACGCCGTCGACCCCTGTGGTGTAGGGCTTCAGCGGCCGAGCCGGACGCGAGAACGTCTGCAGCACCGTAGGCAGCCCCCCGCTGATGGTGCCACCCACCAGATTCCGGTTCCAGGACTGCAGATCCGCCGGGCCCCATACCTTGCGCTGCAGGATGGCCTGCTGAAAATCGGGAGCCTGCCGAGCGATCTCCGCCTCCATCAGCCGCACAGCACGCTCGGTGCCGGCAGCATCAAGACCATAAGGCACGTGCGCATACGCCCACGCCACGGTGCGGTGATCCGGGGTGCGAGTGGAATCTGCGGCAGCGGGCTGCGTCACCAGCACATAGGGCCTGCTGGGCAGCACTCCGCGCGCCACGGCAGCCTCACTGGCGGCAATCTGACCGGCAGATCCCCCCAGATGCACGGTACCTGCCTCGGCAAGTTCTGGGGCGGCCCAAGGAATGGGGCCATCCACCAAGTAGTCCACCTTCACAATGCCGGGCCCATAATCCCAGCGGTTCATCGCCCGCTGGACTGCCCCGGGCAGCCTCAGACCCTCCAAGGCCAGCAGCTGCTGTGGAGAAAGATCCAACACGACGACGTCGGCGGGCTCCTCCGCGGTGCGGTGCCGATCCCGCTTGCCTTCGGCCACCCGCGTACCGCTGATCAGCCAGCCCCGATGCCGGGCCCTTCGCCGGCCCCGCTGCCGACCGGCCGAGGTTCCGTGCAGCCCTTCCACCCGGAAACCCGTCTGCACCGTGCCGCCATGTTCCTGCAGCACCTTCAGCAGGGCATCAACAATGCGCTGGGAGCCGCCTTCCATCACTGGCCAGCCACTGGCGTGGGCGGCTGCACCGAGCACCACCCCGAAGACCGAGGTCATCGGTCTGCTCAGCGGTGCGGTGGAATGGGCGGCAAGGCCCGCAAAGAGCGCCTGCGCCCTGCCGGTGTTGAAGAATCTGCTGGTCACCGGAGCAGGCAGTCCCCCGCGGGTGCCCAGCTGCAGCAGCGCTGAGGTCCTCGCCAGCAAGGATTCAGCCTGTGCCTCGGCGTCCATCCCGGTGCCGGTTCCCCACTCAGCACCGGCTCCGATCCCCACACCGGGTTCGGCAGCTATCCCGCGCAGCGAATAAGGTCGGCTCGGCGGGGTGAAGGCGGCTCTGCGCACCGCCTCCCAGTTCTCGGCCACCGGCTGCAGCAGCGCCTTCCAACGGCGGCCATCGGCCCCCAGCCCTGCCGCGGTCTCCTCCAGGGAACGGTGCAGCAGAACCGGTGGGCCGTCGTCGTACCCGTGTGCTGCGGGAATCTGCGGGTGTTTCCACTGCAGCCCGGGCGCTTCATCAACGCCAGCAGCGGGGTTCGGGTCGCCGGCCTCAGCCAGGAGCTGCTGGTACGCCGGCGAGGCCAGGTTCAGCGGATGCACGCTGGCGCCCAGATCGCTGATGAGCCCGCTGCCGAAGATCTCAGCCGAGCGCAGCGCCCCACCGGCAGCCTCGGCCGCCTCATAGACCACCACTTCCCAGCCGGCCTGGGCCAGCACGCATGCTGCCACCAGCCCATTGGGTCCTGATCCGACGACGGCGGCGCGCATGCTCATCTGCTCATCCTTCTCTTTCAGGTGCTTTGGTGGGCGTGTATTTGACGTACTCGTTCCACAACGGCGGCGATGTTTCGGATAAAGACGATCAGCCAGGAGAACAGGATCGCGGCGGCGATCAGCTCCAGGGAGGTCAGGTTGTAATAGCCCACCGGCATCCACAGCGCGAACGCGAAGACCAGCCCGAAGGCGGCCAGATAGCTCAGCAGGTAGAAGGTGCTGGGAAAGCCGGGCAGCCAATACGGGATGCCCAGCAGCAGGAACAGGAAGAAGAGCCCGAACAGCGCGGTGACCAGCACATGACCATCGTGATGCAGGCTGATGGGGATAAGCCCGACGCCGGCTAAGGACAGTCCCATACCGATCATCGCCACCCGCACCACCATGATCCGTGGGGTGCGCCAGTGTCCGCGCACCGCATTGGAGATCCGGGTGCCCAGCGGGAGCTTCCCGCTGTCGCGGCGGTGCTTCTCGGCACGTTCGGCCAACCGCTGCTTGACGGTGCTGCGGGCGTTCTCCGCCCAGATCTCCAAGTCCCGGGTGATGAACGCTGTCAGGGTGGTGATGATGATTCCCGAGACGATCAGTGTGGTGTTGAAGGTCCAGAAGCTGGTCAGACCGGCCTGGCCGGTGCCCAATTCGGAGAACATCACATGCCACCAGAACGGGTTCTCGGCGAAGATCATGGACACCAGCACGCCAGAGCCCATGAAGATCGCCAGAATGGTGGAAAGCGTGAAGGCGTTGATCCGCGCTCCAGAGTTAAAGCTGAAGTACGCGGCCACGCCGCCGACGATGGCCAGTAGGACCGATCCGGCCAGGTGGTCCACGCGCAGCCCGATGAAGGCCTCTTGGAATACTCGGAACAGCCCCAGGGCGACCATCACGGCAATGGATGAATGCACCACCAGCAGTGCGATGGTGTCCACAAGTTGGCGCAGCCGCGGCCGCTGGCCCAGCCAGATATTGGCCATCCGGGCGTTGAGCGAATAGCCCAGCAGAAATGCCAGACCGGCGGTGACACCACCGACAATAGAGGCGTAGAACTGGATGGACTCGTCGCCCGCCAACGGTGGCCGCTGTCCGGGGAAGGCGACCAGGCCGGCACCGAGGCCGATGAGCGCGCCTACTATTGCACTCCAGATCGCGCGGGACTCAATGAGCACCTGCAGCCTGGCTTGGACCTCTACCTGAGCCGGCGTCGTCGTGCTGGGATGGGCGGCTTCCTCCACAGCAGCCAGTGCTGCCAGCCTGCGGGCTCTGCCGTGGGTGCCGAAGGAAGTCACGGCACCACATGTATCAGATCAGCGCCCAGGCGCAACTTAGGTGCCGGTGCGAGCCCTGTTGGAGGAGCGGCCGCGGTCATAGAGTAGGAGCTATGAGTCCTGTGCCGCAGCGGCCTGTCCCAACCGGTGAGGAACCCGGAGCATCCACCCCGGAACAACCCGAGGAGGTCCCCGCCGGCAAGCATGTGCGCAGCTACCGCATCACGATTCAGGCACCTGCTGCCGAACTCTATGCGCTGGTGGCTGATCCGCACCGGCATCACGAATTTGATGGCTCCGAGACGGTGCGTCCGCGTGCCGTGGGTCCGCACCGGTTAGAGCAGGGCAGCCGCTTCAGCGTCCATATGAAGAAATATGGCGTACCGTACCGGCTGCCGCTCCGGGTCACCAAAGCCGTGTCCCCAGCCCCTGGGCGCACCGGGGTTCTGGAGTGGCGCCAGCCCACCGGTCACCGCTGGCGCTGGGAGTTCACTGCCGACGACGACGCCGGCTCGCCTCGGACTGTGGTGACCGAGTCCTATGACGCAAGTAGCCAGAACCGGCTGGTGCGCACTCTGCTCGGAGCAGCTGGCATTCCTGCAGAGAACGCCCGAAGTATCCGAGCATCCTTGCAGCGCCTGCGGCAGAGCTTCTAGCACGCCACTATTCCTGCGGCCGTCGTTCGACGCCCTCAAACTCTTGACTTCTCAGGACCAACTCATAATGTGAGAACTGGTGGTTTGATCGTCGAGTTGGGCATATCCCCTTGTCAGAGCGTTCCACCGCTAGACTGTGTTGGAGGTTTCTGTCACCGCGGGCCGTTCATCTCTGCGGTGCTGCGGGGACCTTTCGTTGCACCGCCCCCGTCCGCGCTGCCGTTACCAGCGGTCAAGACGCACCATATTGGCAGGAGAACTGCATGTTCAACGCAGAAGTGAATCGCGCCCTGACGGCCGCCGCTGAACTCATCAATACTGGTGAGGGGCTCAAGAGCGCCAAGCACACCCCTGACACCCTGCACAGCGTCGAGGGACTGAAGGCCTATGTGGCGTCCCAGGATCCCGAGCTTGAGTGGACCACTGCTGATGCCAGCCGCAAGCAGGTGGAGAAAGTCCGTCACTTGCGCGAACAGCTCCGGAAGATCTGGACCGCAGCACCAATCACCGATGAGCAGCCGGTAGAACTCATCAATGAGCTGCTGAAGGGTGTGGGGACCAAGCTTGTTGCCACCGATGGTGATTCCTCCGGACTGTGCTTTCAACAGCGTCCGGTGCCCTTGTCAGACCACACGGCAGATGTCATGACCGCCACAGTGGCAGCTGCTCTGACGCATCTGGTGGTGGAGCAGGAAACTGGTCGCTTGCGCATCTGCAAAGGCGATGACTGCGAGGCCGCGATCGTGGACCTCACCCGGAACCGGTCCAAGCTCTTCTGCGATTTTGGCAACTGCGCCAACCGGGCCCACGTGCGTGCCTACCGAGCCCGGCAGGCAGCCCGGCGCGGTGAGGAGTCAGCAGCACCGGTGCACACTGAGGAGCTGGCGGCGGCAGCTGCTGAGCAGAGCCAGGGCAGCGGCCGAAAGCTGGTCAAGCCCTCCGCGGCGGAGAAGGCCGAGTCCATCAACAGGCCGACCTCTGCCAGTGCGATTGCGGCCAAAGAGTTCCGTGACCGTATGCGCGAGGAACTGATGGAAAAGCGTGGGAAGAAACAGAAGAAGGCGAAGAAGAAGGCCAGCAAGGGCTGACGCTGCCGCGGGTCCGGGTCCTGCGGGATTCTGCGTACGGGCCCAGCTAGGTTGCGGGGAAGGGAGCTACTCGCCGGAGTCAGCGTCTCGACCGTAACGGGGCTCTTCACCCGAGCGGCGCGCTTCCTCCTGCTGCTGCCGGCGCCGCTTCTCACGGCGCTCGGCGACCTGCTGGCGGTAGACCTCCTCAGAGTTGCGGTTAACGCCCGCGCCCTCAGAAAGGTGTTTGGGGTTCTCCCGGGCCGCCAGCTGCAGCATCGAGACGATCAGCAACGAGGCAATAAATGCGATGCCGAAGGCCAGCAGCGCGAGGTTGACCGGGCTGGCGGTGCCACCTGCTGCGTGGTCAACTCGAGGATTATCTGATCCGCCGGAGGACGCGATAAGGGTCACGAATCCCGCCACTGCGGCGAGGATGAAGGAGAAGATCAGCGGGGCCTTCACGGTCTCCAGCAGGGAGCGGCGCCGCTTGGGGTCTTCAGTCACTTCAGTGGGTCCTTTACGCGATGCGTGGATCAGATGCCCCCTCATTCTACGCTTCGTAGAAGAGGGCGACCAGCCGGTTCGGCTCTGGGCGAGATACGCCGGCTCAGGCGGAGCGGCGAACTTCGTGGGTCATCCCGGCAGCATTGATCAGCAGCAGGACCGCCGAGAGGATCATGCCCATACCGGCAATACCGATCACTCCGTGAATATCCAGCCCCCACCAGGCGATCAGCCCGATACCGGTCACCGCCCCAATGGCACCTAGCAGCACGTGGTCACGGGCGGGCACGAACTCAGCGCGCAGCTTCAATCCCGCATAGAGCTCAGCGACTCCGAGAACCAGGAACGCCAGGCCCGCAGCCAGGGCCACCGGCGTCGTCGAACCCACCAGGATGATGACCACGCCGGCCACAAGCCAGGCAGCAGCCCCTGCGGCCAGGGCCCCCTGGAGAACCTGCGGTGTGGCCTCCTGCTTGGCGTATTCCCAGATCATGGAGGCAGCAAGCACCAGGAAGCCGGCCAGCACAAAGCGCGCCACGGTCAGGTCGTTGCCGTCCCAGAAGTCGACGAACCACGCATTGCCATGCCAAATAATGGTGAAGAAGGCGAATGCGGTGGTGATGCCAGCGCGCAGCCACGTGGGGCGCAGCAGCTGACGGGCGGTCTCCGCGGGAATCTTGGTCACAGCCACGGGCAGGAGTCTACTACCGGTTGCTCAACCACCGGTGCTGCGGAAGCTGATCAACGAGCCTCGCCGAGCACCATCCAGCGTCCTGTGGCGGTCCGCACTCCCAGGGTCAGCGCCCGGGCCCCCATGAATACCACGGCAAAGGCCACCCAGAGCCACATGATGGTGCCGAGCCCGGTAGCCTCGCCTGCAACGTCGCTGCACACCGCTGACGGAAGGATGCTCCCGCTGCCGCAGAGGAAGTCTCCTCCGGGCTGTGCTGCAGCCACCCACCACAGCACCGGCATGTAGATGGCCAGGTTCACCAGACCGGCTAACGCCAAATACCGGACATCGCCAGCACCCATAAGCACACCGTCGAGCACGAACACATAGCTGGCCAGCGGCTGCGCCACAGCCATGACCAGCAGAGCCGCGGTGATCCCTGCGGCCACCTGCGGGTCTGGAGTGAACAGTCGCGGTGCCCAGGGAGCCAGAGCTGCTGTCACCACACCGGTAATCACACCGAAGCCCAGCCCCCAGATGATCATGGTCCGGGTCATCTGCTTCGCGCGTTCCAGCCGGGAAGCTCCAAGTTCACGGCCAATAAGCGCCTGGGCGGCAATAGCCAGGGCATCCAGCACAAAGGCCAGCGTGGAGAAGATGGTGAAGGCCACCTGATGCGCTGCCAGAGTCTCGGGCCCTAAGTCCGTGGCCACCAGAACAGTGGCCACAATGGCAGCACGCAGGGTCACCGTACGCAGCATCATCCAGCTGCCCACACCCGCTGCCCGGCGAAGCGCCTGAGGTTCAGCACCCAGGGGCACCTGGTGGGCTCGCATCCGCGGGATGAGGATCGCTAAGTAGACCGCCGCCATTCCCCACTGGGCAATAGAAGTCCCGATGGCGGCACCGGCCACACCCAGCCCCACAGGGTGGACCAGGATCAGGTTCAGCAGCGCATTGGCGGTAAAGCCCGCAGCGGCCACCACCAGCGGGGTCTTGGTGTCCTGCAGGCCGCGCAGCATGCCGACGGCGGCAAAAACCAGCAGGATGGCCGGAACCCCGGGCAGAGACCACAGCAGGTAGTCCACAGCGTGGGGGTGGATCTCCCCGCCGCTGCCCATGGCGGTAAGCAGCTGTTCCCCGAAGGCCAGGCCCGCCAGGCTGAGAGCTGTACCGAGGATCAGCGCCAGCCAGAGCCCATCGCGACCCGCGGCCAGCGCCTTGGCCATCCGCCCAGCTCCCACAAAACGGGCCACCGCCGGGGTAGTGGAGTACGCCAGGAAGATCATGATGCCGGTGACGGCGTGCATCACCGTCACGCCCAGCGCGGCACCGGCGAGTTCAGCAACCCCGAGCCTGCCAATGATCGCAGTATCGGCCAGCAGGAACAGCGGTTCGGCCACCAGCGCACCCAGAGCGGGGATAGCCAGTGCCAGGATCTGCCGGGCCAAGCCACGCGGGTCCTGCGCTGCGGGGTGGGCCGCATCAGGCTGGCGACTGGCGTCGCCGTCGTGAGCTCCCGGGGCCTCCGGACGGCTCACGCCAGCACCGCCGCGCGGATCATCGGTTCCAGCGGGCCGAAGCGCTCCTCCACCCAGGGCAGCAGGAAGTACATATTCACCAGGGACATGAAGTTGTTAAACGCATGAAGCAGCCAGGCGTAGAAGAGGTTCCGTCCGGTCACGATGTACGCCACGGTGAACAGGATGCCCATGGTTACATACGGGATCACCGTAATCAGACTGAGGTCATCCACCAGGCCCATCAGCGCCGGGATGAAGTGCAGCAGCGGGAAAGTGATCACGGAGATGGCCGCGCAGATCCACACGTTGATATGCCGGGAGAGCTTGCCCACCAGCAGGTGCCGGAAGAAGTACTCCTCCACATAGGGACCCAGCAGGGCAATGACGACGACGGCGGCCAGGAAGGGCACCGCGCTGAGCATCGCCTCGATGGACTGCTGGTTCTCCGACTGGGCCAGTTCCTCCCCGGTGGCCATGGAGACCACGGTCACCAGTACCGCGTTGAAGATGATCAGCACGACCCAGGCCACGGGGATCAGCAGCAGCTTGAGCCACCACAGGTAGGCCAGGGCTTTGATGGAACGCCACAGCGCGAATCCGGAAAGGCTGAAGGCCACTGCAGCCAACAGTCCGTAGCTGATGGCGTTGAGCAGGAAGAGCCCTTGCTCCTGGACTGTCTGGTCCGCAGAGTTCAGCATCCCTGAGAGCGGGATCAGCGCCAGTAGCTGGATGCCGCCGATGATGAAGCCCACCACATAGAACAGCACCGCACCGAGATCCCACCAGGTGAACCGTCCTGGATCGGAGTCCTGCTGGCGCTTGCGCGGGGCAGGCTGCCATCCCGGCGGAGGGCCATAGCCCTGCGGGGGCTGGCCATAACCCTGCGGCGGCTGGTTTGGGTATCCATAACCGGGCCCCGGGTGTCCTTGCGACGCGGCACCGTGCCCTCCGGCCCCATAGGGCGGGTTTCCCTGCGTGGAGCCGGGCCACTGTTGCGGCTGGGACTGGGGTGTGGGGCCGTAGGGGTTGGGCACCGGAGGCGGCTGGTGAGCGTTCATCAGGATCAACACTAATGATCCGCAGGCGCCAAGGCATCCTCCCTAGGGCTGAAGGAAGCGTGAGCCTCAAGGACATGGAGGCCTGTGTTAGGCACTTAGGCCAGAGCAGCCTCGTCCACTACGCCCTCATTGGGCCCGGCATGCGGACTGGGTGTGACCAGGGTGGCATTGCGCAGGTCTCGGATGCGCCGGGCCTTCTCCGCCACGGCATGGTCCTCATCACTGATCGGCTCCCAGCGGGCGATACGCCGCGCCGAACCGGTGCCATCAGGGGCCACCATCACCGGCAGCCCATAGGCCACCACCTGCGGCTGCTTGTCCCAGCGATCACCAGCGCGCACGCGCACCAGCACATGCATGGACTTTGAGCCGGTCAGCACCAGGCGGGCATCCACCTCCACCAGGTCGCCTTCGGTGATGGGGCGGTAGAAGCGCACTCCCCCGGTGAGCACGGAGGCGACGTCGTACCCGCAGTAGCGTTCGGCACAGATCTCTGCGGCCAGGTCGATCCACTTCATCACCGCGCCACCGCGGATCTTGCCGTCGGGATAGCGCTGGTCAGTCTCGGCGATGAAGCGCAGGGTCAGCCCCTCGGAGGTGCCCATGGAGGCCGGCAGCTGCTGGATGGTCTCCTCAATCTGCTTGCGGTGAATCATCCGCTGTGAGGCGTCCACATCCCGGCGTCGTTCCAGTTCTGTACTGGGTGAGAAGGGAGCCACCGAGGTGGGTTCGCCATCCTCTCCGATGGCCACATAGATCATGAAGCACTCAGTGCACACCGTCCAGCCCCCACCGGGCTTGGCGATCAGCACGCGAGTCTGCACGTGCACGCTGGTGCGCCCGGTATGAACCACCCGCGCTTGCACTGTCACCGGAGTATCCCTGGGCACGGGCACGGCAAAGTGCATATTGCCCACATAGGAGGTCACACAGGAGGCCCGGGACCATGACGCGGCACAGGCATAGGCGGTCTTGTCGATCCAGTCGACGACGACGCCGGCGGCCACAGTGGAATCCCGAGAGGTCCCCTTCACCTCTCGGAAGGTGAGTTCAATGCTGGATCTGCGCGCCACACGCACGACGTTAGCACCCACCCGCACAATGGTGTTCGGGGTCACATCCACAAACTCTTTAAACAATGTGGCCTCAGTCCGAAAACTGCCTAGGATGGACCGCGTGCAAGGCCACCACTGTACGTCTGCCCTGACCGACCTCGACCACTTCTGCGTGAGGTAGATATGCACCCCTTCGAAAACCCCTTCCGCCACAGCGCTGAGGCCAAGCGGCACGCGCTGAGACATTTCCGGGCTGTCATCTTCGATATGGACGGGGTAGTCACAGACACCGCTGGCGTGCACTCCAAGGCGTGGAAGGAACTTTTCGACGCCGCCCTGCCGCGGATCGCAGCCGCAGCAGGCGCCCCGGCACAGCCGGAGTTCACCGAGCTGGACTACCTGAACTTTGTGGATGGTCGGCAGCGCCTGGATGGTGTGCGGTCACTGCTGGTGGCTCGGGGCTTAAGCGTCCCGGAGGGCAGCCCGGCAGATGCTCCTGGTGAGCTGACTGTCCACGGCCTAGCGGCGCAGAAGCAGACCTTCTTCGAGGCAGTCCTGAACCGCGACGGCGTGGCAGTCTTCGACACCACTGTGGAGCTGATCCACAAGCTGCGCCATGACGGGATTCCGATCGCCCTGGTGACCTCCTCCCGAAACGGGCGTGAGGTGCTGCGCCTGGCGGAGCTGCTTGATGTCTTCGATGTCATTGTGGACGGCACTGATGCCGCGGACCTGGGTCTGCCCGGCAAACCGAACCCAGATATGTTCCTGCACGCCTCGGCGCTGCTGCGCGTAGAGCCCGAGGACTCCATCGTCATTGAGGACGCGGTCTCGGGTGTCCAGGCTGGCCGGGCCGGTAATTTCGGCATGGTGGTGGGCCTGAACCGCGGCGATGACCCGCAGCGGCTCAAGGACGGCGGCGCCGACATTGTGGTCAAGGACCTGTCAGTGGCGAAGCTCGCCACCCGCACCACCAAACCCTATGACCCCAACTGGGTGCTGTCCTATGATTCCTTCGAGCCGAAGGAAGAACCCACCCGCGAAGTGCTGATGGCTATGGCTAACGGCTATTGGGGCACCCGGGGCTCCTACCCAGGCTCCAGCGCCGATGCCACCCATTACCCGGGCAACTACATTGCCGGTGTCTTCAACCGGCTCAAGACCGACATCATGGGCAAGACGGTGGAGACCGAACATATGGTCAACATCCCCGACTGGACCTTCCTGCAGATCGTCCCCGAGGCCGGCAACCCGTTGGTGCCGGGCTCCCCTGAGCTGATCGACTACTACCAGGAACTGGATATGCGCCGTGGTCTGGTGACCCGCGTGGCTCGCTACCAGGATCTGCACGGACGGCGCACCAAAGTCACCATCCGGCAGTTCCAGTCCCTGGCCGGAGTCCACCTGGCCGCGATGGAGGCCAAGGTCGAGGCCGAGAACTGGTCAGGCAATATCAGCGTTCGCTCGATGATCGATGGCCGCGTGGCCAACCGAAACGTCTCCGCTGATCGCGAGCTTGCCGGTAACCACTTAGAACCGGTGGACTCCCGTGAGATCGACGGGCAGACCGTTCTGTTGGAGACCCAGACCAACCAGTCCAAGGTGCAGATTGCGGTGGCAACTCGCACCACCGTCAACACCAGCTCCCACCCGATGCGCCGTCCGGTCATGGAAGGTGACCTGGTGGCCGGTCATGACATCTCGCTGAGCCTGGAAGCGGGGGTTCCGGTCAAGATCGAGAAGATCGCCGCGGCGTCGAACTCTCATGACCCTGCCATCTCCACGGTGTGGCACAACGCGGTCAAGCGCGTGCAGCGGGCCAGCAGCTTCCGGGAAATGCTCACCTACCACGAGGAGATGTGGGGCGCGCTGTGGCACCGCTTTGCCGTCTCCATCGGCCCAGGCCATTCACGCCAGCAGCTGGCGCTGAATCTTCATACCTTCCACGTGCTGCAGACCGCCTTCGGTGCGCGCCGGGACTTGGACGCCTCCCTGGGTGCCCGCGGGCTCCACGGTGAGGGCTACCGTGGCCATCTCTTCTGGGATGAGATGTTCATGTACCCGATGCTCACCCTGCGCCGCCCTGAGCTGACCCGCGGCATTCTGATGTACCGCTACCGACGGCTCGGCGAAGCTCGAGCAGCGGCTCGCGCCGAGGGCTACGCAGGCGCGATGTTCCCGTGGCAGTCCGGCTCTGATGGGCGCGAAGAGACCCCCACCGAATTGTGGAACCCGCGGTCCCAGATGTGGATGCCGGATAATTCCCACCGGCAGCGCCATGTCTCCCTGGCCATCGCTTACTCGGTGCTGCAGTACTTCGAGGCCACCCAGGATTACACCTTCCTCTCCGATTACGGCGGGGAGATGCTGGTAGAAGTCGCGCGGTTCTTCGTCTCCATGACCACCTACGACGCCGCGGCCGACCGGTATGACATCGACGGTGTCATGGGCCCGGACGAGTACCACGACGGCTATCCGGACACGCCTGGTTCGGGGCTGCGCAACAACGCGTACACCAATGTGCTGACCTCCTGGGTGCTGCGGCATACCGCACGGCTGGTCCGTGAGTTGGACAGCCGCGATGATCCGCTGTCCGAGTGGTTGGACATCTATGAGGATGAGCTCAACGAGTGGGACCACATCTCGCAGCGGCTGCGGCTGCATTTCCATGAGGACGGCGTGATCAGCCAGTTCGCCGGCTATGAGGAACTGCTGGAGTTCGATTGGGAGTCCTATCGCGCCAAGTACGGCAATATTGGCCGCTTGGACCTGATCCTGCAGGCCGAAGGGGATGCCACCAACCGGTACAAGCTCTCCAAGCAGGCGGATGTGCTCATGCTCTGCTACATCTTCTCTGCCTCCGAGCTGGTGGAGAACCTCGAGCATATGGGCTACCAGCTGAGCATGGACGAGTTCGGCAAGACTGTGGAGTACTACCTGGCGCGCTCCAGCCACGGCTCCACCCTCTCGCGGTTGGTGCACGGCTGGGTGGCCGCCCGGTTTGACCGCGCAGGTTCCTGGAACCTGTTCAAGGAGGCGCTGGAGGCTGACCTTTCAGATACTCAGGGCGGCACGACCCGCGAGGGCATTCACCTGGGTGCGATGGCCGGGACCGTGGATATGGTCATCCGCTGCTACGGCGGTGTGGAGACTCGCGCTGATGCACTGTGGCTGCACCCGCTGCTGCCCGATGAGCTGCCTGAGGTCACCTTCCGGATGCGGTACCGCAACCAGCCGATCCTGGTGCATATCAACCACGAGCATGTGACCCTGAATCTCTCCGAGGGTTCGGCTGAGCCGATCGACGTCAACGTGGAGGGCAAGCCCAAGCGCCTGAACCCCGGCGAGGTCTGGACGGTGAAGCTGGAGCACTCCGCCCGCGAGCATCAGCGGGCCCGGACGGCAGTCTGAGCCGCTTACCCTGACCCTGCCGACGACGGCGCTGTCGGGTACTCCGCCGTGGCTCAGGCGGCTTTGACTGCTGTTGCGCGGAAGGTCCTCTCGATCTGCTCCAGGCTGCGCTCCTTGGTCTCCGGGACCTTCCACAAGGTGAAGAGGAACGCGGTGGCGCAGATCAGCGCGAAGCCCGCGAACACCCACCCCACCCCGAAAGCAGCCAGCACTGTGGGAAACAACAGGGAGACCAGTCCGTTGGCTACCCAGTGAGCGGTGGTCACCACGCCCATTGCGGCTGCACGGACGCCCAGCGGGAAGATCTCTCCCAGCACCACCCACACCAGGGCGCCCCAGCTGACCTGGAACAGAAAGATGAACACGCCCAGGCACACCAGGGTGATGATGCCCAGCGGACCGAACCCATCGGGGGCGGGCATGGTGAGGTTGACCGCAGCCAGCACCGCCAAGCTCACTGCGGTTCCGGCGGCACCCACCAGCAGCATGGGACGACGCCCCCACCGGTCGGTGTAGGTGATGGCCACCCAGACCGCCAGGATGTTCAGCGCACCGATGATCAAGTTGGATCCGATGGCGCCCTCATCGGAGAAGCCCACGTTCTGAAGTGTGGTGGGAGCGTAGTAGAGCACTGCGTTGATGCCCATGATCTGTTGGTAGACGCCCAGCCCGAACCCGACCAGCAGGATGGACAGCACCCAGGGCTGCCTCAGAGCGCGCAGCCCGCCGACGCCGTCGTTCTCCTCCTGCATTCTGACGGCGTGGATCTCGGCGAGCTCGTAGCTGGCTTCCTCCGGGGTGCGGTCTCGCAGCAGCAGTTGGTGGGCTTCTTCCTCTCGGCCCTGCCGCACCAGCCAGCGAGGGGTCTCTCGCACCGCAAGCAGCCCCAGGGCGAACAGCAGGGAGGGGATCACTGAAAGGCCCAGCATCCACCGCCAGGACTCCACGGGCGCGAAGGCCACACCGATCAGGAACCCCAGGAACTGACCGATGACGATCGCCAACACGTAGAACGCGGTGACCCGGCCACGGATGCGGGCCGGAGACATCTCGGAGAGGTACACCGGCAGCACGACGGCGGCCAGACCGGTGCCCAGACCCACCACCAGCCGGAAGCTGAAGAGCACCTCCGTGGTGGGGGCCAGGGCCATGCCCACCGGAGCGATGGTGAACAGCACTGCGGTGATCATGAGCACCACACGGCGTCCGTACCTGTCGGAGAGCCGCCCGCCCACACCGGCGCCCAGGACTGCGCCGACGGCCAGGGCGGTGACGATTCCGCCCTCGGACCAGCTGTCCAGGGCAAAGTCTCGGCGCAGGTAGACCAGGGCCGCGGAGATGACGCCGGTGTCATAGCCCCAGTTCAGGCCTCCGAGGGCGCCGAAGAGGTAGATGAGCAGGCTACTGTTCTTAGTGGATCGCACAGAGATGCACTTTAGTCCCTGCCGACGCGGAGCCTCCACGTTTTACCTGACCAGAAGGTAAGTGCTCTCTTTTATGCCGTGGACTTGCCACCCGGTCTGCATCAGCGGGTGCATGGTCTCTCGCAGCGCGGTGCGCCAGCGGGCTGAAAGCTCCGGCTGAGACTGTCGCATCGCAGGAATATCCGCCGGAATCTGCAGTCCAACCACGCCCGCAGCGCCGACTGCTTCCGCAATGTCATTACCCTGGGCATACCGCAGCGGGGCGCCGTCGTCGTCTGGTCTCAGCAGTACCAGCTCCGGCTCTGCGCTGGAACACGGAGCCATCTGGAGCAGATCCCAGGTGATCAATGCCCGGTCGCTGCCCTGCCCTGCGTTGGTCCCATCACGCATCTCTCCATAAAAATGCGGCAGGTACTCGGTGAATCGGGCGCCGAGCCGGTTGAGGTTGAAACCAGCGTTACGGGCAATCAGCGGATCAAATGTCCACTCCATGGTGCGGACTCCGCGCTGTAGGCACCAGGTGCGCTGATCCAGCTTCATCGCCGCCCCCACTCCGGTGCCCACAGCATGGGCAGCTACCCCGGCAATATGAGAATGCATGAGGCTGGCCTGTGGAGCTCCGAAAAATCCCACGGTCACGCCGATGAGCTCATCACCGGCATAGGCCCCGCCGACGTAGTTGCCGGCATGTTCCAACGCCACCAGCAGACCTGGCTCCATAGGGGTCTCACCCTGTCCGTCAGGGTTCCAGATGCGGTGCAGCAGCTCAGCGGCATCCATCGCCTGCTGGGCTGTGCTCAGCTGGGTCACGACGACGCCGGCAGCGGCTGCGGCCTGTCGGGCTTGGTCTGCGGCGGCCTGCAGTTTCAGCTGGGGATCCACGGAACCAGATGTCATTGCTGCTGATCAGTCCAGCTTGCGGGCCATCAGTCCGGCCAGCAGGGCAGTGCGAGGTGCGATGTGCTCCACCAGCGCATGCTCATGTTCAGCGTGGGCGCCGTCGCCGACTGCTCCCATGCCATCCAGGGTGGGGACGCCCAGAGCCGCGGTGAAGTTGCCGTCGGAGGCCCCTCCGACCTCGACACCCTTCAACTCCGGCAGTCCGAGTGTGGCTGCCAGTTCCTGAGCTTCGGCGAAGAGTCCCTCCGCGGCCGAGCGCTCCATGGGCGGCCGGTTGATGGACCCCAGCACCTCCACCACGGCGCCCTCCATGCTGGAGGTCAGCTGACGGATCTGCTGGTCCACTCGCTCCTGCTCCGCGATGGTGGTGGCTCGGGCATCCACGGTGACCTGTGCGCGGTCCGGAACAGTATTCGTCGTCGTGCCCGCGGTGATGACCGTGGGGGTGACCGTGGTACCAACCTCGGGATCCCCGAGTGCCTCGATCTCGGGCAGCAGCAACCCCAATGCGATGCCTGCGTTGATGCCCTTCTCCGGCTCCAGGCCAGCATGGGCGGCGCGGCCGTGGACTACAACCTCGTAATTGGAAGTGCCCTTACGGGCGATCTTCAAAGCGCCTGCGGCAGCAGCCTCGAGCACGAAGGCCGCGCGAGCGCTGCGGGCCTCATCCTCAATCAGCTGACGCGAAGAAATGGAGCCGACTTCTTCATCTCCGGTGACCAGGATGCTCAGGCCATCAAGGCTGTGGCCTTTCTCCTGCAGCATTGCGGCCGCATGCAGAGACATCACCACACCAGTGAGCATGTCGAACACTCCGGGACCGCGCAGCACTCCATCTTCATGGGTGAAAGGCTTACGGGCCAGGGTCCCGTGCGGCCACACCGTGTCCTGATGGTTGACCAGCACCACCTTGGGGGTGCCCGCACCGAACCGCAGCCGCAGGTGGGTCACGCCGTCGATCTCCACGGTTTCCGGGGTGACACCCAGCCGCTCAGCGGTCAGCGCGGCGACCTCGGCTGCACCGCGGGCCACCGCCGCCTTGTCCTCAGATGGTGTCTCCACCTCTACCAGGCGCTGGATATCGGCCAGCATCTGCGGCAGCCGAGCAGCGGCGGAGTCAAGGATTTCTGGGGTCACATCCGTCATGGCGGCCTTTCCTCGGGTCTGGATCACATCCATCCTGCCACGTCTCACCGCAGCGCACCCCACCTGCGCAATATTGACCTTGCCTACCTAGGGGGCCATTGCGTTAAGTGGGGTGCGCTGCGCGCCGGAGGAAGTGCAGAAGGTCTGCCACCGCCTGCATCAGCGGGTCAGGTCGGTGCCCAGGTGGGGCGCACTACTTGTACTAGCTGATTGACACAACTAGCTCCTTGGCATCATTCTTGTCTTGTCACAAACACCTGATACAAGTTTCCGGGGAGCTCCCATGCCATTGCTAACCCTTCTGGTTCTGATCGGCGGACCACTGCTACTCACCCTCATCGCCCTGGGAGCGCGCTCCGCGACCCGCGGGCACCTCAACACCAGCCACGAATGGAGATGGGTGCGCGCTACATGGGGCGCAGCCGTGCTGATCGGAGCCGTTGCTGCATGGCTGGTCAGTGCCAGCCTGGACCTCGGCCGGGGAACAATGCTGATCCCGGCCATCCTCGGACTGTTTGTGGTGGTCGGTGTAGGCCTCGGCGAGACCGTGGTGCGACCCCAACGGCCCACCGGCGCCCGTACCGCGTCGCTGACTCCCCGGCGCGTCTCTGATTATCTGCCAAACACCCTGACCATCGCGGTGGGGGCAACCTCCGTGCTGCACCTCGCCACCCTGTCCCTGACCACAGTCACTGCCTCCGCCGACGACATGGGCCGCGATGGACGCCGGATCGCCGCCCAGTGCGGCGACACCGCCAGCGCAGCCGGCTCATACCCAGGCACCTTCTACTCCATACCGCTGGTGTTGCTGCTCCTGGTCGTTGCCGTGGCGGCCGCTGCGGCCCTGTCAGCTGTTGTGCGCCGTCCTCGCGGCTTCGCTCCCGACGAAGTGAGCGACGACGTTCTGCGCCGACGGTCTGCAGCGCGGGTGGTAGCGGCGACCGGCGCAGCGGTGGCTGCCAGCCACATGGGCATCGCCTTCTTCGCCGGGACGGCCCTGCTGAACATGACCTGCCAACACGCCTGGATGGACCCTGTCGGCTGGATCCTCATAGCCAGCATTCCCGTAGCTCTGGTGCTGCTCGGCTGGTTCATGGTCCGGATCGTCGTCCCCGCACCGCTCCCCAGCCCCTCCTCCGCTCAGCCAGTGGAGGCACAGTGAGCCTCTCCCTGACCCTCGACCCGCAGGACCCCACCCCGCCGTACGAGCAGCTGCGACGCCAGCTCGTAGACCTCATCACAGCCGGACAGCTCCGCCCCGGAGATAGGCTTCCTCCACTACGGCAACTCGCCGGTGACTTGGGCGTCGCCGTCGGCACGGTTGCGCGCTCCTACCGGGAACTCGAACAGGAGGGACTGCTCATCTCCCGCCGCGGAGGGGGCACCCGAGTCGCCGACGCCGAAGGTGCCCCCGGCGCAGATCGCGGCAAGCTGCTCGCAGACATGACTGCCGACTTCGCCGCCCGTGCCCGTGGTCTGGGCTTCACCGACGCGGAGATTGTCGCTGCAGTGGAGCACCAGTTGCGTCATTAGCAGCTGAAGTCCCGGGATGCGGCAGTTGAGCCCGCCGCAGCGCACCCCACCTGCGCAATATTGACCTTGCCTACCTAGGGGGTGATTGCGCTAAGTGGGGTGCGCTACGCCAAAGGAAGTGCCTTTCGGCTACCCGAAGATGCCGACCAGCGCGAAGTAGAAGACGCTGGGGCCCAGCAGGCACCCGAGCCCGGTGTAGAAGGTCGCGGTCATAGCGCCATAGGGCACCAACCGTTTATCGGTGGCCGCCAGTCCCGCGGCCACCCCGGAGGTAGTTCCCATCAGGCCCCCGTAGGCCATGGCCGACTTCGGGTTGTTCAGACCGATCAGCGGAGCGATCAAGGGGGTGCCTACCATCACTACTACAGCTTTGATCAGACCCGCAGCCACGGATAATGCGATCACCTCGGAGCTGGCTCCCACCGCCGTTCCGGTCACCGGTCCCACAATGTAGGTGGCGGCACCTGAACCGATAGTCGCCATAGAGGCGGGATCCGTATACCCGAAGGCTGCCGCGACGGCTGCCCCGGCGATGAAGGAGACGAAGATGCCCAGAATCAGGGAGAGACCGCCGGCCACTCCCGCCTTCTTAATCTCCTGAAGGTCCACCCCATAGGCGGTGGCCACGATCGCGAAATCGCGCAGCATCGCTCCACCCATCAGACCCAGCCCGGAGAAGATCGCAATATCCGCCAGGCCTTTCTCGCCGCCGGTCTCCAAGCCACCGAAGTAGGCCAGCAGCAGGCCCAGCATGATGGCGATTGCCGAGCCCTGCAGCCGTCCGCGGGTCAGCGTCTTGGACAGCCAGCCGGAGACCAGCATCATGGCACCGACCACCACAAAAGCGAAGAGCAGGCCGTTGCGTTCAAGAACATCTGCAATGAGTTCCATCTCAGACCTCCAGCTTCTCTTCTTCGGTCATCTCAGGAAGCGGCTCAGAGCGGCCGCCGATCCGTGAGATGACGGGCACCAGCGCAGCCCCGCAGGCCAGTGCGGCCAGCCCCGCCAGGATGGCCATCGGGCCACCGGTGACCGCCTCCACCACATTCTGGGTGGCGGCCATCGCCACCACGATCGGGATATAGAGCGCACTCCAGAAGAGCACACCTTGCTCGGTGGGCTTGGGGAACAGCCCCTTCTTCCGCAGCCAGGCTGAGACCAGCACCAGCAGGACCATGGCGAATCCGACGCCGCCAACATTGGCGTCTACTCCTACCGCCACGCCCAGGAGATCACCGATGATCATTCCCGCAAGCATGCACAGCGCCAGCGCTGCGACTCCGTAGAGAACCATTGTTCTTCCTTACTCAGGCCGGGACACCGGTAAAGGTGTCTTGATATGTGGTGCGCAGCTGGGCTTTCTGCACTTTGCCCATGACATTGCGCGGCAGGGCCTCCACACACCGGAGGGCGCGAGGCTGCTTGAACCGGGCGAGGTCCCCGGAGATGAACTGCAGGATCTCTTCTTCCTGGGGCTGCTCACCGGAGGCAGGTACGACGACGGCGACCACGGCCTCACCCAGGTCAGGGTGTGGAACTCCGATCACCGCCGATTCCAGGACGGCAGGATGGGCGTCGATGAGCTCCTCGATCTCCTTGGGGTAGATGTTGTAGCCGCCGGAGATCACCATGTCCTTGTCACGGCCGACGATGCACAGGTATCCGTCCTCATCCAGGCGTCCGAGGTCTCCGGTGATGAAGTAGCTGTCGGCCCGGAACTCCTGTGCGGTCTTCTCCGGCATCTGCCAGTACCCGGCGAAGACATTAGGCCCGCGCACCTCGATGAGCCCGACCTCGCCGTCGGGAAGCTCTTCACCGGTTTCCCGGTCCACAATTCGAATCTCGATGCCGGGGAAGGGTTTGCCCACTGTTCCGGGCTTTCGTGCGCCGCGGTAGGGGTTGGTGGTGTTCATGCCGGTTTCGGTCATGCCGTAGCGTTCCAGGATCGCGTGACCTGTGCGTTCTTCGAAGGCCTCGTGGTCGCTGGCCAGCAGCGGGGCGGAGCCGGAGACGAATAGCCGCATGTTCGCACAGACCTCGCGGTTCAGCTCTGGGCTCTTCAACAGCCGGGTGTAGAAGGTCGGCACACCCATCAGCACAGTGGAATCAGGCATGAGTCGCAGGATGGTGTCGGCGTCGAACTTCGGCAGCCAGCGCATAGTTGCCCCGGCGGCCAGAGTCATATTCGCCGCCACGAAGAGTCCGTGGATGTGGAAGATCGGCAGCGCGTGGATCAGGACATCCTCGCCGGTGTATTCCCAGGTATCCAGCAGTGCCTGGCAGTTGGAGGCCAGGTTGCCGTGGGTGAGCACCGCACCTTTGGAGCGGCCGGTGGTCCCGGAGGTGTAGAGGATGGAGGCTGGGTCCTCGGCTGTGCGCGGAACCGCGTCGGTATGTCCACCACTGGCCCTGAGCAGGGTGCCATCGGCTGAGGTCCCCAGAGTTTCGACGACGACGCCGGACTCACCTCGGTGCGCGTGATCTTCCGCCGTGTCGGGGCTGACCACCAGAACCTTGGGTCCTGCGTCCTGGATGAAGTAATCCATCTCTTTGCCGGTGTAGGCGGTGTTCAGCGGCAGGAAGACGCCCCCGATCTGCAAGGTGGCCAGGTAGAGGGCGAGTGCTTCCGGTGACTTCTGCACCTGCATGGCCACGCGATCACCAGGCTGTACCCCATCCTCTAAGAGGACCGCGGCAATCCGATGGGTGGTCTCCAAGGTCTGGGCGTAGCTGATGGGCTCGCCATCTTCTGGCAGGAAGAGCGGCTTCTCCGGGTGCTGCTGCACATTGCGGAGGAAGGATTCGTAGATGGTGCTGAAAGTTTCTGCCATGGGGGCTTGTCCTCTCTGGTGGGTGAGTTGCTCGGGGTGCTGCAGCAGCTCCTTGAGCTGCGGACCCAGAGCAACAGTGCGGTGCCGGACGTAGGTTTCGTGCTGAGCTTCGAGTTCAGCGGGGTCGTAGCGGTAGTTGATCATTGCTCCGAAGCTCTGCTTCCAGGCGTATTCGGTGCTGCTGGCTGGCCAGTGCAGCTGCCAGGCGCTGGCTCCGTTGCCCAGGTGGAAGCGGGCTACCGGGTCCATGGGTTTGCCATCGTGACGCTGGGCGGTGATGTACCGGGCCAGCACCGGGTAGAGCCGCTGCCGGATTCGGACGTGGGCTTTCGCGACGGCGTCGTCGTTCTCCTGCTCCTGTGCCCCGTCAGGAGTGTGCGACTCGGTGTCATCCGGACCGGGAGTCTGCTGTTCGAGGTCCTTAAGCTCCGCCTGCAGGCTGGCCAGCTCGGTGTCACCGCTGGCTTGTGCCTGCTGGGCTTGTTGCTGGAGCCAGCGGCGGAATCCGGGGATCGGCGAGAGCGTGACGAAGTTCTGCAGATGCGGAAGTTCGTCACTGACCTGATCGATCACCTGCTTGATCAGAAAACTGCCGAAGGAGATCCCGGCCAGGCCCTCCAATGAGTTGTTGATGGAGTACAGCGCAGCAGTATCGGCCTTTCCCGGGCTCAGCGCCGGGCCGGGTTCCAGCAGCGGCCCCATAGAACCGGGAATCCCCTGCGTGAGGGCCACTTCCACGAAGATCAGTGGAAGATCACCAGTGGCCGGATGGAAGAAGGCGTAGCAGCGCCGATCCTTGGGCTGCAGTCGGCGCTTAAGCTCCGCAATGTTGCCCATGGGGTGGACCTTCTCGAACTGCAGCAGGTAGTTCTTCAGCTGTGAGTCGGCATCCCAGCCGATCTGCTTCATCGTCAGGAACCCGCGGTTGAACCACGAGGCCAGCAGGTGCCGGAAGTCCTTGTCCAGAGGTTTCAGGTCAGAGTGGGTGCGGATCATACGCAGCAGATCCGCACGCATCTGCACCAGCTGCTCGGTAGCTCCGGGGGCGTAGTTGATCCGGCGCAGCAGCTGCTGCCGACGAGGCTCGGTCACGTCGAAGAGCGAGGCAAGCTTCTCCGGGCTCGGGTCAGCATCCCAGGCGTCAAAATGCTCGCGAAGCTGGTGTTCGTCCACACCGAAGCGGGTCAGCATGTGCCTGAAGAAATGCAGTTTGGCGGCGTCGTCGAGTTCTGCATAGGCCTGCAGTGCCCGCTGGGCAACTGCTCGCATAGAGGCTTCACCCATATCGCTGAGCAGCACGTCGCAAGCGGCAATCAACTCTGCCAGGGGTTCCGGTGAGGGCGCCGGTTCATCCTGACGCCGGCGGATTCCCAGGGCGTGGAACAGGTCGGTGAGTAGCCACCCATCCTGTTTTGAGGTGTGTCGCGCCATCGTGCTCCTTCCCGTACATCAGGGCATGTGATGTATACAACAGCCACTCTAGAGGATAAATGTGATCCAGGCCACAGTTACGACGCGGTAATGTGGTCCTACTTGCGGAGGAGGTGGCTATGGCCAAAGTGTCGGAGTCCCAGCGCGTACGTGATGCGCTGGAGAACGCGATCGTGGATGGCCATCACCTGCCCGGAGCAAAGCTCGACCCGGCGGCCCTCGCTTCTGCGTTTGGCTGCTCCCGCACACCCATCCGGGAAGCGCTTCAGGCCCTGGAGCGGTCGGGACTGGTGCAGATCCGCCCGAAACAGGGCACCTATGTCACCGAGCTGAGCATCACGGAGCTGGCCGAGCGTTTTGAAGTCATGGCCGAGTTGGAGGGAATGGCTGCGCGGCTGGCGTCACGACGCATCGACGCTCTCGCCCTGCAGCAGCTGCGCGAAGCTTTGTCCGAATGCGAGGAGTACGCCCATGCGGCGGACCCGGACGGCTACTACTACGCCAACGCCCGGTTTCACGGGATTGTCTATGATTCCTCGGGCAACGAGTATCTCCGCCAGCAGGCCTGGGCGCTGAAGCGTATTTTGCAGCCCTACCGCAGGCTGCAGTTGCGTGTCCCAGACCGGATGCGACGCTCACTGGCCGAGCACCAGCAGATCGCTGAAGCCGTAGCCAACGGAGACGCTACAGGTGCCGAGCGGGCTGCCCGCGAGCATGTGCTGGTCCAGGTCAAGGAGTTCAGTCAGCTGGTCAGCACGTGGCGCCGGCTCTCTGGCGGGGCACACTCAGCCAGCGGGTAACCAGAGCGCAGGGCTCCCCCGAGCTGCGAAGACACGGGGCAAGGTGCCGGACTTTAGCCTCGGGTATAGGGACGCTTTAGGGGACGACGACGGCCTTCAGCGAGTTGGGCTCACGGCGTACCAGGGTCAGCGCTTCCTCGGTCTGCGGCAGATCAAAGCGGTGGGTCAGTACCGGAGCCACCTGCACAGCACCAGAGGAGATCAGCTCCAGAGCTGCCGGATAGCAGTTCCGGTAGCGGAAGACACCGGAGACAGTGAGCTCTTTGCCCTGCAGGGCGAAGACCTCCAGGGGAAGCTCATCAGATCCCATGCCGATCACCACAGCACGCCCTGCCCTGTCCAGGGACCGCATACCGGCCTTGAACGCCGGTGCTGCTCCCGAACATTCGAAGAGCACATCAAAGCTGTTCGTCGCTAATGCCTGATCAGCACGACGTGCGTCGAACCCGAGCTCGCGCGCCACATCCAGCCGGAAGTCAGAGAGATCGGTGACGGTCACCGAGCTGGCGCCGAAGGCCCGTGCGGCCTGGGCGGCAAAGAGCCCCACTGGTCCGGCACCGGTGACTAACACCCGGTCGCCCACGCTGACCTCAGCCTTGCGGCAGGCCCATACGCCCACAGAGACCGGCTCAGCCATCGCAGCCTGTTCAGCAGTCAGCCCGGCAGGCGCTGGGTGGGCGAAGGCGGCGTCGTGCACCACGTATTTGGCGATGGAACCATCCACCGGCGGGGTGGCGAAGAACTGCACATCCGGGCAGAGGTTGTATCTGCCGGCCAAGCACTGGCGGCAGGACTTGCAGGGCACACCTGGTTCAAGCGCCACGAGCTGACCGAGACGAGTGGGGTCAACCCCTTCACCCACTGAGGTGATCACACCAGCTGACTCATGGCCGATCACCATGGGTTCGTTCAGCACGAAGTCGCCGATGCGCCCGTGCTCGTAGTAGTGCACGTCAGAACCGCAGATGCCTACCGCACCGATGGCCACCTGCACCTGGCCAGCGCCAGGCTGCGGCAGCGGACGGTCCTCCACGACGATCTCGCGCACGGCACGCAGCACAGCGGAAGGGTTGGTGACTGTGGTCATGAGGGGTCCCCTATCGGGAGTTTGGCGCGGAACCGGCGAGGAGTTCCTGCGCGATGGTCTCTTTGAGGATTTCGCTGGTGCCGCCGAAGATGGTCAGCAGACGTACCGCCAGGTAGGCCTGAGCCACCGGGTACTCCAGGATGTAGCCGTAGCCGCCATGCAGCTGGAGGCAGATATCCACGCACTTCTTGGCGAACTCTGACGCGTGCAGCTTGGCCTTGGAGGCACCCGCCAGGTCCAGCTGACCTGCGTTGAAGCCCTCCACCTGGGCAGCCAGATACCGTTGTGCGGCCTCCAGCCCGGTCTGCAGGTCAGCGAGCTGGAATCGGGTGTTCTGGAAATCAGCAATCCGCTCACCGAAGGCGTTGCGCTGGGTTACATAGTCCAGCGTCTGATCCAAGACCGTCTCGGCGACGACGACGGCAGCCGCGGCCACTGCCAAGCGCCCCTGGGGCAGAATCGCCTTCACGTATTCAAGGCCCCGGCCCTCTTCGCCGATGAGGTTCGCAGCAGGAATCTGCACGTCGGAGAAGAACAGCTCCGCGGTGTCTGAGGCTTTCAGCCCCATCTTTTCCAGCTGATTGCCCGGGGTGTATCCGGGGTTGCCTTCCTTGGTGACCAGGAAGAGGCTGAAGGAAGTCGCACCGCCGCGCTGTTTCACATCCGAGCCGTCAGTGCGGGCCAGCACCAGGGCGCCGTCGCCGGAGATGCCGTTGCCGATGAAGGTCTTCTGGCCATTGAGCGTCCAGGAGCCGTCGTCGTTCTTAGTGGCCTTGGTGCGCACTCCGCGCAGATCTGAGCCGGCTCCGGGTTCGGTGAAGCCCACGGAGCTGACGAAACTGCCGTCCATAAACCGTGGGAGCCAGCTCTGCTTCTGCTCTTCGGTAGCGAACTGCAGCAGGGCCGGCAGCACCCAGTCGTCGTGGAGATGGAAGGCCAGTGCCGCGCCCAGGGCGTCGGCGCGAGCCAGTTCTTCGTCGATGATCATCCGGAAGCGGTAGTCGGCCAAACCCATGCCGCCGTGCTCCTCCGGCACAGCTAGTCCCAGCAGACCGTTTTCTGCGGCGGCCTCCCAGAGCGCGCGCGGCATCATGTGGGCGGCGTCCCACTGCTTATAGTGCGGGGTCACCTCTCGGGTGACGAACTCGCGCACTACTTCGCGGAACTCTTCGTGAATCTCGTCATAGAAGCCTGTGTGCATCGTCTCGAATCCTACTCCGGCTGATCAGGGAACGCTGCCGGTGTCTGTGACCTCGTCGGCAGTGGCCAAACTCGTGCGGGGCTGCATTCACTCCTGTTCCGAGCGGCCCGGCCCACCTCTCGGCGAAAAGTGAGTGGTCACTTTGTCCGCTATAACCCGGTGGCGCGGTACCAAATACCGGACAAAGTGACCACTCAACACGGGAATTCGTGAGCGCGGCGGGGCTAGATGTCGAGCCGGAGGGTCCGGTTCAGCGCTGGCTCAGCAGCGCGCAGGCGTGAGCGGTGGTGTCCTCAATCAGCTGGGCAGCCTGCTCCTGGAGCTGAAGGAGGTTCGCTGCACCGGGCGCGATGGACAGCGCGGCCGTCAGCCCGGCTTCGCGGCACTGCGCCGGGCTCAGCTGGACCGCCCCGGCAATGACGACGACGGCGGCTGACTCCGGTGCGTACGACTGGACTGCATGGACCACTTTTCCGCCAAGTGACTGGGTGTCCAGGCGGCCCTCGCCGGTGAGCACCACATCAGCACCGTTCAGCGCCTGCTGCAGTCCCACCGCTTCGGCCACCATGCGTGATCCGGGCAGAATTTCAGCCTGACCGCCGGCCTCAGGGCCCAGCAAACTCATCACGGTGACCGGAATACCGCCGGCGGCGCCGAAACCTTCAGCCTCGCGGTAGTGCTGCGGATCCGCCCCGGCCTGCTCGGCGAGGACCCGTGCCAGGTGAGCAAGACCGGCGTCCAGTGCGGCGACGTCGTGGTCATCGGCACCTTTCTGCGGACCGAAGACGGCAGCGGCACCGCGGGGGCCGGTCAGCGGGTTGTCCACATCCACCGCCAGGCGCCATCGAACGCTGCGGGCATGTGGGTGAAGGTTCTCGGTGTTCACGCTGGCGATGCGGCTCAGGCCTTCACCTCCTGGTGGCACGGGGGCGCCGTCGTGATCGAGGAACTCTGCTCCGAGGGCCGCGAGAATGCCGGTGCCCCCGTCAGTGCTGGCCGAACCGCCCAGGCACAGCAGGATCTCCTGGGCTCCGGAGGCCAGCGCTTCAGCGACGATCAGTCCCACTCCGTAGGTATCGGCGCGGCGCGGCTGCAGCGGGACATCCGACACCGCAGGAAGCCCGTTACCCTCAGCCGCCTCAATGACCGCAGTGCGGCCATCTGGGGATAGGCCCCACCGGGCGGTACGCGGGCGGCCGATGGCATCTACTGTCTCGACGCTGCGTGCTTGCTGATTCCACAGCGCCAGCAGAGCATCTAGGGTGCCTTCCCCACCGTCGGCGAATGGCAGTTCGGTGACCTCAGCATCGCTGAAGATCTGCCGGGCTCCACGGGCCATAGCCGCTGCGGCTTCAGCGGCGGTGACTGAGCCCTTGAAGGAATCGGGGACGCACACAATCTTCATGACTACAGACATTAGCCCACGTGACCGTCATCACTGCTTCGGCAGGGAGTCTGCGACCGATGACCCGTTGACCACCGAGCGCAAATGCAGTGTCGCAGCACCTGCCATGGCGGGAACGCGCTTTCACAGTATGATGGAACAATAGTGTGTCGCAGGTCACACTATTGTTCCGCCCGGTGCCATACGTTCCCGGGCCAACTCAGCGCGCATTGAGCCGCCTGGCATGAGGTAGGTGAAATTTTGGCGGTTCGCCTTTCGGATGTTGCCAAGGCTGCCGGGGTATCCTCGGCGACGGCATCACGAGCACTCAACGGATCAACAAGACAGCCACACCCGGACTTGGTTGCCCATGTCCGCGCCGTAGCCGATCAGCTTGGATACATTCCGAACGCTCAAGCGCAAGCACTTGTGCGAGCCTCAGCAGGACTCATGGGACTCATCGTCCACGACATCGCTGACCCATATTTCTCAGCTATCGCCCACGGAGCCCAGCGAGGCCTTGCCGCATCTGGGATGCAGCTCATGGTCGCCTCGACGGAACGCCGCCGCAACGCAGAAGCCAGAGCAGTGCAAACATTCATGTCCTACCGAACCAACGCTATCTTGATCGCGGGAACACGTGGCTTCGACGACGACGAGCAGCTGTACTCGATGCTGAAGCGGTACCAGGCAAACGGCGGCCGTCCCGTAATGATCGGACAGCCCCCAGCCCAGGTCGACGGCGTGCGGATCGCCGACCGAAGGAGTGCCGGTCGACTAGCTCGAGAACTGTTGCGAATGGGCTACAAGCGATTTATCACCATCGCTGGTGAAGAACATGTGGTGACCTCCCGCGAACGGGCTGAAGGCTTCAAGGATCAGCTGCTGAGGAGCGGCATCGAGCCAGAAGCCCAACTCCGCGGCGCCTTCACTCGTGACGGCGGATACCTCATGATGGCTGAGTACCTGCGCTCCACCTCGAACGCCCTGCCCACTGGGGACCGGGGCAAACTGTGCGTCTTCTGCACTACCGACGTCATGACCCTCGGCGCACTGGCGGCGGCTCGGGACGCCGGGCTCACGGTGCCAGACGATATCGCCCTGTGCGGCTATGGAGATATTCAAAGCCTCAATGACCACGCACCATCAATCACCACGGTACGAATCCCGCTGGAGGAGATCGGCGAACTGAGCGTGGAGATCGCCCTCGGAGACCCAGGCCGGCACATTCTCATCGAGGGCACCCCCATGCTCCGGGAGTCCACTGCCACCTGAGCCAGCTACCGATGTGATTGACATCACTATGACTGCCCTATAACGTGGGCTGCATCACATTGGGAATGCGCTTTCCTCGCTATTCTCCTGCCGGCTCTCAACGAAGAGAGGTTCTGTTGATGACAGCCCCCGCCCCGGTCCAAACGCGCGCAAGCCAGAGGACCTCATCCCCCACCGCTTTCCGGTCCCTGTCCGGAAAGCTCTCAACGGTGGCCTATCCATCGGTCTTCCTGCTTATTGTCTTCGCCATCTGGTGGTTCGTCACCAACACGGGAATGGCTCCGCGCTACATCCTTCCTTCGCCCCAAGACACATGGGCACAGCTGACCGAGAACAGCTCCTACTTGATGCGCCATACATGGGTCACCACCGTGGAAACAATCGTCGGCTTCCTTATCGCCGTCGTTGTGGGCGTGGGCATGGCTGTGGTGATGGTCTATTCCAAGATGATGGAACGGACTTTCTACCCCATCATCCTCGTGGCCCAGGTCATTCCGAAGATCGCCATTGCCCCGCTCTTCATCGTGTGGCTTGGTTTCGGCCCCGAGCCCAAGATCCTGGTGGCTGTCCTCATGGCCTTCTTCCCCATCGTCATCGCGGGCATCAGCGGACTACGCTCGGTGGACCCCGAGGCACTGGAGCTGGCGTCCATCATGGGTGGTTCGCGCTGGAAGACATTCGTGAAGATTCGCTTCCCCGCGGCGCTTCCCGAGCTGATGTCCGGGTTCAAGGTCGCCGCAACCCTAGCCGTCACCGGTGCTGTTGTCGGTGAGTTCGTGGGCTCCAATGAGGGCCTCGGATACGTCATCCTGCAGGCCAACGGCCACCTCAACACCGCGATGCTCTTTGCAGCGCTGATCATCATGTCCCTACTGGGCATCCTCCTGTTCCTCATCCTCGAAGTCATCGAACGATTCACCATCCCCTGGCACGCCTCACATCGAAACAAGGACGCATAGACGTGAGCACGCACCACCCAAGAAGGAGCATTCTCATGAACGGCAAATCAACGCTCGCCAAGAGCCTGGCAACTATGGGTCTTGCCGCACTGGCCCTTACCGCCTGCGGCGGAGAAAGCGACGCCGGCGGCAACGGGGGAGCAGAAGCTGGAGAAGTCGTCGACGTGACTCTCATGCTGAACTGGTATCCCTATGGAGAGCATGCACCCTTCTACTACGGCGTAGAAGAGGGCATCTTCGAGGAACACGGTATTAACCTGGAGATCCAGGCTGGCCAGGGCTCTACCCGCACTGTCCAGGCTGTGGGCTCGGGCGAAGTGGAGTTCGGGTGGGCAGACACCGCACCCCTGCTGTCCAATGTCGAAAGCGGCGTGAACGTCAAGAGCATCGGCGTCTACCTGCAGACGACCCCCTCGGCTGTTCAGGTCTTCAGCGACAGCGGGATCACTGAGCTGGAGGATCTCGAAGGCACAACCATCGCAGTCTCCGCAGGCGATGCCCCGACCTCAACGTTCCCGGTATTCCTCGAAGCCGCGGGCATCGACCCTGACTCCATCCAGCAGCAGAACCTGGATTCCGCAGGAAAGGTCGCAGCGATGATCGCTGGCCAGGTGGATGGCCTCATCGGCTTCGCTCACGATCAGGGACCTAAGATCGCTGACCAGTCAGGCCGAGATGTCAGCTACTTCCGATACAGCGACGTGGGACTGAACTTCTTCTCCAATGGCCTGCTAACCCAGCAGAGCACCATCGACGACGATCCCGATTTGGTCCAGCGCATGTCTGACGCAACTTCGGCGGCCTTCCAGGCCGCAGCGGAGGACCCTGAGGGCGCTGCCGAAGCAATGCAGGGCAAAGACCCACAGATCGCCTCCACAGAGGTAGTTCTTGAACAGTGGACCGAAACCATCAACCTTCTGACCACGGAGAACTCCGAGGGCCAGGTTCCCGGCTGGAATGCTGATGAGGATTGGCAGAACACCATCAGCGTGATGAGCGATGCCGGCTTGATCGAAGAAGAGCATCCGGTCGATATGTTCTATGACGCTTCGTTCGCACCCGGGGAGGACTCATGACGGCTGTCACGACAGACCAGACGAACACCTCCGTAGCAGAGGCGATCGTTGACATCGACCGCGTCTCTGTGACGTTCGAGTCTAAGAAGCGGACGGTTCAAGCTCTCAAGGATGTTGACCTGCAGATTCATCGCGGTGAGTTCATCGCGATTGTGGGACCGTCCGGTTGCGGTAAGTCCACGCTGCTGAGAGCCATATCCGGAATTTCGCCTGCAACCCAGGGGCAGGTTCGCCTCCGTGGTGATGCCGTGGTGTCCCCCCGCCAGGATGTAGGTTTCATCTTCCAGCGGCCAGCCCTGATGCCCTGGCGTGATGTACGCAGAAACATCATGCTGCAGGCAGAAATGCGCCAGATGGATAAGGCCCAGGCAGAAGCAAGATGCCGCGAACTCCTGCAGTTCACCGGCTTGGAAGGCTTCGAGAAGTCACTGCCTCACGAGCTCTCCGGAGGCATGCAGCAGCGGGCGGCCCTGTGCCGAGCACTGCTGCATGAGCCCGATGTCCTGCTGATGGACGAGCCCTTCGGCGCCCTCGATGCGCTGACTCGCGAGAAGATGAACGTTGAGATCCAGAGGCTCTGGCGCGAGCGGAACATGACAGTCGCCTTGGTGACGCACTCAGTGGCCGAAGCGGTATACCTGGCGACCCGCGTGATTGTCATGGGTCCGCGGCCAGGACGGATCATCGAGGAGTTCGATGTGAACCTTCCGCGCGAACGCGACTACGAAGCCACCATGGAAGATCCCGAGTTCCACCGGGTGGCCGGCCGAGTGCGCGAGTTGCTCGGCAGCGGAAAATCCCACGAGTAGTTCGACACCACCGCTTATACAGCTGAGGGGCTGACCGATACTTAGCGGTCAGCCCCTCAGCTGTATTGAAGGATCTCTGGTCGGTTGTCGACCACCTGGATCAGAGCATGATCGCAGCGAGACCCAGCACCACCAGGAACGCGACGACGCCCTGGATGGCAGTCGCGACGGTCAAGGTCCGGTACGCCGTTCCCACCGGGATCCTCGAGAGCTGCGAGACCACCCAGAAGAACGAGTCGTTGGCGTGAGAGACCACCATGGCTCCGGCACCCACTGCCAGTACGGCCAATACGGTGCCCTCCGTGCTCTCCAGTCCCAATGAGCCCAACATGGGCGCAATCATGGCTGCGGTGGTCACGATCGCCACCGTGGACGAACCCTGGGCGGTTTTCAGCGCCGCGGAGATCAGGAAGGGCACCAGCAGCCCAAGCCCCATGCCCGCAATATTCTCGGCGAGGAAGTCGGTGAGCGGGGAGGCGTTGAGCACCGCGCCGAACGCCGCTCCGGCACCGGTGATCAGCAGGATCGGGGCAGCCACCCGGATGGCTTCAGTGATGTCCTCATTGAAGCGGGCCATCCGGCCATCACCTGAGATCAGGAAGACTGCAGCAATGAGTCCGAGGATCAGCGCGATCACCGGTGTTCCCAGGAACACCAGCGCATCCGTCACTACGCCTTCACCAAACGGCGCATTCGGCAGCTTCGCCACTGATCCCAGACAGATCAGCAGCAGCGGCAGAACAATCGGCAGGAAAGCCATGAACGCTGAGGGCAGCTTGCCGTAGGAGGCCCGCAGTTCCTCATAGTCCTGGACCTCGAGGTCATCGTCACGCTCGGCAGGAAGTGCCGCAAACTCTTTGCTGCTCAACCGTGTAGCGAACAGCAGCGCGGCCAGGGCCGAGACCAGCGAAACCACCAAGCCCAGACCGATGATCAGCCCGAGATCCTCGGCCACCCCGAGCTCACCGGCTGCTGCCAGCGGACCAGGAGTGGGCGGCACCAGGGTGTGGGTGGCAAAGAGTCCGGTCATCAGCGCAGTGGAAGTAGCCAGCGCCGAAATGCCCGCACGGGCGGTGATTGCTTTGCGCAGGGAGTTCAGAATCACGTACCCGGAATCGCAGAAGACCGGCACCGAGACCACGTAGCCGATAAGCGTCATGGTCAGATTCGGGAACCTATTGCCGATGACCTTGATAATCGCGTCAGCCATAGCAATCGCCGCACCGGAGCGTTCCAGAATCACTCCGATCATGGTGCCGAAGATGATCACCAAGCCAATATTGCCCAGGGTGTTGCCGAAGGCCTGCGTTACTGTGGTGACGCTTTCGGCGATCGGCAGCCGGTAGAGGAAGGTGCCCAGTAGCGCAGCACCCAGCAGCGCCAGGAAGGGACTGACCTTCCAGCGGGCGGTCACCAGCACAATCCCGGCCACCAGCAGGATGAGTATCAGCAGATCGATCATGAAACGTCCTTGGTTCACTGTCGAAGGGAGCAGCGTCATTGCTGCTGCGGGAATGGATGTAGCTTAGACCACATGGCCTGCGCACCGGTTGCGGAATCATGCGACCATAGTTGCGCCTTATATAGGGGAGAACCCTGTGCCTTTTTAGGCCCACACCGGTAGAAAGGACCTCATGCCGGCACTTCACATCATCGCCCTGGTCAAATGGGTGCCAGATGCCCAGCTGGAGCGACACTTCACGGATGCCCAGCTCCTGAACCGCGCCGAGGGCATTCTGGGTGAGTTGGATGAGTACCCGTTGGAAGCCGCACTGCAGATCAAAGAGGAGCTGCAGAAGAACAACGACGACGCAGCGGTCCGCGTCTCTGCCTTGACTATGGGCCCGGCCGGGGCGTCGGCGGCAGTGAAGAAGGCCCTGCAGATCGGCGCCGACGACGGCTATCACCTCAGCGACGAAGCCCTGCGGGGTGCCGATATCTGGGCCAGCGCTGCTGCCCTGGCTGCTGCGGCCCGCCACGTGCTGGATACCGCAGAATTCGCCGATGACGCTGAGTTCCTGATCCTCACCGGCATGGTCAGCGACGACGGCGAGTCCGGAGCGCTGCCGGCCCAACTGGCCGAGCGACTCGGCGTTCCTGCGCTGACCCAGGCCACCGGGCTGCGTCTTGAACTCGACACTGACACCGACACCTCACGCCTGGTGGTCACCCGCATCTCCGGGGACCGACTGCAGAAGGTGGCGGCCCCGCTGCCCGCCGTCGTCTCCGTCACTGACCAGGCGAACCAGCCGCGCTACCCCAACTTCAAAGCCATCATGGCAGCCAAGAAGAAGCCGGTCACCACTTTTGACCTGGCTGAACTGGGGCTGACCGGCACCGCGGTGGAGTCCAAACTGCGGATGGTCTCCGCCGACCCCCGCCCGGCCCGTGCCGCCGGTGAGATCATCACCGACGACGGCGAAGCCGGCGCCCGCATCGTTGACTTTCTGGCAAAGGAGCGCCTGCTGTGACCCATGTCCTGGTCTTCTTCGACTCCGTGAACGCTGCGCTCACCGGTGCCCAGCAGGAGCTGCTGACCCATGCTGATGCGCTCGGCGAGGTCAGTGTAGTCACCGGCTCTGCTGCAGAAGCGGTGATTGCGCCGCTGTCACTGGAACCGGTGGAAAACGTCTACACCGGCGAAACCGCCATTACTGCCCCGGATCCGGCTCTGGCGGATCTGCTGGAGACCGCGGTGAAGGAAGTCAGCGCCGATATTGTGCTGGGTGCTCACGCTCCCGACACAGTTGATGCCCTGGCACGCCTGGCCGTGCGCCTGGACACCGGCCTGGTGACCGCCGCCAATGGTGTCACCAGCACCGGGGTGGCCACTAAATCTGTGCTGGCCGGCTCCTACTTCACGACCGCACAGATCACCGAGGACGCCCCTCTGGTGGCCACGCTGCGTCCCAATACTGCTGAGCGCATGACCACCCCCGGGGCTGCCCCCGAGGTCACCGTGCTCCCGGTCTCCGCCTCCGGGTCCCTGGAGGTCCTGGAAGAGACCGAGCTGCCGAAATCCGGCCGTCCGCCGCTGGCTGAGGCTCGGGTGGTGGTAGCTGCCGGGCGGGGCGTGGAAGGTGACTTAAGCCTGGTGGAGGAGCTGGCCGATGAGCTGGGCGCCGCCATCGGCGCATCGCGTGCCGCCACGGATGCCGGGTGGATCGACCACTCAGCCCAGGTGGGCCAGACCGGCGTGGTGATCTCCCCGCAGCTGTATATCTCGGTGGGCATCTCCGGTGCCATTCAGCAGAAGGCAGGTATGCAGACCTCGGGCACGATTGTGGCGATCAACAAGGATGAGGACGCGCCGGTGTTCGAGATCGCCGATTTCGGCGTCGTCGGCGATCTCAACGAGGTGCTTCCGCAGATGATCGAGGAGATTCGCCGCCGCAAGGCCTAAGTAGCGATCACCGCGACACCACCGGCCGGTACTGTCAGCCCTGTCTCGGCCGGTTCTCCGCTGAGCAGATCGTCGCCGTCGGCGGTGACCGTCACCGGTTCGTCGTTGTGGTTGAGCACAAAGAGGTAGCTGGTCTCCGCGCTTTGCCGGCGCACCATCTCGACATCCGCATGCAGGTGCTGAGGCGTCTGGGCCAACAGGCTTGAGCGAAGCGGGCTGATCCCGGCTTCGGTCAGCACCTTATCCACCAGCTGCTGCGTGGCATCAGCCTCCAGCCGGGTGCTGATATACCAGGCGGCACCAGAACCTGTGGCATGCCGAGTCACCGCTGGTTTCCCTTGCAGAGGCCCTTCGGCCCAGCTGTCCACGACCTCAGCGGCGGAATCCCCGGTTGCCTCCACACGCAGGTTCTCACTCCAGAAATCTGCATGTGACCCGCTGGTCAGACGGTGCTGCTCACCCTCCTGCAACGTCCAGAACTCCTCGCTGCGGATACCCAGCAGCTCCCGGAAGGCCCCCGGGTAGCCGCCCAGCCGAATATGGTCGTGCTCATCAGCGATTCCGGAGAAATAGCTGACCAGCACGCTGGCACCAGTCTGGGCGGCGGAGGCCACGTTCTTCGCATTCTCGTCGCTGACCAGGTACAGCGCCGGCACCACCACGGCCCGGTATCCGCCCAAGTCGGCACTGGGATGCACGACGTCGACGGTGACACCTGCCTTCCAGAATGCCCGGTACCAACGCATCACCTCCGCCGGGTAGGAGAGGTCGTTATTGGGATGGGAGTCCAGCTCTGCGGCCCACCAGGCCTCATAGTCGAACAGCAGCGCCACATCAGCGCTCACGGTGCTGCCCTGTACCGCGCTCAGCTGCTTCAACTTGCTCCCCAGCGCAACGGTGGTGCTGAAAACGTCACTGTCCGGCCCGGCGTGCGGAACCATGGCGGAGTGGAATTTCTCAGCGCCGGCCTGGGACTGCCGCCATTGGAAGAACATCACCGCATCAGCCCCGCGTGCCACATGCCCCAGGCTGTCGCGCAGCATTTCCGCGGGGCTCTTGGTGCGGTTGCGCTGCTGCCAGTTCACCGCCGATGTTGAGTGCTCCATCAGCATCCAGGGCTTCCCGGCTGCCACCCCTCGGGTCAGGTCTGCGCTGAAGGCCAGCTCGATGTGGCGCTCGTCGTCGTCGGCGATGGTGTAGTGATCTGTGGCGATGACGTCCATATGAGGTGCCCAGCTGAAGTAGTCCATGGACTTGGAGCGTGTGGTGCACATGAAATTGGTGGTCACCGGAATCTGCGGGGTGACCGCCCGCAGGATTTCCTTCATCTCGGTGAAGTACTCCAACAGCACATCGGAGCTGAACCGATGGAAGTCCAGCTGCTGGGTGGGGTTGACGAACATCGGTGCTTTGCGCGGCGGCAGCACCTGATCGAAGGACGAGTAGCGCTGGGACCAGAAGGCGGTCCCCCATGCGCTGTTGAGCTGCTCCACGGTGCCATAGCGGCGCTGCAGCCACAGTCGGAAGCCCGCAGCCGCGTCATCGGAGTAGTCGTGGGCGTTGTGGCAGCCCAACTCGTTGTCCACATGCCACAGGGCCAGCGCGGGGTGGTCTGCATAGCGCTCCGCCACGGCGCGTGTGATACCCAGTGCGTACTTGCGGAAGATCGGACTCGACGGCGAGTAGTGCTGCCGGGCTCCGGGCCATAGTGTTGCGCCATCAGCGGTCTGCGGCAGGATTTCCGGGTGTTTAGCGATCAGCCACGGTGGTGGGGATGCGGTAGCAGTGGCAAGTGCGGCCCCGATGCCGGCCGCGTGCAACCGGTCCATGGTCTCGTCCAGCCAAGCCCAGTCGTATTCACCTTCGGCCGGTTCGATCATCGCCCAAGAGAAGATCCCGACGCTGACCAGATTGACCTGGGCCTGGGTCATCAGTTGGATATCTTCAATCCTGACCTGCTGCGGCCACTGTTCGGGGTTGTAGTCCCCGCCGTAGGCCAGTCCGGGAACCTTAGTAGGCCACTGCATATACCCTGAACCTCTCTGTTCTCATGTCTTGCACCATCCACGGGGGCTTCAGGCCCGGTGTCCTCTACAACTGTCGCACAGCCGCCTCCGCTGGCTCCCTGAGCTGCGGCTTAACGCAGCGCTGATTCGATCTCGCCGTGCATCCGCTGCGCGGCCTCTTCGGCGCTGGCCCGGCCGAACAGGAACTCCTCCTCATACCGCCATACAATCTCCTGGACCGCACTGAACCCCTCCGGCGCCATCGGTGGAGACGCCGACACGATGTCCTCCAGCTCCTCGTTGGACTCCAGGATGCGCAGCTCACGCTCATCCAGGTCATCCCGGATGGCTTCACGGGCGTCCTCATTGCCGGGGATTCCGCGCTCAAGCTGCTGGAGCTCGCCTGCCTCCTGCGAGTTCACCAGGAAGTCCACAAATAGCTGCGCCTCCTCCGGGTGGTCAGTACCGGCGTAGACGGAGTAGAACATGGAGGCTTTGTAGTACATCTGCGCGTCTTCGACGCTGCCGGTCTCACTGGGGAGCTTCAACGGGACGAGCTCCACACCCTCATTGGCGGAGAGCGAGATCAGCTGCGTGTTCCACCAGGTGTCCATGGCGGCACCGCCAGTGGCAATCAGGGTCTGTTCCAGCGCAGCACCACGGTCCTCGTTGACCTGTGAGGCGGAGGGAATGGCACCAGAGTCCTGAAGGTCCCCGAGCATCTCGAAGTAGCCCACCGCGTCTTCGGGCTCCCAGGCCAGCTCGCCATCCTCAGTGACCTGGCCGGTGCCGTAGTTCTGACGCAGCCAGATCTCAAAGCCGGCGTCGTTGAAGGGCCTCGCCAGGCCATACGCTCCTTCCGAGTTCTCGCTGATCTCGGTGGCGATCTGCGCCAGCTCCTCCCACGTCCAGGTGTCATCATCGGGCATCTGAACCCCGGCTTCCTTGAAGACATCCGGGTTGGCGGCGATGGTGAGCGAGGTGCTCCCGATCGGCATGCCATAGAGGGCCCCGTCCTGGGTGCCGGTGTTGACCAGCTCCTCCGGGAATGCAGAAGTGTCCACCTGGTCCAGCTCCAGCAGCTGCCCGTTCTCGATGTACTCACGGATGTACATCAGGTCCATCTGGATGATGTCTGGAGTGTCGCGACCGGCTGATTGCGTCGCCAGCGAATCCCAGTAGCCCTCCCAGGACCCGAACTCGGGACTGATGGTGATGTGGGGGTGCTCGTCCTCGAAGGCGTCGATGAGCTCCTGGGTGTAGGAGTGGCGGGCGTCGCCGCCCCACCAGGTGAACCGCAGGTTGACGCTGTCGCCGTCTTCGGCGTCGCCGCCGCAGGCGGAGAGGGTTAGCGCGGCCAGGGACGCGATGGCCAGGGCCTTGGATCCTCGGGCAGTGGTGTTCATAGTGTCGCTCCGGTGGGTTAAGGGGGGGTAGAAGTGCTGTCAGACTGCGAATTCTCTGCCGAGCGTTTCCAGCTCCTGGCGGTCGCAGACCTTGGCGATGAACACGAACCGGTGGCTCAGGCGCAGCCGGCCCTCAGCGGGGAGGTGGATCTCCTGATCAAAAGCCGGGGACTGGCTGGTCACCGCGAAGATCCCGGTGCGGGTGAACCACTTGATGGGCGGCAGCTCAGCGTCGGCAGAGGAGGATGTCCCAGCGAAGGCCAGCACTGTGCCGCCGCCGTCGAGGTCATCGTGCTCGGAGGAGAAGGCCACCCAGTCAGCCACCTTCCCCATCGTGTTCTCCTCGCCCTCCTCGCCGTTGGAGTTGACCACGGTGCAGCCTGTCCAGGAGCGGGGTCCTCTCCAGAACCATCCGGTGTACCCGGCGTTGGCGCGCCCGGCAGTGGTGGGGCTTCCCAGGGGAAGGGTCTGGCCGGAGACGTTGGTGAGTTCGGTGCTGAGGTCGATGGCCCAGATGCCGCGCTCGGCGTCCAGCGAGTGCACCCGCTGGACGCGATGCTCATCGATCCAGTGCTCCCCGCGGGAGGTGATCCATTCGAGCGTCTCGTCGAAGACGACGTCGTCGCCCCCGGTGGGTTCTGCGGAGAATCCGGTGTGCTTCATGGTGCCGAGGTTGCCGCGCATCTGGTAGCCGTCCTCGGGGGCGAACGTGGGTCCGCCCCAGAAGTTCTGGTCAGCCACATGGGACCAGGTGAACTGCAGGCCGGTGTGCCACCGGTGGTCCCAGGGGCGCCGCACCGCGGCATCTGCGCCATCGGTGAATCGGAGCGGGTATAGGTAGGGCTTGGGCGCCTCGTCCTGGGGCGAGTCCGGGTGGATGACGTACTTCAGGATCTCGGTGCCTGCCGCGGAGACGGACACCGCCTCTTCGGTGATGGTCACTTCAAAACTGGTCACTGGTGCTCCTTGAGGAAGGGTCGGTGGCAGTGGGGCCTTCAAATGTCAGGGGATTTCGTCGTCAGCGTCCGTCGGTGCTGCTGGGGGATGCCTCCGCCAGGCGGGAGCTTCCGTAGATGAAGTTCGCATCGTGCATGCCGGTGTAGTAGATACCTTCGGCAGCAAGATCCTCACGGCGAATGGTCCGATTGGTCTCGGCAGACTGGTAGAGGGCGGAGATGAACTCCAAGGTGCGGCGGCCGTCATGACCAGAGGCACGGGGGCGCTCGCCTGCGGCCATGGCGTCGAGCAGCTCGCTCAGCTGCTGCTTGTGGGATGAGGGGATGTTCTCCTCCGGGCTCCAGGACTCGACCGCCCGACGACGCTCCACGTCATCGGCGGCGACATGGGGTGCAGGGGTCCATGTCCAGGAGGAATTGTCATAGCCGTAGAGGTGCTCCAGCTCCACAGTGGCGTCCTGGAAGTCGAAACGCAGATAGCTGGTCTCCCTGGGCGAGAGAACACTGTTGACCACTGAGGCGATGGCCCCGTTCTCGAACCGGACGATGGCGAAGGAGACATCTTCAGTCTCCACTTCCCGGTCCAGTGCCTCAGCCTTGGCAGTCACCTCTGTCCAGTCTCCGAGGATCTCGAAGAGCAGGTCCATCTGGTGGATGCCGTGCCCCATGGCCGGCCCGCCGCCCTCGGTGTCCCAGCGCCCGCGCCAGGGCACCTCGTAGTAGGAGTGGGGGCGGAACCAGAGGGTGTTGCACAGCGCCACCAGGGGGCGGCCGAGTGTGCCTTCCTGCACCTGCTTCTTCAGAGTGGCCGCGCCGGAGCCGAAGCGGTGCTGCACCACGAAGGAGGCGTAAGGTCCCCCTTCGGATTCAGCCGCCTGGATCTCGTCGTACTCGGCGAGGGAGAGGACCGGGGGCTTCTCACACCACACCCATGCGCCGGAGCGCAGTCCTTTGAGGACGGCATCGCGGTGGGCCGAGGGCGGGGTGCACACGATCAGCAGCTCTGGCTTCTCGCCTTCGATGAGCCCATCCACTGATTCGTACCGGCCGGGGATGCCCCATTCGTCGGCAACCTTCGCGACGCGGTCCGCGTCAAGGTCGGCAATGCCCACCACTTCGATACGGTCCTGCAGGGCTTTGAGCGTGGGCAGGTGCGCGACGACGGCGATACCCCCTGCCCCGACTAACCCCACACGGACACGTTCGGCGGAGACTGAGGGTGATGGCGCAACGGACATAATTTCTCCTGGTCAGGTGGTAGCTATCTCAAAGATCTAAAAAGTGTTATCGATCACATTTTCTGGTCCAGAGCGTATGGGGCAACAGAGTAGGGTGTCAACAGAATCTTGTAACGTGCATCACATCTGCTTCGGTGAACGACCCTTAGGGTGACGCGCGAATCTGCGGGAGTGCTAGAACAGAACACGCCAGAACGAAGATGCGGAGGCCCAGTGGCAGTCGATCCGAACGCGGCCCCGAAACCGGCCACCATCTACGAAGTCGCCCGCAGGGCGGGAGTCTCTCACCAGACCGTCTCTCGCTACCTGCGCAACATGGGCCCCTTCCGGCCAGGCACGAAAGAACGCGTGGAGCAGGCAATCCGCGAGTTGAACTACAGGCCCAATGCTGCGGCCCGCACCATGCGCACCCGTCGGACGGGGATCCTCACAGTGATACTGCCGTCTCAAGTGAATGCGTTTCCGACGTCGACGCTGGCGGCAGCTGCGGAGGTCGCCCACGAATGTGGCTACTACATGGAAATCTCCGTGCTGGAGGGCTCTGCGCAGGACAGAGCGCGGCACGCGACCGAGCTTATCCAGTCAGGACGCGTAGAAGGTGTCCTCTCGCTGAGCGCACTGCCCGGCATGGCCGAGCGGCCGCAAGGTCCAGACGCTGCGGCACTGACGATCCTTGACCACTTCGATGACAATCTGCGCGGCATCGGCCCCCTCACCGATGCCTCCATCATGCGCGAGATCGTCAAGACCCTCGCTGACCTGGGACACCAGCACCTTCTGCACATCGCCGGGCCCCGAGACTGGACCTCCGCTTGCGCGCGGCATCGGGTCTTTGAAGAAGCCGTGCGCGAATTCGGACTCATCTCCGAAGGCGTTGTCGGGGGCGGTTGGGCCCCAGAAGTGGGGTACCAGGCTGTCAGCGAATTGGATCCCCGCAGCCCAGTAACTGCGGTCATCGCTGCCAATGATTATGTGGCTATGGGCGCCATGCGAGCCGCCTACGACCGGGGCTGGCAGGTGCCCGCAAGGCTGAGTATCACCGGCTGGGATGACCTGGACACCGGACGCTACGCCACTCCCTCGCTCTCCACGGTCGCAGTCGACCGTGAGGGTCAGGGACGGCAAGCTATGCGCCGGCTGATCGCACTTGTACGGGGCGAGGAGCCACCCTCACCGGAACCACTGGTCAACCGGCTGATCCTTCGCGAGTCCACGGGACCCCGCCTGCATGAACTTCCCGGTCGCACGTGACGGCCATCCCGCGCCCCCTCTCGCAGGGCGACTGACGGTATACCGCTTAAGAAACCCGTCGGGCGCCTGCGGCAGGTTCGGCGGTGAAGGCAGTTGGTGTGCTGAATCCTGCACCTGCATAGGCGGCAGTGATGTCGGTGATCAGCGGTTGCACGGCGTCCTCGGGGACCAGGGCGATGACGCATCCGCCGAAGCCGCCGCCGGTAATGCGCGCCCCATAGGCGCCGCTGCTGCTTAAGACCTCCTGGGCCAGGTCCACTTCAGGGACCGTGACCTCGTAGTCATCGCGCAGGGACTGATGCGAGGCGTTGAGCAGCTCACCGGCTGTCGCCAGGTCCCCGCGGCCTAGAGCGTCCACGGTCTGCAGAACCCTGCGGTTCTCGGTGACCACGTGCCTCACCCTGCGGACCAGCACGTCGTCCTCCAGAGCCGTAAGTACCTGGTCCAGAGAAGCGGCGTCGTCGTCGTTGAGTTCGCGCAGCGACGTAAGCCCCAGCAGCTGCGCCGCCGTGGCGCACTGGGCTCGCCGGGCGGCGTATTCACCATCTACCAGCCGGTGCGGTGCACGAGTATCCACCACCAGGATCTGGGCTCCCGCTAAGGCAAGTGGAACAGGACTGGGGGTCAGGGTCCGGGTGTCGAAGAGTACCGCGTGACCGGGCTGGCCGAGCATGGAGATCATCTGATCCATCAGCCCGCAGGGCATGCCTACGAAGTCGTTTTCAGCACGCTGGGCCAGTTTCGCCATCTCCAGGGGTGGCATCTGGTGGCCATAGAGTTCCGCCGTCGCGATTCCCACAGCGCATTCCAGCGCCGCGGAGGAGGACAGCCCTGCCCCCTGAGGGACACTGGTGCCCAGCACAATGTCGACGCCGGACACGGACCTCCCAGATTCACGCAGACTCCACACCATTGCCGCCACATAACTTCCCCAGCCGCTCACCGCGCCAGGAACCAGGTCCTCCAGTGCGATGGTCAAGGTCTCTGCGCTATTGAGGGATCGCACCCGAAGCACTGAGTCATCCCTGCGCCCGGCGGCAACGGCAGTATGGTGCGGCAGCGCAAAAGGCAGCACGAGGCCATCGTTGTAGTCAGTGTGCTCACCGATCAGGTTCACCCGGCCCGGGGCGGCCCAGATACCCTCTGGTGCTCCTGCGGTGAGCTCCCGGAATGCGCTGCTCAGCAGCTCCGGACTCGCCATGCTGTCAGCGCCAGTCATGCGGCGCCCTCCTCTGCGCCACTGGTGATGGCGCTTCGCAGCCGCTGCGCCATCTGCTCCGGGGGAATGTCATTGATGAACACGCCCATACCGGATTCCGAGCCTGCCAGATACTTCAGCTTGTTATCGGCACGCCGGATAGAGAACAGCTGAAGGTGCAGCCTGAAGTCGGTGGCTGCGGCCGAAAGCGGGGCCTGCTGCCAGCCGGAGATATAGGGCAGCGGGGTAGCGAAGAGCCGATCGCCGCCGCGCAGGATGTCGCGGTAGAGGCTGGCGAAGCTGTCCCGTTCGGCCGCGTCCAGCTCGGGCAGGCTGCGTACGTTCCGGTGCGGATAAAGGTGAATCTCCACCGGCCAGCGCGCCCAAGCCGGCACAAACGCCGTCCAGTGCTCGTTCTGGGCGACCACTCGCTCACCGGCCTGCTCTGCCTTCAGCACTGCTTCGAAGAGGTCCGCCCCGCTGCGCTGCCGGAACTGTGCCGCTGATTCAAGCATCTGCCGGGTGCGCGGGGTGGTGAACGGGTAGCCGTAGATCTGCCCGTGAGGGTGGTGCAGGGTCACCCCGATCTCTTCGCCGCGGTTCTCAAAGCAGTACACCTGGTCCACTCCACCGCTGCTGAGCAGTGCTTCGGTCCGGTCAGCCCAGGCATCGACCACGGTGCGGATCCTGCTCGCTGGCAGTTGGCTCAGGGAGGTGGTGTGATCAGGGGTGAAGCAGACCACCTCGCAGCGCCCGGCCCCATCATGGCGGAGTTGGCTGAGCTCCTCGGGCTGGAACTGCGGCTGCTGGTCCCCCAGGGCAGCACCGCCGGAGAAACTGGGGAAGCGGTTCTCGAAAACGACGACGTCGTATGTCTCCTGCGGGACTTCGGTGTCCCGTCCGGGCCCGCTGGGGCACAGCGGGCAGTCCTGGGCGCTGGGCAGATGAGTGCGGTGCTGACGGGCGGCCGCCACGGCGACCCATTCCTGCAGCAGGGGGTCATAACGCAGCTGCGAACCTGCATCTGCTGCGCTGATCTCGCGTCGGTCATGTATTGTCCGGTCACGGGGGGCGTCGTCGTAGAAGAAGATCTCGCGTCCGTCCGCGAGCGTTCCCGCTGTCCTGTTCATCTATTCACCTTCCAGGGAGAAGAATCGTGAAAGTGCTTGTGACCGGCGGAGCCGGCTACATCGGATCGGTGGTTGCTCAGCAGCTTCTGGCGCAGGGCCATGAAGTGACCGTACTGGACAACCTCTCCACCGGCCATCAGGAGTCGGTGTTGACGGGGGTCACCTGGCATCAGGGGGATATCTCCGAGGCAGCGGAGGTCCTTGATTCTTCCTTCGATGCGATCATCCACCTGGCGGCGAAGTCTCTGGTGGCGGAGTCCATGAAGCACCCTGAGCGCTATTGGCATGGCAATGTGGTGGCTTCTTTGGGTCTCATCGAAGCTGCCCGTGCCGCCAATGTGCCGCGCTTTATCTTCTCGTCCACTGCCGCTGTCTACGGCAATCCGGTGACGGATCTGATCTCTGAGGATCATCCGACCGCGCCTATCAACCCCTACGGTGCCTCCAAGCTCGCCATTGACCACATGCTCGCTGCTGAGGCTGCGGCTCACGGGCTGGCCGCGGTGAGCCTGCGGTACTTCAACGTGGGCGGAGCAAGCGGCAGCCTGCGCGAGCAGCATGATCCGGAGACTCATCTGATTCCGAATCTGCTGAAGGTTGCTACAGGGGAAAGCCCGCATGCGCAGCTTTTCGGAACTGACTACCCCACCGCTGACGGGACTGCGGTGCGCGATTACATCCACATCAAGGACCTTGCCCGTGCCCATCTGCTGGCCATGGAATGGGCGAAGCCTGGCACTCATGAGATCTTCAACCTCGGCACCGGTGTGGGCTCCTCGGTGCGGGAAGTGCTGGACACTGCCCGCACGGTCACAGGTCGCCAGATCCCTGTGATCGAGCAGCCCAGGCGCGCCGGTGATCCTGCGGTGCTGGTGGCATCAGGGCAGAAGGCCGCAGAGACTCTGGGGTGGGTCCCGGAGTACTCCTTGGAGAACATCATCGCCGATGCCTGGACTGCCCTGCCCGACTCAGACTGAGGTCCTGGTGCCGCGTTCGCGCGGCACCAGCCTGGTCAGCTGGGTGACGTGCTTGGGCTCCAGCTCAGCGAGTGTGGGCACCTGCAGCAGCTTCATCGTTCGGTCGATCTGCTCGGCGAGGATTTCGATAGTGCGGTCGACTCCGGCCCGGCCCCCGGCCATCAGCCCGTAGAGGTAGGCCCGGCCGATAAAGGTGAACTTCGCCCCGTGGGCCACCGAAGCGACGATATCGGCACCGTTCATGATGCCGGTGTCGAGTCCAATCTCAATGTCGGTTCCCACTTCCCGGACCACATCCGGGAGCAGGTGGAAAGGCACCGGGGCGCGGTCCAGCTGGCGTCCGCCATGGTTGGAGAGAACGATGCCGTCCACGCCTAGGTCCGCTAGCCGTTTCGAATCCTCGACGTTCTGTACGCCTTTGACCACCAGTTTGCCGGGGAAGAGTTCACGGATGATCTTCAGGTCATCGAAACTGATCGAGGGGTCCATGGCCTTATCCAGCAGTTCACCCACAGTGCCGCCGGTCGAGGACAACGAGGCAAACTCGAGCGGTGGCGTGGTGAGGAAATCGACCCACCACCACGGTCGCGGAATGGCGTTGATCACCGTCCCCAGACTCAGCTGAGGCGGGATGGAGAACCCGTTGCGCTTATCCCGAAGGCGTGCGCCCGCCACCGGGGTGTCAACAGTGAAGAACAACGTATCGAACCCTGCAGCGGCAGCACGCTCGGTCAGACCATAGGAGATTTCCCGGTCTTTCATGACGTAGAGCTGGAACCAGTTGCGGCCGTTCGGATTCGCCGCCTTCACGTCTTCAATGGATGTGGTGCCCAGAGTGGAGAGGGTGAAGGGAATCCCTGCAGCGCCGGCAGCCGATGCGCCGGCCACCTCGCCTTCAGTCTGCATCAGTCGGGTAAACCCGGTGGGGCCGATGGCGAATGGCAGGGACGAGTGGCCCCCGAGAATGGTGGAGGACATATCCACTTCGGAAACATCGCGCAGGATCGAGGGGTTGAACTCCACATCCTCGAATGCCTGGCGGGCACGGGTCAGCGAGAACTCACCTTCGGCGGCACCATCGGTGTAATCAAACGCAGCCTTGGGAGTACGCCGCTTGGCGATCTTCTTCAGGTCCTCGATTGTCAGGGCTGCGTTGAGGCGTCGTCGTGATGCGTTGAAGTCAAACTTCTTGAACTTCATCAGGGGCGCGATGTCCCGGGGCTTGGGCAGCTGTCGCTGAACCATGGGTACCTCCTTGTCCCGCCGGTCAGATCCGGGGACGGTACGTAGTAGGGGTATGAGTGCGGGTGATGAGCTCGCGCAGGTCCTCCAGGCTTCCTGAGAGTGTGCCTGCGGTACGGGCCTGTATGAGGAGGTTTCCGATGGCGGTGGCCTCCACCGGGCCAGCGACCACAGGATATCCACTGCGGTCTGCTGTGGCCTGGCACAGCAGGGCGTTTAGCGATCCGCCGCCGACCATGTGGACGACGTCGATCGGCCGGCCAGCCAAGTCTGCTGCGGTATTCAGTGCCTGGGCGAAGCGAACGGCGATGGATTCGATGATGCTGCGCACCAGCTGCGGCTTTCCCTCAGGTGAGGGCAGATCGCGTTCGCCGCACAGCTCGCTGATTCGGGCCGGCATATCCCCAGGGGGGACAAACCGCTCGTCCTGCACGTCGAATACTGTGATGTCCCTGGCGGGGACCTCGGCGGCTGCCTCCAGCAAAGAGGTCAGATCCTGCGCGCGGCCTTCTTGTGCCTCCCAGGACCGCAGCGTTTCAGACAGCAGCCATGTCCCCATGACGTTGGTCAGGAACCTGGTGCGTCCATCCACCCCGCCTTCGTTGGTGAAGTTGGCCTCGCGACTGGCGTCTGTCACCACTGGTTCCTGCAGCTCAAGGCCTACCAGTCCCCAGGTGCCGCAGGAAATGTAGGCGGCATCTGGGCTTGACAGCGGTGCGCCGACGACGGCGCTGGCGGTGTCATGAGAGCCCACCAGGGTGACAGGGAGCTGCTGACCGCCCAGCCGGGCTGACAGCTCGGTCCGGGTCAGGCCCAGAGTGCTGCCGGGCGATGCGACAGGAGCAAAGAGCTGCTCATCGATACCGAGCTGGCTCATCAGCCCGGTATCCCAAAGCCGGGTGTGTACATCTAGCAGACCAGTGGTAGACGCGTTTGTGGCCTCTGTGCGCTGCTCGCCGGTCAGCCAGTAGCCGAGCAGATCCGGTATCAGCAGCAGTCGATCAGCCTGTCCCGCCAGCTCCTCTGCCGCTAGCTGGTAGAGAGTGTTGAAGGGCAGAAACTGCAAGCCGTTGCGCTGGTACAGCTCAGCGAAGCTGACTTTCGAGTGCACGGAGTCAACACCTGCAGCGGTACGCCCGTCGCGGTAGTGATACGGGATGCCGAGCATCCGCATGGGCCCAGTGGGCGTCTCGGCCAGCAGCCCGTAGTCCACGGCCCATGCGTCTATACCGACGGAGGCGAGCTCACCGCCTGCTTCACGGCTAGCAGTTGCCAGTCCGTCAAGCGCGTGCTCATAGAGGCCCACGATGTTCCAGTGCAGTCCATCGGGCAGCGGTACCACCCCGTTGGGAAAGCGTGCCGCCTCGTGAAACTCCAGGGTGTCCGGTCCTACACGTCCCAGGACGACGCGCCCGGAGGACGCTCCGAGGTCGACTGCAGCGTGTGTGGTGGTCGCCATTGATACTCCGCTCAGCGCAGGAATGCAGCGGCAACACCGGCATCTACCGGTACGTGCAGGCCGGTGGTGTGGGACAGATCAGAAGAGATCAGTGCGAAAGCCGCATTGGCCACATTCTCGGGAAGAACTTCACGCTTGAGAATCGTCCGCTGAGCGTAGAACTTGCCCAGCTCCGATTCTTCGATGCCATAGGTCTTGGCGCGATTGGCACCCCAGCCGGAAGCGAAGATACCCGAGCCCTGCACCACGCCATCGGGGTTGATGCCGTTGACCCGGATCTGATGCTCGCCCAGCTCCGCTGCCAGCAGTCGCACCTGGTGAGCCTGGTCTGCCTTGGTGGCGGAGTAGGCGATGTTGTTAGGACCGGCGAACACCGAGTTCTTCGAGGAGATGTAGATGATGTCTCCGCCGAGACCTTGTTCGATCAGGACCTTGGCAGCGGTCTTGGACACCAGGAACGAGCCCTTGGCCATGACGTTGTGCTGGAGGTCCCAGTCCTTCTCGGTAGTCTCCAGCAGCGACTTCGACAGGCTCAGCCCTGCGTTGTTGACCACGATGTCCAGGCCACCGAAGGCCAACAGAGTCTCATTGATCGCCTGCCGCACAGCAGTCTCGTCAGAGACATCGGCGGCGATACCAATAGCCTTATCCGGCCCGCCGAGCTCCTGTGCAGTCTCCTGAGCTTTCTCCAGGTTCAGGTCAGCAATGGCGACGACGGCGCCTTCGGCCACCAGCCGTTTGGCGATGGCCTTGCCGATGCCGGAGGCGGCGCCGGTGACCAGGGCGATCCGGGTGGCCAGCTCCTTGGGCTTGGGCATGCGCTGAAGCTTGGCCTCCTCCAGCGCCCAGTACTCGATACGGAACTTCTCACGCTCATCAATGGGGGCGTAGGTCGAGAGTCCCTCAGCGCCGCGCATCACATTGATGGCGTTGATGTAGAACTCGCCGGCCACCCGTGCGGTCTGCTTGTCCTTGCCGAAGCTGAACATGCCCACACCGGGCACCAGCACGATAGCCGGGTCGGCACCGCGAATAGCCGGGCTGTCGGCCTCGGCGTGGCGGTCGTAGTAGGCCTGGTAATCGGTGCGGTAGGCCTCATGGAGCTCACGCAGGCGGTTCACCGAGTCTTCGATGGACGCATCAGCGGGAAGATCGAGCACCAGCGGCTTGACCTTGGTGCGCAGGAAGTGGTCGGGGCAGCTGGTGCCTAACTCAGCCAGGCGGGGGTGTTCAGCGTGGGCGAGGAAGTCCAGGACGACGTCGTCGTCGGTGAAGTGACCCACCTGTGGACGGTCTGCGCTGGCAATAGTGCGAATGGTGGGCATCAGTGCGGCGGCCTTGGCGCGACGCTCAGCCTCATCCAGAGCTCCGTAGCCGTCCAGGGGCGCACCGAAGGGCTCGGGCTTCGAGTTCTCCTCGATGTACTTGGCCGCGGTGTCGATGATCCACAGCGAGTTCTGCTCGGACTCTGAAGAGGTGTCGCCCCAGGCGGTGATGCCGTGTCCGCCGAGGATGCAGCCGACCGCTTGGGGGTTGGCACGCTTGATCTCGGCGATGTCGAGACCGAGCTGGAAGCCGGGGCGGCGCCATGGGACCCACACGACCTTGTCGCCGAAGATCTTCTCGGTGAGCTCAGGGCCGTCTGCTGCGGTCGCGATCGCGATGCCGGAGTCGGGATGCAGGTGGTCCACGTGAGCTGCGTCAACCAGGCCATGCATGGCGGTGTCGATGGAGGGAGCAGCCCCGCCCTTGCCGTGGAGGGTGTAGTCGAACGCGGCAACCATCTCGTCCTCGCGCTCCACGCCGGGGTAGGTGTTGACCATGGCCCGCATGCGGTCCAGGCGCAGAGTGGCCAGGCCCGACTCCTTCAGCGTACCGAGGTCTCCGCCGGAGCCCTTGACCCAGAGGAGCTCAACGTCCTCACCGGTCACGGGGTCACGGTCAGTGCCCTTGGCGGAGGTGTTGCCGCCGGCGTAGTTGGTGTTCTTCGGGTCCGAGCCGAGACGGTTGGACCGGGCGATGAGCTCTGCGACAGTGGGGTTGGTCTGGGGTGTGGTGCTCATAGTCTGTTCTCCTACCAGCTCATCTGGGTTCCGCCGACACGGTCGGCTTCGATCTTTTCCTGGTATCCGGATTCTGCATAGGCCCGCATGGGGTTCCCGGGCAGGCCGCGGGACTCGCGCCAGGCCGCCAGATCAGCGCGCACATCGGTGTAGAACGCATCCATGAACACCTCATGGGCACCCAGCACATTCCCAGCCTGCTGGGCCTGATTCAGCGCATCGCGGTCCACAAGCAGGGCACGGGCGGTCATTTCCTGAACGTTGAGCACGCTGCGGATCTGGCCCGGAATCTTCTTCTCGATGTTGTGGCACTGGTCGAGCATGAAGGCCACACCGGAGTCGGGCTCATAGCCACCGCCGCGAATGACCTCAAAGAGGATGCGGAAGAGCTGGAAGGGGTCCGCCGAGCCCACGATCAGGTCGTCGTCGGCGTAGAAGCGGGAGTTGAAGTCAAAGGAGCCGAGCTTTCCAACGCGCAGCAGCTGAGCCACGATGAACTCGATGTTGGTGCTGGGCGCGTGGTGGCCGGTATCCAGGCAGACCATGGCCTTCTCGCCCAGGGACTGGACCTGCACCAGGGCGGTACCCCAGTCCGGAACGTCCATGTGGTAGAACGCCGGTTCGAAGATCTTGTACTCCAGCACCAGGCGCTGCTCCTCGCCCAAGCGTTCATAGATCTTCTGCAGCGACTCGTTCAGCCAGTCCTGGCGGGCGCGGATATCAGCCTGGCCGGGGTAGTTAGAACCATCGGCCAACCAGATCTTCAGATCCTGAGAGCCGGTGGCGTGCATGATGTCGATGCACTCGAAGTGGTGATCCACAGCCTTCTGACGGATGGTTGGATCATGGTGGGTCAGGCCGCCGAGCTTGTAGTCGTCGTCCTGGAATGTGTTGGAGTTGATGGTGCCGATCTCCACGCCCTGCTCGCGAGCGTAGTCCGTCAGCGCACTGTAGTCCTCCACTTTGTCCCAGGGGATGTGCAGCGCCACCTTCGGGGCGAGCCCGGTGAAGCGGTTGACGGTGGCGGCGTCGGCGATCTTCTCCTCCACAGTGCGGGGGGTGCCCGGGGAGCCGAAGACTTTGAAGCGGGTTCCGGAGTTGCCGTAGGCCCAGGAGGGAACCTCGATGGCCTGGTGCTCCAGCTGGGGGGCGATCTGCTCGAAGGTGGTCATCTTTCCTCAGTTCTCGAGTGCATCTAGCTGGTCCTCCAGGTGGAAGACTTCGGTCAGTTCAAGGAAGCCGGTGTCCGGCCGGGCGCCGTCGAGGTCCACGAAGAACTCGCTCATCTGGGCCTGCCAGCGGGCGTTGACCTCTTCGGCCTCCATGGCGGCCTGGGCGGCTTCGAGGGACTCCAGCTCGACGTAGCCGATGAGTAGGCCATCCTCGCGCAGGAACAGCGAGTAGTTGTGCCACCCAGAGCGCTTGAGCGCCCGCAGCATCTCGGGCCAGACGGCCCGGTGGTGCTCGGTGTACTCCTCGAGGCGCTCGGGTTTGACCTGGAGCTGGAAGCAGACTCGTCGCACGGATTTCCCTTAATTGAATCGTTTTAATGATTGATGTCATCGTATGGCGAGCATCACAACATGTCAAGGATAATTCTCCTCCTCGCCGCATGCCGCAACGCTGCCAGGACTAGGATGCGGGGCGGTCTCCGGTCAGTGCTTCAGCGCCGCGCGGGCCGAGGGTCTTCTCCTTGTGCAGCACCTGGGGCATCCGGGAGACCCAGAACCAGCCAATGAGTCCAGCCACCAGCAGCACACCAGCGATAGAGAAGAAGAACACGGTGATGCTGGCATCGAGGATGACCGGAGTCAGCAGGGCAGCGCCGGCTGCCACTGCACGAGTGAAGGCAATGGCAATGCCCTGGGCGGCCCCGCGGTACTCGGTGGGGAAGATCTCCTGAGACCAGATTTTGAACATGGGCTCTCCGGAAGGCTGCTGGGCGAACCAGAACAGCGCCGCCATGACGAAGACCGTGACCGTGGTGACTCCCAACATTCCCGGCAGCGCCCAGGCCAAGATGGCCAGGACCGTACCGACCAGGAACAGCGGCATGCGCAGCGGTGTATCGCTGAAGCGCATGACAAGGAATGTGCCGACCAGGCCGATGAGTACCGCCACCACGTTCAGCAGTGACGCGGTGGAGACTGAGGCGCCGCCGACGTCGGTGAAGAGGAAGATCGCGAACTGGCCGTTGGTGTTGGCGGCGATGTTCTGAATGCCGTAGAAGAGGGAGACGCCGATAAGCGCCCAGATGTAGGTTCGGCCGAAGAGGACCTTGAGGCTGGCGCGATCGATAGTGCCGGTCTCCACAGCGTTCTTCTTGTCCTGCCACATCTGGGACTCCGGCAGGCGCCAGCGCAGAACCAGGACCACTAGAGCTACAAGCAGAAGGTGCCCGTACATCAGACGAGCGCCGTCGACGCCCATATTGCCGGCAAAAATGCCGATGACGTTGACGATCGGAATCACGATCATCCACAGAGCGTGCGACAGAGTGACGAACTTTCCCTCCTCGCCCTCCGGTGCAGACTCAGCGATCATCGCCAGTGAGGGAGGAAGGTCCGCCCCCGACGCAAAGCCCAACAGCAGGATGCCCAGATAGAGCCATCCCACTCCTGGTGCCAGCACCAGAATTGCGGCGGCGATGACGTAGAGAATCAGCGTCAGAGTGAAGACTCTCTTGCGACCGAAGCGGTCAGAGAGCGGTCCGCCGATCAAGGCACCGACGGCGATCATCGCAGTCAGCAGCGCAGAGAGTTGGCCGTACTGAAACTCAGTGAAGCCGAATTCCTCACGGTAGAGAACCAGCGCAGTGCCGGTGGTGACAATGGCGCCGGCGTCCATATAGGAGGCCATGCCGGCCACGCCAGCGGTCCACCACGCCTTACGACGCTGAGCAGGGTTGAGGGTCTGTGACATCGTTGTCCCCTTGGTCTTCAGTCTCGAGGTCAGCCCACGTGACGTGCATCAATGATGTGCATCACGTGATAGCAATCACCCAGAGAGTAGTGGGGATTGAATCGATTTACAACCGGCTGTGAATCTCGCCTCCGCAGTCACCGGCGTGACAGTCCCGCGGGAGCGGTATTCTGACCTGCATGGCTGTGGCGCAGGTCCGTGATGTGGCGAAGAAGGCCGGGGTCTCGCCGGCAACGGTCTCCAATGCCCTGAATCACCCGGAGAAGGTCTCAGCAGCCACCCTTGCTCGCGTACAGGCTGCCATCGATGATCTCGGCTATATACGCAATGACGCCGCTCGCCAGCTGCGTGCTGGCTCCAACCCGGCCGTGGGGATGATTGTGCTCGACGCCGCGAACCCCTACTTCACCGATGTGGCGCAGGGCGCTGAGCAGCACCTGGCCGAGCTCCGCCGTCCGCTGCTGCTGGGCAACTCTGCCCAGCGCGAGGATCGTGAAGCGACGTATCTTGACCTGTTCGAGCAGCAGCGCGTGGCTGGAATTCTCATCGCCCCCGTGGGCAATGTACTGCCACGCCTGCGCCGCGTCCGAGACCGGGGCACAGCCGTCGTCATCATCGACCGCAATGCAGGTGCCGACGAGTTCTCCTCAGTCTCCGTGGACGACAAGCAGGGGGGCCGACTGGCAGCAGACCACCTGCTGAGCCAGGGAGCGCGCAGAATCGCGGTGATCGGCGGGCCCGGCGGATTGCGCCAGGTCCAGCACCGCCTGCGCGGGGCTCAGCAGCGGATTCAGCAGAGCCCTGAGGCCTCCGTGGAGTTCCTGGAGACCGATGCCATGGATACCGAGTCGGGACGCCGCAGCACCGAAAGCCTGCTGGCCCGCCCCCTCCATGAACGTCCCGACGCTCTTTTTGCCACCAATGACTTAGTGGCCCTGGGATGCCTTCAGGCGCTTGCACACCACCGAGTCCGCGTGCCCGAAGACATCATGCTCTTAGGCTATGACGACATCGCCTTCGCCGCCTCGGCCACCATTCCGATCACCTCCGTCCGCCAACCTTCGGCTCGCATGGGCCTGCAGGCGGCAGAGTTGCTCCGGCTCGCTACCGAAGACCCGCAAGCTGCTGTCCAGCACACGGTCTTCCAGCCGGAACTGATCGTGAGGGAATCAACTTCGCGAGAATAGCTCTTGTCATACAAGTCGTGCAGACTTAGAGTTCCTGTATGACATATCGAGCCGATGCCATCGTCGCCATCACCCTGTCCTCCATTCGCCTGCCGCTGGCCGTGCCCATCTCCGACGCCAAGGTTTTCACTGGTCGGCAGAAGCCCATGACCGAAGTGGCCATGCTCTTCGCAGAGATCACCACCGAACAGGGCAATGAAGGAATTGGCTTCAGCTACTCCAAACGTGCCGGAGGGCCCGGACAGTTCGCCCACGCCTGCGAGGTTGCGCAGAACCTCATCGGCCAGGACCCCAATGACATCGCCCGTCTAGTCACCAGCCTGACCTGGGCAGGCGCTTCAGTAGGCCGCTCGGGACTGTCCACCCAGGCGATTGCGGCCTTCGACGTCGCCCTCCACGACCTGAAAGCCAAACGCGCTGGACTCCCGCTGGCGAAGCTGCTGGGTGCCCACAGGGATTCAGTCCGCACTTACAACACCTCCGGCGGCTTCCTCAACGCCTCGCTGGAGGAGGTCAAGGACCGCGCGAGCCAGGCCCTGGCCAACGGCATCGGAGGAATCAAGATCAAAGTCGGCCTGCCGGACAGCCGTGAGGACCTTCGCCGGGTGGCCGCGGTGCGCGAGCACATTGGTGACGACGTGCCGCTGATGGTCGATGCCAATCAGCAGTGGGACCGTGCCACTGCCCTGCGCATGGGCCGAGCCCTGGAGGAGTTCAACCTCACGTGGATCGAGGAGCCGCTGGATGCTTACGACGCCGAGGGCCACGCCCGTCTGACAGCCACTCTGGACACACCTATCGCCACCGGCGAGATGCTGGCCTCTGTCGCTGAGCATCAGCGACTCATCGACGCCCGGGCCTGCGACATCATCCAGCCGGATGCCCCGCGGGTCGGCGGCATTTCTCAGTTCCTGCAGTTGATGACGCTGGCAGACCGCGCCGGTCTGGACCTGGCACCGCATTTCGCCATGGAAATCCATCTCCACCTGGCGGCCTGCTACCCGCGTGAAACCTGGGTGGAGCACTTCGACTGGCTGGATCCACTTTTTAATGAGCGCCTGGAAACCCAGCAGGGCCGGATGATCGTTCCTGATCGCCCCGGCCTCGGTATTACACTCAGCGAACAGGCGCGCGCCTGGACCACTGCCACCGCGCATTTCGGCGCGGCATAATCCCCCCCCACCCGCGGGCCCTACGGGGATGCGGGTCAGACGCACCGGAGGAGTTCCATGACTAGCCGCACTGAGGCGCTGGCCCAGCATCTGCGCGAGGAGATCGCCTCCGGACGTATTAGCGCGGGCCAGAAGCTCCCCAGCGAGGCACAGCTGCTCAGCGAACATGGAGTCAGCCGCACCGTAGTCCGCGAAGCACTGGGGCGGCTCGCCGCAGAAGGCCTCATCCACACCGTCCGGGGTTCAGGCTCCTATGCGCTGACCGTGCCCACCGAACCGCATACGACGGCGACGGCGATCCCCTCCAATCACGCAGAACGGCTCGAGCTGCTGGAGTACCGGATTGCGGTGGAGACCCAGACTGCGGCGCTGGCTGCGCAGCATCGCAGCCAGCAGCAGCTGCAGGAGATGACCCAGACCCTGGAGAAGTTCTCCTGCGCTGAGGGACCAGGCGCCGCCGTCGCCCTGGATTTCCAGTTCCACCAGCTGATCGCTTCAGCCTCGACCAATGGCTATCTACTACGTGCCCTCGAGCAGGTCGGCCCGGCCATGATCACCATGCCGCGCGGGCGCATCAGCGGACACACGGAGTCTCGTCACGATGCGCATAAGGAGCACCGGCAGATCCTCAACGCCATCGCGGCAGGCTCTCCGCAGGACGCTGCCGCGGCCATGCGCACGCACCTAGCGGCATCACGCAGTCGGCTAATCGTCGACGCTGATCCCGACACCTAGGCTGTCTCCTCCTACACAAGCACTTCGCAGCTGTGATCCAACACACTATGATGCTCTAGATAGCAAGATTCACCGTCGAGTCATGCGTGGGGAGCATTATGTTGACTTTAGATCAGGTGCGCAGCTTTGTTGCTGTCGCTGAGGAGCTTCACTTTGGCCGGGCCGCTGAGCGGTTGAATATGACTCAGCCCCCGCTGAGCCGACAGATTCAGAAACTGGAGCGCACTGTCGGTGTACAGCTGCTGGAGCGCGATAACCGCAAAGTCTCACTGACCACAGCCGGCCGAGCCTTCTTGGAAGACGCCCGCAAGCTACTGGTCAGCGCCGAACAGGCACCTCTGATGGCGCGCCGCATTGCCCGCGGACAAGCCGGTGTGCTGCGCATCGGCTTCACCGCGGCCTCCGGCTTCAGCGTGCTGGGCCAGCTGCTGTCGCTGCTGGCCGAGGAGCTGCCGGATGTGGAGATTGACCTGCGCGAGGAAGTCACCCGAGGCCAGATCGCCGCACTGCAGAGCGGGGAATTGGATATGGGACTGGCGCGGCCCCCCATTCAGCGCGACCTCTTCGATTCGCATCTGCTGCGCTCAGAATCCCTGCTGCTTGCGGTACCCCACGGGCACCCGCTGACTCAGCGGCAGGATCCCATCCCGCCGTCGGAGCTTAAAGACGTCCCGCTGATCATGTACTCCCCCACCAAAGCGCGGTACTTCTACGACCTGCTGGTACGGCTCATCCCCATTCACCACACCAACATCGTCCACCAAGTCAGTCAGATCCTCACCATGATCTCCCTGGTGGCTGCCGGACGCGGACTCGCCGTGGTGCCGGAATCCGCCGCCTCACTAGGTATCAGTGGGGTCAGCTACCTCCCGCTGGAGAAACCGGCTCAGGACGTCGTCGAACTCCATGCAATCTGGCGTCGAGAACACCGGAACCCAGCGCTGACCCAGCTGCTGTCTGTCTTGGAGGAGCGTGGCCCCAACTGGGTCTCAGACAGTCATGCCACCGGGACATAAACCCATATAAAAACAACCTTAGACGGGGCATCGCAGCCGTCCTAGAGTCACAGAGGATAAGCCTGATGACCAACAAAGGATGCCTCCGTGCCGAACTACACACCCAAGGAACTTGCCGACCACCTCAAGGACGGTCTTCTCTCGTTCCCTGTCACAGCGTTCACCGCTGACCATGCCTTCGATGAAGAGACCTACCGGGCTCATGTGAACTGGCAGGCCCGACAGGGCGTTGCTGGCCTGTTTGCCGCCGGCGGTACCGGCGAGGGCTTCAGCCTGAGCCAGGAGGAGAACGCGCGCGTCGTACGCGCCGCTGTGGAGGAATCCGGTACCGGGGTGCCGGTGCTCGGCTCCGCCGGCGGCCCCACCTTCCAGGCGGTGGCTAACGCCAAGGCCGCTGAAGCTGCTGGAGCCGAGGGTATTCTGCTGCTTCCCCCTTACCTGACCGAATGTGACCAGCAGGGCCTGGAAGCTCATGTCTCGGCAGTCTGCGAAGCCACCTCCGTGGGCGTCATCGCCTACAACCGCGCCAACGCCGTCTACTCCGCCGATACCGTCGCCCGGCTGGCTGATAAGCATGAGAACTTCATCGGCTTCAAGGACGGCACTGGTGACATCGAGTCCGTGACCCGCGTGGTCGCCACTGCTGGCGACCGGCTGTTCTACCTGGGCGGTCTGCCCACCGCCGAGACCTTCGCCCTGCCTATGCTGCAGCTGGGCATGAGCACCTACTCCTCTGCCATGTACAATTTTGTACCGGAGTTCGCTCTGGAGTTCTATGCTGATGTGCGCCGACAGGACCGTGCCGCTGTTACTGAGAAGCTCAACCGCTTTGTGCTCCCCTACCTGGAGATCCGCGACCGCGTGAAGGGTTACGGCGTCTCGATCGTCAAGGGTGGCCTCAAGGCTGTAGGGCGCGACGCCGGACCGGTCCGTCCGCCGCTGCAGGACCTCACTGAGAAGGATCTGCAGGACCTCTCCGACCTGATTGATGCAGCAGGCATCCGCCCGGTCTCCGAGAGTCCTGCGCTGACAACCGTCTGATCCCACCAGCTACCCGTCAAGGAGCTTGACCATGACTGACACGCTGAACACCACCACTGAGACCGCACTGTCCGGACACTCGATCATTGCTGGACAGGAGGTCCCGGGAAGCGGACGGACTGTCAACGGCTACAACCCCGCAACCGACGAGGCACTGGAGCCGACCTACACGTTGATCGACGAAGATCAGCTGCGCCAGGCGACTTCGGCTGCCGCTGAGGCCTATAAGTCCTTCTCCACCCTGGACCCGGAGACCCATGCGATATTCCTGGAGCGCGTGGCGGACAACATTGAGGCCTCGGCAGAGCAGCTGACCCCCCGGGTGATGGCGGAAACCGGCCTGCCAGAGGCCCGGGTGACCATGGAGCGCGGGCGCACTGTCAACCAGCTTCGACTCTTCGCCAAGGTGGTTCGCCAGGGTGATTTCCGCGGCGTCCGGATGGACACCCCAGACCCGGAGCGCAAGCCGCTCCCCCGTCCAGATGTGCGCCAGCGCAAGATCCCCCTGGGTCCGGTGGCGGTCTTCGGAGCCAGTAACTTTCCGCTGGCCTTCTCCACCGCAGGTGGGGACACCGCCTCAGCGCTGGCCGCAGGTTGCCCGGTGATCTTTAAAGCCCACAACGCTCACCCTGGCACTTCGGAGATTGTCGGCCGTGCCATTACTCAGGCGATCAAGGACACCGGGCTGCACCCGGGCGTCTTCAGCCTCATCTACGGTCCCGGCGCGTCCATCGGTCAGGCACTGGCCACAGACCCCGCTATCAAGGCAGTGGGCTTCACAGGCTCCCGCGGCGCCGGCGTTTCCCTGATGCAGGCCGCGGCTTCCCGCCCCGAGCCCATTCCGGTGTACGCCGAGATGAGCTCCATCAACCCGGTGTTCTTCTTCGACGGCGCCCTTGGAGGGGACGTCAAGGCACTGGCCAAGGCCTTCCTCACCGCACTGACCGGGTCCGCCGGGCAGCTGTGCACCGTGCCCGGACTGGTCTTCGTCCCCACTGGTGAGGATGGCGATGCGTTTGTCAGCGCCGTGGGCGAGGCTATCGCTGAACTGGCCGGCACCACCATGCTGACCAAGGGCATCTGTGATTCATGGACCTCCGGTGTGGAAGAACTGGCCAAGCAGGCTGGAGTCGAGCTGGTGGGCCGCGGCCAGACTGGCGATGGTTCCAATGCTCCGGGCCCGGCCGTGTACTCCGCTGGTGTAGCCCAGCTGCTGGAGAACCCCGTGCTGCATGAGGAGATCTTCGGCGCTGCTTCGCTGATCATCCGCTATGGTTCAGCCCAGGAGCTCGTCGAGGCAACGTCCCACCTGGAGGGACAGCTCACCGGCACACTGCATCTGACCGAGGCTGACTATGAAACAGCCAAGCCGCTGATTCCGGTGCTGGAGACCAAGGTCGGGCGCATCCTAGTCAATGGCTGGCCCACTGGCGTGGAGGTCAACCACGCGATGGTCCATGGCGGCCCCTTCCCGGCCACCAGTGACTCCCGCACTACCAGTGTCGGCACCCTGGCCATTGAGCGCTTCCTGCGTCCGGTGGCTTATCAGAATCTGCCTGAGGCGCTGCTCCCGGAGCCGGTGAAGGCCGATAACCCCTGGAACCTCAACCGCCGTGTGGACGGCGAGGTCCAGCTGACTGACTAAGCGGTTTGCCGCCACAAACAGTGGGGCCCGGTACTCGTGACGAGTACCGGGCCCCACTGTTTGGCTTTTGTCTGGAGCGCTCAGCGGCGGATCAGCTGGGGCACTGACAAGAGACCTGAAGAGACATCAGCCAGCGCAAGATCCAGCGTCTGGATGCCGAACCGGCGACCGAAGCTGGCTTCGGCCTCAGCCACCATCTGCCCCAGATGTTCATCTGCTGCCAACTGATGGCTGGTTACATTCCCCACCACCAGCACCAGCTCATGCTGGCCGGCACTAAGCCGCCCCAGTGGCAGCGTGTAGGGCGGCTTCCACAGCACACCGAGGTCCTCCCCATCCAGATAGACCCTGGCGACTACGCCCACCGGAGGCTGGACCTCTGCGCGGAAGGAAGCCTCCATCAGGCCTGCGGCTCCGGGATCCTCCAGACGGTGGTGTTCCACCGACCCGAGATCAAGGATCACCTCCTGATTCTCAGATACCTCGAAACTGGTGCTGTAGCGGGCGCTTCCGGAGTAGAAGGCGCGCTGCGGGTCGTCCTCCCAGCGGTGCGGCAGCTCCACCGCACGCGGCTGCGACTCGTCTGAGAACTGGACCTGCCAAGTATCCAGAGCCAACGTGGGTGCGCTGGTGGTCTCGGTGCTGTTTATCGTGACGCTGGCGTCTGCACCGGTATCCATGCCGGTGCCCACACTGGACTCCACCAGGATCGTGGCCTCATAAGGGGCCAGCGAGAGCTTGAGGCTCTGGCCGGTATGCCGAGAGACCACCGCACCGGTCTCCGGATCCCACCGCTCCAGCACCGGCGCGCCCTGCAGAGTCAGTTCAGGCTCCACATACCTCGACGACGTATTGGCCACAAAATGTACCCGCAGTCCTGCGCCGGGCCCCGCGTCTTGCCCGGATCCGATCTCCCGTGTGGTGACAGCGACCGCTTCATTGCGCGCAGCCGCGGAGGTGGCACGGATACGCACTGGTCCCTGCAGATGCTCCACGACTTCTTCGACGGTCTTCGCTGATGTTCCGATACCGGCGCTCCCGCCGAAGTCCAACACTGTGCCCCCGGCGTCCTGTACTTGCTGAAGCCAGTGACGCGTAGGCTCAGGGATGTCGGTAGCACGCGGGAGCACCACCACGGGGAAGCGCGTAGGGTCCAGCAGCGTCACCGCGTCGTCGTCGAACAGGTCGAAGTCCGGTCCGGCCGTTCGCACCGCGTGCGGAAGCTCGTCGCCAATATGCAGTCGCGCTTCTTTGTACAGATCCGCGCGCCCGGCCTCGGCGAAATGGGCGTAGATATCGCGGGCAGGCACATAGATGCCCACCTGGGACAACCGCTCCCCCTGACGCATCAGCCAGGAGAGTCGGGTGAGCGTAGCCCACAGAGCAGGCGCCGCGTCCCACCAGGCATTGCGATCATCAAGAGCGCCAGCGGCATAGAAGACCCGGCCCAGTCCATTTTCTGCCGCCGGACGAGGGGAGTTCGGCCATCCGTGACCGATGAACTGGTTGATCCCCATCAGCAGGTGATCCTGCGCCTCGGCGAGGATGTCCAGCGGCGTGGAGCGGAAGGACGGGGAATGGGTCCAGGTCCAGGTTTCGGATGAGATGACCTGACGGCCATAGATCTGCCCGGCCGAGCTGGCCCATCGGCAGGCGCTGATGATGTCCCAACCCCACCCCTCGCCTTCGAAGGCGTCAGCGTGACGGTAGGAGCTGACCGTCGCCGGCGGCTGGCCGTAGCTCTGAATGCGGAACTTAAGCCCCTTGGAGCGTGCCCAGTCACCGACGACGGCGATGAAGTTCTCTTCCAGCAGCTCGGTGAGGGTCCGGTAGTAGTCGGCACGAAAGGTGCGCCCAGAATCTTTGCTGAATGCCAGCTGCCACAGCTGCGGCAGCGGGTCGTATCCGCGCCTAGCGGTGAACTCCTCAACTAGTCCCGGCGTCCAGTCTGCCTCGTAGACCTCCAGGCTGTCGCAGAACACTGTGCCGATACGCTCCGGACCGGCTGCGGCAACAAGCGGTTCTGCCACCTCAGCAAGATGTCGCAGCGCCGCGTCCTTCGAAAGATGGTCAAGAGCCCAACCTTCAGCCCCTGACGAGGCCCTCTTGATGCTCTGCCGAGTCAACCGGGAGACCGCGATCCGGACAACCCGGGGACCGGTCCCGTCCGGAATCAGCAGCGCCTCGCCGTCGCGCTCCAGCAGCGTGAGGGACTCGGGCTCCTCGGAGCGGGTGCCGTTGCCGATGTACCCAGCAATGAGCTCATCACCTGGCCAGACAGTCGGCAGAACGATCCGACCAGGCCCGGGAGGCACTTCTTCCCGCTCCCAGTGGATGCGCCTGGCGGCCGTAGTCTCGTCGATATGGGGGCCGCCGAAGGGCCATCCTGAGCCCAACGTGAGATCAAAGCGCAGATTTCGCTGCGCAGCCGATTCAGCGGCGAACCGCAGATCCTCGAGGAACTGCTCCGAGAGGAAACGGTCGCTTTCACCGCTCATGGGATAAACGAAAGCCGCCTCTACTCCGCCAATGCCAGCCGCGGCCATGGCGTCGAGGTCATGCAGCAGATCCTCCCGGCGCAGGTGTGGGCCGAACCACCACCAGCGCATCATGGGCCGCGCCTCAGGTGAGGGGCTGCGGAACCCTTCCAGCAGGTCCTGAATGGTCTGCGGCTGGTCAGCCAATGAGATCCTCCAATTCTTGATATGCCGCTTCCGCGGCGTCCCGGGTGCTCATTCGGCCGAAGAACACTTCCTGCTGGTAGCGGTGCAGGACTGCACCGACGTTGCCGAACCCGGTGGCCGGCACTGGCACTGGTGGGCCAAGCTCGTCCTCGATATCGGTGATGAACTGGGCTGCCTGCCGGTTTGCCTCGTCCATCTGCTCCATCAGGGCACCACGGATCTCGGTGTTGGCGGACAAACCACGGTCAGTCATATTGATCACTGCTGAGCGCTCATCATTGATGAAGAAGTCCAGGAACGCTTCCACTTCTTCGGGGTGCTCGGTCTGCGCCGAAGCTGAGACCATACCGGTGTTGTACCACTGCTGGGCATCTTCCACGTTGCCGGTGTCGCTGGGCAGCCGCAGCAGCACCAGCTCCTCCCCCGCCGCATCTGTCAGCGCACCCAGCAGATTGGTCCAGCTGAAAGCCATGGCCGCACGGCCGGTAGCCTCCAAGGACTGGTCCTGAGATACGGACTCCTGTTCGACCATGACTTCAACCGGCGGGAATACCTCGTCCTGACGGAGCGTGTCGAGCCATTCCAGGTACTGCTGCAGATCGGCCTCTGCGAAGGCCAGCTGCCCTTCGTCGTCGTTGACGGCGAGCCCCTGCTGCCGCAGCCACGCCTGGAACAGCTGCGGTTCCTTTGGTCCGGCGGCGCCGTAGACGCCCTCCAGCGCCTCGCCGATCTCTTGTGAAATCTGGGAGTAGTCATCCCAGGTCCAGCTGGTGTCATCGGGCAGCGGCACTCCAGCTTCTGCGAAAAGCCGCGGATTGGCCACGATCGCTACAGCGTTCACCCCTGAGACCAGCCCGTAGTATTCGCCGTCGATAGTTCCGGATTCCACGATTTCTTCTGGAATCTGACTCAAGTCCACTCCAGAGAGGTCCATGAGCGTGCCACGCTCGCCGTACTCGCGGAGATAGGGGGCATCCATCTGGAAGATGTCGGGAGCGTCCCCGGCCGCCATTTGGGTATTGAGGGTGTCCCAGAATCCTCCCCAGTCGCGGAACTCGATCTCCACATCGACCTCCGGATGCTCGGTACGGAAGGATTCGATGATCTCTTCAGTGTTCTGCACCCGGGTATCGGAACCCCAGAAGGCGAATCTCAGACTGACCTGCTCCTGCTCGTCCTGGGTCTCTGTGCCGCTGCCGCAGGAGGTGAGGGCGACGACGGCGACCAGCGCCGCCGCGGCGAGCGCCCGGGTGCGGGAAATGTGTGTGCTCATAGTGTTCTTGTCCCTTCCGGTCGCTCACCTGCAGCGGCCCTGAGTTCGCGAGGTCAGCTGCCGAGGTTGCTCTCGGCGTCGGCAACGAATGCCTCGGCTGCCTCAGCCGGAGTCATACGTTCGAACATGACTTCCTGCAGATACCGGGTGTAGGAATCAGAGATTGCTCCATAGCCCACTGGCAGCATCGGTTCGGGGTCAGTGATCTCGCCTCCGAGGCTGTCAATGAGCTCTGCGACGACCTGATCCTGCGCGTCGACCTGATCCACGACGGCAGCACGGACTGTTTCATTGATGGGCAGGCCGCGGTCCATCATGTTGTGCAGACCGGCTTCTTCTGTGTTGATGAAGAAGTCGATGAAGAGCTGGACTTCCTCCGGGTGCTCAGTGCCGGCGTTGCCGGCGATCAACATGGTGTTCTTGAACCACAGACCGTTGTCCTCGGCATTGCCGGTGGGGCTGGGCATACGCAGCGGCACCAGGTCCACTCCGGATGCGGTGGTCAGTGCTGGAAGCTGGTTGGTCCATGAGGTGCCCAGTGCCGCACGTCCAGTGGCGATGAGCGAGTCTTCCATGGTGGCTGACTCCTCTTCCACCATCAGGGATGCGTTGGGGAGAGTTCCCGCCTGGCTCCAGTCATAGAGTGTCTGGAACCACTCCTCGGTCTGCTCCACGCTCAGGCCGTACTGGCCATCCTCAGTGAACAGATGCTCGCCCTGCTGGCGCGCCCACACCCGCATGACCTGCATGATGGGGTTGTTGGTGCCGAACGCTTCGGTCTCCTCGTGGATGGTCTGAGTGATCTCATCAAAGTCATCCCAGGTCCAGGTGGTGTCATCTGGCAGCTCGACTCCAGCCTCGTCGAAGAGCTCTGGGTTTGCCATCATCACCAGCGCATTGACGCCGGTAGGGATGGCGATCTGCACGCCCTCTGCCTGGCCGCCTTCGAGGATGGTGGGATCGATGTCGGAGGTGTCGATGTCAGTGAGTTCCAACAGCACACCGCGGTCTGCGTATTCGCGGATGAACTCATCGTCAAGCTGAACGATGTCAGGGGCGTCACGCGAAGCGAACTGGGTAGCCAGCAGATCCTGGTATCCCGCCCAGTCGGCGAATTCACCCTCCACGCTAATGTGCGGGTATTCATCTTCGAACGCTTCGATGATCGCCATGCTGTTGGCCTGGCGGAGTTCGGAACCCCACCAAGCAAAGCGCAGCTGAACCTGCTCCTGGGAGTCCTCGTCTCCGCCGCCTTCGGCATTGTTGCCACCACCGCAGGCTGTCACCGCCAGCAGGGCCACGGCCGCCGCTGCTGCCGAGAGCCTGGTGAACTTCTTTGTTCCGGTCATCGTCATCCCTCGCAAACGTATGGGTCCCGCAGAGCTGCGGAAAGTGCCAAGTGAATCGTTACAATCTGGCGACGATGAATCTGTCGACCAGATTGGGAGACAGCCTATGTGTGACCTAGAACACAGTCAATGAATCGGTTTAATTAATCTGGTGCAATGCGGGTATCATGCGATACCCGTTACGCATGAGGGCTCCGCGAGCCTGTCCACCATCAGTACAGAGGAACCGCAGTTCGATCAGTCCGGATACTGCCCCAGGCAGCCGCGACAGCCACTGCTGCGATCCACAGGAGCTGAATAACAGCAGAAAGCGGCGCCCACAGCATGATGAAGGTCACTGTGCCGAGAACCAGTAGGGCCATCACCGCGGCCACCACTGCCGTAGCACGCTCGCCCGTCCTTGAACTCCAGCGGGAGAACGATCCCACCACTGCAGCCATGATCCCCGCCACCAGACTCATCGGCAGAACCATGATGGTGTAGTGCCCGACCGCTGCCGCCAGGTGCGCGCCACCGATAGTCCCCGACAGCAGGTCCCAGATCAGCTGGATGACGACGATTCCTAGTCCTGCTGCACCGGCCGAGAGGGCACAGTAGAGGATTCTGCGGCCGAACCTTGTCGGCGGCACATCGGGGTCAACAGCCATGAGACTCCTTGCTTCTTCGGCAGACGCTGCTCGTCCGCCAGTGACGGTTCCTACTCTTGCATGAACGCCCGGAGCCGGATGCCCCCACGTGAGGGACATCCGGCTCCGGATCGACATAAAGGGTGGTGCCGGGCCGATTAGTTCAGCTCGGACTCCATCTCGCGAATCATCGACTCCGCTGCCTGCTCCGGAGACTGCCGCTCGAAGAAGACCTCGATCTCGTAGCGGTAGAGAATATCCTGCAGAGCGGAGAAGCCCATGGCGGGGACAGGCTCCACAGGCTGCGCGCTCACCTCGTCCTCGACGCTGCTGATGAACTCAGCAGAGTCCAGCTCAACACCCTCGAGATCTTCCAGCACTGCTTCACGGACCTCCATATTGGCAGGAAGGCCGCGGTCAGTGCCGTTGATGCTGGCTGCTTCAACGTTGTTCACGAAGAAGTCGATGAAAGTCTTCACCTCTTCAGGGTGCTCAGTCCGAGCCGATGCCGAAAGCAGCATTGCGGACTTGTACCAGAGGCCGTTCTCTTCAGCGTTACCGCTCTGTGAGGGGAAGCGCAGCGGAACCAGATCCTCACCGGATGCCTCGGCCAGACCAGCCAACTGGTTGGTCCACCAGTATCCAAAGGCGGCACGATTGGTGCCGGTCAGGGACTGGTCCGGACCTGAGTTCTGATACTCAGACAGGACGGCTGCCGGAGGCAGACCGCCGTCTTCCATCAGCTGCAGGTAGTACTCGAAGTACTCGACAACGTCGTCGGCCTCGAACCCGAGTTCGCCTTCCTCGGTGGTGAGGTGCTTCCCGTGCTGGCGCAGCCAGATCTGGAAGCCGCCTGGTTCATTCGGGTCAGCGGAGCCGAAGGCTTCAGTCTCCTCGGAGACCGTCGCAGTGATCTCGGCGTAGTCGTCCCACGTCCAGGTAGTGTCATCGGGCATCTCCAGCCCGGCCTCTTCGATGAGGCTGGGGTTGGCCACCAGCACCAGGGTGTTCAGGCCAGTGGTGATCCCGACCAGCCCGGCGTCAGTGGTGCCGTTCTCGATAGTGGCCTCATCAAACTGTGAGGTATCCACATCGGAGAGGTCCAGCAGCGCGCCGCGGTCGGCATACTCGCGCAGGTACTTATCGTCCATCTGGATGATGTCCGGAGCATCGCCGGCAGCCGTCTGGGTGGCCAGCTGGTCCCAGTAGCCGGCCCAATCGCCGAACTCGGCATTGATCCGGATATCGGGATGCTCCTCGTGGAACATATCGATGATCTCGTTGGTGGTCTGCACGCGGTGGTCGGAGCCCCACCAGGAGAAGCGAAGCTCAACCTGGCCGGAGTCGCCGCCCCCGTTGGTATCGCCGTCGGCGTCGCCGCCACAAGCGCTCAGCGCCACGGCGCCGATCGCGGCCGTTGCGACCAGCTTCGAGAGTCGGGTGATTCTCATGTCAGTCCTCTTCATTGAGCGGTGGAGTGTCCAGGGATTGTGACAGGAGTCACCTCCCCGGGGTCACTTGACTTTATGTGTGTGACTCAGAGCACGTCAACGCGGATCCGGGCGATTTACGTTGCCCCTTGAACATGTCGCGATACGCGGCGGGAATGATGCCCACGGAGACCGGACCCCTCAGTCGACCGGAAGCCACACCCGCATTGTTGATGGACCACGATTTCCCCACCCGTAGTACGGGATGAGCGGGATCCAGGCCGGGTCGGCGTCGTCGTCCTCGCGTGATTCTGAGTCTTGACCGGCAGGTAGTCCGCCCTGGGAACCGGCATAGGGCCATTGGCTGTCGTGATGGTCAACATACCGTACTGGAACCAGGACTACTCCGTCGGATTCGCGCAATGGGTGCCGGGCATCCACTACCACCTCGGAGACTTCTCGTTCCCGTAGGTCAGCATCTGCCGAACCGTAAGTAAGGTCCACAGATTCCAGTGCCAGGACCAGTGGCCCCCGCTCAACGGCGACGTGCCCGCGCACTGCATCAACGCGGGGATCTGCACGGGTCCATCTGGGTTCCACCGGCAGCTGCAGCTCGATACTCTCACCGGTCCTCGGGCTGACCGGTACCCGCAGGACCCCGGGACCTGCGTTGAGTACCGATCCGTCCGGCAGCACCAACCGTGCTTCCGCTGCCCACTGAGGAATCCGTAGAGATAAGGTCCAAGGTCCCTCCGGAGCCTGAACAACTTTGCAGGTCACGCCACCGGCAAACGGATACTCCGTCTCCACCACGACTTCGATCTGCTGGCCCGCCTGCGTAGTTGCCGATATGGTGCTGGGCACATACTGATGAATTTGGAGGCCGGTGGCATCAGTGCTCGCGATGTAAGCGCCGAGTGACGCCAGCGTGCGCGTGAGGTTTGTGGGGCAGCAGGAGACATCGAACCACGGTGCCCGCATCCCGGATGCCGCCCTATGACTCGGCTGATCCGCAGGCGGCACCTGACCGCGGTGCCGCTGGTGCAGCGTATTCGTATAGAAGAAGCTGCGGCCGTCTTCGGCAACAGCTGCGGCAATCACATTGAACAGCACACGCTCGACGGTGTCTGCATGGAGCGGGTCGCCGGTGGCGAGAAGCAGTCGCTGGCTCAGTTGGACCGCGGCGATGCCAGCACAGGTCTCTGAGTACGATCGGTCCGGCGGGAGGGCGAAGTCGGCCCCGAAGGACTCTCCTTCATGCTGTGCGCCCATACCGCCGGTCACATATGTCCGGCGGGCAAGGGTGTTGCGCAGCTGATGTTCCACCGCATCGAGCAGCTGCGCATCCTGGTCCTCAACGGCCAGGTCCACTGCCCCGGAGGAGAGGTAGAGGGCACGAACAGCATGTCCGCGCAGCGTATCGGCCTCGCGCACTGTGATCTCATCCTGGAAGTACTCCTGACCGAAGAAGATCTTTCCCAGCCCTCCCCTTCCCCGACGTTCGATGAACATCCGGGCCATGTCCAGATATCGCTGTGCGGCTGTAAGTCTCCACAGTTCCACCAGAGCAGTCTCAATCTCCGGGTGGCCGCAGGTGCGCAGATCCTGCTCATCGCCGAACTCCCGGCAGACATGGTCCGCCGCGGCGATCGCTGTGTGCACCAGCAGGTCGTCTCCTCCGTTGCGGGCACGAGCTACGCCTGCCTGGATGAGGTGACCGAAACAGTACAGCTCGTGGCCCCACTCAAGATCGGAGTACCGCGGATTCTGGCCGGGCCGGCCGAACATGGTGTTCAGATAACCGTCGCTCTCCTGGGCCAGCGCCACCCGCCGGGCCAGCGCGTTGAATCGCCGGTCCAGCTCCGCATCTGCGCTGCGGCCAATCTCCCAAGCCATGCCCTCAAGGAGTTTGTAGACCTCGGAATCGGAAAACTCTCGTCCGCGCCGCTTCTGCGGCAGCCCACCATTGACGGCGTAGTCGAAGTTGGCCGCCCACCCCATCCTCTCCACCCACTCTTCGGCGTGCGGGATGGTGGTCTTCCTGTTTAGCTGCTGGCGATCGCCCCAGAAACCGCCACTGATCCTGACGTCGTCAGTACCCAGAGGCTGAAGCACTGAGGACGTGGGAACAATAGGGTGCCGCGGCTGCAGGCGCTGTCCTGGGCCCAGTTCGGTGGCAGGCGATTCTGCATGGAATGTCATCGTGGGAACTTCTTTCAGAGGTCTACTTCACGGCGCCGACAGTAAGACCGTCGCGCAGCAATCGATAGCTGGCGGTGAAGACGATCAGGATCGGGATGGAGGTCAGGACGGCCAGGGCCATGAGTCCGGGCCAGTCAATGCCGAAGGCAGAGACTTGTTGAGACAGCAGTGCAGAGAGCGGGTAGCCTCCGGGGCTGAGCAAGAAACTCACTGCATAGAGGAACTCGCCCCAGGCGAGAAGAAACGTGATTGACCCGACGGTCAGCACACCATTTCGGGCTAACGGCAGGACAACCGACCAGAACGTGCGGAACACTCCCGCACCGTCCAGGGCCCCGGACTCTTCTAGGCTCATGGGGACCGCCCGGAAGAAAGGGCGCAGCAGAAGCGTAGCGAAGGGCGTCAGCAGCGCTGTGTCAGCAATAATCACGCCGGTCAGCGAGTCAAGGAGACCCCAGTTGCCAAAGAGGCCGAACAACGGGATGACCTGGGCTGTCTGCGGCATCATCTGCAGGATGATCAGCGCCACCAGACCGAGGGAGATTGACCAATGTGCCACCCGGGCCAGGGCATAGGCGGCCGGAATGGCGATCAGCAACACCATGGCGGTCGTACCCGTGGCGATCAGGACCGACTGAATGAGCGCATCGTAGAGACCACTGCCCAGGGACCGGCGATAGGCCTCCAGCGTGGGCTCGAAGATGATCGCTGAATCAGCGGAGAAGACATCGGCGCTGCTTTTGAAGGACGTCAGCGCGATCCAGGCCAGAGGCACGCCGTACATCAGGGTGAAGGCCAGTTTCACCAGCACAGCTACAGGTCCGGCGGTGGTCTTCATCCGCTGCGCTCCTCACGTCGAATAGTCCAGGCATAGGCTCCAGCCAGGATTAGGACTCCGGCCACGGCGAGGAACGACGTCGCGGATCCGAGACCGTAGTCGTAGCGGTTGAAGGCCTGCAGGTAGCCCAAGAAGGGAAGGGTGGCTGTGGCTGTACCCGGCCCCCCGAAGGTCATGACATAGATGAAGTCAAAGCTCCTGAATCCGTAGACCACGGTGAGCACAAACAGCACGAGCGTGGTTCCCCGTACTGCCGGGAGCATGATGTAGCGGATCTCCTGGAACCTGCTGGCTCCATCAACTGCTGCTGCCTCGAAGACTTCCGGCGGGATAGCCATCAACGCGGCACGAAAGACCAGCGCATTGAACGGAATAACGGCGAAGGCCGCCACACAGGCCACCGAAATCAGCGCCCATTGCGGGTCATAGAGGAACGGTATGGGCCGCGAGACTCCGACGGCGGACAGTGCCGTGTTGAACAGTCCCCGTTCGGCCAGCAGAAACTTCCACACCGATCCATTGACTACCGGGGGAAGCGCCCAGACGAAGACCATCAGCGCTAAGAGCCCTGCGGACCACCGACCGGCTGTTCGTAGGGCGATGGCGGCGATGAGGCCGAGCAGCATGCCGCCGACTGTCACGATCAGGACCACTACCAGCGTTCGCCCGATGGCCGCAGTGCTTTCCCCGGCGCTGAACCCGCGAAGATAGTTCTCCCACCCCACGAAGTCCCAGTCGGCAGCGTGGAGCGTCCTTTGCGTGACGTCGTGAAGGCTCATCCACAGCAGCTGAACCAGCGGGAACACAGCAAAGAGCAGCATGAAGACCGCAGCTGGGATGAGGAAGATGATGTATCGGCGTGATTGTTGCCACCTGCCGGTCCCCGGTCGCTTGGACCGGGGACCGGCAGTACCAGCGCCGACCTCACGGGGCACAACTGGCGCTACCCGAGCTGGCGGAGCATGAACCACCATCAGTCAAGGAGCCCCTCGAGCGTCGCGATGATGTCAGCGGCGGCATCCTCTGGTGACTTCTGCTTGCCGATGACGGCACTCCAGGCCTGTCCCATACCGACCTGCAGATCACCCACAGCTTCAGGCGGCACCACGGGATCTGGATAGTTGGCACCAAACCTGGCTACGGTCTCGCTGAATGGCGCCAGAATCTCATCCTCAGTGACCAACTCATTCTCAGCGGCGTCCTCGCGCGAGGGGAGGGAACCGACTGTCTCGAGAGCCATCAGCTGGCCTTCGGAATCGAGATAGGTCTGCTCGAGGTACTGCCACGCCAGGTCTGGGTTGGCCGAATTGATACCGATCCCCTGTCCTTCGCCGCCGAGATACACGCCTCCGGTATCACTCAGTGGCAGGGCTACTACCCCGTACTCGAAGTCAGCGTCAGCCGCAGCATTCCCGCGCTGCCAGTTGCCGTTGATAGCGAAGGCAGTCTCCCCGGCGGAGAACTCTTGGAAGGGCACGGTTTGGTCCCAAGTGACGGCCTCCTGGGAAAGCCAACCCTCGTCGACCCAGGTAGCCACACGGGTCAGGGCTGAGGTCAGGGCAGCTTCGTCCAAATTCTCGTAGTTAAACCCGGCGTCGCTGAGAACAGGGTATGCCTGCCATTCGCCTTGCGAGTTGGGCAGGCCGCTAACGGTGATACCCCGGTACCCTGCATCCTCGGCCTCAGCCATGGCATCTTCGAGCTCGTCCATAGTGGTGGGCGCTTCGAGCCCTAGTTCCTGGAGGATCTCGGCGTTGTACCAGAGGCCCAGCAAGTTGACGTATCCCTGCACGGCATAGAGTTCGTCATCCATGCTGTGCAGCACCGAGTCCTGGACGAGATCCGCGTCGGCAAAGCCGGACCAATAATCATCGAGCGGGGCCAGGGCACCGCCCAAGGCCAGGACTGAGGTCTCGGCACCGTTGAATACGGCAATATCCGGGCCCTCACCCGCTCCCGCGGCGTTCACCAGTCTGGAGTTCATCTGATCGTAGGGGATGTAGACATTGTCAACGGTGACACCGTCGTTGGCTGATTCGAATTTGTCCTTATACGCCTCCATCAGTTCTACCTGGGCGTCTTCGGCGAAGTAGTGCCAGACCGTGAGGGTCTGTGGCCCTTCAGCCTCCGCGGCGCCATCTCCGCCGTTACCGTTTCCACCTCCTCCGGTGCACGCAGTCAGGACAAAGGCTGCTGCTACAAGGGAACTTCCTAGAACACTCGTGCTGCTATGCCTCACGATGACCTCCTCAGGGTGGGTGTGTTGAGTGCGAAGTGGGTGGACTCTCAGAACAGAGCGGGGATTAAGAAACCGAACGAAAACGTTTTCGCTCACCGTAACAGTGACCTGCGTCACATACAAGGGTTTAGTGCGCGCGAATATCCACTAGACTGGCGCTATTACTACGGAGGAGAAGGTCTCATTGAACGTCTGGTCAGAAACTCGCAGAAAACGAGTTACCCTGCGAGACGTCGCATCCTTGGCTGGCGTGTCTCCCAGTACGGCCTCGAAGGCGCTGAATGATCGCCCCGGCCAGGTCAGTGCGGCTACCCGAGAACGTGTGCGGGAGGTGGCGGATCGGTTGGGGTTCACTCCCAACGTCCTTGCCCAGTCCATGCACTCCCGGCGCACGGGCACTGTCGGCCTCATCACCGATGACCTAGAAGGACGCTTCAGCCTTCCCATCCTGATGGGGGCCGAGGATGCTTTCGGCGCCCACCGCACGTCAGTCTTTCTCTGCGACGGCCGAGGCGACCCGATTCGGGAGTCGCACCACCTGAAGGCCCTGATTGGGCGCGATGTGGACGGTCTGATCGTGGTGGGAGCACGCCCAGATGCACGCGCCTCGCTCAGCCACCAGGTCCCGGTTCCAGTGGTCTATGCCTACGCCCCTTCGCAGAACCCAAATGACCTCTCTGTGGTTACCGACAACGTCCAGGCTGGAAAGCTGGTTGGCGATCACCTGGTGGCACTGGGAATACGTCATATTGTTCATATCGCTGGAGATGCTACGTATTCAGCAGCGCAGGAGCGCCATCGGGGGGTAGTTGAAGCCCTTCGCGCCCATGACCTCTCTCTAGCGTCACCAACGATGTTCGGCTCATGGACCGAAACGTGGGGCCGAGCAGCAACGCGCAGCCTCTTAGAAGGCTCGGCGGATGTCGATGCGATCATTGCCGGCAGTGACCGCATAGCGCGCGGGGTGCTGGAAGCTGCGCAGCAGCGCGGCCTAAGGATCCCCGAGGACATCGCGGTAGCGAGCTTCGATAACTGGGAGCCGCTGGTCAGCGGAGCTCAGCCGCCGCTGACCAGCGTTGATTTCGGGTTCAAGCTGATCGGCAGACGTGCGGCACAACTGCTGTCCCAGGCACTGGACGGACCCCCACCGGCACACTTGGTTGAGACGGTGGGGCCCCGTCTAGTGATCAGAGAATCCTCGGCCGGAGCCTAGCGGCAAGACATCGACGACGCCGGAACCTAAGTCAGTGGGCGGCCGCGGCGCCGAGAATATGCATCAATCATGCCGACTCGACGTCGATCTCCACCACAGCCCAGGACAGTGCTGGCAGCTTCAACTGAACACGACCGTCCTGGATGCCCACCTCCTGCAGGGGTACCAGAGTCACCGCGTCCTGGTTGTCCTCTACGTTGGCCAGATGCCGGTCGCCACCTTCGGGTACGCACAGCACCTCTGCGGAGGCGATGCTGCGCGCAGTGAAGCCTGGCAGCTTCAGTGAAACCTCACCGTCCTCCTCCAAGGACCGATTAGCGACAAAAAGGGCTAGCTTTCCGCGTTCCTCATCCCAGGTGGCGGCAGCATCTACGGCGTCGACCTCCCCGAACTTCTTGGTGGAGACCTGATCAGAGACCAGTGACAGCTGCATGATCTGCCCCCGGGCCAGAGCGGCCATCCGTGCGAAGGGCCAGAACGACGCCTGACGCCAGGCGGGGCCTCCCTCCTCTGACCGGATCGGCGCGATCACATTGACCAGCTGCGCCTGGTTGGCAATACGCACACGGTCACCATGGCGCAACAGGCTGTGCAGCAACGTGCCCACCACCACGGCATCGGTGACGGAATAGGTGTCTTCGATAAGCCGGGGGTGGGTCTTCCAGTCCCTGGCTACCTGGTGCGGCTGGTCCTCAGTCTCCAGACCTCGCTGGTACCAGACGTTCCACTCGTCGAAGGAGATGTTCACCTGCTTGGTGTGCTTGCCCGCTGCTTTGACCGCGTCGATGGTGCTGATCACCCCGTCGATGAAGGCGTCCATGTCCACACCTTCAGCCAAGAAACTCGCCGCGTCGCCGTCGTGCTCCTGGTAATAGGCGTGCATGGAAACGTAGTCGACCTCCTCGTATGTGTGGGTGAGGACGGTGTGCTCCCATGAACCGAAAGTCGGCATCTGTCGGTTGGACGAACCCACGGCTACCAACTCGATTGTCGGGTCCACCAGCTTCATGGCTTTAGCGGACTCCTGGGCCAAGCGCCCGTACTCAGCGGCAGTCTTATGCCCGATCTGCCACGGCCCATCGAGCTCATTGCCCAGGCACCACAGCTTGATGTCAAAGGGATCTTCTGCCCCGTTCTTTCTCCGCAGATCAGACCAGTAGGTACCGCCGGGGTGGTTGGCGTACTCCACCAGGGAACGGGCAGCTTCCACGCCACGGGTGCCAAGGTTGATGGCCTCCATGATCTCCACCTCGGCTTCGCGCGCCCAGTCGACAAATTCATGCAGGCCGAAGGCGTTGGTCTCGATGCTGTGCCAGGCACCATCTATGCGCACCGGACGATCCTCCTGCGGACCGACACCGTCCTCCCACCGATAGCCAGAGACGAAGTTCCCCCCGGGATAGCGGATCACCGTGGGACCCATCTCCTTGACCAGCTCCATCACGTCCTGCCTGAATCCGCGTTCGTCGGCACGTGGGTGCCCGGGCTCATAGATTCCGGTGTAGACGCATCGCCCCATATGCTCCACAAAAGAGCCGAACAGCCGGCGCGGGACATCGGCCACCGTGAAGTCCCGGTCAATAGTGATCGTTGCGTAGGGCATGTCTCTCCTTGAGTTTCTCTCTGGGACGCCGTCATTCTGCAGGACAGCGACGATGGTCGGTTCTGTAGTTTTCTCGGATCGGGACGGACTTCCGGCGCTCAGCGCTCAGCAGTTATTGGCCACCGAAACCGGTGGTTGCCACGCCCTTGACTATCTGGCGCTGGAAGAACAGGAAGATCACTACCAGCGGCAAGGCTGCAAGCACCGCCTGCGCCATCACCTGGGCATACTGAACCCCGTAGGCGCTGATAACCGTCTGCAGACCAACGGGAAGGGTCATCAGAAGGGTGTCGTTGAGAACGAGGAAAGGCCACAGGAAGTTGTTCCAGGCCTGAATGAAAACGAAGATGGAGACCGCGCCGAGGATGGGCCGGGACAACGGAAGCACCACTGACCAGAACACCCGCAGCCGTCCCGCACCGTCCACCCGAGCCGCGTCCTCCAGCTCCACGGGCACCGCGTCAAAGAAGCGCTTAAGGATGAAGACGATCGGGACCATGACCACCTGAGGCAGGATCAAGCCCCAGTAGGTGTCCACCATGTTGAACGCGAGCATCTGGTAGTACAGCGGGATGATCAGCGCCTGAGGCGGCACGATGATGGAGGCGATCACCGTGATAAAAAGCCACTTGCGGCCCGTGAAGTTCAACCTCGAGAAGGCATAGGCCGCCAGCGCGGAGATCGCGACGGTGAGCAGGGTGATTACCACTGAGGTCCAAGCGCTGTTCAGTGCCCAGATGTAGACATTTCCTTGGCTGAGAATGGACTCGAAGGCTTGCGTGGAGACTCCGCTTTCGCCGATGAGACGAAGTCCACCTGCGGCCGCGTCGGTCTCAGTCTTGAACGCGGTGGCTACCGCCCAGAGGAAGGGCAGCAGCCAGGTCACCGCCATAATCGCCAGCGCGATGAATGCCGCCACCCGTGCCCCGGAGAACGCCGACTCGCCTGGCTTGCGGGAGGAACGTGGGGTCTGAACGGAAGTGGGTTCGCGCAGAACCGCAGCTGGGGCGCTCATCGGATCTCCTTACGTCGGCCCAGGGCAATCATCTGGATGATGCCTACGATGACGATCAGTACAAAGAACACATAGGAGATGGCCGAGGCATAGCCGAAGCGATAGCCGACAAAGCCGGCTTCAAAGATGTACTGCACAATTGGCCTGGATGTCTCCGATGCGCTGGCGCCCATCATCTGGTATGCCTGATCGAACAGTTTCAGCGACGCCAGCAGCTGCAGGATCAGCACGACGACGGTCGTGGGCCCAAGCTGCGGCAGGGTGATGGAGAACAGCTGTCGCCACCGTCCCGCCCCGTCGACGGCGGCGGCCTCGTACTGCAGATCAGGAATGTTCTGCAGGGCCGCCAGGTAGAGCAGAAAGTTGAAGCCCACTGTCCACCACACGGTGGCGATCACGATGGCGATGAGGTCTACGTGTGGCGTCTGCAGCCAGGCAATCGGCTCGATGCCCACCGCCGCCAACAGCTCATTGGCTGCGCCGATCTCCGGGTTGAAGATCCAGACCCAGATCTGGGAGATCACCGTGGAGGCCAGCAGGAACGGCATGAAGAAGGACAACCGCCACAGCCATTGCCCAGGCAGACCAGTGTGAACCAGCAGCGCCATCACCAGGGCGAGCACTACTAGCGGCACCGTGGACAACAGAGTGAACCACAGGGTATTGCGAATCGACTGCCACACCAGTGGGTCGCTGAGAGCCTCCGAGTAGTTCTCCAAGCCGATGAAGCTTCCGCCGGCTCCGGTGAGCGCCTGGTCGGTCATGCTCAAGTAGACGCCGTGGATCAGCGGCCAGACGACAAACAGCACGAACGCAATCATGAATGGGGCCAGGAATCCCCAGCTGATCAGCTGCTCCTTGCGTCGCGCCTCCCCGCGTCCTATCGCTTGAGGCCGAGGCCCGGACGAGTCCGCGTCAGGTACTGTGCGTGAGTCTGCGGTGATGGCACTGCGGGCCACTCCTGCCTCTGTCATAGCTGCCTCTCCTCAGGGTTCGCCGGGTTCGGCCGGGTGAGGATGCCGTTCACATGCGAGAGGAATCCTTCCAGCGCCTCTTCATAGCCCTCACCGCTGACGATGGCTCCCTGCACGATCTGGGCGACGTCACCGACGAAGTTCGACCCTGACCCGGTGAACCAGGCCGTGGGGTCATAGACCAAATGGTCTGCGGCCTCGGCATAGTGGGCCTGGGGCATCAGCTGTGCATATTCGGGGTCCTCAGTCACGGGGAGATATGCGGGGATATGACCAGCACCGGCCCAGTCGAAGGACCCTTTCAGCAGCTCGCTGACAACGGTATACGTCATCTGCCGGGCCTCCTCATCGGGGTCCATCTGATGGGGAAGCACGAAGGAGTGCGAGTCTGCGTAGACAGCCTCTTGTCCGAAGATCGGAGGAATCATCGTGGCGTCCACCGGCACTCCAGCACCCTGCATAGTGGGAAGCTCCCAGACACCGGTGAAGTGGATGCCGCTGCGCTGACCGGCAAACTCGGCAATCGCCGAGTCGATGGTCCCCTGGCGGGCGGTTATTTCCCCGTCTACAAGTTGGTGCATCAGCTCCAATGAGGCGATGAAGGCGTCTCCGTCCACTTCAGCAGTGCCGCCCTGGGGGAAATCCATGACTGCCCCATGCTGGGAGTACAGGGTGTAGAAAAGTCTCCATATCTGCGGGCCGTCGCCGAGGAAACCGTAGGAGAGGGCGTGCCCCGGAGCATGGCCAGCGATCTCGCGACACATCTCAAGAAAGTCCTCGGGGTTATCCGGTCTCAGCAGCTGCCCGTCACTGTCCAGGACTCCAGCGGCCTCGCAGATGTCCGTGTTGTACAGCGCAATAAAGGGATGAGCGTCCAGTGCCACACTGAAGAGCTCACCTCCGACCAGATTGTTCTCCCACACCCGGTCGGAGAAATGCTCCTGGGAAACCCCCAGCTCTGCCAGACGCTCCTGGTCCCAGGGGTCCAGGAGCCCGCCAGGAACATATCCGGGCACTCTTGCTGAGTGCATAATCGCCAACTCGGGTGCGCGTCCGCCAGCCCCGGCCATGGCGAGCTTCGTGTAGTACGGCGCTCCCCAGGCCAACACTGTGGGTCGGACAAAGAACTCGCTGTGCCGCTCATTGATGCCGTCGATGAGTCCTTGCATCGTGATGCCGTCACCACCGCTGAGCAGATGCCAGAACTGGAGAGTCTTGGCATTAGCCCCGCCCGTCGTCGCGGCACATCCGGACAGGGCAGCCGCGGACATCGCGGCAAGAGAGCCGACGAGAAGCTCCCGTCTGCTGATTGCGCTCATGTCATGTCCTCTCGTAGGAGGGGCTCACATCTGACTTAGAGGGCTGCGGTAGGCCTACCTGCACAACCCCGTATATGTGTTACGCATCACATTTTCCAACGTTGTAATGAAGGTACCCAAGTGTCTCCCTGCGGTCAAGAGTCTCCAGCCTGGACGCCGGGCGGATCTCCTGATGTCCCGTCAGACTGCTCGCAAAAGTGACCAAAAAGTCTCGACAAGTACCAGGCGACATGAAACAATGGAACATAGATTCGATGAATGGACAGGTACACGCAGGCATGTGCGCATAGGTATAAGGCCAGGCCGCAAGGCCGGCACAGGGACAGGGGTGATCACCATGGCAGGTTCCACCACCAGCAGCGCCAACAGTGCCCCTCCTATGCCTGAGCACCTGAGAACTCTCGCTGGGGAACCCGAATTGACTGCCGCCTGGGGACAGCAGGTCGCCTCCCGTCGGGCTGAAGCAGCCAAAATCACCGCCCTGGTGGAATACCGACAACGAACTGCAGCGTCTTACACACAGGAACCCCTGGTCACCCGGTCCGAGGCAGACCGTGCCGCTGTTCGAGATGCCGCCCGCATCCTCGGGGTCAGTGACCGTACTGCTACCACCATCCTCAACACCACACAGGACGCTAAGTACCTCCTCCCCCGCACGTGGCGGGCGTTTACTGAGGGGCTCATTGACCTGCCCCGGGTGAGGAAAACCGTCGACGCCGCCGCCACCAGTAGCCTGCCTGATCACCTGCTGAAACAACTGGACCAGGCCGCAGCAGGGCAAGCACAGCGTCGCAGTCTCTCGGAGTTTCACCAGTGGCTCACCCGTTACACGGCATCCCTTGACCCCGAGGCTTATGCGCGAGCTTGTGAGAAGGCGTCCCAGGACCGGTTCGTGAGGTTTCAGCACCAGTCCCACGGGATGAGCCACCTCCAGGCCTATATCCCCACCTTAGAAGCCGCAGCTATTGAGAAGCGCCTCAAAGCCGCCGCCCGCGGTATGGACCAGCCCAGCTCAAGCGAACCCACCACAAACGCCAATGCCGGGGAATCGACTGCCACCACGCCCAGCGCGGCTGAAGGCCAGCCCCGTGACGACCAGACCAGTGACCCGCACACCAGTGATCCCCAAGCAGCGGATCCCCGCACCGGTGACCCGCGCACCCTGGCTCAGCGGGAAGCAGACCTCCTCACGGCATGGCTTCGCGATGGCCGGGTCTATGACGCCGCGGTTGATGCCAAGATCATGATCATGGTCCCGGAGACCACCCTTGCCGGTGACAGTGATGAGCCGGCGATGGCTGCAGATCGGTCATGGATGATCCCCGCCCACCAAGCACGCCACCTCGCCGCAGATCCCGAGGCCAACCACCACTGGTACCAAGGCCAAACCCGCAAAGATCCCAACAACGCTGACTACGACCTACTCAGTGCTCGGTATATCGGCCGGTACCCACCAGCACACCTACGCGACGCGCTGATCTTCCGAGACGGCACCTGCCAAGCAGAAGGCTGCACCATCAGTGCTGAACGCTGCGACATCGACCACCAAACCCCCTGGGAACACGGCGGAGAAACCACCGCCGACAACCTCTGGGCGTTATGCCGGCGTCACCACCGGATGAAATCCCACGGATTCCTCCACCCACCCGACGACACTCCACCCAACGACACTCCGTCCGAGGACAGTCCGCCCCCTCACGGCCCACGAGGTGACAGTCCACCGGATCACCGCACGACGCCCACACACTGCAGCAGAGTAGGCGCTTGTGGCGAGCCAGATACAGGCGACCACGATCCTGACGCTAACGCGCCGCCTACTTCCGTGCGCCCCGGGCATCGCTGGCACCGCGGACAGGCGCAGCGCCGCTGCTCTCCCGCACCGCCAGCGAGTGCGGGATTTCGACGGCGCGCGGCGGCAATGTCCGATCCTCGATACGCGAGGTCAGAAGATCCAGGGCCGCCTCCGCGTACTCCTGATGGCTGAAATGCACTGTAGTCAGCGGCGGGGACGAGAACCGAGCGTGTTCTACGTCGTCGAACCCCGTCACCAGAACATCCTCTGGGACACGGATACCGGCCTCACGCAGGGCATGCAGGACTCCCACCGCCAACGTGTCGGTGAAAGCCACGACGGCGTCGAACTGCGTACCGCGCTCCAGAAGCAGCGAAGCGCCTGCCGCGCCTCCCTCGATAGTCCACTGCGGCACCGGCGCCTGCAGCTCTTGGCTCGCCGGCAGTCCCGCTGCTTCCAGGGCATCAAGATAACCGCGCAGCCGCTGGTCAACTGTGGCGGTATCGGCCCCGGCGTCGTTACTCATGCTGCCTAACGCCACGATCCGACGAGCACCCTGTGCGATCAGATGCGAGGTGACAGTACGCGTGGCGGCCCGGCTGTTAACGAAAACCCGATCGGTACGGTGCTGCTCAACTTCCCCGATCAGGACGATCGGCGGCAGGTGCTCCATGCGTCCCACCACGCTGTCATCCAGCCTGACCGGGTTGAGAACGAGTCCGTCAACTAGGTGGGTCCTAGCCCGCGAGACCAGGTCGTATTCTCGCTGCGGTTCAGCTGCGGTCTCCTCCACCTGGACCGCCAGCCCCCGCCTGTGCGCGGCTTCCAGCAGTGCGTGGCTGATGCTCGCTGAGAAATCTGTGCCCAGATCCGGCAGAGCCACACCGATCATTCCAGACCGCCCATTGCGCAGACCCCGCGCATTGAGATTGGGCACGAAGTCCAGCTCCTGCATGGCCCGTTCAACTCTCGCGCGCGTCCCGGACCGCACAGTAACTGTCCCGGTGATCACATTCGAGACCGTCTTAGGCGATACGCCCGCAATCCGCGCAACGTCCTTCATGGTGGGACGCGACGATCGTGGGGTCATTGCCACACTTTAAAGGATGCAGCCCTCCAACACCTGCCGTGGCCCCTTAAGAAACCCAGGAGAGCCGACGCTCCCGGCGTCTTAGAAGAGCACAGTGGTGAGGAAATCGTTATGGAACTTCCCCTCCGGATCCATCTGCTCAGCCACCGTTGTGAAGTCGCCAAGTCTGGGGTACATGCCGGTGAGGTCAGGGACCGCGAAGAGCTTCCCCCAGTGCGGGCGTGCCCCCAGAGGGAGCAGCCGCTCTTCCAGCAGCGGCAGCAGCGACAGCACGTCCAGAGTGTGCTGGCGCCAAGTGAAGTGGAAACCCACGGTGTCCCGCTGGAACGCACCGCTGAGCCATTGCTCGTCCGCGGCCATAGTGCGGATCTCAGTAATCAGCAGATGCGGGTCCAGCTGCTCTCCCATGCGCCTCAGCTCCTGCATAGCCGGCACCGCATTGTCGCGCGGCAGGAGATATTCGGTCTGAAGCTCCGATCCATTGCTGGGCGTGAATTCCAGCTTGAAATGCGGCAGGCGCTGATCCCAGGAGCCCCAGACTCCCGATTGCGGCGTGGTGCGTTCGGCTGTCCCTTCTACCAGCCCTATGTCATCCGTCAGCGCGTGAACTCCGAGAAGCTCTTCCGGAGGATTCTCCGTGGACTTCAGCCACGCATGCCCGAACGTGTCTGCCCCCCAGCGGGTAAAGAGACTGACGCTGTAGGCCGAGGAGGTCAGCTGGTCGAAGTTAAATAAGACCTGCTCCCAGCCCAGGCCCTGGTAGACATCCTGGCGCACTTGGAAACTAGGCACGATGTCCAGGCTGATCTGAGTCACCACCCCCAGAGCTCCGAGGCTGACCACTGCTGCACCGAAGTCTGGCTCGCCGCGTCGCAGGGTCCGCAGGGTCCCGGTTCCGGTCATCAGTTGGACCTCCCGGACGGCTGCCGCCAAGGGCGGATTGCGATCCCCCGAACCGTGGGTTCCTGTGGCCACCGAACCCACCACTGAGATATGCGGCAGAGATGCCATGTTCTGAAGCGCCCAACCGCGCTGCTGCAGCAACAGTGCCAGTTCCCCGTACCGCATGGCTGCGTCCACGGTCACAGCGGGGATGGCCTCGTCAATGTCGAAAATACGCGGCATCTCCGAGAGGTCCACCAGGGCTCCGGAGGTATCGGCGATCGTATTGAAGCTGTGCCTGCTCCCCAGCGGTTTGATACGACCTGAGGAGACCACCGCTGAGTGGAGCTCGTCCAGATTCCGTGGCCTCATGAGCTGCGCGGCCTGATACTGCAGGTTATTGGCCCAATTGGACCCTGGTTCGGCACCGGTGCCGCTGGGCCGAGCGGGCGGCGAGGCCGCTTCAGGAATTGAAGCACCGGATCCGACGGAACTCCTACGGCTCATGTCACGTCCTCTCAGTTGGGGGAATACCCCTAGAATGCGTGTCTACCCGAAGGACCGCCACCCCCCGAGCCGCGAGTCTTCGAGAATTATCGAGTCCGATCATTGCTCGGCCTGCCACTGCGGAAAGGTCCAAGGGGTCGTCGCTGCGGTTGATCACGAAGAGGAACTCGCCGTTCTCACCTATTCGTCGTACGAATTCCGCGCGACCGCGCAGCGGCTCAGGGATCTCCGGCACCACGTCCGTACCGTCCAGGAGATCTGCAAGAAGTGAAACACGGCCGACGGCGTCCAGCTGAGTGGAGACGTATGCGGCGGTCCCTGCACCTGCCTTTCTGCGTGTGACCGCGGGCTGGCCGGCAAGGTCGCCGCTGGCATACTTGCGCAGCACGTGGACGTCGTTGAGGATCTCTATCGGCTCGCTCCACAGCCTTCCGGTGCTGCCATCATCCAAAGCGACCGTCTCATCGCTGAGCAGCGGAGCGAACTCCTCAACTCTGATCCCCAGCAGTTCACGAAGCGCACCAGGATATCCGCCCAGCCACACCCGATCGTCCTGGTCCACAGTTCCTGAAAAGTATGTGGTGATGAGATGACCCCCGCTGTGCACGTAGCTCTCCAGCCGCTCCTTCAGCTCGGCAGGCACCATGTGCAGCACCGGCGCGAGGACGACGTCGTAGTGGCTGAAGTCTTGATGAGCCTGCACCACATCCGCGCGCACCCCGGCATCCAGCAACGCTAGCCACCAGGCGAAGACCTCGGGACGATAACGCAGCTCTGCACTGGGGTGGGAGTCCAACTCGGAGGCCCACCAGGACTCCCAGTCCATCAGCACAGCAACCTGCGCCGGCTTGCGGTGGCTGCCAGCTACGTCGTCCAGCTGCCGCAGAGTCTGCCCGAGTCCGACGACGTTGCGGTAGACCCGGCTGTCCTCTCCGGCATGGGGCACCATGGCGGAGTGGTACTTCTCCGCACCTCCGGCTGACTGACGCCACTGGAAGTAGCAGACAGCATCTGCGCCGTGCGCCACGTGCGCCAGCGAGTCCCGCTCCAGCTCTCCGGGCCGTTTGGGCCGGTTGATGGGCTGCCAGTTCACCGCCGATGTCGAGTGCTCCATCAGGAACCAGGGGTTCCCGCGGGCCAGGGACGAGGTGACTGCGGCCGAGAAGGAGAGCTCATCGCGGGAGTGCTCGATGGGCAGCCGATAGTGATCATTGGCCACGAAGTCCAGCTCATCGGCCCAGTCGGCGAAATTCATGCCCTTGGTCTCACCAACGACCATGAAGTTGGTAGTCACCGGAACGTCCGGGGTGATGCTGCGCAGGACATCGCGTTCGGCAATAAAGTGCTGCTTCAGCGCATCAGAACTGAACCGATGAAAGTCCAGCTGCTGGGTCGGGTTGGGGAACGACGCCGCCCGACGGGGCGGGAGGATCTGCTCGAAAGCCTGGTAGCGCTGGGACCAGAAGTCGGTGGACCAGGCTCGGTTCAACTCCTCCACCGTTCCGTAGCGCTCACGCAGCCAGATGCGGAAGGCGACGGCGGCGTCGTCGGAGTAGTCATAGAGGTTATGGCATCCCAGCTCATTATTGACGTGCCAGGCCACCAGTGCCGGATGGTTCTTATAGCGTTCGGCGAGGGTGCGCACCAAGGTCAGTGCGTGCTCCCGGAAGACCGGTGAGGTGGGCCTCCAATGCTGCCGCCCGCCCGGGGAGAGGATGGTGCCGTCCTCGGTGACCGGCAAGATTTCCGGATGCTGGGTGGACAGCCAGGCCGGGGGCGAAGCGGTGGCTGTGGCCAGGTCCGCCCCGATCCCCGCCTCGGCAAGCATGTCCATGACGTCGTCGAGCCATTCGAAGTCCCACTGATCCTGGGCGGGCTGCAACCGCGCCCAGGAGAAGATGGCGATGGAGACGACGTCGACGTTCGCCCGCTGCATGAGTCGAATGTCTTCATCCCACACCTCGCGCGGCCACTGCTCCGGGTTGTAGTCCGCGCCGAAGGAGATTCGGCGCTCTGTGCCTGACGCTTTTGCGTCAGGGTGGTGGCGAAGCCAGGTCGGAGTCGTTTTCGGCACGCTGCACTCAGTCCTTTCGCGGTGCGGCCCCGCTTCAGCAGCGGCCGCGCGTGGGGTGTGGTTGTTCTCTACTCTGTGCTGACGGTGGCTACTCGTTGACGTTGAAGCCCTGATCCCGGCCGTAACGGACCAGGTCGTCCTCCCAGTCAGCGAAACCGTCCATCAGTGTTCCGCGGCCTTCATAGGCCTGTCCCACAGTGTCGTTGAAGACGCTGTGGGCGTACCCCTGGAAGGGCAGGTACTGCCATCCCTCCACCACAGTGGTGGCAGATTCGGACAGGATCTGGTTGATCTGCTGTCCGCCGAAGTACTCGTATTCGCGGTTGATGAAGTCATCTGACTCGAGATCTGCCACGGTGGCGGGGAACGCTCCTGCGTCCAGTCGCTCCTGGACTCCTGCCTCTACACCGGCGAACCGAATGAACTCATAGGCCAGCTCGGCGTTCTCGGCTCCCTCGGGGATGGCCAGCGAGCTGCCGCCCTGCTCAGCGGTACGGGATTCTCCGCTTTCCCACTGGGGAAGGGGTGCCACACGCCAAGATCCCTCACCGTCCGGAACCCCCGACTCAAGGTTCGCCGGCATCCAGGCACCGATGGTCAGGCTCGCGATGCTGCCGTCAGAGAGTCCCTGGTACCACTGGTCGGTCCATCCCGGCACCGGCATGAGCAGGTCCTCGTCGATGAAGGTCTGCCAGTATTCCGCCCAGCGCTGCGTCCCCTCGTCCTCAGTGAGGCTAACAGTGACGTCGGTTCCCTCAGTCGCGAATGGTGTTCCTCCGGCCTGCCAGATCATAGTGGTGACCTGTCCGGCGTCGCCCTGATCGCTGGTGATGTAGACGTCGTCGTCGGCTTCGCGGAACTGCCTGGCCGCCTCGAGGTACTCCTCCCAGGTTTCGGGCACTTCAACCCCGTGCTCATCAAAGACATCCTGGTTGTAGAACAGCGCAATCGGGCCAGAGTCCATCGGCAGGCCGTAAATTCCTTCGCCTCCAAAGGTCACAGCATTCCAAGGCCCATCGGTGAAGGTGCCCTCTGCGTATTCATCAGCCCCGAACTGCGTGAGGTCCGTTAATGACTCACCCAAGATGTACTGCGGAATGGCGAAATACTCCACCTGCGCGACGTCGGGCAGCCCGGACCCGGCCCGCATAGCGTTCTGCAGATTCGTATAGTGCTCGTCCCCGGTGCCCACATTGACCAGCTCGACAGTAACGCCCTCGTTCTCGGCTTCGAATGCCTCGGCCACCTGCTCCAGCGTCGGTTCCCAAGCCCATACGGTGATCGTTCCGCCGGCTTCGAGGGCTTCGGTGGTGTCAGTCTGTTCATCACCGCCGCATGCACTCAGCGCGAGAGCAGAGACGCCGAAGGCTGCAATACACGTGAGAGCTGGTTTCCTGTTCTGCTTCATGATGATGTCCCTTTCAGGTGAGAGTTGGCGATCATTCTTTGGAGCTGCCCAGCGACAGTCCGCTCTGCCAATAGCGCTGCAGCAGGAGGAAGACGATGATGAGCGGGATGATGGTCAGCAGCGAGCCGGTGATCACCAGGTGGAAAATTGCCTCTCCGCCGAGCGTGGAGGCCTGTCGGTTCCAGGCAGTCAGCCCCAGGGTCAGCGGATAGAGGTTCTCATTGCGCAGCATGATCAGCGGCAAGAAGTAGTTATTCCAGGTGGCCACCATGTTGAACAGCGCCACAGTGACGATGCCGGGCTTCAGCAGCGGCAGGCACACCTGCAGAAACAGCCGCAGTTCATTGGCGCCGTCGATCCTGGCTGCCTCCATCAGGTCTTTGGGGATTGAATCAGCGCAGAAGATCCACATCAGATAGAGGCCGAAGGGTGAAATCAGCGTGGGGATGATGACAGCCCACGGCGTGTTGGTGATGCCGATCTCGCTGAACATCAGGAATGTGGGCACCGCCAGCGCGGTACCTGGGACTGCCACCGCCCCGATCACCACGGCGAATACAAGCTTCTTTCCCACGAAGTCGAACTTCGCCAGGGCATAGCCGCCGAGTACCGCCAGAAGGGTGGCCCCACCTGCGCCGACGACGACGTAGAGCAGCGTGTTGGAGAGCCAGCGCAGGAAGATCCCGCCGTCGTAGGTCAAGGTGGCCACGATGTTGTCGATGAGCACGAAGTCCCCGGCGAACCACAGACCAAAGCTGGCCAGAAGGTCCGGCTGGGTCTTGGTGGCGTTGATGAACAGCCACACCAGCGGTACCAGTGAGTAGACCAGCATCACCCCGAACAGCACCGTCAACAACTTGCTCTTCGGCGGGTTCAGGACGGTGGGAAGGGAGTTCTGCTTCGGCCGGCGAGGAGTGCGCAGTGTGATGAGTCCATTGCTCATAGCTGGCCGTCCTTTCGCATGCCGCGCAACTGAACCGCGTAGGCGATCACCATGGTGATGACGCCCATGATGATGGCCACCGAGGCGGCGTAGTTGTACTGCCCGCCGGAGAAGGACAAGTTATAGGCGTAGAGGTTCGGGGTGAACGAGGACGTAATGGAGTTCGGCGCCAGAGTTGAGAGAATGCTGGGCTCGTTGAACAGCTGGAAGCTGCCGATGATGGAGAAGATCGCCGCGACCACGAGTGCGCCGCGTATGGCGGGGAGTTTGATGTGCAGAATGACCCGAAGCTGGCTGGCCCCGTCGATGGCGGCGGCCTCATACAGCGTCGGCGAAATCACGCGCAGTGCTGCATAAAAAATGATCATGTTGTAGCCGACGAACTCCCACGTGACGATATTGCCTATCGAGGCGAGAATCAGATCGGGCGCAAGCGGGTTGGGCAGGTTCAGGCCGAACAGGTCATTGATGTTCCCCACCAGACCGAAGCGGGTCCCATACATGAAACCCCACATCAGGGTCGCCACCACAGCGGGCACCGCGTAGGGGAGGAAGATCGAGAGGCGGAAGAAGCTGGTCCCGTAGAGCCGTCCGCTGTCCAGTGCCAGCGCTGCGAGCATGGACAGGAAGAGCATGATCGGCACCTGTATGGCCAGAAAGAGGCTCACCCGTAACAGGCCCGCCCAGAAGCTCTGGTCCTGCAGGGCGACCAGGTAGTTGTCCAGTCCCACAAAAACCGAACCGCCGATGAGCTGGTCCCGAAACAGGCTCAGATATATCGCGTAGATGATCGGAGCGATGAAGACCAGCAGGAAGACGATCATGAATGGGGCAAGAAATGCCCATCCGACTGATGAGGTCGAGGCGCCGGCTCGTAGTCGGCGACGCGCTGATGCTCCCCGGACGACTACTGGCGTTGCTGCTGTCATGGTGTGGCCCTCACGCTCATCCATGCCGATGTTTGCGCAAACATAACACGCTATGATCTACGTCACAATGATCTGTCTCTAGCGAACCTCCAGGAGTCCCATGGCTGCCCAGACGCCGTCGAGTGGGTCCTCCCGTGTGGCCATGGCTGATGTCGCGCGGCGGGCGGGCGTCTCCGCTCAGACCGTCTCGCGAGTGGCCAACGGCTATCAGGGGGTGCACCCGGCGACTCGTGAGAAGGTCATGGAAGCGATGCGCGAATTGCAGTACCGACCCAACAGCGCCGCTCGAGCACTCAAACGCGGACACTTCCGCACCATGGGCATCATCACCTTCACCCTCACCACCTACGGCAATATCCGCACGGTGGACGCCATCGCTGCTGCAGCCGCCGACGCCGGCTACGCCACTACCCTGCTGCCGGTGCGCACTCCCACCAGGCGCAGCGTCGACCGCGCGTTCAGCCGACTCGAAGAGCTGGCAGTGGATGCCGTGATTGTCATCATGGAGACCCCGCTGCGCGACTCTGCCCAGCTGGTTCTGCCGCCGGGGGTGCCAGCAGTGGTGGTGGACGCCGATCACGGCGCGGGAACCTATGGAATTGACGCTGACCAGGTGGCGGGCGCCCGCAAAGCTACTGAGCACCTGCTGAGCCTGGGGCACCGGACGGTCTGGCATATCGCCGGACCCGAAGAGTCTCATGCCGCACGACGGCGAGAAGCCGCCTGGCGCGCCACCTTGGAGGCCGCCGGACGCGAAGTCCCGGAGCCGGTCCGCGGAGACTGGTCAGCGCACTCCGGCTACCGCGCTGGGCTTCTGCTCCCCACAGGACAGGACTGCACCGCGGTGTTCTGCGCCAACGATCAGATGGCCCTGGGGCTCTACCGCGCCCTGCGCCGCTCAGGCCGCAGCATCCCTGAGGATGTCAGCGTGGTGGGGTTCGACAACATCAGCGACGCCGACGCCTATGACCCCCCGCTCACCACCATCGATCAGGACTTCGCCGAGCTTGGCCGTGAATGCGTCAGGGAAGTCTTGGAGCAGCTGCGTGACCCGGGGTCTCCGAGCCGCAGGCCGGTGGTGCGAACCCGGCTGGTGCTCCGGGACAGCACAGCGGGTCCGCAGTGTGGGGTGTCATGAGGTATGGCCCAGCACATGCACCGTCCCCGGCGGCGGTGCGCCTCGACGGAGCTGCGTGAGCTCCACCAGATGGACGCGGGCGCCGTCGGGAGCATGACGATGCTCCGGATGGATCCATACGCCATCGGCTCGACGCCGAGGCAGCAGGTGAATCTGCAGCCCTCGGGCCTGGATCTCGCGCCGCCAGGGGGTCAGCTCGAACTCCCAGTCGCGGCCGTGCCAGAAGTGGTCGCTCACCAGCACCTCGCGCGCACTCTCCTGGTCACCTGAACCCTGCGTCCCGGGGATGACGGCCCGGGCTGCATCGGCCACGAAGGTGAGCCGCAGCATGCTGCGCAGCCCCTCATCGAACGCATCCGGCGGCACCGGCACATCCAGGACGTAGGCCCCAGACCAATCGGCTGGTGCGGACAACCGGTGCTGCGGCCCTCCGCTGCGCGGCGCGGGCGCCCGCTCCCCATCCTCGGCCAGCACGGCGTTCGTGATGAGGGCGTCTCTGCGCACGACCGGCTCTGTCACCAGAACGTCGTCTTCAACCCACACCGGCTGCGCGGAGAGCAGCAGCTCGTCCCGGTCTCCGCGCCTCAGCCGGTACAGCTGGTCAGCAGTCGCTTCATCCAAAAGAAGGATGCGCGCCTCGCCCAGCTGGATCAGACAGTCTTTTCCTGGCGGGACCGTGGGGACGACGACGGCGGCCCCCGCCTCATGCAGAAACTGGGCGGGCCCGCTCACCGGGACCCTTCGATTGAGCACCAGCTCCGCGGGGATGCCATCCCGGACGCAAAGAATGAGCAGGTCGGCCTCGGCGTCAGCCGCGCGCGTGATCACCTCAGCGGTGGCGCTGATGAGGGTGAGCCCGGCCGACAGTGAGAAGTTCAGAGGCCACACCGTGGAAATTCCGGCGGGAATGTCGACGGGACGATGCGGCACCGTGAGGGTCGCCGCTCCGCACGGGGCCTGCAGCTGCACACTGGCCTGAGCGGCCAACGATTCCACAGCTGGCTGGTAGGGGGAGAGGAAAAGGTACCCCTGGGCGCCGTCGTCGCGGACTGCCCAGCGCAGCGGATCCTGCGGGCCAGCCGGACCGGACAAATCCTGCGCTCCCTGCGGATCAGTGCAGGGGTCCGTGAAGTCGATCCCCGCGATCTTGGGCGTCATGCAGGCAATCCGTTGCCCTTCTGAGCGCAGCCACAGATGCTGCCGGCGCAGCAGGTGGTAGTGCGGTCTGATCTGGCCGTGCTCACCGATGGGGGCGTGGAAGTCGTAGCTGATCTGCGGCATGTCATTGGGGTACCCGGTGACCTGGGACTCCTGCTCACCGTCAGGGTGGCCGCGTCGATGGCTGCCCCCGACGTACATGTAGTAGCCCTGCCACACCGACCCGCTGCCAATCTTCGCCAACGCAAGGGCGGCCACATCCTCAGCCGTCACCAGCGGGCGCCGGTGGTAGGCGACATGCATACCCCCACCCAGCTCGCAGGTCGCGAAGGGAAGAGCCCCCGCTGAGGTGTCGACGGTGTCCTCATTACCGTCTCCGCCCTGCGGTCCTGAACCTGCCTGGGCAGCGAGCCGAACATCGGCGCCTACCCCGTGGTCATCGCGCTGATGGCTGTAGGAGAAGTGCGGACGGGCGAAGTCGGGGAACTCCTCGTCAGCCTCGGCCCAGAAACCGTCTGCGTAGCCGGACCAGACCGGCAGCACCGTGCCCGGCAGCTTGGCCCCGCCCCATCCGGTGGCGGTCCACAGCGGCAGGTGCAGACCGAGCTCCTCGGCCATCTCACGCAGCCGAGCCAGATGCTCCGGCTGCTGGTGGAGCTCATTCTCCACCTGTGCGGCGATGATGGGCCCACCATCGGCATGGCACAGCCCAGCCAGCTGCCCAATGGTCTCTGCGTAGAACCGCTCCACGAACCTCAGATAAACGGGATCATTGGTGCGCGGAGTGCAGTCGGCCTCCATCAGCCAGTCCGGGAATCCGCCGAACCGCGCCTCACCGTGTGCCCAAGGGCCAAGCCGGACGACGACGTCCAGACCGGCCTCAGCGGCGAACTCCACGAAGCCGCGGAGGTCCAGGTTGTCCTCCCAGCAGAACCGCCCGGGGGTGGGCTCGTGGTACCGCCAAAACACGTAGCAGGCCACAGTGTTCAGGCCCCCGGAGGCAGCCTGTGCCAGGGTCTGCTTCCATCGGCTGCGCGGAATACGTGCGTAGTGGATCTCCCCGGTCACCGGGATCCACGGCCGGCCCCCTCGCTCGAAGTGCGCACCGACCACCTGGATACGGTCCCGAATCGATGACTCGGGATTCAGCTGACGAGGACTCATATGGTGGGTTCCTCCGCATCACGTTGCCCGAGGAGCACCCCGTCGTACTCCTCGGCGAAGAACTCCGCTGAGGCCTTCATCCGGCAGACCACGGTTCCGGGCGTCACTGTGAGGAGCATCTGAATCTGTGCGAGCCAATCGCCGACCACGTGGACGTGCAGTAGCAGGGTCCTCTCATCCGCCCACGCCCCCGAGGTATGGGCCTCATACCCGTAGCCCGGCAGCGGGTGTTCCGCATGGCCGTTCACTCGGTACGGGAACGTACGGCGCTCCCCCTCCTTGGTGATAAGCACCAGATCCCCACCATCCGGCGTACATGTCAGCTCCAGGGCCGTGAAGTCACCGGGCTGCTGGGCAGCCGGTGAATCATCCGAGCGTCCTGATGCCTCCGGACATGCGTGAGGGGACCGGATTTCCCAGCGCCGGCTGAAGGGCCCGGTGGCGGGTAGAGCGACGCCGGCCACCGGGGTCAGCGAGCGCGGGGCATCGCGATGCTCTGGGATGCTGAGGGCCGGCACGTGAACAGCCTCCGTTGGTATGGGTGAGCCCGTCTCATCCGCGCCGAGGATGCTCGCCTCCTTCAACGGGGTGAGCAGCTCATCCCACAGGGCGTCATGCAGCAGCTGGGCATCAGATTCCAGGTGCTGGTTGTCGCCGGTGACAATCACCGCGGTGTGCAGCGCAGGCGCCACCAGCATGATCTGTCCGCCCATGCCCCACGCCGCCCAGCTGTCTCCACGCCCCCTCCAGAACTGGTACCCGTAGCCGAACTGGGCTTCCGGATGCGAGAAGTCGCCCGTGACCGTGGGGGTCTGAGCGCTCACCGCGGTCTCCAGATACTCCGTAGACACCAGCTGTGTTCCCCCGGCACGACCTCCGCTCATCATCAGATGAGCAATGCACGCCAGATCCCGCGGCGCAGCCAGCAAACCCGAGCCCCCGTGGGCGACGCCCTGTGGATTCTCGGCGACTTCCCGCCACGTGGGCCGATGGTGAAAGTGCTCCTGAGGAAGCCCCAGCGGAGAGCGCAGTGCCCGCAGCGGCTGCATGCCGATATGCCTGCCTATGCGCTGGTGGAAGAACACCTCGAACGGCTCTCCGCTGAGCTTCTCCACCAGTGCGGTGAGCACCAGGGTGGCGGATGTGTCATAGGAGAAGATGGCGCCCGGGGGGCGGGTCGGTGCTGAGGTGAAGAAGGTGCGCACCCAGTCGGGGTCGGCCACACGTGAGTAGGTGCTGGAGGCATGCGCGGTGCGCATCGTCAGCAGGTCCACCACCTGCATCTGCTGCACCCACGGGTGGGCTTCGGCACTGTACTCGCTGAAGAAGTCGATGACCCGCTCATTGATGTCCAGGGCGCCGTCGTCGATGAGGACCCCCACAGCCAGTGCCACCAGAGACTTCCCGGCGGAGTAAAGACGATGCTGGCGGTCCTGGCTGTAAGGATGCCAGTAGGTCTCATAGACCAGTTCGTCCCGGTGAACCGCCAGCACCGAGTGCATGACCAGTCCGTGGGACTCCAGTCTCGGCAGCAGCCGGTCCTCCACCTGGTGGGCGAACCAGCGGTGCGCCGGTGGGATCTGAACGTGAGGCATATGCGCTGTGCGCCCTTCTATTGTCTGCCGGGCTGTCTCTGAGCTTTGTCGGTGCTCTCCCGCGGCGTGAGGACAAAGGGAGCAGTCTCCCCCCGGGCTTCGCCAGCGGTGCCCGCAACTCGTTCCAAAAGCAGCTCAACGGCTCGCCGAGCAGTCCACTGGTGGTCGGGGGTGATGGTGGTCAATGAAGGAGTCATGAACTGAGATTCGGGGATATCGTCGAAGCCGGCTACCAGGATGTCCTGCGGCACCCGGATACCGCAGTCTCTCAGTCCGCGCACCACCCCGATCGCAATGGTGTCGGTGATGGCGAAGATCGCAGAGGGCAGCTGCGGCATGCTGGCCACCTGGTGACCTGCGGCCCGCCCTGCCGCCATCGTCATCTCATCAATGCGCACGTGCAGCTCACTTGGCGCTTCGATCCCCTGCGCCGGGCCAAGCTGCTCGATCGCATCGCGGTAGCCCGCAAGACGCAGACTGCGGATGTTGACCTCCGAACTGTCAGGCCCACCGACGTACACAATCCGCCGGGCGCCCTGCGCCACAAGGTGCGTCACGACTGCCCGGGCGCCCTCCCGGTTCGGCAGCCGGATGTGGTCCAGACCCTCAGGACCTTCACGTTCACCGAGCACGACCAACGGAAAAGTACCTGCCGCAGAGATCGACGTCAGATCCATCTCCACCGAGCTGAGGATCAACCCGTCATACTGCAGCGCTTGGGAGAGCTCAATGGCTGCAGACTCCCCCGCCGCGGCGGCCCCGGTCTCCTCGACGGCAACCCGGTACCCCCGGCTCTTAGCCTCCGCAGTGATGTATGCGCCCAGTTGTGCAAAGTAGGACCGGTCCAACTCAGGGACGGCTAGTCCGATGACGCCGCTGCGTCCGGAGCGCAGGTTTCTGGCAGCGACGTTCATCCGGTAGCCCGTCGCCCCCACATGCTCGAGCACCCGGCGACGAACCGCTTCGCTGACTCCGGGGCGCCCATTGACCACGTTGGAAACGGTCATCGGCGACACACCGGCAGCGCGGGCTACGTCGCTCATCGTCACAGTGCGGGGCATAGCGTCAGGATACGCTCAGCCGGTGCGGCGCCACCGAAGACACTGGTCTCAGTTGCCGATGTGCCGATCAGCTTCCTGATGCGCAGCCTCGGCGGCCTCAATCGGGGTCATGCGCTGGAAGTACACCTCTTCGCTGTAGCGCCGCAGAACCTCCTGGATACCGCCGGATCCCATGGCGGGAACCGGCTCGGGGACCTGCGCGTTGACGTCATCTTCGATCTCCTCCAGGAACTCCGCGGCGATGAGATCCTGGCCCTCCAGGCCTGCGCGCACCGCCTCACGGACGTTCTCATTGGCCGGCAGTCCGCGGTCCATTCCCTGGACCAGCCCGGCCTCCTCGTTATTCACCAGGCAGCTGATGAAGGACTGCACCGCCTCAGGATGAGCGGTGTTCGCCGAGCCCGACCACAGCATGGTGGATTTGAACCAGAGGCCGTTCTCGGCCGAGGTGCCAGATGTCGAAGGCCAGCGCAGTGGGACCATATCGACGCCGGACTGCTCGGAGACCCCGGTCATCTGGTTCGACCAGTACCGCGCCATTGCCTGGTCGCCGACTTCGAACATGGTTTCACCGGGCAGCTTATTGCCCTCCTCCTGCATGAGCTCGGCGCTGGGATAGCCGCCGTCGAGCACCAGCTGCAGTTCCTGCTCGAAGTACGCTGCGAGATCCTCCGGCTCAAAGCCCAGCTCGCCTTCCTCAGTGGTCAGATGCAGTCCCTGCTGGCGCAGCCACAGCTGGAACGAGACCGGCTGGACGGGGCCGGCATCTCCGTACGCGCCGGGTCCGAGCTCCTCGGTCATATCAACCACCAAGTCATGGAAGTCATCCCAGGTCCATGTGGTGTCATCAGGCAGGTCCCGGCCCAAGCTCTCGAACACCTCAGGATTAGCCAGCACAGCCATCGCGTTGATTCCGGTGGTGACACCCACCTGACCGTGCTCCTCGGTGTAGCCGTTAGCGATCGCGTCCTCATCCATGGCGGAGAGGTCCACATCGGAGAGGTCCATCAACAGGTCGCGGTCGGCGTACTCGCGCAGATAGGTGTCGTCCATCTGCATGATGTCGGGGGCGTTGCCGCCCGCGGTCTGTGTGGCCAGCTGGTCCCAGTAGCCTTCCCAGTCGGTATGCTCAGGGGAGATCCTCACGCCGGCCTCTGCTTCACAGATCTCGATCATCTCGAAGGTCAGGCTGTTGCGGTAATCGGCACCCCACCAGGCCATGCGCAGCTGGGGGGGTCTCATCTCCATCGGCGGCATCAGCCCCGCAGCTGGTGAGCGCGAGTGTGCCGATGCAGGCGGCAGTAGCAAGAGCAGTCAGTCGTGGTGTCTTCATCGTGTCTCCTCATTGAGCGGTACGAGTTATCGGACAAGGTGTCAGGTCGTGAGGTCAGGTGATGAGGTCAGGTTGCGGTGATGTCTGCGCAGAGCGTGATGAAGCTCGCCGGCGGCAGAGTCAGATTCAGCTGCGTGCCGCGGTCGTAGAGCAGCGTCTCGATATCCTCGAAGCGACGGGGGGCCACCGCCTGCGGTTCAGCTGCGGTGTTGTGGGTAGACACCGTCTCCCCAGTCAGCACTCTGGCACTGACTGTGCCGAGGTGAGCCCCTCTGAGCTCCAGCTCCACGGTGTTCGCCTGGTCAGGATCGAGGTTGGCGGCAGTGATCGTCAGGACTCCGTCCTTGACCGAAGCATTGACGGTCAGGGCATCAACAGCCGGATCGGCTGGCTCTTCACCCGGCGTCGTCGTCGGCTGCCGTTTCCAGTGCACGTCGAGCCGTTGGGCGTCGTGATGGCCCACGCTCATTTCGAAGACGTGATACGTAGGCGTCAGGATCATCTGATGCCCGTCAGTGAGCACCATAGCCTGCAGCACGTTGACGGTCTGGGCGATGTTGGCCAGCATCAGCCGTTCCGCATGAGCGTGGAAGGCATCGAAGTGCACTGCGGCGACCAGTGCATCGCGCATGGTGTTCTGCTGGTACAGGAATCCGGGATTGGTGCCCTCCTCCACATTCCACCAGGTGCCCCATTCGTCCAGGGCGAGACCCACGGTGCGGTGGGGGTCGTAGGCGTCCATCACCGCGGCGTGTCCGGCGAGGATCTCTCGGATCTGCTGCGCCTTGGTGATGGTGGCCCAGTACTCCTCACCGCTGAACTCAGTGGCGCTGCCCTTGTCCGCCCAGGTCCCGGAGAACGTATAGAAGTGGAAGGAGATCGCCTGGAAGATGTCAGCGGGCCTCTTGTCCCCCAGCCCCTTGGTCAGGTGCTTCATCAGGGTTTCTGTCCACGCGTAGTCGTCGTCGGATGCCCCCGCCGCTATCCGGCAGAGCCGGTTCTGCCCGTGGTTGCGGGCGTAGGTGGCGTGCTGGCGCGCGACGGCGACGTACTGCTCGGCCGTCATCTGTCCGCCGCATCCCCAGGGCTCGTTGCCGATGCCGAAGAAGGTGACGTTCCAAGGGGTCTCGCGTCCGTGGCGGCTGCGCAGCTGGGACATGGGCGCCTGGTCCCCGCGCGTGAGGTACTCCACCCACTCGCTGGTCTCGCGCACGGTGCCGGATCCGATGTTCGCGGAGATATAGGGTTCTGCGCCTAAAAGTTCGCACAGCCGCATGAACTCATGAGTGCCGAAGTGGTTGCTCTCCACGACGTCGCCCCAGTGGGTGTTGACCATCTGTGGCCGGTCCTCCCGCGGGCCGATGCCGTCCTTCCAGTGGTACTCGTCGGCGAAGCAGCCTCCGGGCCACCGCAGGTTGGGGATGCGGATGGCCCGCAGCGCCTCCACCACGTCTGAGCGGATGCCATCCACGTGCGGGATGGACGACTCCTCCCCCACCCAGAATCCTTCGTAGATGCAGCGGCCCAGATGCTCCGCGAAGTGGCCGTAGAGGTGGCGGCTGATGGTGGGCCCCGGCACGTCCAGATTGACGACGGCCGATGCTGTGGAGTGCTGATCGGGCATGGGTCTCTTTCGGCGAGTTCTCTCAGAGACGGCTGAGGGTCCGGAGAGCCGCGCTTGATGCGTCTCGACTCATCATGTTTATCGATACATTAGTGACGCAGCTCACACTGGTCAAGGGTTCTTCTGCTTTGGTGCCGCACCGGTCCTCAACGCAGAAGGGGCGGCCCCCAAAAGGAGACCGCCCCTTGCGATGGTGCGGGCGAGCCCGGAGACTCGTCAGCGCTCAGCCGAAGCCTTCTTCTTGCTCCAGACGTCGAAGGCCACAGCCAGCACCAGCACGACGCCGCGGACCACATTCTGTGTGGACTGATCGATTCCCATGATCTGCATGCCGTTGGACATCACCGCCATGATCAGGCCGCCGATGATGGCGCCTTGGACCTTGCCGACACCGCCGGTCACCGCAGCTCCGCCGATGAAGGCGGCGGCGATCGCATCCAGTTCGAACATGTTGCCGGCGCCCGGCTGCGCGCTGTTGGAGCGGGCCGAGTAGACGATTCCAGCAATAGCTGCCAGCAGACCCATATTGATGAACAGCATGAAGTTCACCGTCTTGGTCTTCACACCGGAGAGCTTGGCCGCCTGCAGATTCCCGCCCATGGCGTAGATGTGCCGACCAAAGACCGTGCGCTGGGTGACGAATCCATAGATCAGCACCAATGCGGCCAGCAGGATCAGCACAATGGGCAGGCCGCGCGCGTTGGCCAGGCGCCAGCCGAAGGCCATGATCACCGCGGCTACCAGCAGGATCTTCACTGCGAACAGCCACAGTGCTTCCACAGGCTGCTTGTACTGCAGCTTGCGCATGCGTACGCGCCACTGCTGGACGGCGAAGCCCGCTGCAGCCAGCGCGAAGATCAGCAGGGTGAAGACGTCATAACCTGGGCCACCGAGCAGCCCGTTGAGGAAGCCCCCGGCGATCTGCTGATATTCCCGCGGGAACGGGGAGAGGGAGACGTTGTCCAGCACCTGCATGGTCAGACCCCGGAAGATCAGCATGCCTGCCAGCGTGACGATGAACGCCGGTATGCCCACCACGGCCACCCAGAACCCTTGCCACACCCCCACCAGGGCACCGGTGATCAAGGCGGCAATAATGCCGACCCACCACGGCATGCCTTCGCGTATGACCACCACGGCAGAGACTGCTCCGGTCAGCGCGACCACCGAGCCTACTGAGAGGTCGATATGTCCGGCCACAATGATCATGACCATACCGATGGCCAGGATGAGGATGTATGAATACTGCAGCACCAGGTTGGTGAGGTTTCCCGGGCTGAGCAGTGTGCCTCCGGTCAGCGCGGTGAAGAGCAGGACGATGAAGACGAAGGCGATATAGATGCCGCTCTGGCGCACATTGCGTGTCATCAGCTCAATCAGATTGGATGTCCCGGCCATAGCCTTCTCCCTTAGTCCTTACCTGCAGTGTTCATGGCCGATGATTCGGCGGTCATAAGTTCCATCAGATGCTCGCTGGTGGCGTCCTGCACCCTCACCTCACCGGAGATCCGTCCTTCGGAAAGGGCGTAGATCCGATCGCAGATTCCCATCACCTCGGGCAGCTCCGAGGAGATGACGATGATGGCTTTTCCCGAGGCGGCCAGTTTGTTGATGATGGAGTAGATCTCGTATTTGGCACCCACATCGATGCCGCGCGTGGGCTCATCGAGGATGAGCACCTCCGGCTCGGTGTAGAGCCATTTGCTCAGCACCACTTTCTGCTGATTACCGCCGGAGAGTTTGCCGACGGTGGAGAGCACCGTGGGTGTCTTAATATTCATCGAGTCCCGGTAGCGCTGCGCCACCGCGATCTCCTCGTTGCCGTTGATCCACCCGTGTGGTGCCACTTTGCGCAGTGCTGCTGAGGTGATATTGCGGCGGACATCTTCGATGAGGTTCAGTCCGTAGCGCTTTCGGTCTTCGCTCACATAGGCCAAACCGTGCCTGATGGCATCTGAGACATGCTTCAGCTTGACTTCAGTGCCGTGGATGAAGACCTTCCCGGAAATGTCCCTGCCGTAGCTCTGGCCAAAGACGCTCATAGCCAGCTCAGTCCGGCCTGCGCCCATCAGACCTGCGATGCCCACTACCTCACCGGCGCGGACATTCAGGGACGCTCCATCGACTACTTTGCGCCCGGGCTGTGTGGGATGCCAGACGTTCCAGTCTTCGATCCTGATGACTTCTTCGCCGATCTCCACACTGCGTTCGGGGTACATATTGTCCATATCCCGGCCCACCATGCCTTTGATGATGCGCGGGATCAGCTCATGAGGACCGGCGCTTGAGCGCATGTCTATGGTCTCGATGGTGGCCCCGTCACGAATCACCGTGGTGGAGTCCGCAATCGAAGCGATCTCTCCGAGCTTGTGCGAGATGATGATGCAGGTGACGCCTTCATCCCGCAGCCCGCGGATCAGGCCGAGCAGGTGCTCGGAGTCGTCGTCGTTGAGTGCCGCCGTGGGTTCATCCAGGATGAGCAGGCGCACGTTCTTGGACAGTGCCTTGGCGATCTCCACCAGCTGCTGTTTGCCCACGCCGAGGGCTCCCACGGGGGTGACTGGGTTCTCGCGCAGCCCCACTTTCTGCAGCAGCTGGGCGGCCTCCGAGTTCACCTCATGCCAGTTGATGATGCCGGCGCGCGTGCGTTCATTGCCCAAAAAGATGTTCTCCGCCACAGAGAGATGCGGGACCAACGCCAACTCCTGATGGATGATGACAACACCGCGGGCCTCGGAGTCATTGATCGAAGAGAAGCTGACGGGCTCGCCGTCGAGGATGATCTCCCCTTCGTAGCTGCCAGTGGGATGTACTCCGGAGAGCACTTTCATCAGCGTCGACTTGCCCGCACCGTTCTCGCCGCAGACTGCATGGATCTCGCCGCGGCGCACATTCAGCGTCACATCATCAAGTGCGACGACGCCGGGGAAGCGTTTAGTGATCGAACGCATCTGCAGGATGCAGTCGTCGTTGTCCTGCTCACTCACGGGGTCCTCCTTGAGAGACCGTTGGGCGCGCCGGCCTGCCCTGGGCAGGTGCAGGCCGGCGCGCGATACAGCTGGGGGCAGTCAGCTCTAGAGCTGGCCGGAATCCACCTGCTCCTCGGTGTAGTAGCCGGAATCCACCAGGATCTCCTCGTAGTTGTCCTGAAGGACCATGTTGACGTCCAGCAGGTACGAGGGCACGACCTTCTCGCCGTTGTCGTAGTCCTCGGTGTTGTTGGCTTCCGGTTCCTCGCCGGTGAGGTAGGAATCGGCGGCATTGACCGCCTGCTCGGCCAGCAGACGGGTGTCTTTGAAGATCGTGGAATGCTGGACGCCCTCGGCGATCAGGGAGACCGTAGCGATTTCAGCATCCTGACCGGTCACCACCGGCAGCCCGTCTTCAATGGTGTCGCCCCAGCCGTCATTACGCAGCGCCTGAATGATGCCGCGGGAGAGCGGATCCGCCGGGGCCAGCACTCCGTGCAGCTCCTCGTTGCCGGAGTAGTGGGTGGTCAGCAGGTTCTCCATGCGGCTCTGGGCAGTCTCCTGCTCCCAGCGCTGGGTGGCGGCCTGCTCGATCGAGGTCTGACCCGAAGGCACCTCCAGAGTTCCGTCCTCCATGTAGGGCTCCAAGGTGTCCATGGCACCGTCCCAGAAGAAGTGGGCGTTGTTGTCGTCCAGGGATCCGGCGAAGAGTTCGATATTCAGCGGACCTTCGGGGGCGTCGTCGGCTTCTTCGAAGTTCTCATCGAGGATCCCGAGCCCGTACAGCAGAGCGTTGGCCTGGTTCACGCCGACTTCGTAGTTGTCGAAGGTGACGTAGAAGTCAACATTCTCGCTGTTGGTCAGCAGCCGGTCATAGGCGATCACCGGGATTCCGGCAGAGGCTGCAGCGTCCAGCTGAGCGCTCAACGCCGAACCGTCGATGGAGGCGATGATCAGTGCATCGACCTCCTGGGTGATCATCTGGTCAATCTGCTGTGACTGCGTGGGAATGTCATCATCTGCATACTGCAGGTCCACGTTGTAGCCGAGGTCTTCCAGCCCTTCCTGCACTGCCCGACCGTCGTTGAGCCAACGCTCGTAGGTCTGGGTGGGCATCGCCACGCCCACAGTCATCTCTTCGGGTGCCGCATCCGTGTCGGGACCATCCGAGCCGGCGCCACCGCCTTCACAGGCGGTGATGCCGAAGACGAGGGCAGCTGAGGCACCCAGCGCAACGATGCGCCCTGTGCTGAAGCGATGTTTCATGATCCTTCTCCTTCAAAGTGGCCGGCTGCGGCGATCGCAGCCGGTGGTGATGCTCTGAATCGGTGGTGGTCACAGCCCCTGGGCGAGGCGGTAATAAGCAGCGTTGACGCGCAGCTGCTGGGCGAAGTCACGCCGGGTGGTGGAGTCGTCGATGACGGCGAGTTCAACCCCTGCAATCTCCGCCAGGTCCTCGAAAGCCTCCATGCTCAGCGCCGTGCTCAGCACGGTATGGTGAGCCGCCCCGGAGGTGAGCCAGCATTCGGCCGAGGTCGCGAAGTCTGGATGTGGCTGCCAGACCGCACGGGCCACCGGCAGATTGGGCAGCGGCTGGTCCGGAGGAATCACATCCACGGCGTTGGCGGTGAGCCTGAAGCGCTCGCGCAGATCAGACATGGCGACGACGACGCCGGGACCGGGATCGGTGTCGAAGACCAACCGGACGGGGTCTTCGCGGTCGCCAATGCCTAATGGATGGATTTCCAGACGCGGCCGCGAGGTGGTCAGCGTGGGGCAGATCTCGAGCATGTGCGCGCCGAGGATCTTCTCCTTGCCCGGCGTCATCTCGTAGGTGTAGTCCTCCATCAGCGAAGCGCCGCCGGGCAGCCCGTGGCCCATGACTTTGGCCGCCCGCACCAGCAGCGCGGTCTTCCAGTCCCCTTCGGCCCCGAACCCGTAGCCTTCAGCCATCAGGCGCTGCACCGCTAGACCCGGCAACTGGCGCAGACCGCCCAGATCCTCGAAGTTCGTGGTGAAGGCGCTGAAGCCGCCTTCTTCCAGGAAGGACCTCATCCCGGCTTCCTGGCGTGCTGCATAGATGAGCGCGTCACGGCGCTCGCCGTCGCTGCGCAGTTCAGGCTGGAGGTCATAGAGCTCCTCGTATTCCTGCAGCAGGCTTTCGATCTCAGACTCCGGTACAGCCTCTACGCGTTCGACCAGGTCATTGACCGCCCAGGTGTTGATGGAGCTGCCGAGCCGGATCTCGGCTTCGGTCTTGTCCCCTTCGGTCACTGCCACGTTGCGCATATTGTCGCCGAAGCGGCAGACCTTCATCGTGCGCAGGGCGTCCCAGCCGACGGCCGCCCGTGCCCAGCTGCCGATCTTCGCCCGCACTCTGGGATCACTGCTGTGCCCGACCACGGTTTTGCGGCGGAATCCTGTGCGAGTCGCGATATAGGCGAACTCCCGGTCACCGTGGGCGGCCTGATTGAGGTTCATGAAGTCCATGTCGATACTGGACCAGGGAAGCTCGGCCTGAGCCTGGGTATGCAGGTGAAGCATCGGCTTGTCCAGTGCCTCGAGCCCGGCGATCCACATCTTGGCCGGTGAGAAGGTGTGCATCCAGACGATCACGCCCAAGCAGTTCGGGTCGCTGTTGGCCTCCAGCGCGGCACGTCGGATGGCTTCCCGGTCCTTCAGGACAGGCTTCCATTCCACCGCGACGGCGATCTCTTCGGCTTCATCCAGCACTGCGGCTACGGCGCCGGATTGTTCGGCGACCTGCTGCAGCGTCTCCTCACCGTAGAGGTCCTGGGATCCGGTGAGGAACCAGATGCTCTTCTCCGCAAAGGGGGACGACATCATGATGCTGTGCCTTTCTGCTGGCCGTAGACGTTCTGGTAGCGCGCGAAGAGCGCGTCGATATCGCGCTGCTCCAGGCGCTGAGGATCTCCGTACTGCCGAGCAAAGTGCACTGTGCGTGCGACTTCTTCACACAGCACGGCCGCTTTCACCGCTGCCCGGGCGTCCTTCCCGATGGTGAAGGGGCCGTGCCTGTTCATCAGCACCGCCGGTGACCGGGAATCGCGAAGGGTCTCTACGATTCCGTGCCCGATGGAGTCATCACCGATCAGCGCGAAGGGTCCGACCGGAATATCGCCGCCGAACTCATCGGCCATCATGGTCAGCACGCACGGGATGGGCTCAGCCCGGGCGGCCCAGGCGGTGGCGTAGGTTGAATGGGTGTGCACCACCCCGCCGACGTTGGGCATATGGCGGTAGACATAAGCGTGAGCGGCAGTATCCGAGGAGGGCTGCAGATCTGCGGCAGTGCCGTCGTCGATCTTCTCTCCGTCCAGGGTGCAGACCACCATGGAGGCCGCGCTGAGCTCGTCATAGGAGACTCCGGAGGGCTTGATCACGAACAGCTCGGGGGCACCGTCATCGGTGTCCACCCGTTGCGAGACGTTGCCGGCGGTCCAGACCACCAGGTCATTGCGAGGCAGCTCCGCGTGCAGGGCTGCGACGGTCTCCCGAGTGGCAGCTACCTCTTGCTGGGCCTGCGGGCTGAGATCTTGCAGGGAAATAGTCACGATGCCGCCCCTTCCTGTGCCGCACGCTCGCCGGCGTCATGGCCAGCGTCCTGATCTGGGTCCTGGTCTAGGTCCTGTCCTGCTGGTGCAAAGCTGTTGCGACGCAGGGCTTTGAGCCGGCGCATCACGTTATTGCCACCGCGTCCGAAGTAGTCGTGCAGGGCGGTGTACTCGGCGAAAAGTTCGTCATAGATCCGCTGCGCGTGGGGATTCGGCGTGTAGGCCTCGCGGATCCGCCCACCCATGACTGCTGCGGCGGCGCGTACATCTGGGTATGCCCCGGCTGCAGCTGCCGCGTGGATCGCAGACCCCAGGGCGGGTCCCTGCGCGGAACGAATGGTGGAGATAGGCAGACCGATGACGTCTGCGTAGATCTGCATCAGCACCGGGTTGCGCAACAGCCCTCCGGCTGCCACGAATTCGCGGACTTCAACGCCTGATGCGTTAAAGGCTTCGATAATGGTGCGGGTGCCGAAGGCGGTCGCTTCGATCAGTGCCCGGTAGATCTCCTCGGGTGTGGTGGACAGTGTCTGTCCGATCAGCAGCCCCGAGAGTTCATGGTCAACCAGCACGGATCGGTTGCCGGAATGCCAGTCCAAGGCCACAAGGCCGTGTGCGCCGGGAGCCTGCTCCGCCGCCAGCTCCGTGAGCAGCTCGTGGAGGCTTAACCCCCGTTCCTGTGCTCGCTGAGCGTACTCGCCGGGGACCTGGTGATTGACATACCAGGCCAGAATGTCTCCGACGCCGGACTGTCCGGCTTCGTAGCCCCAGCGGCCTTCGAGGATCCCGCCGTCGACGACGCCGCACATACCCGGCACTTCGGCCAGGACTGATGAGTTCATCACATGGCAGGTGGAAGTCCCCATGATGGCCACCATCTGCCCGTCCTCTACGGCATCTGCGGCCGGGGCGGTGACATGGGCGTCCACATTGCCCACCGCCACTGCGATGCCTTCGGGGAGTCCGGTCCACTGCGCGGCACGAGCGCTCAGCGTCCCTGCCGCATGACCCAGTTGGCCGATCTCGTGGTCGAGCTTGCTGCTGACGAAGTCAGCGAAGTCCGGGTTGAGGGAACGCAGGAATGATTCGGAAGGATACTGTCCGTCCTGGAGAATGCCTTTGTATCCCGCTGAGCAGGCATTGCGCACGTAGTTGTCGGTGAGCTGCCACACGATCCAGTCCGCGGCTTCGACCCAGTGGTCCATGGCCTGGTAGACCTCGGGATCCTCTTCGAGGATCTGGAGGGCTTTGGCGAACTCCCACTCCGAGGAGATGAATCCGCCATAGCGGCTGATCCATGGTTCGGCACGTTCATGGGCCAGGGTGTTGATGCGGTCGGCCTGTGCCTGCGCAGCGTGGTGGCGCCAGAGCTTGGTGTAGGCATGGGGCCGGTCGGCATACTGCGGAAGCTCATTCAGCGGAGTGCCGTCGGAGGTGGTCGGCACCATCGTGCAGGCTGTGAAGTCGGTGCCGATCCCGATGACCTGCTCCGCACTGACTCCTGCCGAGCGCAAGGCCTGCGGAACAGCATTCTTCAGGACCGAGACATAGTCCGCTGGCACCTGCAGAGCCCAGTCGGGCGGCAACGGCTGATCCTGGTCTGCGGTGAGGCTGCGCGCCATCACCGCGTGCTCGTATTCGTGAACGGCGGTGCCCAGTTCGGCGCCGTCGCTGACGCGCACAACAAGTGCCCTTCCAGAAAGCGTTCCGAAGTCCACGCCGATGACGACCTGGTCGACCATCTCTGCCTCTTCCTTGAGCCGGATACCGGGGTGCTCGAAGAACTGCAGCACCCCGTGACGAGCAAGTGATTCAGATCACTGTGACCTGAGTCTCACAAATGTTAACGTTCACATCCCGCTGTACGTCAAGACCCTGGGGCCAATTTGTTGAAAATTCCCAGTCAGCGCTGGGCGGGGCGAACGGATCCGCGCTCGACAAGCTCCGGTGCAATGAAGTTCGGCACCTGGGTGAGTCCGTGGCTCTCGTCCAGAAGCAGCTCCAGGGCAGCGCGCCCGGCGTCCTCGAAGGGCTGCCGCACCGTGGTCAAAGGAGGGGAGAAGTATCCGGCGGCATCGACGTCGTCGAATCCCACCACGGAGATATCCGCAGGCACCCGCAGGCCGCGCTCCTCAAGGGCGCGGATCAGCCCAAGCGCCAGGAAATCGTTGGCAGCGAAAACCGCATCAGGCAGCTGCCCCCAGGACATGATCTGCTGAGCAGCACGGTACCCGCTCTCGGCAGTCCAGCCGCCTGCTTCCACCATGGGCGGCGCACTGAGCTCAGCGACGGCCAGAGCCTGCCGCCAGCCGACCACGCGGCCGCGCGCATCGAACCAATCCATCGGCCCTGCAATATGGGCCACTGAGCGGTGCCCGGCCTCAATCAGATGAGCAGTGGCGCGCCGTGCACCGAGTTCCTGATCAATTCCGGCGACGTCCATGTTGTCTGCCGGCCACAACCCGGAGGTGACAATCACTACCGGTGTCTTCTTGGAGAGCTGCTTGGCTGCCTCAGCCAGCGCGGGTACCGGTGTGATCACCACGATGCCGTCGATTCCATGGCTGAGGAAGAAGTCCAGGGTCTTCTCCACGGTGTCAGCGCTGGCATCGCGGACCACAGTGAGTGCGGTGGCATAGCCGCGTTCGCGCGCGGCCTCCTCAATAGCCAGCGTCATTCTGGCCGGACCGAAGTCGGTATCACCCTGACTGATGACACCAATCAGCCCGGTGCTGCGGGTCTTCAAGGCACGCGCCTGGCTGTTCCGCCGGTAGCCCAGTTCACGCATCACCCGCTCAACCCGGCGTCGGGTATCCGGGGACACGGTCTCCGGGGCATTCAACACCCGGGAAACGGTCTGATGGGAGACTCCCGCCTGTTTGGCGACGTCAACCATCGACGGCGGTCGCACCTGCAGCCGACTGCGTCTGGCCACCGCCCCTCCTCATTCCGGTGTCGTGGTTATCCAGAATCCTGCCACAAGCTGCACTGAGGGCCCCTTCCACAGCACGGAAGGGGCCCTCAGTTCGTGAACAGGATCAACTACGCGAGTTGGCCAAGCGAGAACGGCGACTCAGCAGCACACTGGCCAAACCGCCCAAGAGCAGGGCGGCCAGCACCGCTACCACCGGCGTCACATCAGAGCCGGTCCGCGCCAGGGCGCCCACTACCGGATCCCCACCGGCAGCGCCCGCCGCTGATTCCCCTGCTGGAATCAGCTGTTCGGCGGAACCGTCCAGCTCCACCGAGTCCCCAGCGGAATCGGCATCGGCAGCCGTGCCGTCTTCATCCCCGGTGCCCCCAGCTCCGGTGCCTTCAGCTCCGGTGCCTTCACCGGCACCCGGACCAGCGACTTCACCGCCGGAACCACTATCCCCGCCGGGGGTAGCGCCCTCCTCTGGGGCAGATCCATCCTCCGGGTCAGCGGCATCATCGGCCTCGTCGTCGGCTCCGGGATCCGAGACTGCCACCGCTGGCAGCAGCTCAATGACGGTGGGGTCGGGATTGCTGTTCAGCCTGGCACCGGTATCGGCTGGGGCAGCGTCAGTGAGCTCGAAGAGGCCGTTCATCTCGATGGAACCATCTTCGGCGATCTCCGGACGGATCTCCTGGTAGTCGGTGGAGACGAACCAGTCCTCCTCCACCTGAGTGGGCCTGTCATCACTGGGCGCCAGGCTGAATCCACCGGCTCCGCCGATGAGGGCGGCTGATGCCTGCCCTGAGAGCTGTCCGTTGAAATAGTTGGTGGGGTCATGGAGGAAATCATCCTCCTGATCCCGCAGCTCAATGCTGTCGCTGCCGGAAGCCCCGAAGGAGATCACGCCGGTGGCTTGATAGTCAGTCCACGTGGCGTTGGTGCGCAGCGAGACATTGCCGCCGGTGCGATCAGGCCGAACCTGGTGGTTGAACACGCTGGTGACATTCTCCAGGCGAATATTGGGCCCGGAGTTGGAGGCCACACCATTGCCCAGGTTGCCGTAGGCGATGGAGTTCCGCAGCAGATGGTCACCGGGCATGGACTCTCCGCCCATTTTGAATCCCTGACCATCGGAGCTGCGTTCAGCCGTCGGGTCATCTTCCAGTCGACCGTTGTGATACGCCACGGATTCCTCGATCAGCACGGTGCCGATGGGGCCTTCGGTGGATTTGGCGTAGAGGTCGTAGCCGTCGTCGATGTTGTGATGGCTGATGGTCCAGCGGAACACATTGCCCTCACCAGCGGTGAGCTTGGCGGCGAAGCCGTCAGCGTCGTTGCCCTGCGGGTCAGCGTTGTTGTGGGATTCCGAGGAGACCACCGTGTTGTAGCTGGGCCACATGGAGGACGGCTCGGTGGCGAGGCCGCTGATCTGGACGCCAGTGTCCTGATTGTGATGGGACTCCACGCGTTCGATCACGTTGTGATGGCCCTGGATGTGCAGGGGCTTCTGGCTCGGCGGCGCGGCGGTGATCTCCAGGTTGTAGAGGTGCCACCAGTCGCCCCGGAGGATGATGCCGCCGCCGGTGCTGTTGGACAGATCGAATGTGGCCCGGGTGCCGGGTTCAGACATCAGGATGATGGGCGCATCCTCGGTGCCGGAGTTTCCGCGCTCAATCCGCAGCGCCCGCTCGATGGCGTAGGTGCCGTCCTGCAGCACCACCTGTTGACCGGGCTGGGCGTAGGCCACGGCGGTGTGCACATCCAACGGATCCTGCGGTGTTCCGGTGCCCTCGGGGCTGCCATCCGGTGCGACCCAAATGGACTGACCGGGTTCCCCGTAGGCGTGCACGGTAAAGGTCAGCGGCAGTTCTACTGGTTCGGTGCTGCTGAGCTCTTCATTCTCCTGCAGCTGCGGCTGGTCTTCAGCGATGTCCAGTCGCATAGTGAACTGGTTCTCGCCCGGGGCCAGCCCGCTGAGCTCGAGGCTTTCCTGAGCGCCGGGTTCCATGCTGACAGTTTCGGTGACCTCCTGGCCCTGCCCATCCAGCACGACGACGTCGCCGTAGACATTGGTCACCGCAGGCACCTGGATCTCAGTGTGTGGGGTGGTGGGGGTGATATCGCTGTTCAGCTGGGGCTTCAGGTAGCGGGTGGGGGCTTCCTGGGCGGCGTCGTCGTCATCTGGGTGGATGGTGCTGAACTCCCAGTCGGTGACCGTCACCGCGATATCTCGCGCTACGGCAAGTCCCACATAGAAGTGGTCCTCATTCTGGGTCAGCAGGAAGTCCGGATCGTAGTAGATCACTTCCGGATCCTCGTCCTGGTCACCGCGATGCCAGATGCTGTGGAATCCGGTGTTGGAGCGACGCAGCGTCAGCGTGTAGGTCTCACCGTCCTCGAACCGCGGCGGATTGGTGTTGCTGCCAAAGGTGTAGTCGGGTTTGTACTCCCAGTCGAAGGCTCGCGAATCGCTCAGCGTGCGGTTGGAGCTGGCTTCGGTGGAAGACCCGGTGTAGCCGTGGACAAATTTGCCGCCGGGGGTGCCGTATCGGACTCCTTCTTCTCCACCTGCGCCGTATTCGTATTTGGCGACCATTGCACCTGCGGAGTTGAAGTAGCGGGAGGCCACATTTCCTGGAATGAAATCGTCGATGGCGATCACACCGAAGCCGGACTGGTTGTCTTTGCCGCTGGAGTCATCCACCCGGAAGCTAGCGGTCAGGGTGAAGTTCTCGTTCTGGGGGTCCACCTGCGTGTAGTAGTACCAGAAGCCATCCTCGGAGTCGGCAACCTTGGAGTTGTTGCCGCGGAGGTCGAATTCGATATCTCCGCTGTCATGCACGGTGACCTCACCGCGGTTGCCCACACCCGCGTGGGCGATGTCCCACCGCTGGACCTCACCGGAGACGGTGAAGGTCACCGGCTCAGACACTGACGAGGACGCCTCTTCGCCGTCTCCGCGGTGTGCGGTGACCTGTGCTTCATAGGTCTGGCCGACACTGAGGCTCTGCAGCTCCGCATGGGCGTCTTCCAGGTCCCGGGCGACGGTGATGAACTCTGTTTCCGCCGCGGTGCGCAGCCCCACGCTGTAAGTCTGCGCTTCGGGCACCTGATTCCACTGCAGAGTGACTGCTGCGTGGTCACCGTTGACGGCCGTGGTGAGGCTGGAGGTGATGACCGGCGCCTCTAGGGGCAGCTGAAACCCCGTCAAGCTCGTGGCATCAGAGACAAGTGGCTCAGTTTCTGCGTGACGTTCAAGCTGGATGGTGATCTCATAGTCTCCGCTGGCCTCGGGGGTCAGGGCGATTGTGCCCGCCGAACCGGGAGATACACTGATCTGCTCATCGATCACTTCATCTTCAGCATCGCGCAGGAAGGCACGGAGCACATCGCCGCCGGCGGGCCCGATCTCTGCGGTGTAGCTGACCTCAATGGTTCCGGGGTTGTCAGTGCTTACCTCGGTACCGGTGATGACCGGTGTGCTCACCTGATCCCAGGGGAGACGCTCCGGGGCCTGACCAGCGTCGCTGACCTCCAGATAGTAGAGGTTCACGCCTGAGGCGGGTGAGGCGATCCAATAGGTACCGTCTTCTGCGACCTGGAAGGTCTGGGCTGGGAGCACATTGCCGGATTCACCACGGAATGCGGGGCGCTGATCAAGTTCGGTCCATGACTCGTCGTAAAGGGCCAGCTGGCGATCATCAGTGCCACTGCCGGACTGGGCATAGAAGGTAACTGTCTGCCCCTCTTCGGCCTGGAACTCCACAGAACGCTGAGTTGAGCTTCCGCTGCCGCCCAGCTGCAGGCGCTGCGTGAACTCGTGGCCCTGGTCGGAGCTGCGGCTGTGCTCGGTCACGGTCATATGCGCTGATTCGGTGGCGTGCAGGGTGAACGCACCGTGCTGCGTGGTGCTGCGAATCTCTCCTACCGGGAGGTCACTGGCGCTGAAGACCGTGGATGGGGGTTCCTGCCGGGCCGCAACAGCCTGGGGTGCCAGGCCAACAAAGAGCAGGGCGGCGGCCGCAGCAGCAGCCGCCGTCAGACGCGGGATCATGTATCTCCTCCTTGAGATGTCAATGACTGCAGCCCGAGAAGCACTATCGGCCACGTGCCGCGGCGCGAAGGTCCATCAGCACAGGGAGTGGCCCACTACAGACAGGTGCAGGTGATCCCTTCCACGCTATGTGTGATGCGCGTCACCCTCAATGCACGCCTAAGACCGATGCGGCATGTCGTGATACCCAGATGGCAGAGCATGCCCGAAACCGAGGTCTTGAATCTTATAAGAACTGGCCTAGACTCCCAGTATGTGATCCAACTCACATACCACGCCCAATGAAATGAGGCTCTCATGGGAAAGAATCACATCTATCGCCGCACACTCGGGCTCGCCGTCGCTGCTTCGCTGGTGGCGCTAACTGCCTGTGGCGGCACCGGGGAGGCCGAAGACAACTCCGCTCCCGACGGCGAGGTCACGCTCCGCTGGGCATTCTGGGGATCCAGCACCCGGGCTGAGATCAGCGAAGAGATCATCGCAGCCTTTGAGGCAGAGCATCCCGGAATCACCGTTGAATACCAGTACAGCGGCAGCATGGCCGATCATATGAATCTTGTCTCCACGCAGACAGCAGGCGGAGATGCACCGGACATCATCCAGACCGAAGAGCGCTACTTCCGCGAATATGCTGACCGCGGGTCCCTCCTAGAGCTAGACCAAGTAGATATCGCCGATTTCAGCGAAGCCTCCTTGGCTGGCGGCTCCATTGACGGCACGCTCTACGGCATCTCTTCCGGTGACAACACCTTCACCCTCCTGGCGAATACTGACCTGTTCGACGAGGCCGGCGTCGATCTGCCAGATGACAGCACCTGGACCTGGGATGACTATGCGGATATCGCACAGGAGATCTCTGACAACCTCGATTCGGTCTATGGTGCCGCAAGCCCCACGATCATGGGGGCAGTCAACGTCTGGCTCCGCCAGCAAGGGCAGAACATCGCCACCAGTGACGGCCAGCTGGGCTTCGACGCCGAAGGCCTGGCCGGGCTCTTCGAGATGGACCTGGAGTTGATGCGCAGCGGCGCTCTACAGCCGGCAGAACTTGCTGCTGAGACCCAGGAAGCCGAACTCGAGCGCTCGTTGATCGCCCAGGGGCGGGCAGCCATGTCCGGAAGATGGAGCAACCAGGTAGCTGATGTCAGCGGGCTCACCGGTGCAGAAATCGTCCCACTGCGGTACCCCTCGCCCACCGGTAATGTTGAGGACAACGGCATGTTCCTCAAGGCATCTCAGCTGATGACTGTCAGCTCCACCACGGACTACCCGGAGGAAGCACAGCAGTTCATCGACTTCGTCGTCAACTCACAGGAGGCCGGACAGATCGGGCTAGTGGACCGCGGCTTCCCCGCCAATTCGGCCGTGCGTGATTCCATCACTGGGGAACTGGATGAAGACAATCAGCGCGCTGCTGACTTCATGACTGAAATCACCCCGGAACTCGGCGATCCTTCCCCTGTACCCCCCGCGGGCTTCGGTGCAGCCACCGATGTTCTCCTGCGCTACTACCAGGAAGTCCTCTTCGAGAGGCAGACCCCCGAGGAAGCTGCCGAGAATGCCGTCCGAGAGCTCGAATCCCTGATCAGCTGACACACCCCATGATCTGCGGTCCGGACGGTCAGTTCCATGCCGTCCGGACCGCAACGCCCGGCTAAGACGTCAGGCGCTCACTTCGTCTAGAGGCTGGGCCTGAGGCAAATTCTCCAGTGTCTGAGTTACTGCCGCCCCAAGGCTATGAGCAATATGTGTGCGCACCAGGTCGGCTGCCTCCTCACCGTGACCTTCCACAACCAGTCGGAGGATGTCGTAGTGCTGCTGTAGGTCCAAACCTCGAGGCTCATTTCCCGCGGGCAGCTGCAGTCCCACATAACGGTACCGGTCCGCTTTATCCCAGAGCCCATCTAACATCCGGATGAGGACGTGGTTATGTGATGCAACGTAGATGGACCGGTGAAATGCTCGATGAGCACTGATGGCTTCTTCCCCCCAGGACCGCGTCACCGGCAGCAACTGCTCGGCGGCCTTCTCCATAACAGAGACCTCCGCCCCGGTACGCCGCCCTGCTGCCAGCCGAGTGGCTTCCGGCTCGAGCAGCAACCTCACCTCGAGCAGCTCCCGGGCTTCCCCGGCGTCCACGGACGCGACCCGGACATCCCGATAGGTGTCCATCTTCAGCCAGTCCTCACTGGCAAGCTGACGGATCCCCTCACGGAGCGGGGTGATACTCATCTGCAGCTCGTCGGCGAGCTCGTACTGCGAGAGGCGTGAGCCAGGGGCTAGTTCACCCGAAATGATGCGGCGCCGAAGCTCCCGATAGGCCAACGCTCCCTTACTTGATGTGACATCCATAGAGTCATTCTGGCGGATAATCCAGCCCTTCGCCCCCACGTCTTGTGCTCCAGCTCACACAATATGTATGCTCGGCACATCTTATAAGACACTTATAAGGACTGCCAGGCAAACAGAGAGTGACCTATGAAAATCACCTCCGCCCATGTGGGCACCATCCCGATCAGCTCCCCCATGCGTAACGCTTACATCGACTTCTCCAAAATGGACTGCACCATCGTTGCACTAGTGAGCGACGTCATCGTCGATGGGAAGCCCCTGGTGGGCTACGGCTTCAACTCCAATGGACGCTACAACGCCACCGCCATCATGGAAGAGCGCATGCTGCCCCGCCTGAAGGAAGCTTCGCCGGAGGCGCTGCTGGATGACCAGGGGGAGCTCTCCCCGGCGAAGGCCTGGGAGATCATGATGCGCAACGAGAAGCCTGGCGGTCACGGAGAACGATCAGTTGCCGTCGGCGTCCTGGACATGGCCTTGCATGACCTCGCGGCAAAGGCCGCTGGCGTCCCGCTCTACCGGTGGATCTCCGAGCACTATGGTGACGGGCAGCCCGATGAAGACGTCTTTGTCTACGCCGCTGGCGGCTACTACGCACCGGGTAAGACGCATCAGCATCTGCAGGATGAGATGCGCCGCTTCCTCGACGCCGGGTACAAGGTCGTCAAGATGAAGATCGGCGGAGCAGACCTCGCCGAAGACCTGCGCCGCATCGAAGCCGTCCTCGAGGTCCTGGGAGGCGACGGCTCCCGTTTGATGGTAGATGTCAACGGGAAATTCGATCTGGACACCGCATTGGAATACGGGCGCGCTATCGACCCCTATGGGCTCTTCTGGTACGAGGAGGTCGGCGATCCCCTGGACTATCGGCTCAACGCCACGTTATCCGAGCACTACCGCAATCCCATTGCCACCGGAGAGAACCTATTCTCCCTGCAGGACGCCCGCAACCTGATCCGCTACGGCGGCATGCGACCTGACCGGGACTACATTCAGGTAGATCCCGCGCTGGCCTATGGTCTCACCGAGTATCGTCGGGTTCTGGACATGCTCAACCAGTACGGATGGTCCTCCCGACGCTGCATCCCGCACGGGGGCCACCAGTTCTCACTACATATCGCGGCAGCCCTGAAACTTGGCGGCAACGAGTCCTATCCAGGGGAGTTCCAACCTACCGGCGGCTTCACGGACGACGCGGTCATCTCCTCCAGCCGCGTTTCCCCCGGCGATCTGCCGGGCATCGGACTGGAGGGCAAGGCAGAGTTCTACAGAATCCTCCGCTCCCTGCACTCTTGACCCGCTCCTCATAGCGCGGGAGAGCCCACTTCGCAGGTGAGGAAATGGCCTGATCACCCTCACATTCAGCCGGTCTCGCTAGCGGATTTCGGCTTCCATCTCTCGGTGCATAGCCTCCGCCGCATCGGCCGGGCTCATCCGCTCGAAGAGGACCTCATCGTGATACCGGTACAGGATGTCCGGGAACATGGAGCCACCCATCGCCGGAACAGGCTCGGCTGGTCCGAGGTCCTGCGCCAAAGCCTCGATGTATTCAGCGACCTTCAGCTGAGGGCCCTCCAGCTCTTCGGTGATCATTTCCCGAATCTCCGCGTTAGGCGGCATCCCCCGCTCTGCCATATCAATGCGCGCGGCCTCCTCAGAGTTCACGAAGAAATTGATGAACAGCTGAACCTCCTCCGGATGCTCGGTGCCGGCACTGGCGGAGAGGAACATGGAGGACTTGTACCAGGGAGCGGCATCCTGTGCATTGCCGGTGATACTGGGCATACGCAGCAGCTCAAGGTCAGCACCGGAGGACTGGGTCAGCGCCACCGCCTGATTGCTCCACCAGGGGCGCATGGCCACCTGCCCGGTGGTAGTCATGGACTGATCAGGGCTCACTGCCTGATCCTCCGACATCGCAGAGGCCGGGGGCGTCGCGCCCTGATGCATCATGTCGAGGAAGAACTGGAAATAGCTCTCGGCCACTTCCGGCTCGAAACCAAGCTGCCCCTCCTCGTTGCTCAGATGGGCCCCGTGCTGGCGCGCCCAGGTCTGGAATCCCAGAGTCTCGTCGAAGTTGCCCGAGCCCCAGGCGCCGTCGAGGTTTTCACTCAGTTCCAGAGCGATCTGCTGATAGTCGTCCCAGGTCCATGTGGTGTCATCCGGCATCTCCACCCCGGCCTGTTCGAACAAGTCAGGGTTGGCCAGCAGAGTGGCGGCGTTGATGCCGATGGTAATGCCATGGAGGCCCCCTTCTGTGCGCCCGGAGTCCACCACCGTGTCCTCAAACTGGGAGACATCAACATCGCTGAGATCCAGCAGTGCACCCCTGTCTGCATATTCGCGCAGGTAGAGCTCGTCCATCTGAATAATGTCCGGGGAGTCTCCTGCTGCGGTGCGCGTGGCGAGGGTGTCCCAGTAGCCGTCCCATTCCCCATATGTCGGGTCAATAGTGATCCCCGGATGTGCCTCCTCGAAGGCATCAATGATCTCTGCGGTGTTCTGGTGACGGGCGTCAGATCCCCACCAGACAAAACTCAGGACGACGTCGCCGTCGCCACCTCCACCGTTGTCAGCTTCTGCCCCGCAGGCTGAGAGCAGCAGTCCCGCTGCGGCCAGTCCTGCCGTCCACCTGATGACTCGCCGTTGAGTTGCCACTGGTACGCCCTGCCTCCAGCACTGCCGTGCCCTAGAAGTGCTCGTATGTGATGTATATCACTGGGTGGGCGGCGGGGGAAGAGGAGAGCTGATCACTCAGGTCATCGGCGCAGCACTCACGCGGGTACTGTCCCGCAGCACCGGCTGGCCCAGCACCACAGAACGCGGGGTGTCCTCACCGGCTGAGAGCAGCATCCGGGCACCCATATGCCCGATATCCTCCAACGGCAGCCGCACGGTGGTCACCGAGGGGTACTGGTCCTCCAGGGTGGGGATGTCATCAAACCCGGCTAATGCAATATCCCCCGGGACACTCACTCCAGCTTCACGCAAGGCAGCCAGAGCGCCTAGGGCCATCACGTCATTTGCGCAGAGGACGCAAAGCCGCTGACCGTCACGGGCCCGCCAGTCACCAGTCTCCAGCAGCTGGCGCATCAGCGTGCGCCCCCCTTCACGGGTGAAGGCTCCCTCCAGAGCAACCTCCGGCTGCAGTCCGTGCTCGGCCAGAGCCGCAATGATCCCTTCAGCCCGCTGCTGCGAAGTGGACAGGCGCAGCTCCCCCGAAAGGAGAGCGAAACGCGTGAATCCACGCTCCATCAGTTCCCGGGCCAGGGCGCCGGCGCTGCCGAAGTTATCGATCTCCACTCCATGCGTATCAGGAAGCGGCTGGCCGATCATGGCCACCCGACCGCCGTTGGCGCGGTAGGTCTGCAAAAGGGCAGCCAGTGCGTCGTCGTCCTCATAACCGCGTGAGCCCGAAAGAAGTATGGCATCAGTCCGATATGACATGAACGCCTGCACGGCCTCGATCTCTGCCCCTGATGCCCGCTCCGTAGACGCCAGCATCAACTGCTTGCCTGAACCCACAAGGGCCCGCTGGGCACCGCGGGCAATGGAGGCGAAATACGGGTCGGCGATGTCGTGAACAACGAGCCCCACCAGGCCCGCCGATGCCCGCGCCAGCGCCTGAGCCTGGGCATTGGGAAAGTACCCCAAGCGCTCCGCGGCTAGCTTCACGCGCTCGGAAATCTCTGGCTTGGGGCGCCGGGAGGAACCGTTGAGCACGCGTGAGGCAGTGGCAAGCGACACCCCGGCCTCGGCTGCCACATCGGCCAATCTCACCGCCATGGGACCTCCCGTTTCACGTAAAACACAACTGGTGTGACGATTGACACACTCTATCTTCAGATACTAGCTTGGAAAGCGCATTCCGCAGTGCCGAGTCTCAGAGCATCGGCGCTGTTGAATTTCTCCATCATGTCACCCACAGGAGCCCCACATGTCTGAAATCCGCACTCTCCGCATCGCCATGAACGGCATCACCGGCCGTATGGGCTACCGCCAGCATCTGCTGCGGTCCATCCTGCCCATCCGCGATCAGGGCGGCATCACGCTGGCCGACGGCTCGAAGGTGACCGTCGAGCCCATCCTGATCGGTCGCAATGAAGCGAAGATCAAGGAACTGGCCGCCAAGCACAACGTTGAGCACTACACCACCGACCTCGACGGTGCCATCAACGATGAGAACGTCGATATCGTCTTCGACGCCTCCATGACCTCCCTGCGCCACAGCACGCTGTCCAAGGCCATCAGTGCCGGCAAGCACATCTTCACCGAGAAGCCCACCGCAGAGACCCTTGACGAAGCCGTTGACCTGGCCCGCCAGGCCAAAGACGCCGGCATCACCGCCGGTGTGGTGCATGACAAGCTCTACCTGCCGGGCCTGATCAAGCTGCGCCGGCTGGTGGATGAGGGCTTCTTCGGCCGCATCCTCTCCATGCGCGGCGAGTTCGGCTACTGGGTCTTCGAAGGCGACATCCAGCCCGCGCAGCGCCCGTCCTGGAACTACCGCCTGGCCGACGGCGGCTCCATGACCACCGATATGTACTGCCACTGGAACTACGTGATGGAGGGCATCATCGGCAAGGTCAAGTCCGTGACCTCCCGCACCGCCACTCACATCCCCACCCGCTGGGACGAGAACGGCCAGCCCTACGACGCCGACGCCGACGACGCCGCCTACGGCATCTTCGACCTGGAGACCCCTGCAGGCGAGGAGGTCGTTGCGCAGATCAACTCCTCCTGGGCTGTGCGCGTCTACCGCGACGAGCTGGTGGAATTCCAGATCGACGGCACCCACGGCTCCGCTGTGGCGGGTCTGCAGAAGTGTGTGGCTCAGCAGCGCGCCCACACCCCCAAGCCGGTGTGGAACCCGGATCTGCCGGTGACCGAGTCCTTCCGCGACCAGTGGTCCGATGTGCCGGCCAACGCCGATCTGGACAACGGCTTCAAGGCTCAGTGGGAAGAGTTCCTGGCCGACGTCGTCGCCGGCCGTGAGCACCGCTTCGGTCTGCTTTCTGCCGCTCGCGGCGTGCAGCTGGCCGAGCTGGGCCTGCAGTCCGCAGCTGAGCGTCGCACCGTCGAGATCCCCGAGATCACCCTCTAAGGCTGATGACTATGACCGCACAGACAGTCACCGGACAGACGCTCACCCTGCCGACCCTCGAGGGCGGCAGCATCGAATACACCCTGCAGGGCAAGGACCCCATCCTGGGTGAGTTCACTCGGCCCACCAAGCCCATCACCTCCCGCAAGGTTTACGCCGCCGCCCACGTGGTGCCGGTGATGAACGCGGATAACACCCCCGGGGCTCCCGCCCAGCTGGACTGGGAGGCCACCCTGGCCTACCGGCACGAGCTGTGGTCCTACGGGCTGGGCGTGGCCGATGCCATGGACACCGCCCAGCGCGGCATGGGCCTGGATTATGAGGCCACCAAAGAGCTCATCCGGCGCTCCGCCGCTGAGGCTGCAGCCGTCCTGGAGGCCAAGACCTATCCGGCGCTGGAGGGCCGGACCGTGCGCGATCTCATCGCCTGCGGCGCCGGCACCGACCAGGTGGACCCCGCCACGGTGGAGCAGGGCCAGCCAGGTCTGGCTGCAGTCCGCGCTGCCTACCTGGAACAGCTGGAGGTCGTAGAAACCTCCGGTGCCAAGGTCATCCTGATGGCCTCCCGAGCCCTGGCCAAGGTCGCCTCCGGTGCTGAGGACTACCTGAGCCTCTACAGCGAACTGCTGAGCACGGCGTCGCAGCCGGTGATCCTGCACTGGCTGGGCACCATGTTCGACCCCGCCCTGGCAGGCTACTGGGGCTCTGACGACGTCGCCGAGGCCACCGAGACCTTCTTGACCCTGATCCGCGAGAACGCGGAGAAGGTGGACGGGGTGAAGGTCTCCCTGCTGGATGCTGAGCATGAGAAGCAGCTGCGCGCAGCTCTTCCTGAGGGTGTGCGGCTCTACACCGGTGATGACTTCAACTACCCGGAGCTCATCCACGGTGACGACACCGCGTACTCGGATGCGCTGCTGGGCATCTTCGCCGCCATCTACCCGGCAGCCTCCACTGCTCTGCAGGCCTACGACGACGGCGATGCGGCTCGCGGACGAGCGATCCTGGACTCCACCCGCGAACTCGGTAAGCACATCTTCAGCGCGCCGACCTTCTACTACAAGACGGGCATTGCCTTCCTGTCCTGGCTCAACGGTCACCAGACCGGGTTCCAGCTGGTAGGAGGCCTGCACTCCGGGCGCTCGCTGGCTCACCTGGCACACACCTTTGTGCTGGCCGATCAGGCTGGACTGCTGCGGGATCCGCAGCTGGCCACTGAACGCATGGGCCTGCTGCTGAAGGCCGGAGGTCTGTAGAGCATGAGTTTTGAGCTGTCGCTGAACACCGGCACCACCCCGAACCTCTCCCTGGCCGAAGCCTGCGAGGCTGTGGCGACTGCGGGGCTGAAGCACATCGGCCCGTGGCGTCACCTGCTGGAACAGGCCGGAGGTGGTGAAGCCGCACGGGCCATCATCGATGAGCACGGGCTCACCGCCACCACGCTGTGCCGCGGTGGATTTCTCACCGCCACCGGCGAACAGGACCGGGCTGCCGCCCTGGAGTCCAACAGGGCTGCGATCCGGGAAGCTGCTGCGATCGGCACCAGCGAGCTGATCATGGTGGTGGGCGGACTGCCCTCTGCCGCCCACCTGATCGGCGGCACTGGCGAGGCCGGAGATAAAGATGTGGTCGCCGCCCGCCAGCGCGTCACCGACGGTATCGCCGAGCTCGAACCCTATGCGGCCGAGCACGGTGTCCGTCTGGTGCTGGAGCCGCTGCACCCGATGTACGCAGCAGACCGCGCCGTGCTCTCCACGCTGGGGCAGGCTCTGGATATGGCCGCGCCGTTTAGCCCGCAGACTGTGGGCGTCGTCGTCGATACCTTCCATGTGTGGTGGGATCCTCAGCTGAAGGAGCAGATCGTCCGCGCCGGTGCGGAGAACCGCATTGCCAGCTACCAGATCTGTGACTTCAATCTGCCGATCGCCACCGATGCCTTGAAGTCACGGGGCATGATGGGAGACGGCTACGTTGACTTCCCCACCATCAGCCGCTGGGTGGCCGAGGCAGGCTACACCGGCCCGGTGGAGGTGGAGATCTTCAACGAGCAGATCAATAACCAGGATGCTGGCACCACCCTGGAGACCATGAAGGCCCGCTACGACGAACTGGTACTCCCGTTCCTCAAAGGAGAGTAATGGCAGATAATGCTGCGGCCGCGGCCGTCCGCGCCCCTGAAGTGATTCTGATCGGCCTGGACGGCTTCGGCCGCCAGCATCTGCTCAATATTGCCCGGCTCACCGAGCTGGGCAAGGTCCGACTGATCGCTGGTGTCAGCCTCTCGGACCCCGGGCCCGAGGTCCGCGGGGACATCCCGGTTTACCAGACCTTGGGTGAAGCCAGAGAGGCCGGACACCGCCCGGACATCGTCATCGTCTCCACCCCCATCAACACGCACTTCGACCTGGCCGTGGAGGCCCTGCGCATGGACGCCGATGTGCTGCTGGAGAAGCCGCCGACGGCGACCCTTGAGCAGTACGAGCGGCTGCTCGTCGAAGCCGACCGCTGCGGGCGCCATGTGCAGGTGGGCTTCCAGTCCATCGGCTCCCACGCGCTGCCAGCCGTTGAGGACATGCTCAGGCGCGGGACAATTGGTCAGCTGCGCGCCGTGGGAGCCACCGGTCTGTGGCTGCGCACCGCCAGCTACTACGCCCGCGCCCCATGGGCCGGACGCCGGACGCTCAACGGCGTACAGGTGGTGGACGGGGTGGTCACCAATCCGTTGGCTCATGCAGTGAAGACTGCGCTGCATATTGCCGGGGCCAAGCGCCTGGGTGATGTGGCCCAGCTGAGCACCCAGCTGCATCACGCGCATCCGATCGAAGCCGATGACACCTCCATCGTTCAGCTGCGCACTACTGCCGGCATCCCGGTCACCGCGGCATTGACCCTGTGCGCTGCCGACCAGCAGGATCCTTGGATCACCATTTACGGCACCGAGGGCCAGGCCGTGCTGTACTACACCCGTGATGAGCTGGTGATCACGCCCAATCCGCAGCGTCCTGGAGCGGAAAATGAGCAGCGGCTCAGCTTCGAGCGCACCAATCTGCTGGAGAATCTGATCGATTACCAGACCGGCGCTGCAGACCGACTGCTGTCTCCGTTGGAGGACCATGGCGCCTTCATGAAGGTCCTGGAGACGGTGCGCACCGCCGAAGACCCCTCGGCCATCGCCGAGAAGCATCTGGAGTTCGCCGGTGAGGGACCGGATCGGCATCCGATCATCCCGCATATCGAGAACTATCTGGCCCGGGCAGTCAAGGCCGCGCCGTCGTCGTTTTCCTCACTGGGAGCACCCTGGGCAGCAGAACCGGCACAGTCCGGGCAGCTGATGGCAGGAGCCGGCGAGCATGCTCGGCGGGTAGCCACGCTGCGCACCGGCACCGATATCTCACCCACGGATTCGCCCCGGCCGTTCCTGGACGAGGTCACCACTGCAGCTGGTGTGGTGGTCACTGACCAGCAGCCGCTGGATCACACCTGGCACTTAGGTGTCGGGGTGGCGCTTCAGGATGTCAATGGCAATAACTTCTGGGGCGGCCGCACCTACACCCGTGAGGACGGCCGGTATATCTGGCGCAAGGACCACGGGCGCATCACCGTGGAGGCCGAAGAGATCACCGACGACGACGCCGGACAGCGGCTGCAGCAGAGCCTGAGCTGGATCGCCGCCGATGGTCAGCCGATCCTTGCCGAGCAGCGCACCGCCAGCACTGACTACCGCGCCGGTGCCGCAGGCTGGAACCTGGATTTCGGCTTCGAGCTGCGTTCTGCGCGGTCCGAGACCATCAGCTTGGGAAGCCCCGGGTCCAATGGCCGCGAGAAAGGCGGCTACGGCGGCTTCTTCTGGCGGCTGCCGCAGATTGACGCGGCGTCGATCTTCACCGCTGAGGCTGAAGGCGAGGAGGCCGTCCACGGTTCGGTCACCCAGTGGCTGGCCATCAGTGGCCACTTCCAGCCGCTGCCCAGCCGGCACGGCCACGCTGGTGAGGCGTCCCTGCTGTTGATCCGCGGCGAGGATGAGACCGACGCCGTCAATCCTGATCCCTGGTTCGTCCGGTATCAGTCCTACCCGGGTGTGGGCATGTCCCTGGCCTGGGACAGCGCCGTGCTGCTGGAACCCGGTGAGCGCGTCGGGCGCAGCCTGCGGGTGCTGGTGCTCGACGGGCAGCTGGACCGCCAGCGCGCAGCGGAGCTTGCCGCCCAGCTGACCACCCCAGCCACAGGAGTTTAGAGATGAGCCAGTTGAACGAGACGATCACCACCCGTACTGAAGAGTTCACAGCGAAACATGCCCGTCTGGTCAAGCTGCTGGAGCAGACCGGCGACGACGCCGTCGTGCTCTCCTCCGCCGGGGCGCTCTCCTGGCTGCTGTGCGGCGCGCGAGTGCATGTGAGTCTGGCCGGACCGCCTATTCTGCGCGCTGTGGCGCACCGCGACGGCGTGGAGCTGGCGGTCTTCAACAATGAGGCCGAGCGCATCCGCGCCGAGGAGCTGCGAGAACTGACCGACGCTCCGGGACTGCAGATCCATGAGCTGGCCTGGCATGCCAATATCGACGACGTCGCCTCCTGGCTGCCGGATTCATTGCGCACGGTAGCTGAGGGCTCGCTGGCTGATGAAGGCTCAGCGGCACTGCCGTTGCGAGAGGCCCGAGCCAGCCTGCTGGAGACTGAAGTACAGCGGTACCGGGCGTTGTGCCAGGATGCTGCTGGGGCGCTGACCGAGGTGCTCAGCGAGGTAACACCGTCCACCACCGAACGGCAGCTGGCCGCCGCACTGGCCCCGTGGCTGATCTCCGCCGGAGCAGATCCGGTGGTGCTGCTAGTCAACGGCGAGTCCCGAGCCCGGCATCGCCATCCGCTTCCCACCGACGCCGCGCTTGGCCGCCGGGCCATGGCCGTGGTCTGCGCACGTCGGGACGGGCTGATCGCCAATGTCACCCGGTGGGTGCGCTTTGGCGAGGCCTCCCCAGAAGAGCTCGAGCAGGAGCAGGCGATTCTGGAGGTCGAGGCCGACGTCTTTGACGCCCTGACTCCTGGAACTGCGCTGGACACTGTGCTCGAGGTCCTTAAAGAGTCCTATCCGCGGCACGGTTTCAGCCAGGCGGAGTGGACACTGCACCACCAGGGTGGGGCCGCCGGCTACCAGGGCCGGGATCCACGGGTCTCACCTGGGGTGCCGGATCTCATCCACTCGGGTCAGCCCTTTGCGTGGAACCCCTCGGCTTTCAGCCCGCAGCTGGGGCTGGGATTCAAGGTGGAGGACACGGTGCTGCTGCGCGGTGCCGCTGACCTGGAGATTCTGAGCACCGATGAGCGCTGGCCCACCACCGAGGTGCGCGGGCGTCGTCGTCCGCTTCCGCTGACCCGCTAGCACCGGCCGGTCAGGTCACGACGTCGGGCGCAACGCCCCCACCACCTGGAGGCTGTCAGCGGTCTCCTGCAGCTCGATGAACTGCGCGCGCTCCCGCGGAGTCCGGTTGGGGCTATGCAGGGTAAGCATCAGGCTGCCCGGCCCCCCGGAGTGATCGAAACGCCGGAAGATCATGCCGTGGCCGCCATCTGCGGCGAAGAGCGGCTGAGGTTCATGCCGCCAGGGTCCGGTGATCTCGCCGGTGGCAGAGATGGCCAGTCCCTGGGCGTACCGCCCGTGGCGGAAGCTCGACCAGAGCATCAGCAGGCTGCCCTGCGCCGTGCGGTGTAGAAACGGTCCGTCGGTGACCCATCCGCGCCCGTGCCGAGGGCTCTCCACAGCTTCGGCCCAAGGCGCCTGGGAGGCGCTGAAGAGCACCACCGGTTCCCCTTCCGCCCGTCGCAGATCCGGAGAAAGCCGCACTGCGCAGACCGTACCGTCGCTGATCTGCACCCACTCATGACAGAACACCATCCACGGCTGGCCTGCTGAATCCAGGTACAGGGTGCCATCCAGACACTCCCAGCCGGCAGGGGTCACCGGGGCCGGGCGCCCGTGACTGTCCGTGCTGTGCACTAGGAATGGTCCCAGCGGGGAGTCGGCAGAGAGCACCGCTGTCCCGCGGCGGTCAATGTACTCCCCCGCCCCGAAGGTCGCCAGCATGTAGTACCGACCCTGGTATTCATGCACTTCTGGTGCCCAGTAGTTCGTCTGGGACCAGAATCCGGCCCTGGGCCGGAACACCGGAAACGGGCCCTGCCAGTGCTCCAGATCAGTGCTGCGGTAGGCGTCGAAGCCGATTGCCTGCCCCGACCAAATATTCGCGTCCGTGGAGCCGAACATGTAATACACCCCGGTGGCCGCGACGGGAAGGACATAGGGATCGCGAATCTGGATCTGTCCGGTGCGCCGCCTGATGCCCGAAGACTCGTTCAACTCTGCACGCTGACTACTGCTCATCGGTCAGTTCCACTGGGGGGCGACAAAGCCGGGACGACGACGCTGCCCCTCCCGCAGCTCCCCGGAGTCTTCTGCGATGTTCAGTTCGGCTCGCTCATTAGGGCCCAACTGCAACCGGAGAATCTGCCCATGCCAGCGCAGCTCCCCGTCCACTAGCCCTCCGCTGACACCTACTGCTGCCGAGGGAGTGCCTTGTAAGTCAGTCTCCACACGCCATCCGCGCGGGAAGCGCAGATGCTGCTGACCATTGCAGAAGGTGACGACCTCGACGTCGTCGGCGGCCAGCTCGTAGTGCATGTCCCCAACCTGGCGTGAGTAGGCCACCGCAGCGGCGGTTTCACTGTGACCGCGCGCTGTCTGAGTTGGAGCCAGGCCGGTGAACCAGATGCCTGGTTCGCCGTCTGCTCGCGTCCAGCTGCGTTTGGTGCCGGAGACCGGCAGGATCCCGAAGTACCGCTCGACGGCGTCGAGATACCAGAGGATCGCCGGTGAGTACCCACCGGTATAGCCGGCTTCTCCGCTGAACGGGTCCAGACACTGCGGGAAGCTTTCGGCATCGGTGAGCGCTTCCAGCACAGGGCCTGCGGCAAGGGCCAGTTCCGCGGTGCGTCCACGGTGCTCAAAGGCATGCGGGGCGCGCAGCAGGCTGAGGAAGTTCACCGGTCCGGCCCAAGAGTTCCGCGTCGCGTCGGCGTCGAAGCGCGGATCATCCAGGGCTATGGAGGTGAATCCGTAGTGGCTGAGGAACTTGGCGGTGTTCATCAGGTAGCGGCGCAGTGAGGTGTCGAAGAGCTCTTCGTCGCCGACTTCGCAGGCTAATACGCGCAGCAGCACATCCGACTGCACCTTCACCGGGCTGCCGGTAGCGTCCCGGTCATAGAAGAAGTCGTCCTCCGGGTCGAAGCAGTACTCGAACAGCGCATCGATTGACCCTTCCCATTTACTGCTCCATGGTTCGGGATCTTCCCCGAGCTCTTGGGCGATCCTGCCGAGGTACTCGCGTTGGCAGGCCACATTGGCTGTCAGATCCGGCGCCAGATACGGCACCGTGGGCCGCTGCGGGTCATAACGAGTGGCGTCGCCGTCGGGGCAGCGGTCCGGTGCGAACCAGAACCGTGGTGACAGGTCGTGTCCGGTGTCGAAGGCGCAGAAGGCTTCCACGGCAGAAGTCCCCCGTGTGTTGCGGTGTTCCATGAGCCAGTCGTCATATCGGGCCATGGCCCGATACATCTTTTCCAGCCACTGGATACCACCGGTGCTGCCGCGGTGGAGCAGATAGTGGTTCCACACACTGCGGGCCAGCGGACTGACCAGTTGTATCTGGGTGTAACCGGGGCCTGCGGCTGTGACCTTGTAGGGGATCATCCCGTCGTTGCGCTGGTGCTCTGCGAAGAGACCCAGCGTTGCCTGAGCTGTTGTTGGGCTGAATCGGGAGAGCATCTCGGCACTGATGGTGCCGGTGGACTCCAGCCACGCTCCGTCATAGGGGCCGCCCTCGCGCAGGGCTTCATTCTGCTGGCCGCCGAGCGGGCTCAGGCATGACTGGAGTTCACTCAGCGCCTGCAGCCAGCGCTGCTCGAAGCGCCCACCTACCGCGGCGAATCCGATTCCAGCAGCATCCAGATCCGCTGCCAGCTGTCCTGACACTCTGCTGCGGTGGGCAGTTGACGTCGATTCTCGCAGTCTGGTCAGGACCTGTTGAAGTACTGGGTTCATCGCAGCTGAGATTCCATTTCGGAGATAGTGCGCTCTGCAGCTTCCTGCGGCGTCAGGCGCCCGAAGTACATTTCCTCCTCATACCGCACCAGTGTCTCCTGCAGTGAGGAGAAGCCTAGGGAGGGCACCGGCTCTGGACCAGCGATCTCGTCCTGAATCTCCTCCACGAACTCGGCTGACTTCAGATCCTGGCCATCGATAGCGTCCAGGACTGCAGCGCGCACCTCTTGGTTGGAGGGAAGTCCCCGGTCAGTGAGGCCGAGCAGACCAGCTTCGACGTCGTTGACCATGTAGTCGATGAACATCTTGACCTCCTCAGGGTGCTCGGTGCGTGCCGATGCTGAGAGGAACATGGAGGACTTGTTCCACAGCCCGTTGTCCTCCGCATTGCCGGTCTTGGAGGGGAAGCGCAGCAACTGCATCTCCACTCCGGAGGATTGCGAGATCCCTGCCAAGGAGCTGGTCCACATGGGTGCAAGGGCAACGCGCCCGGTGTGGATCAGCTGCTGCTCCGGGCTGGCGCCGCGGTTCTCGGACATCAGATCTGCCGCGGGCATGCCGCCGGATTCAAGCAGTCCCTGCAGGTACTCGTAGTACTCCACGAGGTCCTGCTCCTCGAAGCCGAGAGTTCCTTCGTCTGTTGTGAGGTGTTTTCCATCCTGGCGCAGCCAGACCTGGAAACCGCCGGGCTCGTTGGTCTCATTGGTGCCGTAGGCGCCATCTAAGTTCGCGCTGAGCTCTGCGGTGATCTCAGCGAAGTCATCCCACGTCCAGGTGGTGTCATCGGGGATCTCCAGCCCGGCTTCCTCGAAGAGTTCGGGGTTGGCGCCAAGAGCCAGTGAGTTGATGCCAGTGGTGATACCGAACAGTCCGTCATCTGTGCGGCCGTTCTCCACGGCTCCCTCGTCGAAATTAGAGAGGTCGATATCCGAAAGTTCCAGCAGAACCCCTCGGTCTGCGTATTCACGCAGATACTTGTCATCCATCTGGATGATGTCTGGCGCATCGCCTCCTGCAGTCTGGGTGGCGAGCTGTTCCCAGTGGCCGCTGAAGTCTGAGTAGGAGGGAGTAATAGTGATATGCGGGTGCTCATCGGTGAACGCGTCGATGATGGCCTCTGTCTGCTCTACCCGTAGGCCGCTGCCCCAGAAAGAGAACCGGAGTTCGATGTTCTCATCGGCGCCAGCGGAATCTTCGCCTGAGCCGCAGCTGGTGAGCAACAGCGCAGCCACCGCGGCAGCTGCGCCCATCCTGATTCCGTAGTGCTGCTTTTTCATTGGGGTTTCTCTCTCATAGGTGCCGGTATGACGAGCACGCCGCGATTCGCCAAAACGTGTCGTGAGTCACATACTAGTGATGAGAAACCGGTTTCTCAAGAGGCGCACGCCAACGGCGATCTTGTAAGAAACCGGTATCCTCAACATCATTCAGGCGTTAGGAGAGACATGCCCCGCATGAGGAAGAACGGGCCCACTATCGGGGATGTCGCGGCGCTGGCAGAAGTTTCGCGGGCCACGGTATCCCGGGTGATGAACGGTTCCACCACGGTGGATCCCGGCATTGCCGAACGGGTGCGCAGTGCGGCCGCCTCCTTGAACTACCGCCCCAGCAATCTGGCACGCAGCCTCTCCCTGGGAAGAACTGGCACAGTGGCTGTTTCTGTCCCGGATCTTCGCAATCCAATGCTGCACGCTGTACTCCAGGGGGTCACCGAAGCAGCAGAGCGCGATGGCTATCACCTGCTGGTCTCCATCGCCGGAGAGGATATCGCTGCGGAGGAAGCACATTTCCTGGATGCCCGGCAGAGATGCGATGGTCTTATCCTGATCAATCCGCGCGGCCCCCAGGAGCAGCTTCGCGCTGTGCTCCAGCAGGCAGCACCAGCGGTAGTAGTCAATCGGGAAACCTCAACGTTACCGGCGCCATGCCTCAGCATTGACCACCAGTACGGCCTCACACTGCTGATCGAACACCTGGTGAGCCTGGGCCACCGTCATCTGGCGTATGTCGCCGGGCCGCAGGGAGCAGTCTCGGATCCTCCCCGACGTCGTGCTGTCTCGGCAGCTCTGGACACCCACCCCCAGCTGCGGATTGACATAGTCGACGGCGGCAGGGACGTCTTCGACGGACGCCGCGCTGCAGAATCAGCAGTTTCCACAGGGGCAACAGGCGTGCTGGTCTTTAACGACCTGGTCGCCGTGGGTCTGCTGGCACGTCTGCATGAACTCGGCGTCGACGTCCCGGGTGAGGTCTCTGTCACCGGTTTTGACGATATCGACTTAAGCCACTGCAGCTTTCCTGCGCTGACCACCGTCGGCGTCCCGCATCACGACCTGGGGCGTGCCGCCTGGGCAGAGATGGCAGCACTATTGCGGGAGCCAGGAGTCGATCGACGCACCGTGCGCAGCTTCCGACCACAGCTGGTGCTGCGTGAATCTACTGAGCAAGTGCCGGCCTGAGCCGCAGACTCCTACTACTCAACCAGCTCAGTGCGCCAGGAACGCTTGGGCTCCCAGCCCAGGACTTCCTTGGCTTTCTGAATGGAGAAGGCCGGGGCATCACCAGTCAGGCCTTCGGCCAGGTGCGCCAGCTCCGGGTAATACTCCGGGATCAGCTCAGACAGCGGCTGGCGAGCCAGCGCATCGGCTGCCCCCACAAAGAAGACTGCGCCGTTCTCCACTCGATCGATGTTCTTCAGCGCGGTGATGAGGAAGTCGGTCACGTCCCGGGCGTCCACATAGTTGAACATCGCTACCGCTGACAGCGCTGGGTCATCCAGGCGCTCCTTCAGGGTGTGGCCCTGCTGAGTGGGCGCGCCTTCCCATTCCTCGGGGGCGATGACATAGCAGGGCCGGAAGCTGATGAACTTCACGTCTGAGGTCTGCTGAGCGAACATGGCCGCCACCTGCTCGGCAACGTACTTGCTCAGTCCGTAGGCGTGCCATGGCTTCGGTGTGACGTCTTCATCCAGCGGAAGACGAGGCGGCACCCACCCTGCCGGTGAGCCGTAGCCCATGATGGAGGGACTGGAGGCAATGATGACCTTCTTGGCACCGCTGGCCACAGACGCAGCGGTCACGTTATGCGCGATCCCGGCGTTGGTCCGCAGAATGACGTCCTCAGGGGCAGAGAACGGCACCGCGATCGCCGCCAGGGAGATCACTGCAGTTGGTGCGATCGTGGTGAAGAGCTGCTCCGTGGCAGCGGCGTCGAGAAGGTCGAGGCTGTGGTAGTCCACGCCCTCGATGGGGTTCTCCGGCGTGCTGCGATCAACACTGATCACCTCAAAGCCCGCACGTGCGAATCCCTCCACCACACTGCGTCCCAGTCGCCCAGAACCGCCAGTGATGATGATGCGCTCGCTCAAACTGCTGCCTCCTGCGTCTCTGCTGCTTGAACCGGTTCATCCTCAATGGAACCGAGTCCCAGGTCCACCTCTGCCACAGTGACCGGAAGACCGGTGGCCAGTGACTTATTGCCGCAGATGCCCACGGCGATGGCGTTGACGCCGTCAACCAGGCCTGCGGGGCGGCGGTAGGGGTCCTCACCGGGTCCGCGGAAGATATCCGCCAGCAGCAGCTTATCGCCGCCACCGTGGGATCCTTCGCCGTTGACGATCTCGATCTCCTGGGCCTGTTCCCAATGACGCTGAAGGGTCAGCCGCTCGCCCTTGGAACGCAGTGTGCTGGACTGTCCATCCTCGGAGACCGAGGGGTCCACTGGGGCACCGCCAGCTGCTGGCAGCACCGCGGCGCGTTCGACCACTTCCAGCTCCAGGCGTCCCTCGGTGCCGTTGACCGCTACCCGGTAGCCCTCCCAGGGCGAGTGAGCATTGAGCGAGTAGTTCAGCACCGCACCGCGGGAGTAGTCCGCGATCACTGCGAGGTTGTCCTCGATGGTGATGCCCTCGGAGAAGACATCCTGGTCCCGGCGGTAGCCGTCGTACTGCTCATTGCGCAGATAGAGCTTCTCCAGCCGCTCATCGCTGCGCAGGTCCAGGGCGAAGGGGTCCTGGTCGGAGTCATCACGGGTGCCGCGCTCATGGGCGGTGATCCCCCGCTGAGCAGCAGCCTCAGCGCCGTAGAACTTCAGCCCACCGGAAGCGTAGACCCGGGCCGGGGCATCCGCCAGCCACCAGTTGACCAGGTCAAAGTGGTGGCTGGACTTGTGAATCAGCAGTCCGCCTGAGTTCTCCTTGATGCGGTGCCAGCGGCGGAAGTAGTCAGCGCCGTGCACAGTGTCGAGCACCCACGTGAAGTCGATGCTGGTGACCTCGCCGATCTTGCCTTCCTGGATGGCGGCCTTCAGGGCAGTGTTCCGCGGTGAGTAGCGGTAGTTAAAGGTCACGACGACGTCGCGGCCTGTCTCCTTGACCGCTTCTGCGATACGCGCTGAGGACTCCGCATCCACGGTCAGCGGCTTCTCCACCACAGCATCTGCTCCAGCGCGAAGGGCCTCAATGATCAGATCTGCGTGAGTGAAGTCAGGGGTGGTGATGATGACCTTGTCGATCCCCTTGTCCTGGATGAACTGTGTCAACGCGGTCGGGTCGAAGGTCTCCACGGTCTGGCCGTGTTGTTCGGCCACCAGGTCCGCGTAGTACTGGACACGTCCGGGGTTGGTATCAGCCAGGGCCACCAGTTCAGCGATATCCGCGTGCGGACCGCTGATGGCGTCGATGTACATCTGGCAGCGATTGCCCATGCCGAGGATGACGTACCGGGTGCGAGTGTTCTCAGCGCTCATGAGGTTGTTCGCGCTCCTATCGGTTATTTGATGCCGGTGGTGGCCATGCCCTTGATGAGGAAGCGCTGGCCGGCCAGGAAGATCAGGAACAGCGGGATGATCGAGATGATCGACATCGCAAACAGCGCGCCCCAGTTGGAGGTGCCGGTGGAGTCCACAAAGGCTCGCAGCGCCAGCGGCACGGTGTACATATCTGGGGAGGTCAGGTAGATCAGCTGGCTGAAGAAGTCATTCCACGTCCACATGAAGGTGAAGATCGCGGTGGTGGCCAGTGCAGGGGTCATCAGCGGCAGGATCACCTGAGCGAAGATGCGGATCTGTCCGGCGCCATCGATGCGGGCGGCTTCATCCAGGTCCTTGGGGATGCCGCGGATGAACTGCACCATCAGGAAGATGAAGAAGGCGTCCGTTGCCAGCAGTTTGGGGATGATCAGCGGTAGGAAGGTGTTCACCCAGCCGAAGTTCGAGAACAGGATGTACTGCGGGATGATCACCACGTGGATCGGCAGCATGATGGTCAGCAGCATCAGCGCGAACATCGGCACTTTGAACTTGAAGTCCAGCCGGGCGAAGGCATAGGCGGCCATGGAGCACGCGACGAGGTTCGCCAGGATTGAGCCGAAGACCACAATCGCGGAGTTCAGCAGGAAGTGGCTGAAGGGGTGACTCAGCGCGTTCCAGCCCTGGACATAGTTATTGAACTCGAAGGTGGTCAGCAGGATGCCGGGCTCGCGGAAGATCATCGCGTTGGGACGCAGTGAAGACACCAGCATCCACAGCAGCGGATAGATCATGACCAGTGACGCCAGGATCATCACGATGTGCTTGATCACCGAGCGCACGTTTCGCTTCATCGGCGAGACACTGCGCATGGGCTGGCCGCTGGCCGTTCCCGAGGACTCTGCCAGCGAGGCGGTGGCGGAGCTGCGCTCCTCGGTGGTGGTGTGCAGCTCACCGGAGGGAGTAGCAGTATTGACGGCGGCGTTGCCGGTCAGCTCTGCACCCTCTGGCGCCTGGCCCGACTGGCGGCGGGGGAACTCGTCACGGGTGTGCTGGAGGGAATCAGTCATCGTAGTGAACCCAATACTTTGCAGCGTAGAAGTTGATGGCGGTGAAGGCCGCGATGATGATGACCAGCAGCCACGCCATGGCGGCTGCATAGCCCATATTGAAGTTGCCGAAGCCCTGCTGGTACAGGTACAGCGTGTAGAACAGCGTGGAGTCGGCGGGACCGCCCTGACCTCCGGAGACGATGAACGCCTGGGTGAAGTTCTGGAAGGCGTTGATGATCTGCATCACCAGGTTGAAGAAGATGATGGGGGTCAGCAGCGGAATGGTGATGGTGAAGAACTGCTTGAGGCGGCTGGCGCCGTCGATCGAAGCAGCCTCGTAGTACATGTCCGGAATCTGCCGCAGACCGGCCAGGAAGATGACCATCGGGGCACCGAAGGTCCACACGTGCAGGATGACCAGTGTGGACAGCGCGGTATCCGGACTGGAGACCCAACCGCGGCCCTCAATCCCCACCATCGCCAGTACCTGGTTGATCAGGCCCTCGTAACCGAAGATCTGACGCCACAGCACCGCGATGGCCACAGAGGAGCCGAGCATCGATGGCAGGTAGAACACCGAGCGGTAGAAGCTCAGGCCGCGCATACCGCGGTCCAGGAACAGCGCTACCGCCAGGGAGACTGCCAGCTGCAGGGGAACACCGGTGAAGACATAGGTGAAGGTCACCTTCAGCGACTGGTGCAGCCGCTGATCGTCGATCATCCGCTCGATGTTCTCCATCCCACTGAAGACCGGCGCCTGAAGCAGATTGTAATCGGTGAAGGCCAGGTACAGGGTGGCCAACATCGGGATCAGCGTGATGGCAAAGAGACCAAGGGTCCAAGGTGCTAGGAACAGATGGCCGGCCAGATTGTCCTTGTGCCGGCGCTTGCCCTGGCCCTTTTGCTTCTTTAGCTGGCTGAGTTCTGCGACAACACTCATCAGCAACCTTCCTCGGGGTGTGCGCCTCTGCGTTGGAGCGCAGCACCGGCGTGCGGGTCCTGGGACAGCACGGCTGCCTCCTTGAAGTCAGTCAAAATGTGGCGGAAATCGCTTTCCCATGCTCGTGTCCTCAACTGTAAGTTGGGTCACATTCATGGTCAAGCGGACGGCCTCGTTCCTCCAAAGATTTTCGCCCAGCCCGTTGACAGCTGCTGGCCCCCCACTCGCCTTGAAGCAGAACAATACCCTTGCAAAATCGCGAATCTTGAGGAGTCGAAGGCGGCTCGATGCCGCACCTGTATCGATTCATGCCTTTTGTGCCGTGGACTGGATGACACCCCCAGCCCTAGGCTTCCAGCTATGTCTGCCGCCTCCCCTGAGCCTTCCGCGACCTCTGTGACGATCAGCCGTGTAGAAATCCTGCTGACTTCCATGCCGTTCTCAGCGGAGCGCCGGGTCACCGGGGAGGAGAGCATCGACGAGTTCAACGCCTCCTCCCACACCTTCACCAGGATGGAATCCCTCATGGTGAAAGTGACCGACTCCGACGGTCGCATCGGCTGGGGCGAGGCTTTCGGGCATAAGACCAATCCTGCCTCCTGGGCCGCACTGGAGCAGATCGTGGGGCCCTTCGCGCTGGGCCGCCCAGCAGAACCGGCAGCCTTCCGCGTTGAAGCTGAGTACGCATTTCATGCCTTCGGCCGCACGGGGCCGGTGCACTACGCCGTCTCCGCGCTGGATACCGCCCTCTGGGATCTCGCCGCCCAGCGCGCCGGGGTCCCCCTCCGTGCCCTGCTGGCGGAACAGCCTGCTGAGACCATCAGCTGTTATGCCTCGCTGGTCCACTACGGGGAAGATCCAGTCGAGGTCGCCCACCATATCGGCCGCGCCCAGCAGGCTGGTTTCACTGCTTTTAAACTTCATGAGTCCACACCCGCAGCAGTAGCCGCCGCCCGCCAGCAGGCCGGTCCCGACGCGGATCTGATGACTGATGTGAACTGCCACTGGGATGAGGCAGGAGCGGCTGCGGCGCTGCAGGATCTTGCACCCTATGATCTGCTGTGGCTGGAGGAACCGGTATTTCCACCCGATGACACCGCTGCCCTGGCACGGCTCAATGCGGCTTCCGGTCGAATCGCCGCGGGCGAGAACGCCTCGGGCGTGCAGGGCATGATCCACCAGATCGCTGCCGGGGCGGTGAGTTTTGCACAGCCGAGCGTGGGGAAGATCGGCGGAGTCTCAGCAATGCTGGAGGTCCTCGAAGCCGGGCGAGCCGCCGGCGTCGTCGTAGCGCCACACTGCTTCTACTACGGGCCAGCGCTGAACGCTTCGGCGGAGATCGTGGCAGCTATTGGCGGCGGCGTCCAGCTCGAGGTGCCGTTCCTGACGTGGCCGCAGCGACTGCACAGCCTGCATGGCAGCGGTCCGCAGATTCAGCTGAGCCAGACTCCGGGGCTGGGCTTTGAGCTCGACGACGCGGTGCTCACCGACCACCTGGTCCGCTCAGTGGCATTGGGCTGAGCTCGGGGCAGCCGGTCTAGAGGCCGGCTTCTTTGGCCCTGGCCGTGACCAGTCCCTTCATCCGGTTGGCGATCATCGCGATACTGCGCTGCGGCGCCAGTCTGGAGAGCATGTCGAAGAGTTTGGCGTCATTGCCGATCATCACTCGCAGCCGGGGCTTCTCGATTGCCTCAGCGATGATGCGTGCCGCCTCTTGGGGAGAGGTGGTGCGCGCGGTTTCTCCCGTGCTGGAGGTATCGGACTGCACTCCGGAGTTCTTGCTGATCTCGGTGCCGACAGCGCCGGGGAACACCTCGGTGACTGCCACAGAAGTGCCTTGCAGTTCAGCGTAGAGACCTTCGGTGAGGAGCCGCACTGCAGCCTTGGAGGCGCCGTAGGCAGTCTGGCCGGGGACCGGAATCAGGGCGCCCATACTGGAGACGTTGACTAGGGCAGCCTCGGGTCTGGCCTTAAGACCGGGGAGGAACGCTTTGACAATATTGACGGTTCCCCAGAAGTTCACGTTTATCACGCGTTCAATATCTGCGTAGTCGAGGTCTTCGACGTGGATGAATGGCTGAATGATGCCGGCAACATTGAGGATCCCGTCCGCAGGGCCGTGGACGCGGCTGGTCTGCGTCGGCAGCGCTAGGACTGCTTCACGGTCGGTGATATCCACGGTGTGGGTGCTCAGCCTCTCGCCGGCTCCCGCCTGCTGACCGGTTTCGGTCAGCCCTTCGGCACTGAGGTCGACGGCGGCCACGCGTGCCCCGCGTCCTAGCAGCTCGATAGTGACGGCCCGACCGATACCGGCCCCGGCTCCGGTCACCACGAATGTCTTATCCGCGATCCTCATGGTTGATCCTCCTCGATCCACGCATTCGTTGCCCGGTCGCTCACCACGCTGATGGCTGGGCTGCCGTGATCAACCGTTCGCTGTTGCCTGCCGCGGCTAGGCTATCTGGGCCCGGGCGTGCGGCCAAGGGTTAACGCACCAGCTCCAGAAGCAGATCGTGAACAGAACACCCCCAGCTCAGCCGCGCGGTTTCATCCGGGTGGTGGGCAGCGGCGGGGCAGGAAGCGGCGGGGTCTGTCCCGGCGGGAAGTCCCCGAACTGCGGGAACGGCCGGCCGTCGTCGTATGTGGTTCCAGCGAGACGGTCCCGCAGCTCTCCGTGCACCGGGGCCCCGAGCGCGCCGGGTTCCACCTCCACGTCCGCTTCGCCGCCGCTGGGTGCGGAGGCGCGTTCGGTCAGCACCGGGGTGTCGGTCTTCCCATACAGCGGCGAGTCTGCCGCGGGGGCCTCGAATCCCATCTCCGCTTGGTAGGCGGCACGATAGCTGGCGATCTCCTCGTGGCTGCGGCCCACAAAGTTCCACCACATAACGATCTGCTCCCTTAAGGGTTCGCCACCGATCAGCAGTGCCAGAACCGGTTCCTCGCCTGCTTCGATGCGCAGGGCAGTGGCTCCAGGTTCGACGACGGCGAGGTGGTCCTGCGGGATTTCACAGCCGTGAATGCTGACATCACCACTCACGCGCAGCAGGCCGTGCTCATGATCGGCGGGGACGGGGATCTCTAACACCGCGCCCGGCTGCAGGCGCAGTTCGGCGCCGGTCAGCGGAATATAAGTGGTCACTGGCGACCGGCTGCCCAGCAGCTCACCGACGAAGACTCTGGCTTCCCAGCCCTCTCCCTGCACTGGCTCAGGGCGGTGACTGTCCAATGAGGGTTCAACAAAACGGTGTTCATCCGGGAAGGCGTACCAGAGCTGGGCGCCGTGCATGATCCGGGTGTCGGCGGTGGAGTATTCGGAGTGGCTAATGCCGCGTCCGGCGTTCATCATGGCCACATCCCCGGGCCGCACGGTGGCCCAGTTCCCGGCTGAGTCCATGTGGTCGATCCGCCCGGAGAACAGCCAGGAGCAGGTGGCCAGTCCGGTATGGGGATGGCGGGGAACGCGCATGGGGGTGGCCTCGGTGAGGTCGTCTGGACCGTAGAAGTCCAGGAAGCACCACGCGCCGACTAGTGAACGCGCCCGCTGCGGCAGCGTGCGCCGGACGTTCATGGCTCGTGGCCCACCCAAGGGCACATCGCGAGGTTCCAGCAGCTGCACACCTGATTCGGTGGTGGTGACACCGTCGCGCAGACCGGTGGGATCGTCATCGGCGTCGGTGCGGCCCTTGGAGTCATAGGTGTAGGGCCCATTGATGCAGACCTGCTCTTCAGGCAGTCCTTGATGGGATTCGGTGCTCACTGTGCTCACAGGTGACCTCCTCGGTGGCGGCGCCCAGCAGGTTGGACGCACACCCCCAGTATTTCAATTTTGAAGCAGAAAGCGAAGGGGCGGCGGCCACCCGATGAGCCCATTCAGATCAGGCATCACCGCGGCGGCCACCGCCCCTGAGTCAATAAGTCCTAGTCGTCGGTAACAACAACCTCGACGTCGATATTGCCGCGGGTTGCCTTGGAGTAGGGGCAGAAAGCGTGCGCCTTCTCAGCCAGCTCTTCAGCCTCCGCCTTCTCCAGGTTCGGCAGGACCACCTCAATGGTGACGGTCAGGCCGAACCCGCCGTCGTCGTCCTTGCCAATACCCACTTTGGCACCCACTGCGGAGTCGGAGACATCCGCGCCAGCCTCACCGGCAACCTTGCGCAGCGCCCCGTGGAAGCAGGCCGCATAGCCGGCGGCGAAGAGCTGCTCCGGGTTGGCGCCCTGGCCGGATCCGCCGAGAGCCTCAGGGGCTGCCAGCTGGAAATCGACGGTGCCATCAGCGGTCTTGGTGCGGCCATTACGGCCATCGCCGGTAGCCAGGGCCTCAGCGGTGTAGAGAACTTCAACAGCCATGGTGGTGCTCCTTCTGCTCGCTTCAATGGGGACGACGGCGCCATGCTCACCGCTGGCGTCGTACGTTTCTTACAACACCACACTCTGCTCGCACTGGCTAGACATCAGCTGGAGAATTCACCTGTAGCGCACTCACCACGTCGCCAGCTGCCGCCAGTGTCCTACCCCGGCCGCAGCGGTGGCAGAATAGGGCACCTATGCGTAACGACAATGCCCGCTGGCTATCCGCCGGTGACCCTTCTCTTATCGCCTCATCTTTGACCGAACGCTTTGCACAGCAGTTTGGGCGGAAAGCGGTAGGGGTCTGGTTCGCTCCGGGACGGGCGAACCTCAACGGAGAACATATCGACTTCCACGGCGGGCGCTGCCTGCCCATGGCGCTGCCTCACGGCACCTATGTGGCGGCGGCACCGCGCACGGACGGCCTGCTGCGGCTGCGCACCCTGGATATCAATCTGGACGAGGGCGTCATCGAGATCCCCGCCGGCCAGACCGGACCAAAGAAGGACGACGGCGAGTCAGTCGGCTCCACCTCCACCTGGACTCAGTACGTCTCAGGTGTCCTCTGGGCGCTGCAGCAGTTGGACGATGAGCATTCCGAGCTGCGCCCGGCCTCGGATTTCGGTGCTGACCTGTTGATTCGCACCACACTGCCGATCGGTGCCGGGCTGTCCTCATCAGCCTCCTTAGAGTGTGCCGCCGCGCTTGCATTCGTGGCCGTGGGCACCCAGACCGGTGAGGAGAATGAAGGCGCAGAACTCACCCGGGCGCTGAGCGACCAGCAGCGCGCAGTGCTCGCTGAAGCCTGTATTCGCGCTGAGGTGGAAGTGGTGGGAGCCGGCACCGGCGGGCTGGATCAGACCACCAGCATGCGCGGAGCTGAGGGCAAACTGCTGTCTCTGGACTGCCGGGATTTCAGCCTCAAGCGCCTGGATATCTCCTTCCTGCTGCGCGGCTATCGGTTTATTGCTGTTGACACCGGTCAGCCGCATCAGCTGGCAACCAGCGCCTTCGGGGACCGCCGCGCGGAGTCCGAGGCAGCTGCGGATCTGCTGGGTGTGGAGCGGCTGCGGGATGCGCTGCCGAGCACCTGCCGCAAGATAGACGTAGAAGAAGTCTTAGAGGAGTTCGATCGGCTCAGCGAGGGCCGCGCGGAGATCAACGGCTTCGACACCGCGGCCTGCCGACGTCGGCTGAGCCATGCGGTCACCGAAATGGTGCGTTCGGAGAAGATCCACAGCCTACTCACCGGCGAGGCCCACGGGGTGGATCACACCGCCACGATGATCGGGGACGCTATGACGGCCGGGCACACCAGCATGCGCGAATCGGCGGAGGTCAGTTTCGAGCTTGCCGACCGGGTAGTGGACACCGCCCTGGCCCAGGGAGCTGTGGGCGCCCGGCTGATCGGCGGCGGCTTCGGCGGTTCGGTGCTGACCTTGGTGTCCAAGGACAATGCTGCTGAGATGATCGAGGCTGTTGCCGGGCTCTCCCCGAGTATCCGCTTCCTGGAGGTCACCCCCTCCGCGGCCGCCCACGCGGTGTAACGCTTAAGCAGCCGACGCCGGCGCGGACCTAAGCTTCAGTACATGACCACTGAGACCCGTCGTGTACTGCTGACCGGATTCGAGCCCTTCGGAGGGCTGGACTACAACCCCTCCTGGGATGTCGCTCAGGAGGTCGCTCGACGGGCTCGCCTGCAGGAGCTGACCACTCAGCAGGAGCTCAGCGGCGTCGTCGTCAGCACGGCGTGCCTTCCTGTGGAGTTCGACCGTGCCGGGGAAGTCCTCAAAGCCGCTATCACCGATCAGCAGCCGGATATGGTCATCAGCCTCGGTCTGGCTGCCGGTACCGACGCCCTGCGCCTGGAACGAGTGGGACTGAACCTGCGGGATGCCCGCATCCCGGACAATGCCGGCAATCAGCCCGACGATGCCCCCGTGGTGCCGGGTGCAGACACCGCCCTGTTCTCCACCTTGCGGCTTAAAGCAGCACAACGCCGGATCGCTGAAGCCGGGTTCCCCGTGCAGCTGTCCACCAGCGCAGGCACCTACGTCTGCAATGACGTCCTCTACACACTGCTGCACCATCTGATCGCCACCGAGCAGCAGATTCCTGCCGGGTTCCTTCACGTGCCGGACCTGCACGCACACAGCGCCCCGCTCACCGTTTCAGAGGCGGCAACCGCGGTGGATCTGCTGATGGCCGAGTCCTTCGTCACAGCTGAAGACGAGGCCCGGCCCGCAGGCTCGCTGCACTGACTGCTCAGCATCCAGGAAGGGCAGAAAGTGGAGGCAAAGGTCGACGCTGCGCACAGGTCACTTCCAGAGTTGGTGCTTACAGTCAATAGGCAAGAAGGACGAGGTTAGGGCCCAAAATCCACCACCGCGCGGATTATGGGATCTAGGCTTTTCCTGAGCAAGTCCATTGATCCGATCGACCAGCGAGGTCTTCATGACGTCACAGGAATCAGGACCGGGAAATACCTCTTTCCAGTTCAGGTCCCCCCGCGGTGACGAGGAGCATGACATGCGTCCCAGAGATCCGGATGACCTTGGAGTCTCCGCCTCCAACCGGGCAGTCGGTATCACCCTTGCCGTTGGCATCGGGATGATGCTGCTGATCCTCATGCTCCCCTACATCGGCGGATAAGTATCACCATCAGCGCAGTACACACGCCCGGCGGCGATACGCTTAAGGGCGATGAGCAAGAACCGAAAATCCACGACGACGGCCCGCAGGCCAGCTGGCAGATCCAGCTCTAGTCGTCCTCCGGCGAAGAAGACCCCCGCCCCACGCAGCCGCTCATCACAGGCCCCTCGGAAAGGGGCCTCGTCCAAGAAACCCGCGGCGCAGAGCCAGTCTCGGCCGTCCCAGCAGCAGAGACACAGGGCTCAGAAACAGGGCACGAAGTCCCGCCAGCACCTCGGCAGCAAAGCACCCAGAACAAGCAAAGCACCCAGAACACCGCAGGCCACCAGCCACGCCCCCACCCGCGGGCAGACTGTGGCACGCGGTTCGCTGCAAGCGGGGCGCTATCTCTGGGCAATAGTGACCGGCTTGGTCATCGCCGCACTGCTTTTTGAGCCCACCTGGTCCTGGATGGTCGGGGTGGGGGTCTTCTTCCTGGCCGCCGGTGAATTCAGCGGCCTGTGGATGCTGGTCTCCGGCTACATCATGGCCTGCACCCCGGCAGCCTTCGGGCTACTCATCGCCACCGGGCGCTTCTGGCTTTCGCTGACCCACTCACTGTGGATCGGCGCGGTCTACCTAGTGGTCGGCTTCCTGCTGCTGGACCGCATCCTCGGGGTGTTGGGCGGCGGCCTCTAGGCACCGTCGCCCTGCGCGCGCCGCGGCAGGGCTAGAAGTCCCGCGCCATGTCCTGGAATCGGGCGTAATGACCCTGGAATGCCACCACAATGTCGCGGGTGGGCCCATTACGGTTCTTCGCCACGATGATGTCAGCCTCCCCGGCGCGCTCGGTCTCCTTGTCATAGACCTCAGGCCGGTGCAGCAGGATCACCATATCGGCGTCCTGCTCAATGGACCCTGACTCGCGCAGGTCAGAGACCTGCGGTTTCTTATCCGGCCGAGATTCCGACCCGCGGTTCAGCTGTGACAGCGCAATAATCGGCACATCCAGCTCCTTAGCCAGCAGCTTCAGGGTTCGGGAGAACTCACTGACCTCCTGCTGGCGTGATTCCACACGCTTCCCCGAGCTCAGCAGCTGCAAATAGTCCAGCACTACGAGCTTCAGATTGTTGCGCTGCTTCAGGCGCCGGCACTTAGCGCGGATCTCCATCAGCGACATATTCGGTGAATCGTCAATAAACAGCGGAACCGAGTCCAGCTTGTCTACCGCCTGCGAGATCTTCTCCCAGTCGCTGTCCTGCAGATTGCCCTTGCGCAGATCACCGAAGAGCACCCGGGACTCTGCCGAGAGCAATCGGGTGGCGATCTCATTGCGGCCCATCTCCAGGGAGAAGAACGCGGCGGCCATGCCGTTGTTCACCGCGGCGGAGCGGGCAAAGTCCAGGGCAAGAGTGGACTTACCCATTGCCGGACGTGCTGCCACCACAATCATCTGCCCGCCGTGGAAACCATGGGTCAGTTCATCCAGTTCCCGGAACCCCGTGGGGATACCAGTGAGCGAACCATCATGGGCAGCATTGGTCTCAATCTCATCGATGGTGGGCGCCAGCACCTCGGAGAGCCGGACATAATCCTCGCTCTGCCGGTTCTCCGCCACGTTATAGATCTCAGACTGCGCCTCGTTAACAATGGCGTCCACCTCGCCGTCGGCGCTATGGCCCAGCTGCACAATCTTTGTGCCAGCTTCTACCAGCCGGCGCAGGATGGCGCGCTCACGCACGATTTCCGCGTAGAACGCCGCATTGGCGGCGGTGGGCACCGACTGCGCCAGGTTATGCAGATACGCCGGACCGCCCACGCGCTGCAGCTGCTGACGCTTATTGAGGTGATCAGAGATGGTGACGACGTCGGCTGGCTCGCCTCGTCCATAGAGGTCAACGATCGCCTCGTAGATCATCTCGTGCGCAGGGCGGTAGAAGTCTCGTCCGCGCAGGATCTCCACCACATCAGCGATGGCGTCCTTGGAGAGCATCATGCCGCCGAGGACCGACTGTTCAGCCACCATGTCCTGCGGGGGCGTGCGGGATTCGGCGCCGGCTCCGGTGCTGGGGTCGTAGGTATCCATCGTCACCCGTTAAGGGTACCGGTCCTACGCCGAATCCAGGCCCCGCTCCAATGGCGCGCGCAGTCCGTAGACCAGTCCCGCCAGCCACGTCCGCATGGCCCGCCTGGCCTGCCGCGTATTGGGGTAGCGGCAGCGCAGATGCAGCCCGGATCCGTTGATGACAAACCAGATCATCACCCCGTCAGTGCGGATCACCGCGGAGACGTGCTGGGGGTTGAGCTCCTCGTCAACATTGACCGGCAGCTTCCGGTGATCCAGCCAGGACATGGCGAACATCCCCGGGGTCTGCGGCATACCTCCGTAGGGGCGCATAATCGGTGCCAGCGGGTAGGAGCCCAGCTTGATGGCTTCCTTCACCGCTGAGTAGCAGGCGCGGTAGTCCTCGTCGTCGTTCTCCAACACGGAGTTGGTGATGAACCAGCCCACGGAGTTGAACCAGCGGGGGTTCTCCCGGGAGTGGACCGGAAAGACGGCCCGGAATGGGCAGCCGCTGAGCTCGCGGGCCAGCCTGGTCATCACCGAGATGGCGACGGCGATCAGTCGCACTCCGTGGGAGGCGGCGTACGCCTCCAGATAGGCCAGCTCCTCAGCATCAAAGACGTCCCGGATCTCCACCATCTCATCCACTGGGGTGGAGAGATCCCCCAGGTTCAGCGGGAAGGTCGGCATCGCGTCACCGCCGGCTTCGAGGATCTCCTGCCAGCGGCTGAGCACCTGTTGCGGCGGCAGCGGCTTCTCATCCAGAAGCGCCGAATGATCACTGAAAGGTTCGGCCTCGGGCAGCTGCGCTCCGGGTTCGCGCCCGGCTAAGAGGTCCTCCACCATGGCCGAGAGGTCTCGGGCCAGCACCAGCAGGGACCAGGCATCCACATGGGCGTGATCTGCTCCGATGACGATCTGCGGTGGCTTGAGCTGATCCGGATCCTCGATCACGCACAACCGATAGCTGGGCTGACCGAAAGGGTCACAGACCGCGTCAAAGTGAGCTCGAATGGCTGCACGGATCTGCTCAGCGGACATCACCGCCTCGGGCTCCGCGGACCCCTCTGCAGCCTGGTGAGAACCGGCGCTGGCGAAACCTGCAGCGACCGGGCTTGGCTCCGGCTTCAGCTGCTGCCAATCGCCTGCGCGCACGCTGACTGGAGAGAGGTTCAGTTCGGTCTCGGCCCCAGCGTTGGTCGCTGCATCGGTGCGGTCGGCAGGTGCCGGCGTCGTCTTCCAGGTGAAGACGCTGCGCAGCGTGCCGTGCCGTGCGATCACATGCTGCCAGGCTTCGGCAATGATGTGCCGGTCAGCGACCTGCGGCAGGAAGAAGGCCACTGCCATCCACGAGCCGGGCCGCGAACCGAAGCCCACATGCCGAGCCTGATCGAAGGAGACCGGCAGGTGCGCGGCCTGGTCATCTAAAGACGCAGGGTGCACCGTCATGCTGCAGCTGAACAGCATTCCGGGCTGCACGTGCATCTGGGAGACATTGGTCAGCCGCATAGGCGTAGTGTAGATGCGTATCTGCAACGGCAGGTGTCAATTGGGAAACCTCCAGGTAACAGGGCCTGTTGAGGATGCGAAGCGCATAAAGGTGGACGATCGGCTGTGGCCATATTCCAGACTGTCGGGGCAAAACTTGCCTATGAGGTCACCGGGGAGGGCCCGCTTTTTGTGCAGATGCACGGCCTGACCTCCAGTGCCTGGCGTGAGCATCGTGCCGGGCTGGATATGACCGCCGACCTCAAGGGTTTTCGCGTGCTGCGCTATGACGCTCGCGGCCATGGTTCTTCAACCGGTCGCCCGGTCCCTCAGGATTACCTCTGGTCCCAGCTGGCAGAGGATCTGCTTGCACTCCTTGATGAGGTCGCCCCCGGCGAGAAGGTCCATACTGCAGGTCCCTCGATGGGCACTGCCACCCAGCTCTATGCCGCACTTGTCGATCCTGATCGTTTCGCCACGCTGACCCTGCTGGTGCCACCCACCGCCTGGGGAACCCGAGTACCTCAGGCTGAGTCCTATCTGAAGTCAGCCCAGCTGGTGGAGGATCATGGCATCGGTGCCTTTGTGAGGGTCGGGGCAAGTGTGCTGCCACCTCCGGCGCTGGCGGACCGCCCCAAAGAGCGCGTGCCTGCGGTGAGCCAGGAATTGCTGCCGTCGATATTTCGTGGAGCCGCTCAGACAGATTTACCGGCAAAGCAGCAGATCGCTTCGCTGCGTCTACCTGTGGAGGTCCTTGCCTGGGTTGATGATCATGCTCACCCAGTGTCTACAGCAGAGGAACTGCACCGGCTGATCCCGGGTTCGCATTTGAGCATCGCCGAAACCCCTGAAGATCTGGAGACCTGGCCGAGTCAGGTGGCACGTTTTGTTTCCCGGCACCGGGGCCAACGACCGTAAAAAGCGCGACGACGCAGCGCGGTGGACGGGACCGGATCGCCGGACTGGCGCATAAGCCGTACCGGCAGGATCACGACGACTGCCGTGATCCCCTTCCCATTGCCGGTTCCGGCGATCCGATCCTGGGGGAGCAGGTGCAACCTTCAACCCCCGCTCGCCCTGTCCCCGGAGAGAACGGCAGGGCATCCGCGAAGCGTGACCTGCCCTGTTTTCTCAGCCCGACAGCCCGCTGGCCGCCGGTAGTGATATGGATGCGCGCTGGGCGTACCCAGCCAATACCCACACCAAGTGCGAACCCTAGTGAGCTCTGCCAGGAACTGCAGTGACATTCGCCATACAGCGCCATGGTCCTCCAGGGACGCTTCACACTGTATGGCCCCGGCAACCCGGGAGCAATACCCTTCTTCACACGCCCTGTGGATAAAGTGTGGACTCCGCGGCGTGTCCTGTGCAGAACCTGAGGGTAACTCTGTGGATATCCGCTGACCGTGTTATCGCATCCCGGCCTGACTAGGGGTTATGCAGCGACACACCTGTGAATTAATTTTCTTTTTGTGGAGATTTCAGCGCTCTAGACAGGGTTGCTGTTAACTCCCTGTTGGGTGTATAGACACTTTTCTGGGCTAATTTTCCACAGGTTGTCCACAGGGGTGAAAATTGCACGGGCGTAGTTTCGCGCCAGCACTGGCCTCCACTGCCAACACTAGGCACTCCACGCTACGTGAGGTAGCCTTAGTTAAAATTTGAAAGATTCGTACGACTCGGCCACGGTCAACTCAGGGAGCGGCTATGCAGTTCGGCATTTTTTCCATCGGTGACGTCACCCCGGATCCCACGACCGGCCGTGTCCCCACTGAACATGAGCGCATTGAGGCCACTGTGGCCATCGCAAAGAAGGCCGAAGAGGTTGGCCTTGATGTCTTCGCCATCGGGCAGCATCACAATCCCCCGTTCATTGCGCCTGCTAATCCGCCCATCTTCATGGCGTACATCGCGGCTCAGACTGAGCGCATCATCCTCTCCACGGCAACCACGCTGATCACCACCACAGACCCGGTACGCCTGGCCGAAGATTACGCTTACGCGCAGCATCTCAGCGGCGGACGCATCGACCTCACGCTGGGACGTGGCAACACCGGTCCGGTCTACCCCTGGTTCGGCAAAGACATCCGGGCGGGTATTCCGCTGGCCGTGGAGAACTATGCACTGCTGCATAGGCTCTGGCGTGAGACTGAGGTGAACTGGCAGGGCAGGTACCGGACTCCTTTGCAGGACTTCACCTCCACCCCGCGGCCGCTGGATGACACCCCGCCCTTCGTCTGGCACGGTTCCATCCGCTCCCCGGAGATCGCAGAGCAGGCCGCCTATTACGGTGACGGCTTCTTCCACAACAATATTTTCTGGAACAAGGAACACACCGGGCGGATGGTGGACCTTTACCGGCACCGCTTTGAGCACTACGGGCACGGCACCGCTGAGCAGGCCATCGTGGGCCTGGGCGGCCAGGTGTTCATGCGCCGGAACTCCCAGGAAGCGGTGCGCGAGTTCCGTCCGTACTTCGACAACGCTCCGGTCTACGGCGGAGGTCCCTCGCTGGAGGATTTCACCGAGATGACACCCTTGACCGTGGGCACCCCGGAGCAGGTCATCGAGAAGACCCTGAGCTTCAGCGACTACGCCGGGCATTATCAGCGTCAGTTGTTCCTCATCGATCACGCTGGGCTGCCGCTGAAGACTGTCCTGGAACAGATCGATATGCTCGGCGAAGAAGTAGTCCCGGTGCTGCGCCGCGAGGTCGCCGCCCGCCAGCCTGCAGGCACACCGCAGGCGCCCACCCATGAGGCACTGAAACAGCGCCGCGCAGCTGGCCGTGAACCGATACCTGGCGGCAAGCAGAACGACGACGCCAGCTAGTCCAGGACACCGCCGGTTCCCTCAGTCACAGATCAGTCGCTGGGTTGGCCTTGGTGCAGGTTGTCTGCAATATCCACCCGGTCACTGGCCATCAGGTGCAGCCCGAAGTCATCGGTGAGCCGTTTGAACATTTCGACCCCCTGGACGCTGTTGCCTTCGTCATTGAGCCGCGGGGCAAAGGAGGCCAGCCCCAGCTGCCCGGGCAGCACGCCGATGATGCCGCCTGATACTCCCGACTTGGCGGGAATGCCGATCTCAGTCAGCCAGCGGCCCGAGGCGTCATACATGCCGCAGGTGGCCATCACGCTCAGCGTCTGGCGCGCTGCCCTGGCCGAAATCACGCGTGTGCCGCTTTCAGGGTGGACGCCGTTATTCGCCAGAGTCGCTGCCATGCGGGCAATGTCCTGAACAGTCACCAGAACAGCGCATTGGTCGATGTATCCGCGCACCACTTCAGCAGGTTCTGCTTCGAACACGTGGTGGGTGCGCAGCATGTGGGCGATCGCGAAGTTCCGGTAGCCCTCTTCGTACTCTTCATCGGCAGTGGCCCAGTCCACCTGGAGCGGACGCCCGGCAAACGCGGAGAGTCCGGCGATGATGCGTGCGGTACGACGTCGTACCTCGTCGGTGCGTCCTGCCCGTGAGGCTGTCTCAGGGAGCACGGTCGGCTCTCCGTGGGCACCGCTGATCAGCTGATGAGTGGCGATTGCCCCGGCGTTGATCATCGGGTTCAGCGGACGCCCTGTACCGCCTTCGAGGGAAAGCTCATTGAAGGCTTCCCCTGAGGGCTCCATACCCACTGCCTGTTGCACACCGTCGTGTCCGATCTCATCAAGAGCCATGGCGTACACAAAGGGCTTGGAGATGGACTGGATAGTGAACAGGTGCTCCCGGTCTCCAGCAGCATATTCAGCACCGGCGGCCGTCACCACAGCCAGGGCGTGGCGCACGGGTTCCCCGTCTGACTGTTCCCCGCCTGACTGTTCTTCGCCTGACTGCGAGCTTTGCTGCTCACCTTCGGCTGACTCGCTGCCTTCAGTATCAGCCAGTTGCGCCTCGCTGGGCACGTGTCCGGACTCATCCTCACCGCAGTCGGCCAGGACCTGAGCCAAATAGCGTTCTACCGGGTCCTGTTCCTGGGTATCCGTCATAGGCCTACCCTAACGAGGCTGCCTGTGGGCATAAGCAAAGCGGCCCCGGAGAGTAATTCTCCGGGACCGCTTTGACCAGCTTGTGCTGTGGTCTGCTGAAGCCTTCAGGCTCCAGCTGCGCCTTACTTAGCGGGGATGACCTGCAGCTGAAGAGCTGCGGTGACATCGGCGTGCAGCTTCACCGTGGCGGTGTAGCTGCCCACTGCCTTGATCCGCTCGGGGATCTCCACAGTGCGGCGGTCGATGGCGCCCAGGCCTGCGGCCTCGACAGCCTCGGCAACCTGAGCGGCACCCACGGTGCCGAAGAGGCGGCCGGACTCGCCGGTCTTGACGCTGATCTTCACCGGCTGAGCCTGCAGCTTCTCTGCGATCTGCTGGGCTTCCTCGACGGTAGCGATCTCGCGAGCCTTACGTGCAGCGCGCATGCGCTCCACGTCCTTCTCGCCGCCCTTGGTCCAGGTCTGTGCGTAGCCGCGCGGCAGCAGGTAGTTGCGCGCGTAACCGTCCTTGACCTCGACGACGTCGCCAGGGGCACCGAGGCCGGTCACTTCCTGAGTCAGGATGAGCTTTGCCATATCAGTAGTTCCTTTCCTTCCCGGTCCGGGATCAGCCGCGGCCTGCGCCGGAGTACGGCAGCAGAGCCACCTCGCGGGCGTTCTTGATCGCCTGGGCGATCTTGCGCTGCTCCTGGACGGAGACGCCGGTCACACGGCGTGCACGGATCTTGCCTCGGTCGGAAATGAACTTCCGCAGCAGGGCGGTGTCTTTGTAGTCAATGACCTTGATGTCAGCAGCCTTCAGCGGGTTCGCCTTGGGCTTGGGCTTCTTCAGTTCAGCCTTTGCCATCGTGGTGCTCCTTCTCATATGTGGAGCCCGCAGCCCTCACGGGCGCGGGATGGTGGATATGTGGTGTGTTGTGTGAGCCGCTTAGAACGGTGGCTCGTCGTTGCTGGGGGTGTCCCAGCCCCCGGAGGAGGGCTGGCCTCCCCATGGGTCTGGCTGTCCGCCGCCCTGTGCTCCCCATCCGCCGGACTGCTGGCCGCCGTAGGAGTCTCCTCCTCCGAAGCCACCGCCTGCGGGGGCACCACCGCCGAAGCCCTGGCCGCCGGGGCGACCCTGGCCTCCCTGGCCGCCCTGACGCTGGACCTGAGCAGTAGCGAAACGCAGCGAGGGGCCGATCTCATCGACATCGAGCTCCCAAGAGGTGCGCTTCTCACCCTCTTTGGTCTCAAAGCTGCGGGCCTTCAGCCGGCCCTGGGCGATCACGCGGGTTCCCTTGGTCAGCGACTCCGCTGCGTTCTCAGCAGCTTCGCGCCAGAGCGAGCAACGCACAAAGAGGGTCTCCCCGTCCTTGAACTCGTTGCTCTGGCGGTCGAAGAACCGCGGTGTTGAGGCGATCACGAAGTTGGAGACCGCTGCACCGGAAGGGGTGAAGCGGAGCTCGGGATCTGCCGTCAGATTTCCGACGACGGTGATAATCGTTTCGCCTGCCATGGGGGTGCTCCTTGCGTGATGTACCTATATGGGGAATTACGGGTGAAAGATCAGCTGTCGATCTTCTGATCCTCAGGGCGGATGATCTTGGTGCGCAGAATGGTCTCATTCAGGCGCAGCAGACGATCCAGCTCCTTGGCGGAATCAGGGGTGGAGTGGAAGTTGACGACGGCGTAGATCGCCTCGGTCTTCTTCTGAATCTCGTAAGCCAGCTGGCGACGTCCCCAGACGTCGATCTCCTCAACGGAGCCGCCGTCCTTCTTGACGATTTCCATGTACTTGCCGAGAGTCGGCTCCACGGTGCGCTCATCCACCTCGGGGTCGACGAGCACCATCAGTTCATAGTGACGCATGTGTGAACCCACCTCCTTCGGTCTTGCGGTCACGGGATTTCCGTAACAGGAGGTTCAATAATCACGTCGTGTGCGTATGGACGCACAACTCATCAAGTCTACTACACGCACCACCACTGGCTCCAAGGGCGGTGGAGCCCTCCCAGCGGTGTCTAGACGCTGAGCTCAGTAGTAAAGAAGCTCGCCACTGCATCACGCAGGTAGGCGACGTCGTCGACCCCGCACATTTCGCGAGCCGAGTGCATGCTCAGCAGTGCAATGCCCACATCTACAGTGCGGATTCCAAGCCGGGTGGCGGTGATGGGGCCGATGGTGGAACCGCAGGGGATGTCGTTATTAGAGACGAACTCCTGGGTGGGCACCGACGCCGCGCGGCAGACCTGAGCCCACATGGCAGCACCGGGGGCGTCTGTGGTGTAGCGCTGATTGGCATTGATTTTCAGCAGCGGGCCCGAGTTCGGCAGCGGACGGTTAGCCGGATCGTGGCGTTCGGAATAGTTCGGGTGCACCGCGTGCCCGGCGTCGGAGCTTAAGTGCCAGGATCCAGCCAATGCCTGAGCGCGTTGGGTGACCGTAGCACCGAGTCCCTCGTAGATCCGCCCCAGCACCTCTTCCAGGAACGGGCCGGCAGCACCGGAGCGGGAGGCTGAGCCGAGCTCTTCATGATCAAAAGCCGCCAGCATGGGGATGACTGCACCGTCTGTGGCCGCATCCGCCACGTCCAGCAGAGCCTGGAGCCCCGCGAAGACCGAGGAGAGGTTATCGAGTCGTCCAGAAGCGAAGAACTCCCCGGCGGCACCGAACCGCGCGGGCACCTGCGCATCTGCCACCACGACGTCGTAGCCGTCGATCTCCTCAGCGCGGACACCGGCGGCTTCAGCCACCACCTGCAGGACGTCTGCCTCAGCGGCCTGCCCGGCGCTGTCGGCCAGGCCCAGAATCGGCATGGTGTGCTGCTGTTTGCCCAGCTTCAGCCCCTCATTGACCTGCCGGTCGAGGTGAATGGCCAGCTGCGGGATGCGCGCTACCGGGCCGGTGGCTGTCAAGTGAGTGGCGCCGTCGCGAGTGACCAGACGCCCTGCCAGGCGCAGCTCACGGTCCAGCCAGGAGTTCAGCAGCGGCCCGCCGTAGACCTCCATGCCGGCCTGCAGCCAGCCGGCCTTGATCACCGTGGATTTGGGCTTGAGCTTAAAGCCGGGAGAGTCGGTATGAGCACCCAGAATGCGCAGCGCAGTAGTGGGGCCCGCGTTCTCGGGCACCACCCAGGCCAGCACCGCACCGTCACGGACCACCACATAGCGCCCAGGCGCAGCTGGCCAGTCCTGATGCTCCCCCAGCTGGGTGAAGCCTGCGCTGACCAACGTCGCCGCTGTCACTTCTGCAGCGTGATAGGAGGACGGGGACTCCATGACGAATCTCCCGAGCTTCTGAATCAGCTCATCTGTGGGCAGCGCAGCCGGGTTCAGGTCATCTGTGCTCATGGTCACCACCCTATGACAAGCGCCGCTACTGCTGCTCGGGCCCTACGAGGCCTGACTGGTAGACGTAGACCACCGCCTGCACCCGGTCGCGCAGCTGCAGCTTGGTCAGGATCCGGCGTACATGGGTCTTCACGGTGGCCTCGGAGAGGAAGAAACGGCTGGCGATCTCTGCATTGGACAGCCCCTCAGCCACCGCGAACAGCACCTCGGTCTCGCGTGCCGTCAGCGGCTCCCGGGTGATGCCGTCGCTCAGCGCGGCAGAGACCTGCGCACCTGTGGGGGTCCCGGGCGCCGCAGAGCGTGCTTGCGTGCCGTCGAGCTGCTGGGCGGCTTTAAGCGCCGGAGCATCCGGACCTCCGGCTTGAGCCAGCCCGCCGGTAGCGTTGCCCTGCCGCAGGTAGACCTCCAACAGCCGCTGGGTGATCCGCGGGGCCACCACTGCGTCCCCGGAGGCCACCACGCGCACCGCATTGGCCAGCTCGGCTGGTTCAACATCTTTGAGCAGGAAGGCGCTGGCTCCTGCCTGCAGACCGGAGAAGGCGTATTCGTCCAGATCAAAGGTGGTCAGGATGATGACCTTGGTCTCGGCCCAGCGTTCCACTACAGCGGCGGTGGCCTCGATCCCGTCCATCCGCGGCATCCGAACATCCATGAGGACGACGTCTGGGCGCGCGTCTCCCAGCGAGTCGATAGTCTCCAGCGCCTCGGCGCCGTCGGCGGCTTCGGCCACCACTTCCAGGTCCTCCTCACCTTCGAGGATGAGCCGGAAGCCCATGCGCAGCAGATGCTGATCATCTACCAGCATGACTTTGATCGGTTCGCTCACTGTGCCTTCTCGCTTTCTGCTGGTGATTCGGTTCGCTTGGCGCTGCTGGCTTTGCCCACCGGCGGCTCGAGCACCGCACGCACGTTCCAGCCGCGATACTTGCCCGGTCCGGCGTAGACCGAGCCGTTGTAGAAGCCCGCACGCTCCTGCATGCCTTTGATCCCGAGCCCGGAGCCCACTGATTCCTGCGCTCCTGAGGGCAGCAGCGCGCCGTCGTCACTGACTGAGATGATCACTTTGGGGCTTCCGGCAAGTCCCAGAGCCTCCTGCTCCTTCTCGGAAAAACCTTGGGCTTTGAGCTGCTCGCGCTCTTCGGCGCTGGTGCCCGGGACATGCTCAATGCTGACCTGCACATCGGTGATCTGCTTGCCGTAGCGCAGCACATTGGTCAGTGACTCCTGCAGGATTCGGTGCACTGTCAGCCCGAAGGCCGCGTCATCCGGCAGCGCCGGACCAGTGGTGGTCACCGTCAGCGGCATACCGGCCTGCCGGAATCCTTCGTAGAGCTCCTCCAGGGATTCGTGGATGGGTCGCCGAGCTTGGGCGACATCTTCGCCCTTCTTCAGCACCCCGATCACTCGGCGCATATCCGCCAAGGCACCGCGTCCTGTGGAGGACAATTCGTCGAGCACCTCACCGGCACGTTCGGGGTTCTTGCGCATCACCACCCGGGCACCATCGGCCAGCGAGATCATCACCGAGAGGGAATGGGCGACGACGTCGTGCATCTCCCGGGCGATCCGGTTGCGCTCACCGACCTGCGCCAGCTCGTGGGAACGCCGCGCCCAGTCCAGGATCTCCTGCTCGTGAGCCCGGCCGCGCCGCACTGCGGCACCGATGGCCACGGAGAATCCGGTAGTGAAGACCATGATGACCGTCAGAACCGCGAAGAACCACAGCGTAGCGCCGAGCTCACCGGCCGGAAGCTGAAAGACACCGGTCTCCCAGAAACTGGCTCCATGCTTCTGGGTCCAGGCCGGCAGCCGCAGGTACGCCAGGCAGGCTGCGGCACATGCTGGCAGCGCTACCACCAGACCAGCTGCCAGACCGCGGTGCAGGCCCACGCAGTAAGCGGCGAACCAAAGTCCCAGCATCTGCGGACCATTCCACGGGTAGATCATCAGCAGGGCCGCCTCGGCCAGCATCATCGCCACCAGCACGCTCACTGGCCAGCTGTGCCGGAAGCACAGCAGTGCGGCAATGATCAGCCAGCCGGGCACCAACCACCACACGTGGGTGCCCATATCAACAATTGCCATGGGCAGGCACCACAGTGCTAGAAGCAGATAACAGCTGATGATCAGCGCATTGGTGCACCGGGGGTGTCGGCGCATCCAGCCGCGCACACCGCGCCGGCGCACCAATGCGAGCTCATCAAAGCCCGCCATGGGGCCTGGCTGCGTGGCGGAGGTGGTGCTCATGGTTTTTATACTCTCACTACCCTCGCGGCACCCACGCGGTGTCCGAGCGGTGCTCCTGAAAGGAACAGGGTGGTTTAGACGTCGCGGCGTGAGAAGGTCAGCCAGCCGAGTCCGAACGGTACCGCCGCCCAGGCGAGAACTCCCAGCAGTGACTGCCACAACTCCATATCCCGCACTGCGTCAACGCTGGTGAACTCCATGACCAGGTAGGAGTACTCAGCGCGCATCAGCATTTCTGCCCATTCGGCACCCTGAGTGACGCCATAGAGGATAGCGACCACGATCTGCACCACAAAGATAATGATGGTCAGCACCACGATGCCGCCAGCGGAGCTGCGCAGCAGCGCACCCAGACCGAAGCCCATCAGAGCAGTGATGATCACTGAGATCCAGTGGGTGAGGTAGACATAGCCCACCTCAGAGTCGCTGAACGGGGCCAGCACCTCCAGCTCTCCGGAGAACAGCGCAGCCACCAGATGGCAGGCGATGATCACTGCAGCGGTGACCACAGCCACCAGCAGCGTGATTGCGGTGGCCTTGGCCAGATAGAGCAGATTGCGGCGGGGCACCACGGTGAGCGAGGAACGAATCGCACCAGTAGTGAACTCAGTGGTCATACTGATCACCGCTAGTGCGCCCAGCAGCAACAGCCCGAAGTAGAGCCCTGTCATGGCGCCCTCAGCCAGCATCAGCTGGGAGGTCTCGTCACTGAAGCTGGAGAAGCTCCAGGCCACTCCGCCGGAGATCAGCGCAGAGAGCCCCAGGGTGATGGCTGAGAGCCAGTAGGTGGTGCGCAGCGCCAGTAACTTGGACAGTTCTGAACGCACCACGCCAAAGAAACTCAGTCCTGGCAGTGTCGGATCAGGTTCAAAGGTGCGGGGGCCCCGCGTCGGAGCAGTAGCTGTGTCGCCGGATGCGAGTGCGGATTCGGCAGGATGGGGGACGGTGGGGTTCATGCCTGGCCTCCTTCAGCCTGGGCGGCGGCACCTGCGGCAGCGCCGGACTGGTATTCGACGTAGTCGCCGGTGAGTTTCATGTAGGAGTCCTCCAGCGAGGTCAGCTGCGGGGTGAGCTCGTGCAGTACCGCGCCGATTTCAAGGGCGCGGCGGCCGATGCTGCGCGCATCCAGACCGGAGACTTCAAAGGTCTCAGCATCCCGGCAGGTGATGCTGATCCGGTCCCCGGCCAGTGCATTCATCAGATCCTTGGCCTGTTCGGTGCGCACCAGTACCCTGGACTCACCGCCTTCCAGCAGGTCCTGGATGGGGGCATCAGCAATGATGCGGCCCCGGCCCAGCACAATCAGGTGATCTGCGGTCTGTGCCATCTCGCTCATCAGATGGGAGGAGAGGAACACTGTGCGGCCCTCTGCTGCCATATCCCGGGCCAGTCGGCGCACCCAGCGCACTCCTTCGGGGTCCAAGCCGTTGACAGGTTCGTCAAAGATCAGCACGGCCGGATCTCCCAGCAGCGCCGCGGCAATGCCGAGCCGCTGGTTCATGCCCAGCGAGTAGCCCTTGATGCGCTTGCCGGAGACACTTTCAAGTCCGGTGAGTTCAATGACGTCATCCACACGTTTGTGGCTGATGCGGTGGGTGGCGGCCAGCGCTCTCAGGTGCTGGCGTCCGGTACGCCCGGGGTGGGTGGCGCCGGCGTCCAGCACCGCGCCCACAGTGCGCAGCGGTGCCGCGTGTTGAGCCAGGGATTTACCGGCAATGCTGATGTGCCCGGAGGTGGGCCGGTCCAGGCCCACGGCCATGCGCATGGTGGTGGACTTGCCTGAGCCGTTGGGGCCCAGGAAACCGGTGACTTTACCCGGTTCCAGCGCAAAACTGATGCCGTCCACGGCGGTCTTGGATCCGTAGGTTTTACGCAGATTCTCTGCTGTGATCATCGCTCGCTCCCAGATTCGCGTGCAGTGCGAGCCGGGTCTCGGTTCGCTGCTCTCACGCTACGTCCGCCCACAGGTGGAGGGCATCCCCCCAAATGCTGATCTAGCAGGATGATCCGGGAGCGGCAGTAGTATCTGCATAGGATCAGTACTGGAAATGGGGCTTATGAACACCGCCATCACTCTTGTGGGGATTCTGCTGATCATGGTGGGTCTTCGCGATATGTTCCATCAGCTTCTGCACCCGCCCAGCCACGGTTCGCTGAGCCGTGGAGTGTTCTCCGTTGTATGGCGGATGTCGCGGGTGATGAAGCATCGGCTCGGCACAGCGGTGGGCCCCGGCGCTATGGTGCTGGTCATCGTCCTCTGGGTCCTCCTGCAAGTTTTCGGCTGGGCACTGGTGTATCTGCCGCATGTGCCGGAGGACTTCAGCTATTCAGACGCCGATCCCACACGTTACCCAGACTTCGCTGATGCCCTGTATGTGTCCCTGGTGACGCTGGCGACCCTGGGCTTCGGCGACGTCGTGGCAGTTGATCCAGTGCTTCGGCTGGTCACCCCGCTGCAGGGGCTGACCGGTTTCGCGCTGCTGACGGCCAGCCTGACCTGGTTCATCCAGATCTACCCTCCGCTGTCGCGACGCCGGGCGCTGGCGATGAGCCTCAACGGCATGAAGCACAGTCGGTTTGCCCAGCGCCTGGCGGACCTGCAGCCTGCGGTTGCCGCCGTTGCGCTCGAACAGCTCACCCGGGATATCGCGCAGAGCTGCATTGACTTCAATCAGTACGGTGAGACCTACTACTTCCGGGAGCAGCACGCCGACCTCAGCCTGGCGCGGTACCTGCCCTATACGTTGGAGATCCGTGCTGCGGCTGGGGCCAGCACCAGCCCGGATGTCCAACTCAGCGGCGAACGCTTCGGCTTTGCCCTTCAGAAGCTGAGCGAGAAGCTCAGCCACGAGTTCCTCAGCGGCAATACGCCCCAGGAGGTCTTCGCCGCCTACGCCGCGGACCACCGCGCACACCAGCGCTAGTGCGCGGCGGTCACAGCCGCGGTCGGAGGTACTAGTCTGGAGCGTTTCTCAGCGCTCGATCTCGCCGCGGATAAAGGCTTCCACCTTCTGCCGGGCTGCGTCGTCGTTGTACTGTTCCGGCGGGGATTTCATGAAGTACGACGACGCCGAGAGCAGCGGCCCGCCCACGCCTCGGTCCAGGCCGATCTTCGCTGCGCGGACCGCATCGATGATCACACCGGCTGAGTTGGGGGAGTCCCAGACCTCCAGTTTCAGCTCGATGGCCACTGGGGCATCACCGAAGTTGCGGCCCTCCATGCGGATATAGGCCCATTTGCGGTCATTGAGCCAGGGGACGTAGTCGCTGGGTCCGATGTGCACGTCGTCGGCGGCCAGTTCAGCGCTGGTATTGGAGGTCACGGCCTGAGTCTTGGAGATCTTCTTCGACTCCAGCCGGTCGCGCTCGAGCATATTCTTGAAGTCCATATTGCCGCCGAAGTTCAGCTGGTAGGTGCGGTCCAGGTGCACCCCGCGCTCGGCGAAGAGATGCGCGAGCTCGCGGTGGGTGATGGTGGCTCCCAGCTGGGATTTGATGTCATCGCCCACGATCGGCAGCCCAGCGTCGGTGAACTTCTGTGCCCACTCTGGGTCAGAGGCGATAAAGACCGGCAGCGCGTTGACGAAGGCACAGCCGGCATCAAGAGCGGCCTGGGCGTAGAAGCGCGCGGCTTTCTCAGCGCCCACGGGTAAGTAACAGACCACAACGTCCACCCGGGCCTCTTTCAGCGCTGCCACAACATCCACCGGGTCGAAGGCTGATTCGTCGATGGTCTCACGGTAGTAGCGACCCAACCCGTCCAGGGTGGGACCGCGCTGGACGGTGACATCAGCGTAGGGGACTTCGGCGATCTGGATGGTGTTGTTCTCACTGGCGCCGATGGCCTCAGACAGGTCCTTGCCCACCTTCTTGTCATCAACATCGAAGGCCGCCACAAACTGCACATCCCGCACGTGATAGTCGCCGAAACGGACATGCATCAGTCCCGGAACATCCTGATCCTCTGGGGCGTCCCGGTAATACTGGACCCCCTGGACCAGCGATGCGGCACAGTTGCCCACGCCCACAAGGGCGGTGCGAATGGGATGACTCGATGATGGTGACTGGTCCATGGCTATTTCTTACCACGGAAGGATGGACGCTCTAGGCTGGAGGAGTGACGACGACGCCCCCCGCCGCAGAGTTCGCAGAATCTTCGACCAGCGCCAGTCGCCGAGACCCGGAGGCACCTGCGGCACGTCAGGCGCAGACCGCTGAAGTGCCGGTATCGGCCACCGATCCGCTGCTGCGGCACTTAAGCGACCGCGCCGGAGGCCCAGCCGGACGCCGGCTTCGGCCGCGCCGCGGTGCCGGCGGGTTCTGGAGTATTCCACGGGTGCTGGTGGCCCTCACCGTGGTGGGGATCCTGCTCTCGGCGCTTTCCGGCCAATACTGCCGCATCAACGGATGGGGCGGGGTGGGGGTTTACCACTGGGGTTGTTATTCGGATGTGGCAGCGCTGTGGGGCAGCCGGGACCTCAACGTCTCGCCCTGGGCGCCGTTCTCCGCTGATTTGGCGAGCTTTGAGTACCCGGCCGCGACCATGGCCGTGGCGTCGTTCTTCGCAGCCCTGACCCACTGGCTGGCGGAGACCACCGGCGGCTACTGGGGTGAGCGCGGCGGACTGCTCTACTGGGATCTGACGTTCTTGGTTGCCGCTGTGCTGTGGATCGCGCTGGTACTGATCACCTACGCCTCCGCCGGGCGGCGCCCCTGGGATGCGGCAATAGTGGCGCTTTCGCCGGCGATGATCTTCGCCATCGGCATCAACTGGGATATCTGGCCGGCAGTGGCGCTGGCCCTGGCGGTGCTGCTGTATCAGCGCAAACAGTGGCTCTTGGCGGGCGTGCTGATCGGCATCGGCGTCGCTTTTAAGCTCTATCCGCTGTTCATGCTCGGGGCGGTGTTGGTACTGGCGCTGCGCACCGCTCTGCGGAAGCAGGAACGAGATCACGACGTCGACCTGGTGGTCTTCGCCAAGGTTGCCGCCGGCACGCTGATCTCCTGGCTGGTGATCAATGTGCCGGTGATGCTGATCAACTTTGAGGCATGGGCACGTTTCTTCGTCTTCTCCTCCGAACGCGGTGCTGGATATTCCTCGCTGTGGCATGTGTGGATGGTGCTGGGCGAGGGGCCCACGCCGGAGACAGTGTCAGCCTTGAGTTTCGGGCTCTTTGCCGCCAGCTGCGCGGGAGTGCTGGTGCTGGGGCTGACGGTTTCGGAGCGTCCGCGGATGGTCCAGCTGCTGTTTCTGATCGTGGCGGCCTTCCTGCTCTTCAGCAAGGTCTACTCACCGCAGTTCATGCTGTGGCTGGTGCCGCTGATCGCCCTGGCGGCCCCGCGGCTGCGCGATGTGGTCATCTGGAACGCTGCCCAGGTGCTGCACTTCTGGGCAGTGTGGATGTATCTGGCCGATGTGGTGGGAGATCACCTGCCTCAGCATGCCTTTGACGCGAAGCTCTACGTGGCCGCGGTGATCCTGCATATGGCTTCCACGGTGTACCTGATGGCACAGGTGATCTGGGATATGGCCCGCCCGCAGCGGGATATCATCCGCGCTCAGCAAGACCTCGCCGCAGCGGCTTAGCGTTTTACCCGGGCTTCGGGGTTTTACCGCCCCGTATACGACCGGGTATCTCTCCGTGACCCGGGTACAACGGGCCCCGGCGGCATGCACCGAGACCTGCGGGCGAGGCAGCTTGAAGGCTCAGCTGATGCCTTGCTCGGCCGCCCAGTCCTTCAGCAGCTGCACGGCTTGCTCCTCGGCCACCGGCCCGTGCTCCATGCGATGCTCCAGCAGGAACTTATAGGCCTTGCCCACAGCCGGACCCGGAGCAATGCCCAGCACCGCCATGATCTGCTCGCCGTCCAGGTGCGGGCGGATCTTGGCCAGCTCCTCCTTCTCAGCGAGCTCCGCGATGCGGGCCTCGAGATCGTCATAGGCGTGATCCAGCCGAGCGGCTTTGCGCTTATTGCGGGTGGTCACATCAGAGCGGGTCAGCCTGTGCAGCCGCTGCAGCTGATCCCCGGCATCGGTGACATAGCGGCGCACCGCAGAATCGGTCCACTCCTGTTCGCCATAGCCGTAGAAGCGCATATGCAGCTCCACCAGATGAGTGACAGCCTTGATGGTGTCCTTGTCGAACTTCAGCGCCTGCATGCGCTTGCGGGTCAGCTTCGCGCCCACGACGTCGTGGTGCCGGAAGCTGACTGCTCCGCCGGGCTCGAAACGCCGGGTCTTGGGCTTGCCCACATCATGCATCAGCGCGGCAAAGCGCAGCACGAAGTCCGGGCGCGGCACCGGGCCCTCGTCGTCGGTTTCTAAGTCGCAGGCCTGCTCAAGGACCTGCAGCGAGTGCTGGTAGACGTCTTTGTGGCGGTGATGCTCATCGGCGGTGAGCTTCAGTGCGGGGATCTCCGGCAGCACAATATCGGCCAGCCCGGTCTCCACCATTAAGTCCACGCCCGCCCGGGGGTGGGCGCCGCAGATGAGCTTGACCAGCTCTTCGCGCACACGTTCAGCAGAGACGATCTCCAGTCGCGGGGCCATGGCGGTCATGGCCTGCTGCACCTCCGGGGCGACGTCGAGCCCCAGCTGCGCGGCGAAACGCGCAGCGCGCATCATCCGCAGCGGATCATCCGAGAAGCTCTCCTGCGGAGTGGCCGGGGTGCGCAGCAGCTTGGCGTGGAGATCCCGCACGCCACCGTGGGGGTCCACCAGCTCGAAGCTGGGAAGCCGCAGCGCCATGGCATTGACGGTGAAGTCCCGGCGCACCAGGTCATCTTCTAAGTTGTCGCCGAAGCGCACCTCAGGTTTGCGGGAGGACGGGTCGTAGGCCTCGGCCCGGTAGGTGGTGACCTCCAGGGTCTGGTTTCCCTTCCGCAGACCAATGGTCCCGAAGGCCCGGCCGATGTCCCAGTGCGCATCCGCCCATCCATCTACTGCGGCCAGAATGTGGTCCGGGGTGGCGTCGGTGGTGAAGTCCAGATCAGGGGAGGTGCGGCCTAAAAAGAGGTCGCGGACGGGACCACCGACTAAGGAGAGGTCGTGTCCGGCGGCGGCGAAGACCTCACCGAGCTCGACGACGACGTCGGGCAGCCACGCATGCGCGGGAAAACCGTGGGGAAGAGAAACCATAGCGCCAATCAGTTTCCCATACCGGATGCTTTCCAGCAGGGCGCTGGCGTCTGCGCTGCGGAATCCACCCTTTAAGGTAGTAATCATGACCAGGGCGGAAACTGGAGGTGAACGACGGACCCCATTGACAGTGTCAATGGGCAACCGGCGTGCGCCTGCAGTGCCGCATTCCCGCCAGAACGGGCACCTTCCCACCGTGGAGGAGGTCAGCGCCGGAGGTGTTGTGCTGCGCCCTGCCCGGCGTGGTTTCGACGCCGCGATCATCGCCCGCTATAACCGCGGAGGCCGCCTTGAGTGGTGTCTGCCCAAGGGGCACCCGGAGGGCAATGAGACCTATGAGCAGGCCGCAGTGCGCGAGGTGGAGGAGGAGACCGGTATCGCCGGTTCCATCCTGACCTCCCTGGGCAGCATCGAGTACTGGTTCACCGTTCCCACCCACCGGGTGCACAAGACGGTCCATCACTTCCTGTTGGAAGCCACCGGCGGGGAGCTGACTATTGAGAAGGACCCGGACCATGAGGCAGTCGATGTGGCCTGGGTCAATCTTGATGATCTCGACCGCACGCTTTCCTTCCCGAATGAGCGGCGGATCGTCAACGTGGCCAAACAGGTCATCCACGATTCTTTATGACCACTGGTCTATAGTCCTCAACTGATGTCCCCCCAACCTTCCCCGTACCGACCCCGCCACGGCAGCGCACAGCCGGCCTCGGCTCCGCCAGCGCATATGCCCAAGGAGGGTATGGCCGCAGCCAGTGCGCTGATGGCCGCTGGCACCCTGGTCTCCCGTGTGCTGGGCTTCATCCGGACGGCCCTGCTTGCTGTGGCCATCGGCTCCACCACGGTGATCGCCGACGTCTTTGAGAAGGCCAACAGCATCCCGAACATCATCTACCTGCTGCTGGCCGGTGGGATGTTCAATGTGGTGCTTGTCCCGCAGCTGATCAAAGCCGCCAAACAGCCGGACCGCGGCGCAGACTATACCTCTCGGCTGCTGACCCTGACCGTACTGGTGCTGGCTGGTTTCACGGTGCTCATCACCCTGGCGGCGTATCCGATCATCCGGGTGCTCACCCTCGACTGGAGCCCGGAGATGCTGACTCTGGGCACCGCTTTTGCGCTGTGGACATTGCCGCAGATCTTCTTCTACGGGCTCTATGCGGTCACCGGCCAGGTGCTCAATGCCAATGCTCGCTTCGGCTGGTACATGTGGGCTCCGGTGCTGAACAACCTGATCGTCATCGGGGTGATCGTCAGCTTCATCTGGACCTTCAGCGCGCATTCGGCCGGCGGTGATCAGCTGGCGGAGTGGACCACGCAGCAGACCATCTGGTTGGCCGCAGGTCATACGGTCGGCATCATTGCCCAGGCCTTGCTGCTGCTGTGGCCGCTGTCCAAGCTCCGCATCAAGCTGCGGCCAAAGTTCGGGCTGCGCGGCATGGGCCTGCGGCAGACCGGCACAGTCGCGGGCTGGACTCTGCTCACCATGCTGATCGGCAACGTCGCGAATTTGCTCTACCTGCGGCTGATTTCCGGAGCGACGGCGGCTCGCGAACAGATGGGGGCAGAGGGCGCCCGGGTGCCGGGCGAGTATGCCGCCAATGTCGCTGAACTCATCGCCATCCTGCCGCATTCGGTCTTTGTGCTCTCCATTGCCACCGTGCTGTTCAATCAGCTGTCGCATTCCATGCACGAAGGTGACACGCCTCGAGCCCGCGAGTTGATCAATGAGGGCTTGAGGATCTTCGCCATCCCGGTGACGTTTTGCATGGCCGCAGTTCTGGTGCTCTCCGGTCCACTGGGCCGCATTTTCTCCGGAGCCGGCGAGGACGCGCATTTGGCCGGCGCCGCCATCGGCCAGCTGCTGGTCATTCTGGCCTTGGGCATGCCGTTCCGCTCGGCGGCCTTTTATCTGCTGCGCGCCTTCTATGCGGCTGAGGACGCCAAGACTCCTATGTGGGTGTTCACCACAGCGGCCGTCGTCGGGCTCTCCACGGCCTATGGGGCAGCTCTGGTGGTCGATAACCAGCACGTGCCCTACCTGGTGGTCGGCGTATTCTCCGGACTGCACCTGCTGCAGTACGTGATCTGCCATGTGCTGGTGGTGCGCCGCTGGGGCAGCTTCGACATGCCGGGAGTGCTGGCTGCCTATACCCGTTCTGGATTCGCTGCTGCCGCCGCCGGCGCGGTAGGGGCTGGGGCGCTCTGGCTGTTGGGCGGCTACAGCTTCGGCTTCGCCTGGAACTCCATCATCACTGCGATCATCAGCTGCGCGGTCACCGGCACGGTGATGGCTGTGGTGTTTGTGGCGACCCTGCGTGCCATGAGGGTCCGGGAGTTCTCCCAGTTCATGGAGCCGCTGTCGCGCCGTGTTCCCGCCCTCAAGCGCCTGGCCGGGTAGTCTTGTCCCAAGCTTTTCGTCGACCTGTTGGAGGAGGATCAGTGGCGCAGCCGTTCGGCGTCGGAGATGTGGTGGGCGGGCGCTACCGGATCACCCATCATGTGGTGACGTCAGCGGACCAGGACGTCGTCTTCCAAGCCACTGATGAGGTACTGGACCGCGAGGTCAGTGTCCTGCTGGCCGCCCGTTCCAATGCCAAGCAAGTGGCCACCTCAGCTAAGGAGCTCGCCACCGGTGAGCGCTCCTCTGAGGTCCAGGTGCTGGATCTGGGGTTGGCTCAGGAGCGTACCTACCTGATCTCTTCGCTGGTGGATCCCAACCAGCTGCTGGACCTGGTCGTCCCGGATGCTGCCCCGTATGTTGAGCCGTATTTCACTGATTCCCTGGGCTCTGAGCTTTTTGGCCAGTCCCGGGAGATGGAGCCCCAGACCTACGACGACGACGCCGAGTACTACGCTCAGCTGCAGGCCGGTCTGGATCCGGCTCAAGAGACCTCACAGCCTGCTGGCCGCTTTGCCCGCCGTCGTCCTGCCTTCCTGGATAAGGTGAAGGCTGCCTCGCAGGAGGACCAGGACGCTGAAAGCGCGGCCAGAGCGGGTCAGCCAGCTGATCTGCAGAATGCTGTTGAGGCCGCTGGGCAGGCCCTGGGGGTGGAGCCCGGCGGCGGTGCCTTTGGTCTGCATTCCGATCTTGCCGAGGTAGCTGCTGATCCTTCGGCTGATACGCAGGAGACCATCGAAGCTGCCCGTAGCGTGCTTCCTGCTGAAGACTTTGAAGCTGCAGGTCCTCCCGCGCCGGTCGACTCTGGCCCGGAGAGTTCCGTGGCTGAGACCGATGATTCGGATGCTGATTATGCGCCCGAGGAGTCCTATGGGCCGGTCACTGAACGTGATCCTTCGGCCGCGATCTCCACAGTCTCTGTGGGCCCCCTTGCTGCGCAGCAGCAGCCAACCAAGGTGGATCAGATCATCGCCGAGGGTGAAGAGGTCATCGATAACCCGCCGGAGTCCCCCGAACCCTCGTATGACCGACGTACCGCGCCTGAGTTCGGTGAACCCGCTTCGACGCCGGCCGCTGAATCCTATCCTGATCATGCCCCCGCACCGCATGGCGAACGTCCCGGCAGTTTTACCGGCCTGATCAGCGCAGTGCCGGCAGCCACCAGAAGTCCTTTCCCCGCCGGCGACTCACCGGATCGCGAGACGGCGCTGGCACCTGCTGCAGACGCTGAAGCGGAACAGAAGCCAGCTCTTGGAGGATGGATCGCCGCAGCCGTGCTTGCTGCCGTAGTGCTGGCCGCGGCAGTGGTGATTTTCTTGGCCCTGCGCTCCGGGAACGAGCCAGATGCGGCTCCTGCTGCTCCCGAGCAGACTCAGGAGCAGCAGGAGCCAACACCTGAGCAGACGGCGGACGATGATGCCGCAGCCGCTGAGACAGGTGAAACGGAACCAAGCCCTGAGGAGACAGGACCGGCACCAGCAGTTGCCACCGTGACTCGGGAAGTGCCGGAATCGCCGGGGTTGAACGCAGCAGCCGATGGGCAGCTGTCGAACCTGATCGACGGCTCTGCTGACTCCGCCTGGGCCACGCAATCCTTCGCTACTGCGAACTTCGGCGGCTTCGCTTCGGCAATGAACGTAGTGCTGGAGCTGGAAGAGCCGGCACAGGTCTCTGAGGTGACTGTCCAGGCCCAGGGTGAGTATGAAGGCGGCTCCTTTGAGGTACTGCTGAGCGACTCGGCCAGCATCAGCGGTGCGAGCTCGATCGGCACAGGCGACTTCAGCGACCAGCAGGCCTCTGTCAGCACTGAACCCACCGAAGCGGCCTTTGTGATCATTCAGATCACTGAACTGCCGCAAGAGGTCACTCCGACTGTGGCGGGCATGCCGTTCCGCCTGCAGCTGGGCGAAATCGACGTCTCGTAGCCGCTGTCCTGGCAGGAATACCCCTCTGTCGGGGTACGTTGACCAATGCAGATACCTCACCTCGCGCTGATACTTAAGTCTCGCGAGGTGCCGCGAAACCACCATTCAAGCGTGAGGACATACCTTCAGTGACTGAGCAGACCCCCGATCAGGTCCATGATGTGGTCATCATCGGTTCCGGCCCAGCCGGCTACACAGCGGCCGTCTATACGGCCCGCGCGAATCTGAACCCCATTGTTTTGGCCGGCTCGGTGACCGCTGGCGGCGAGCTGATGAACACCACTGAGGTAGAGAACTTTCCCGGGTTTCCCGAAGGCGTGATAGGGCCTGACCTGATGATGAATATGGAAGCCCAGGCACGTCGCTTCGGCGCTGATATTCGCCACGAGGATGCTACCGCCGTGAAACTGGACCAGCCCATCAAGGAGATCACCCTCGGCTCGGGCGCAGTGCTGCATAGCCGGGCCGTCATCCTGGCCACCGGTTCGGCCTACCGTGAGCTTGGTGTCCCTGGCGAGAAGGCACTCTCCGGGCATGGCGTGAGCTGGTGTGCCACCTGTGATGGCTTCTTCTTCCGCGAGCAGGAGATCGCCGTAGTGGGAGGCGGTGACTCCGCTATGGAAGAAGCCCTCTTCCTCACTAAGTTCGCCTCAAAAGTCTATGTCATCCATCGCCGTGAAGAACTCCGCGCCTCCCAGATCATGGCAGATCGCGCCAAGGCCAATGAGAAGATCGAGTTCATCTGGAACTCCGAGGTCACGGAAGTACACGGGGAGGGCAAGGTCAATCAGCTCGCCCTGCGGAACACCGTGACAGGGGCTGCCTCCACTTTGGACGTGACAGGTCTGTTCGTAGCCATTGGTCATGACCCTAGAGTGGATCTCTTCAAGGACCAACTGCAGCTAACTGAAGACGGCACAGTATGGGTGGACGGACGCAGCTCCAAGACCTCGCTGCCGGGTGTTTTTGCTGCTGGTGATGTCCTTGACCCCACGTACCGCCAAGCTATTACTGCCGCCGGCTCAGGCTGTGCTGCGGCAATCGACGTGGAGCACTGGTTAGGGGCTACGGCCTCCTCAGATGCCGCCGAGGATCAGCTGGCAGTTCAACCTGCCTGAAGCAGACCAAGACAAGAACAACTATCCGCACAAGGAAGGACTGACACTATGTCTCAGTTGAAGAGTGTCACCGATGCAAGCTTCGAGGACGATGTCCTGAAGTCAGACAAACCAGTTCTGGTCGATTTCTGGGCTGAATGGTGCGGCCCCTGCCGTGCGCTCTCTCCCATCCTGGAAGAGCTTGCCGTTGAGCACGAAGAAAGAATTGAAGTAGTGAAGGTGAACGTGGACGAGAACCCAGCCATTGCGGCGAAGTTCGGCATCACGTCCATCCCGGCCGTATTCGCGTTCAAGGACGGCCAGCACGTGCATACCTCCATCGGTGCCAAGCCTAAGCCGGCCCTCGAGCAGGAGTTCTCAGACCTGTTGGCATAGCATCGCCTGTTCCATAAAGGAAGCCCGGGTAATGATCTCTAGGATCATCACCCGGGCTTCCTTTATGCCATTGCGGCTATTTACTGCTGCTGAGCACGTCCATAATGCGGTTGAGGTCGTCGATGGAAGCGAAGTCGATGGCGATGCGCCCCTTCTTCGCTCCCAGGCTGATCTTGACCTGTGTATCGAGCCGGTCGGTCAGTGCTTCCGCATATTCATCAAGCTGCTGCAGCCGAGGACTCGGTAACCGAGGTGTTTCACGTGGAACGGTCCCCGTATCCCGCTTCATCATCCCGGCGGCTTCCTCGGCACCGCGGACGGATAGCCCTTCAGCCACAATCCGCGCTGCGAGCGTCTCCATCTGTTCTTCACTCTCCAGACTCAGTACTGCCCGGGCGTGCCCGGAGCTCAGTACACCTGCCGCTACGCGCCGCTGCACGCTGGCCGGTAGACGCATCAGGCGCAGCGTATTCGAGATTTGCGGGCGCGAACGCCCGATCCGCTTGGCCAGCTCTTCTTGACTGATACTGAAATCCTCGAGGAGCTGCTGATATGCCGCCGCCTCCTCGAGCGGGTTGAGCTGTGACCGGTGGATATTCTCCAACAGAGCATCACGCAACAGGTCCTCGTCATTGGTGTGACGAACAACCGCAGGAATGGTGTCCCTTCCTGCCTCCTGGCTAGCTCGCCAGCGCCGTTCACCCATAATGAGCTCATAGCTGCTTTCACCTGCGCGGCGGACGACAATGGGCTGGAGGACTCCAATCTCACGCACAGAATGAATGAGCTCCGCCATATCCTCTTCGTTGAAGACCTCGCGAGGCTGACGCGGGTTGGGCTGGATGCTCGTGACCGGAAGCTCGATAAATTCTGCGTCTGCAGGGGAGCGTGTTTCACGTGAAACAGCGGCCGGGTTCTCCGATGTGGCCTTCTGCTCCTCATTGGGAGCCGCGGCCTCACGTCGCTCAGCCTCACGTCGTTCAGCCGCCCGGTGCCGTCCACCCGCGGTGCTCTTGGCTCCGCGTGACCCCAGTACGTCTGGCATTTCTGCGCGTTTAGCGCCGCTCCCCCGCCTCGGCGTAGTCGAAGGCCGCGATTCTGCACTGCGCTGGGGAGTGTCGCGGGTGACTCGCTGCGTGGCCAGATGCGACTTCGCGGAGAAAAAGACATCGATAGGACGTTCAGGCGCGGCCGATTGCTCCGACGTTTCACGTGAAACGGGTTCAGCTGGAATCTCTGGCTCCACCGCGGGAACTACCTGGGCAGCTGCTCCGGTCACGGGCTGATCCTCTTCGACGTCGCTGTTGATTAGTGCTCCCAGGCCGCGACCAAGACCCCGGCGTTTACGCTCTGCCATCATTTCCTCCAGTGCTGTGCTGACATGAGCAATTTTAGGCGCCTTGCCTGAACACGACGACTATACGTTCATGCCCGACTCAAGGTGCTAGTTCGCAAGGCTGTCGGTAGTTCGCTACATCCGTCGGCTCGCCTGCTGCCCTCTTCTGCCGACGACGGCAGACTTAGGCCTGGTTTCACGTGAAACGTCGTCCGATCAGGTTTGGTGCAGCCCGGCGGACATAACAGGCCCCCAGACGTGCCCGTCTCTCGGGTCCCGCGCGTGCCCGTCAAACAAGAAGCCTGTCGACCCGCATCGAGTCCTGGCGAATGCAGATGCCTGGACGTCGTCGTCACTGGCAGGGACACCCAGTGCTGGGCACGTCCTGTCGTGCCTACCCACCGGTCGTTTCACGTGAAACGTCGTGTACGCTCGTTTGCCGCGCACCATTCTTCGCGCACGCGTGGTCCGAGACTGGCGATGATACGCAATACGTGAGCAACGTATTAGTAGGAGCCTCCCAGGTCCGGCACTCGCAGTGTTTCACGTGGAACGGCCTCAGCCTGGCCCCCAGAACCTGTGGATCATCTTGATCACAGAGTAAGAGAGAATACACAGGAAACGTCCGCGGCGTCATGGGGGAGCAACCGCAGTCGCGTTGGGGTGTCGTTTCACGTGAAACGGGCCCGCTGCCCTGTTCATCCACAGCGTTGTGCCCGACGCACCCAGACATTCACCGGTCAACTACACCAATAGTCGGCAGCAAAAATCTGCGACCATCACGTCAAGAACTTTGTCGTTTCACGTGAAACACCGGTGGGCCACGGGTCAGAGTCCCTACCCCGGCGAGTGCCCCGTGGGACACTACCCGAGCTTAGGCTAGCTGCGGCGAACGATCTCGGCGGCTGCTTCGAGATATGCCAGGGCCCCCGTTGAGGACCGGTCGTAGGAGATCACACTCTGCTGATAGCTAGGCGCTTCAGCAATACGCACGCTGCGCGGGATCTTGGCCTCGAGCACTTCATTCGGGAAATGATCCTTGACCTCATCAACCACCTGCGCAGCCAAATTGGTGCGTGCATCGTACATGGTCAGCAGGATCGTGGAGACTCGGAGTACCGGATTCAGGTGCTTCTGGATCATCCGGATGTTGTTCAGCAGCTGACTCAGTCCCTCCAGTGCGTAATACTCGCACTGAATCGGAATGAGCACCTCCTTGGCGGCAACAAAAGCATTGACTGTCAGGAGGCCCAGGCTGGGAGGGCAGTCGATGAAGACGTAGTCGAGACGATCGAGGCCCTCTGTCTCGCGGTACCGCTGATACTCCTCCAGTGCCCGCTGAAGCCGCTGCTCCCGTGCCACCAAGGACACAAGCTCAATCTCAGCTCCTGCCAGGTGGATAGTGGCCGGTACTACGGAGAGTCGCTCAACATCCGGGCAGTCGGCCACCACATCAGCAAAGCTCAGATCATCGATGAGCACATCGTAGATGGAGTCCGTCTCGGCTGAATGGGGGACACCTAGTGCTGTGGAGGCATTGCCCTGTGGGTCGATGTCGATGACCAGAACGTTGAAGCCATGATCAGCCAGAGCAGCCGCAAGGTTCACCGTGGAGGTGGTCTTCCCCACCCCGCCCTTTTGGTTGGATACTGTGATCACACGCGTCTCTGCTGGGCGCTCCAGCTTCAGCTCAGAGAGCTGTCGACGGCGTCGCTGCTCATCGGCGAGCTGCGCGGCAAGGGGTGAGTCAGACAACGGGTCACTTCCTGCTGACTCCTGCGTCTGGGTCACGGAATTCTGCTCGGTCACAGGTCCTCCTCTATACGGCGGCACACAGCAGTCTAAGCGAGACCGCTGAGGTGGAAACTAACGACGGCGAGCACGCACCACGGTGGTGGGTTCTTCCAGCAGGTCAGCACCCAGTGCGAGGACCTCGGGCGTCCGGAGCCGGTGCTTCTTAATAACCTTCGACGCCGCCTCAATCTCCTCGCCCGCTGAGCGACCTTTAAGGAGCAGCAACTGGCCGTCGTCATCGAGCAGGGGAACCGTCAGGGGTATCAGCTTCTTAAGAGCTGACACAGCACGTGCGGTGACCACATCTGCCATTACCTCGTCGGTGACCTCCTCAGCCCGTGCCCGAATGACCTGGACGTTATCGAGTCCGAGGTCAGCGATGACGGCCGAGAGCCAGTCCACCCGGCGCTCCATAGGCTCGATGAGTGTCATCTCGATATCGGGGCGGGCAATCGCCACCGCTAGCCCGGGCAGACCTGCACCTGAGCCCACATCAGCAACATTGACACCCGCTTCCAGCACGGTGCCCAGCACGGCGCAGTTGAGCACGTGCCGAGACCACATACGGGGCACCTCCCGGGGCCCCAAAAGACCATGCTCGATGCCGGTCGTGCACAGATGCTCGACGTAGCGCTCTGCAAGCGCCAGGCGGTCCCCGAAGAGGGTCTGCGCAGCATTGCGCTCACTGTCGGTGAGCTGCGGCGTCGCTTCTGCTTCTTCGGGCCTCTGGGGATCCGCCTGTTCGCTCATCGTGCTGAAACCACCACGTGACGGCGCTTGCCCTCACCCTCGGACTCGGAGACCAGACCTGCGTCGGCGACAAAGTCGTGGACGATCTTGCGCTCGAATGCGCTCATCGGCTCCAGGTGCACCTCTTCGCCCTGCTCCTTGGCTTCAGCGATGGCAGAGTCTGCAAGCTCCTTGAGCTCTTCGTTGCGCTTGGCACGGTGTCCGTTGATGTCCAGAACCAGGCGGGTGCGATTACCAGTGGCGGTGAGAACCGCTAGACGGGCCAGCTCCTGCAAGGCATCAAGCACTTCGCCTTCGGTGCCTACCAGGTCCTGAAGCTCTTCGCCGCCGTCCTCGGCCTGGATGGAGATGAACGTACGTTCACCGCGGATCTCGATCTCGAGGTCGCCGTCGAGATCAACGATGTCCAAGAGCTCCTCGAGGTAGTCAGCGGCGATGTCGCCCTCGTCAGCGGAGTCCTCGGCGTCGTCGTGCTGCTGGCTCTCCACCACACGGGCCTCTTCAGGGGCCACGGTCTCGTTGCCCTCTTCCACGATCTGCTCAGCCTCGGTGGGGTTCGTGGTCTCTGTCATCGCTGTCCCTTTTTCTTTTTCTTCTTCTTACGATTCGGCTGGGCTTCGCGTCCCAGATGCTGGCCCTTGGGCTTTTCCGCTTCTTCGCGGGCCTTGCGGGCTTCTTCGCCGACCGGGGGCAGGCCCTTGGCGGCCCGGCGCAGGTTCAGCTCCTTCTCCGCCAGCGACCCCGGGGTGGGGTTATTGCGGATGACCCACCACTGCTGGCCCATAGTCCAGAAGTTGGTGGCGGTCCAGTAGATCAACACGCCCACGGGGAAGTTCACACCGCCGATGACGAAGACCAGAGGCAACACGTAGAGCATCATCTTCTGGGTCTGGGCGAACTGTCCGGTCAGTGCCGCCTCGGACATGTTCTTGCTCATCAGCTGCTTCTGGGTGAAGAACTGGGTGGCCACCATCGCCACGATCATCACCGAGGTCAGGATGACCACATTCCACATGGTGGGCTCTGCGTTGAAGCCCAGCAGGAAAATGTCGGACATGCCCACACCGAAGATGTCCGAGCTGGAGAACCCGATGACCTCCTCAGGGCTCAATGCATAGTAGCCATCAACCTGGTATCCACCGTCGGTGCGCCCGATGCGGTTGAGCATCCAGAACAGCGCGAAGAAGATCGGCATCTGCGCCAGAATGGGCAGACAGGTCATGAATGGGTTGACCTTGTGCTTCTTGAACAGCGCCTGCTGCTCGGCCACCATCTGCTGACGCGATACCGGGTCCTTCTTGCCCTTGTACTTGGCCTGCAGCTTCTGCAGTTCCGGCTGGACAATCTGCATACCGCGCTGGGACTTGATCTGCCGGACGAACAGCGGGATCAGAATGACTCGGACCACCAGCACCAGCAGGATGATGGAAACAGTCCAGTTCCATCCGGAGTCGGTATCGAGTCCCAGGAAGGTAAGCACTCCGTGGAAGGTGCTCAGGATGAAGGAGACGGCCCAGCTGAAAGGCCACATTATCGCGTCAAGAAAAGCCATGTATCTCTCAAAAAGTCAGGCCGGGCGTCATGCATGGTGTGTGCCCGGCGCAATGGAGCGCGGAAGACCAGACCAGACTAGTCGAAGAACCTGAGGGTCCATCTCGACCACGGCCGGATCGTCCTTACTTATCCATTGGTGGATGGTTTGTCTCTATGATCCGTGGAACAACATGTCCGGGCCAAATCCTGCGTGAAACCGGGACGTGGTCGATCCCCCCACCGGTCCAAGGGTTGCAGCGCAGAATCCGCCAGGTAGTCAGCGCACTGCCTCGCAGCAGCCCGTGTACGGTCACGGCCTCCAGACCGTAGGCCGAGCAGCTGGGGTAGAAGCTGCAGACCTGCCCGTACAGCGGGGAGATGAGCTTGCGCCAGAAGGTGATGAAGAGGATCAGCGGCATGGCGGGTGCCTTGCGCAGCCACCGCCAGTATCCGCGCCGCAGCTCCTCCGCAGTGGGGACAGGCCCTGGCAGACCGGGGGTTTCGCCGTCGGGCACATAATAATCACTGTGCCGCAGCCAGCTGTGCTGCTCACACATGGCGGTTCTCGGTCTCTGACTGCGGGGGAGTCGGCTCAGCGGCGGCACCGGCCTTGCGCAGCGCTCGTTTGACGCCGCTGCGCACGTCAGCGCTGAGCTGCTCATGGTTGAGTTCTGCCGAAGCTGCCAGAGCTCGCACGACGACGTCCATTCGAGTCCCCGCAGGCAGGGTGGCACTGAACTCGGGGAGCAGATCCCGGACGATATGTCGCAGCCGACGCGTGGTGCGATGACGGATCACCGCATTGCCCACCGCTTTGGACACAATGAAGCCGCAGCGCCATGGCGCTATGTGATGCTCCGGGCGCTGCTGGGAGAGAACCAGAACGACGACGACGCTGCGTGTCCCGGCGCGCGTGCCGGTCTTCATCACGGTGCCGAACTCCCGGGGGGTTCGGATGCGGTGCTCTACAGGCAGCATGGTGTCCTCACCGGATCATGGCGGATCCAGGTACGCGAACGGCCCGCCCCGGTACTTCCGGAGACGGGCCGTCGTCGTACGCTTATCAGGCCGAGAGTTCCTTGCGGCCCCGGCTGCGGCGCGTCGAAATGATCGACCGGCCGGCACGGGTGCGCATACGAGAACGGAAGCCGTGCTTGCGGGCGCGACGGCGGTTGCTCGGCTGGAAAGTCCGCTTGCTCACTGTGTACTCCCAATTAGATGGATGTGAAGTCTGTTCAGGCCCGGGGTCGGCGCATAGATGCGCAGAGACCTCCAGGGCGACCTGTCAACACTAGGCGGAAATACCGCGTGTCGTCAAATCATGCCGCTTTCCTCGCGAGTATCCACTGAACACCGGAGCGCGGATATTCAGGCTATTGCCTATTGAATAGGCGTTCAACTAGCGTCGGCATCAACGGCTGAACACGTGTTCAGTCCTGCGCTCAAGGATAGAAGGGAGGCAGCTGTGGTGTATCGCTACCGGGGCACCCGCAGTGCTGACCGGCAAGGGAACAGCCCTCAGGATCCCTCCGCGCCGCGGGACCTCACTGGCCCTGGGAATGCCTCTGCGCCATCGGGACAGGATCCTTCGGCGAAAACCAGGATCCTCTGCGGAGCCATTGATCTGTATGGAGAACACGGGTTTGACCGTGTCACCGTCAAGGACGTGGCGTTGAAGGCGGGAGTATCTGCCCCGCTGGTCATCCATCACTTCAGTTCCAAAGCCGGGTTGCGCACCGCCTGTGATGCCTATGTGGCAGAGCAGTTCAGGCGCACCAAGACCGAATCGGTTCGGCGCGGCCATATGCCGCGCAATGTGGCTCATGAGGCCATTGCAGCCAACCGTCACCTGGTGAAGTACCTGACCCGGGCGTTCATGGACGGCGGCGCGACTATTGACGCCCTATTCGACCAGCTGGTGGAGGATTCGCTGGTCTACACCAGTGAGGCGGAGGAACTCGGCCTGGTCTACCCCAGCCGCAACCCCCGGCATCGAGCAGTAGTCATCCTGCTGCAGTCCTTCGGCTCGCTGATTCTGCACCGACAGATGGAACGCCACCTGGGTGTCAGTCTGCTGGATGACGAACCGGATCCTGCCGGACTGGACGCCTACATGGCCGCAGTTCTTGAGCTCTACACCCAACCGATGATGAACGCTGAAGCCTTCGCGGAACTCATGAATGAAAGGACCGACCGATGAGCGAGAACGCTGCGGTCATCTCAGCCCAGGACGTGGTCAAACAGTTTGGCCCGGTCAAAGCGCTGGACAACCTCAATCTCAGTATCGCCCCCGGTGAGGTGCATGGGTATCTGGGACCCAATGGGTCTGGCAAGTCCACCACTATGCGGGTGCTGCTGGGCTTATTACGCCCTGACTCGGGCACGGTGCGGATCTTCGGCCGTGATCCGTGGCGTGACGCCGTGGATCTGCACAAGCGTCTGGCGTATGTCCCAGGCGATGTGGAGCTGTGGCCCAACCTCACTGGAGGCGAAGTCATCGACATGTTCCTCCGGCTGCGGGGTTCCTATGATCACGCTCGCCGTGACGAGCTCGTGGAGCGCTTTGACCTGGACCCGCGGAAGAAGACCCGCACATACTCCAAGGGCAACCGCCAGAAGGTGGCGCTGATCTCGGCCCTGGCAGCTGACGTTGATCTGCTTCTCCTGGATGAACCCACAGCGGGCTTGGACCCGCTCATGGAAGCGGTATTTCAACAGGTCATCGCAGAGGCGAAGACGCAGGGCCGCTCGGTGCTGCTCTCCAGCCACATTCTGGCGCAGGTCGAGGCACTCTCAGACCGGATCTCCATCATCCGGTCTGGCCACATTGTGGAGACCGGCACCCTTTCGGAGCTCCGGCATATGACCCGCACCACCATTGAGGCGGAAACGGCACAGCCCGCGGACAACCTCAGCGAGCTTCCCGGTGTGCATCATCTGCGCACCGAAGGCGAGCGCACAGTGTTCGAAGTCGACGGCGATCATGTCCAGGACGTGATGAATCGGCTGACCCCGCTGGGAATCCGGTCTCTCGTGGCCCATCCGCCCACCCTGGAACAGCTGTTGATGCGCCACTACGGCGATGACCTCAGCAGTCGCGGGGTAGCTGATGAGACGACGAAGAAGGTGTCGTGATGAGCACGACGACGGCACCTCGCCTGTCCTTACCCGAGTCATCCTCACCACGTAGCCGTCAGGCCACGCTTTCTGGGACCGGTACGCTGCTGCGGTTCATGCTGCGGCGTGACCGGCTCCGACTCACCCTGTGGGTCGTTGGGATCGGACTGATGGGCTTCTACTTCGCCAATGCCATCCAGGTGATCGCCGAGGACGAGTCCGAGCTTGTGCAGCTGGCCGGCATGTTCACCGACCCTGTCGGCCGGCTGATGACCGGGCCCGCGTTCGGCATGGACGAGCCGACGTTCGAGCGGTTCTTCTCCGCTGGGTATGTCCTGTTTCTTTACATCATGGTGGCGCTGATGAGCGTGTTCACCGTGGTCCGGCATACCCGCGCCGAGGAGCAGACGGGGCGTGCCGAGCTGGTGCGCGCCAATGTGGTGGGCCGTCATGCCACACTCACCTCCGCACTGATTCTTACTGCAGCTGCAGTGCTGGGCTCCAACGTGCTTGTGGTTCTGGGCGCCCTAGCGGCCGGTTATGACCCGGCGGGCTCTGTGCTGGTGGGCGCGACCGGCGTCGGCGGCGGTTTGTTCTTCACAGGCGCAGCCGCAGTCAGCGCCCAGCTAAGCGAGTCCTCCAGAGGTTCCAGTGCTATGGCGGGTGGACTGATTGGGTTGTCGTATCTGATCCGCATGGGCGGGGATATGGCCGAAGCCGGTGGTAGTGCACTCTCCTGGTTCTCCCCACTGGGGTGGTCTCAGCAGACGGCGCCCTATGTGCTGGACCGCTGGTGGCCGGTGCTGCTGCTGGCAGCCGGTGCAGCCGTGCTCATCTGGCTGGGCATCTGGCTCAGCACCAAACGTGATGTGGAAGCCAGCCTGATGCCTGCACGACTTGGCCGCGGACGAGCCAAGCGCTCCTTGGGGACACCCATGGGAATGGCGGCGCGCATGCTGAAGGGAGGTCTGCGGGGCTGGGGTATCGCGCTGGTGCTCTGCGGGCTGATGTTCGGCTCCTATGCCCAGGCCTTGGTTGACGCGGCCGATGATCTGCCCGAAGAGTTCGCCATGATCTTCAGTGGTGAATCCATGATGCTGGGATATCTGGCCTATATGGGCCTGTTCATGGCGATCTTCGTAGCCGCTGCTGGGGTGAGCGCGCTGCAGCAGCTGCGCGGTGAAGAAACCCGTGGACGTGCTGAGCTTGCCCTCTCAGCACCGATCAGCCGGACTGCCTGGCTGGGAGCGCACCTCGGTGTGCTGCTGGCTGGTCTGGTGCTGATTCTGCTGCTGGTGGGTGTGGCCATGGGTGCTGCCGCTTCCGCTGTACTGGAGGAAAACCGCGGTAGCTACTTTGGGGACCTGGTGGTGGCGAGCATCCATCAGCTGCCAGCAGTGCTGGCCGTGCTGGGCGTCGTCGTCGCGCTCTTCGGTTGGCTGCCGCGTGCTGCTGGCATCATCGGCTGGCTGATCATCGGATATGCCGCGGTAATGACTAATTTCGGCCAGCTGCTGGAGCTTCCTGACGTGTTCTACGAACTCAACGTGTTCGGTCACCTGGCGCAGTACCCGGTGGAGGATCTGGCGTGGGCACCGGTGCTGGTCCTCTCCGGCATCGGTGTGGCCGGTTTGGCAGTTGGCCTGCTGGGCTTCAGCCGCCGCGAGATCAACCGGGTGTGAGGTCAGCAGGATGTGAGGTCAGCGGAGCGAAACGGCCATCGAGCTTTCCGTTAGATCTGCTGAAGTTCCACCACTGTCTTCGCGGTGCCGCTGCCCCGGCCGAGACCGGTGATCGCTTCCGGAGCCTCCTCCAGCGACGCCGTGCGGTGGATGACCGGGCGCAGCGCACCGCGATCTACCAGTTCCGTGAGATCCAGCAACGCTTGACGGTCCTCGGATGAGGCCAGCATGACGAGCTTCTGCCGGGTGAACGGGTTCAGCAGAGCCGCCGCGAGACTGCGTCCCATCCCGCCTAAGGGTGCCGCCTCGGGTTCAGCACCGACTAGCACCAACGCACCGGTGGGCTGTAGCGCTCGCCGCAGCTGACGCAGTCGCCGGTGCCCTCCGGTGTCGATGATCGCATCGAATGGCCCTTCCTTCAGCGGGTCCCCCGTGGTGTAGTCGATCACCTGATCTGCGCCGATGGATCGGACCAGCTGGAGCTTGCCTGTGCTGCAGGCTCCGATGACCTCAGCACCCAGGTTCTTGGCGATCTGCACGGCAAAGTGCCCTACCCCGCCGGCGGCACCGAGTACCAGCACCCGTTGTCCGCTCTGAACCCCTGCGGCATCGCGCACTGCCCGAAGTGCCGTGGTCGCCGAGACCGGAATCGCCGCTGCCTCGATAAAGGACAGCCCGCGTGGCTTTGGAGCCAGTTTGGCTGTGGAAGCCCGTGCGTTTTCGGCTAATGCACCATCCCCTGTGACTGTGACCCCGAAGACCTTGTCACCGACGGCATAGTCTGTGACACCCTCTCCTACAGCGTGAACTGTCCCGGCACAATCAAGCCCCAGTACGCGACCTCCCCGCAGCGGCATGGCCAGCCGCACGGGGAACGGCCTGCCCTCCAGCAGATGCACCAATCCGGCATCAAGACCAGCGGCTGCCACTTCCACAGTGACTTCGCCCGGTCCGGGCTCAGGAATCACACGGTCCACAAGTCTCAGCATCTCTGAGCTGCCGTAGCCCTCTTGCAGCATTGCTTTCATCATGATGTTCCCCTCTTCCCACCCACTGACTTACAGTGTAAGTAAATGTACGCTTACGCTGTAAGTCCGTCAACGAATCCTGAGGAAACTCCTGATGAACTCGCAGCAAACCGAGCGCAGAGCCCGCAAACCGCTCAGCCGGGATCGCATCATCAGCGCCGCTGTGCAGCTGGCTGATCAGAACGGCTCCTCGGGCGTGAGCATGCGCGCCCTGGGCTCATCATTGGGCGTGGAAGCGATGTCGCTCTATCACTACGTCGCCAACCGCGAACAGCTCCTCGACGGCATGGTGGACGCCGTGTTCGCAGAGATCTGGCTGCCCGCCCCTGAGGCAGAGTGGAGGGAATCCATGCGCCGCCATGCGGAGTCCGCCCGAGAAACTCTGAATCGCCACCGCTGGGCGGTGAGCCTCATGGACTCCCGCAAGCATCCGGGCCCGGCAACTCTGCGCCACCACGATGCCGTGCTGGGCTGCCTCAGGGGCAATGGGTTCACCGTTCCGCAGGCGGCCCATGCAATATCTGTGCTGGACAGCTACGTCTACGGTTTCGTGCTGCAGGAAGCAGCGCTCCCTTTCACGACGTCGGAGGAGTTGGACGAGCTCGCCGAGAGTATTTTCGCCGAACTGCCGAAGGATGAATTCCCGCATTTCACCGAACTGGCCGTTGAGCAGGCGCTGAAACCCGGGTACAGCTACAGTGACGAGTTCGATTTCGGTGTGACCCTGATCTTGGACGGGCTTTCCCGCATCAGGACGCCGTAAGGTGGCCGACGTGGCAGAAGACCAGACAACAACCCCGGGGGACGATGAACGTCAGCGCTGGCTTTCAGTCGCACGCAATGTCACGTTGGGCGTCGTCGTTCTGGGCCTGGTCTGGGTGGTGTTTAACGTGGAACTGCCCTCAGGCCGCCAATTGCAGGAGCAGATCGAAGCGCTCGGCTGGATCGGGTGGATCGCCTTTGTACTGCTCTATGCAGTAGTGGCCACCACCCCCATTCCAGTCACCATCATGGCCGTCACCGCAGGGCTGCTGTTCAACCTGGTCTCAGGCACAGTGCTCTCTGTTGCCGGAGTCATGCTGGGCTGTTGGATTGCCTACTGGGTGGCACGCGGACTGGGCAAACAGACCATGCGCAAACTGTTGGGCCGACACGGGCCCACGGTGGAGAGTCATCTTCAGGAATCCGGATTCTACGCAGTAGCCACCCTGCGGCTCATGCCGGGTCTGCCGTATTGGCCGGTGAACTACGGGGCCGGCGCGTTCGGGGTGAATCACACTCCCTACCTGCTGGCCAGCGTGATCTCTTGTATTCCGGGCCAGTTCTCGCTGGTGGCTATCGGCGCGTTCATTGCTGAGCCTTCGATCTTCACCGCTCTGGCCGTGGCTGCGGGCTGGGCGGGCGTCGGGGTTCTCACGGTTCTCGCCTATCGGCGGTGGAAACGCGACCGCCGAACGAGCCCCAACCCTTCCCCAACCCTTGAGAACTGATAGTCCAGCGCACCACCGCGCACCCGTGGGCACCTCCTAGGCCCCGCAGCGCCTTCAGCTAGAGGGGCACTGACGTCAGTCAGCCACACTTGCTCTCCCACGCGGGACGAACACCCACCACAACACCAAGCCCGCGAGCAGGGCCCAGAATGCCGCACCGATGCCAAGTGCGGTGATCCCACTAGCTGCCACCAGGAAGGCCGCAGCAGCCGGGATCCGCGCCGCGGGTTCTGAGGTAGCGGCACTCACCGACGTCGCCAGCGTGGAGAGCAGCGCCAGGCCGGCAACGGTCTCCAGGAGTCCGGGGCGGGCGTGAGTAGCCATCACTGTCAGCGCAGAGGCACATAGCGCCAGCAGCGCGTACACCCAGCCGGCGACCGCTGTAGCCCGCCAGCGCTGCGCCGGATCCCGATGGGCTTCCTCTCCCGCCCCAAGAGCCGCAGTGATCGCTGCCAGGTTCACCCCGTGACCGCCTGCCGCGGCCCCAGCCACGGTCCCTAGTCCAGTCACGGTCAGGGCCCCACGCCACGGCACGCGATAGCCATAGGAGGAGATCACCGCCGCTCCGGGGACATTCTGGGAGGCCATGGTCACCAAATACAACGGCAGAGCCAGGCCCACGATGGCAGCGCCGGTGAATTCTGGCAGCACAAACTCCAGCCGCGGCAGCAGAGTCGCGGTGCTGATCTGCGAGCCCCACGGCAGTTCAACGGCGATCAGCAGCAACGCTGCAGCAAAAACTACCGGCGCAGAGAAGACCGGCAGCCACCGCTGCATCACCACCCAGATCAGCACCAGCGGGGCAATCCACAGCGGGTCGCCGAACAGCGCCTCCACAGGGGCCAGACAGAGCGAGAAGAGCACCCCGGCCAGCATCGCCTGAGCAACTGGAGCCGGCACAGCACCTACGGCACGCCCTAAGGCTGGCCACAGCGCTGTGAGAAGAATAAGGAGTCCGACGACGACGAAGGCCCCCACTGCTTCGGACCAGCCGTACCCGCCACTGCCGGTGCTGGCCAGCAAGGCTGCCCCCGGCGTGGACCATGCCAGCGTCAGCGGACGTCGGTACCGATAGGCCAGAAAGATCATCCCCGCCGCTTGAGCCAGGCAGAGCACGATGAGCCCCGAGGCAGCCTGTCCAGCAGATGCCCCCACGGCCTGTAGCCCCGTGAGAACCACTGCGAAAGAACTGCCGAATCCCACCAGGGCAATCGTGATGCCGGTCAACGCCGGACGGTAGCGTTCCATAAGACGGTGGCGTTCCATAAACAGAACCCTAGCCTCATTGTTCTGTATACAGAACACGGCTTAAGCTGAAGCTGTGTCCTCCTCCAGTACCTTCAGCCTCCTGGTGGCAGAACGCGTGAAAGCAGCCCGCCTCGCCCAGGGCCACTCGCTGAGCCACCTGGCGAAACAGGCAGGACTCGGGAAAGGGTCACTGTCCGAACTCGAGGCGGGGCGGCGCAATCCCACTCTTGCCACGCTGTACTCCCTGGCTGATGCCCTGGGCGTGCCGCTGTCTCATCTGCTCCCCGACGCGGGCTCACAGCAGCCACGGGCAGAAGTCGCCTCCCCCGGTATCCGGGCCACACTGTTGCACAGCACAGTGACAGCCGAGCAGATAGTCGAAGAAGTGTTTCTTCTAACACTCACAGCTGGGGAGAAACGCTTTTCCACAGCACATCCCGCGGGAACTACGGAGCACCTGTATCTCACCTCAGGCCATGCAGAAGTGGGCCCGACGGCGGCTACACAGACTCTCCATGCCGGTGAATCCGTGACATTCCAGGCCGATACCGAGCACAGTTATGAGGCGCTGAGCACCACCGCGCGCGCTGTGCTGACTATTCTCACGCCATTGGACCCCAGCGCCTAAGAGGCCGCCCCACCATTGTTTCCCACAGACAGTGGGACTTATCCACAGACGCTGTGGAATACTGGAGCGGAACATTCCACCATCCCAGATCTTTTTCCAGAGGGGAGCAGCGTGCCTGCTGAGTCCGATGCCAGTGTGTCCGTGAAATGGCAGCAGGTTCTCACCGAACTGCGAGAGCATCACGGCATCACCGGGCTTAAACTCACCGACATTGGTCGCGCCGTTCCGCAGAGCGAGCAGCTCATCGGTGACACCCTTCTGCTCGCCGTCCCTCATGAGCGGGTCCGCGAGCTGATGCAGGCCACCCTGCAGAATGAGCTTTCTACCGCCCTGCGCACTGTCTTCGGCAAAGACGTGCTCTGTGCCTATGTCATTGACCCGGAACTGGCCAAGAAGCAGAAAGAGGGCGAGGCTCTCTCCGCGGCCTCGGCCCCCAGTGCGGCCGCCCCCGCGCCTGAGCGCAGCTATCCTCCGGTACCACCGGCCGCCAGTGCACCCAGCCCGGGCTCCCCAGTCGAGCCCGCGCCGTCGTACTCTCCGCGCCGCGAGGCCGCCGGTGTACGCTCGGCCCCAGAACCGGCTGTCTCCCAGCGGTCCTCCGGAACTGAGAGCTACGAAACCTCGCGATTGAACCCGCGCTATACCTTCGAGACCTTCGTGATCGGCTCCTCAAACCGCTTCGCCCACGCAGCTGCAAACGCGGTGGCTGAAGCGCCGGCCAAGGCTTATAACCCGCTGTTCATCTACGGTGACTCCGGTCTGGGAAAGACTCACCTGCTCCATGCCATTGGCCACTATGCCCAGCGCCTCTATTCGGGCATTCGGGTGCGGTATGTGAACTCCGAAGAGTTCACCAATGACTTCATCAATTCCATCCGCGACGACGAGGGCGCGAGCTTCAAGCACCTCTACCGCAATGTGGACATCCTGCTGCTGGATGACATCCAGTTCCTGGCGGATAAAGAGCGCACGGTGGAGGAGTTCTTCCATACCTTCAACACCCTCTACAACAACAACAAGCAGGTCGTCATCACCTCAGACCTGCCGCCGAAACAGCTCTCGGGATTCGAAGAACGACTGCGTTCGCGTTTCGAATGGGGGCTGATCACCGATATTCAGCCCCCCGAGCTGGAAACCCGCATTGCCATCCTGCGCAAGAAAGCCAATGCCGAGAACTTCTCCTGCCCTGACGATGTCCTGGAGTACATCGGCTCGAAGATCTCCACCAATATTCGTGAGCTGGAAGGCGCGCTGATCCGCGTTACTGCCTATGCGGCCCTCAACAAGCAGGAAGTAGACCTTCCGCTGGCCGAGCAGGTCATGCGAGATCTGATCTCCGATGATCACGCCCAGGAAATCACTGCCGAGCAGATCATCAATGCCACGGCCGAGTACTACTCCTTCACCGTGGAGGAACTGACCTCCAAGTCCCGCAACCGGACACTTGTCACCGCACGTCAGATCGCCATGTACCTGCTGCGCGAGCTCACGGAGATGTCGCTGCCCAAAATCGGTCAGGCACTGGGGGGACGTGACCACACCACAGTCATCTACGCAGAACGCAAGATCCGCGAGCTGATGGCCGAGCGTCGCGCAGTCTTTAACCAGGTGACCGAACTCACCAACAAAATCAAGCAGCAGCGCTGAAACCTGCCACTGGCACACTTTGTGATTCAGGCGCAAGCTCGTCCCTGACAGGTGTGGGAATTATTGTCATTCACAGCTCACAAGCATGTAGTTTCGCGTCACCAGCGCGATGCAGGGCGATTGACATCACCGTAATCCACAGTTTTTCCCACATATCCACAGGCGCCGGTGCAAAAATCCCACACCACTTCCCACACCTGTGGAAAAGACAGTGGAAAACCCGATGAAGATGTGGAGTACATCTGGGGATAACTCAACGCTGGCTGGGGAAGAGCAAAATTCGGGCGGCTAAATCCTCCCCGTGTAATTCACAGCCTTACCGGAGAATCTCCACTCCGATACTGACAAGTTCATCCGTGAGATCAGGCCTCTACAGCGAGTTCTCCACAGAATCCACATCCCCTGTTAACACTTCTGATCCTGTTAACCGACAACTCATAAGCAACGAAGAGGGCCACTCGCACGCACGCAACCAGCGCCCAAACCCAGATCTTGTGGTCAAGCGGTGAGTTTTCGGCTTATCTAGTAGTAAGCAGCTAGCGTGGCGGTCATCAGTGCCGGTAAGCTCATGCGCTAGACGCAAGCCGCGATTGAAACTTGTAAGGGAGTGACTGTGCAGTTCACCGTTGACCGTGACGTCCTGTCTGAGGCGGTGTCCTGGACTGCCCGTTCACTGTCCCCGCGACCCCCGGCACCTGTTCTTTCTGGTCTTCTGATCACCGCTGAGAACCAGACAGTCACCATTTCCAGCTTTGACTACGAGGTCTCAGCTCAGCTGCATATCGAAGCTGACGTCGCCAGCGAAGGCACTGTCCTGGTCTCGGGCCGACTCCTCAATGACATCGTCAAAGCACTCCCCCAGGCTCCAGTCACCCTTTCACTGGAGGAATCAAAAGTTGTGGTGACGTGTAAGTCATCGCGCTTCGCCCTGGCGACCATGCCGGTGGGGGAATATCCCGAACTTCCCAGCCAGCCTGAGGTTGCCGGCACCGTGGACGGCGCCGCCTTCGCTCGCGCCGTCGCACAGGTCATCACCGCGGCATCGAGGGATGACACCCTGCCGATCCTCACGGCCGTGAAACTCGAGCTCGAAGGTGACACCATCACTTTCTTAGCCACTGACCGCTACCGGTTGGCCATGCGAGAAATTCACTGGGCTCCGCATCAGCCGGATATCTCAACTTCCCTGCTGATCAAAGCCAAGACACTCAACGACGTCGCCAAGTCCTTGGCTGGCGGTGGCGAACTGGCCATATCGCTTTCTGAAGATGATGCTCTGGTGGGCTTCTCCTCCGGAGGCCGGCGTACCACCAGCGTGTTGGTCGATGGTGACTATCCCAAGATCCGGCAGCTCTTCCCGGAGGAGACCCCGATTCACGCAGTGGTCAACACTGCTGAACTCATTGAGGCAGCACGTCGAGTCTCGCTGGTCTCTGAGCGCAACGGGCACGTCCGCCTGCAGTTCAGCGAGGACAACCGGGTCACCCTGGACGCCGGAGTAGATGACAATGCCTCGGCCTCTGAAGTCATTGAAGCCCAGCTCAGCGGTGAACCCATCACAGTGGGCTTCAACCCCGCGTACCTGAACGAGGGCCTGAACGTCATCGATACCGAGCACCTGCGGTTCTCCTTCGTCTCCGCGCCAAAACCGGCCATGATCACCGGCCAGAAGGACGCCGAAGGCGAGCACTCCACCGACTTCCGGTACCTGCTGATGCCAGTTCGTCTGCTCAGCCAGTAACCGGCGGGATTTCTCGGAAACGGCAACCACAAGGGAATCCATGCGGCTTTCCCAGCTGACCCTGCAGGACTACCGCAGCTACGCCCAGGCGCAGCTGGCCCTGGAACCTGGCCCGAATGTGCTGCTGGGTTTCAACGGGGTGGGCAAGACCAACATCGCCGAGGCCGTGGGGTACCTCTCCAGCCTCTCCTCACACCGCGTCACCAATGACGCTCCGCTGGTGCGTCACGGCGCCGAACAAGCGATCATTCGGGCGCAGGCACACCGTGGTACCCAGGCAGCATTCCTGGAAGTGGAGATCAACCCGGGCCGCTCCAACAGGGCAAGGATCAACCGTGGCAGCCCGGTACGCGCCACGGAGATCCTGGGAATTCTGCGCACTGTGCTGTTCGCCCCTGAAGACCTGGAACTGATCAAAGGATCCCCCCAAGTACGACGACGCCTGCTGGACACCCTGGCTGTACAGCTTCAGCCTGCTCTGGGACGGGTCCGGCAGGATTATGAGAAGGTGCTTCGGCAGCGCAATGCCCTGCTGAAGTCGATCCGGCATGAAGGCTTCACCTCAACGCACGAGTCCACCTTGGCGGTCTGGGATATGCAGCTCGCGGACACTGGGGCACGCCTGCTGCGGGCCCGTCTGCAGGTCCTTTCTGCACTGCGGCCGCATGTCTCGGCGGCGTATCACGAGCTTTCGCAAAGTGTCCGAACTGCTCGCGTGCGGTATTTGTCATCGCTGGATGGCACGCTCAGTGAGGATGAGGAGCCACAGACCGCCAGCGCGGCGGCTGAGGATCTTTCCCCCCTTGAACTCGCGGACACCGCACAGCTCTCCGAGCAATTGCACGCCGCCCTGCAGCAGACCCGGAAGCGAGAGCGCGAACGTGCGATCACGCTGGTGGGGCCCCACCGCGACGACGTGCTGCTGAGCCTTGATACGACACCGGTCAAGGGCTATGCCTCCCATGGTGAGACCTGGTCCTTCGCACTGGCTCTGCGACTGGCTGCCTACCGCGTGATGATCGAGGACGACCCCAGTGACGGTGCCCAACCGATCCTCATCCTGGATGATGTGTTCGCCGAACTCGATGCCCGGCGTCGTCGGCGACTGGCTGAGCTGGCGGCCGGGGAGGGCAGCGATTCGGCACCGGGACAGCTGATCATCACTGCCGCTGTCGATGATGATGTTCCCCAGCAGCTATTGGCCAACGCTTACCGGGTGGAGTCTCAGGACCAGCTCAGTACGGTGACTCCCTTCGGTGCCAGCGTCCAGGAGCAGGCGTGAGTTCTGAATCGGAGTCCGACGCTGTGTCGCCCGGGGATTCCCCGTCCGGGGAAGCCTTGAGGCGTGATGGCGAGCAAAGCATTGCTCGCCGAAAGCATGAGGAAATCTCCCCGTCTGCGGAACCCTTTAGGCGTGATGGCGAGCAAAGCATTGCTCGCCGAGAGCGTGGCGGGGTTTCCCCGCCCGCGGAACCAGCAGCAGAAGAGATCGACGCCGCTACTGCGTTGTTCAACCGCTTCCGCCGGGCGGCCGAAGAACGTGGGGAGCGCCGGCTCAAACGGCCGGTGGCTGGCTCATCTCTGTCAGCAGATCCACGCGCCACCGCACGGGCTGAGGAACGACGACGCCGTGGAGGTCAGGAAGCTGATCTGCGTGATCCCCGCCCCCTCGGCGGTGTGGTCAAGGGTCTGATCAACACCCGCGGCTGGACTGCTCCGGTGGCAGTGGGGTCAGTGATCAGCCGCTGGGACCAGCTGGTTGGTGCTGCGATCGCTGAACACTGCAAGCCGCAGAGCTTTGATGCCGGCGTCGTCGTCGTGCTCTGTGATTCCACGGCGTGGGCTACCAACCTGAAACTGATGAAGCCGAAGCTGATGGAGGTCTTCGACCGCGAACTGGGACCCGGAATCGTCTCGGAGATTGAGATTCGCGGTCCGCAAGCTCCCAGTTGGAAGAAGGGTCGGCTCTCGGTGCGCGGGCGCGGTCCTCGCGACACGTACGGCTGAGCGGAGCCTGCGGACTCATCGAATCGGCTCAGCGGCGATATGCCGCGTTGCGGGCCTGACGGATGAATACATCCCTATGGAGCGTTCCCCTGAACCCTTGCAGCGGCCTTCTGTGCCCTCCTGTCACCAATCAGGGTCCCCAGGAACCGTGGAAAAATGCTGAATTAGCCGGTGTAGACGGTAGACTGGTGCAGAGTTCGAACCATGGCGTCCTCTATTAGGAGAATCGCGCCACACCGACCGAGGAGACGATTGAAGCCGGATGGCCGCTGAAGATCAGAACGCGCAGAACCACGGCAACTACGGCGCATCGGACATCACCGTCCTGGAAGGCCTTGAAGCCGTCCGCAAACGTCCCGGCATGTACATCGGCTCCACCGGAGAGCGCGGCCTGCACCACCTGGTCTATGAAGTGGTGGATAACTCCGTTGATGAGGCACTGGCCGGCTACTGCTCCCATATCCAGGTGACCCTGCAGAACGACGGCGGCGTCCGCGTGGTCGATGATGGCCGTGGCATCCCGGTGGATATCCACCCCACAGAGGGCAAACCCACCGTTGAGGTAGTCATGACTGTGCTGCACGCAGGCGGCAAATTCGGCGGCGGCGGATACGCGGTCTCCGGCGGTCTGCACGGTGTGGGCATCTCCGTGGTGAACGCGCTCTCCTCCCGTGTGGAGACCACCGTCAAGCGCCAGGGCTACGAGTGGTCGATCGCCTTCGCTGAGGGCGGCAACACTGTCAAAGAGCTCACCCAGGGCCCGGAGACCACCGAAACCGGCACCACCCAGGTCTTCTATCCGGATGCGGAGATCTTCGAGTCCACCGAGTTCAGCTTCGAGACCCTGCGGGCCCGGTTCCAGCAGATGGCCTTCCTCAATAAGGGCCTGCGCATCACCCTCCGCGATGAGCGTCAGATCGACGAGAACTCGATAGTCGAAGATGAGATCGTCGAGAAGCACGATGAGCCCGAGCTGCCTGAAGGCGTTGAGCCGGCACCTGCTGCCCCCGGTGAAACCGAGAACGCTCTGGCTGAAACGCCCAAGGGCCGCGTGGTCGTCTACCAGTACGACGACGGGCTGCTGGACTACGTCAAGCATCTGAACTCCACGAAGAAGGCCGAGAACGTCCATGAGGACGTCATCGCCTTTGAGGCTGAAGACACCGATCGCGGCATTGCCGCTGAAGTCGCTATGCAGTGGACACTGAGCTATTCGGAGTCCGTGCACACCTACGCCAACACCATCAACACCCATGAGGGCGGCACCCACGAAGAGGGCTTCCGCGCGGCGCTGACAGCCCTGATCAACCGCTACGCCCGGGATAAGAACCTCATCAAGGAAAAAGAGGACAACCTCACCGGTGAGGACATTCGCGAGGGTCTCACCGCAGTGATCTCCGTGAAGCTCTCCGAGCCGCAGTTCGAGGGTCAGACCAAAACGAAGCTGGGCAACTCCGAGGCCCGCGGCTTCGTCCACGGGGTGGTCAATGAACAGCTCGGGGATTGGCTGGAGCGCAATCCGCAGGCCGCCCGCGAGATCATCCGCAAAGCACAGTCGGCAGCACATGCCCGTCTTGCCGCCCGTAAGGCACGCGAGCAGGCCCGCCGGAAGTCCCCGCTGGAGACTTTCGGCATGCCCGGCAAACTGGCCGACTGCTCTTCCAAGGATCCCCGGGAGTCGGAGATCTACCTGGTGGAGGGTGACTCCGCAGGCGGTTCCGCCAAGCGCGGGCGTAATCCGCGCACCCAGGCGATCCTGCCGCTGCGCGGAAAGATCTTGAACGTGGAGCGCGCCCGCATCGACAAGGCCCTGGGTAACCAGGAAGTCCAGTCCATGATCACCGCCTTCGGCACCAATATCGGCGAAGAGTTCGATGTGGAGAAGCTGCGATACCACAAGATCGTGCTGATGGCCGATGCGGATGTGGATGGTCAGCACATCACCACCTTGATGCTGACCCTGCTCTTCCGCTACATGCGCCCGCTTATCGAGCACGGCTACGTCTACCTGGCCCAGCCGCCGCTGTACAAGATCAAGTGGTCCAACGGAGATCCGGACTACGTCTTCACCGATGCTGAACGTGATGCCGCCCTGGCCAAGGGCCGCGCAGCAGGACGCAAGCTGCCCAAGGAGCTAGGCATCCAGCGCTATAAGGGTCTGGGCGAGATGGACTACTCCGAGCTGTGGGAGACCACCATGGACCCGGATAACCGCACCCTGCTGCAGGTCTCCATGGAGGACGCCGCTGCCGCGGACGAAGTCTTCTCCATCCTGATGGGCGAGGACGTCGAATCCCGCCGCAGCTTCATCCAGCAGAACGCCAAGGACGTCCGTTTCCTGGACATCTAGACGCTCCCGGCCTCACTACCGCAGAGAATCCGCGCCGTCGTCGTTGTCCAAAGACCTAATAGGGAAGTACTGACATGAGCGAGAACACCCCAGAGAACCCAGAGACCCCGGACGTCCCTGTCGAACCCACTGATGTTCCCACTGCGCTGGCCGCTGGTCCGCGTGACCGGATCAACCAGGTGGACCTGCAGACAGAGATGAAGCGGTCCTATTTGGACTACGCGATGGCCGTGATCGTCGGCCGCGCCCTGCCGGATGTGCGCGATGGCCTCAAGCCGGTGCACCGCCGTGTGCTCTATGCGATGTACGACGGCGGCTACCGCCCTGACCGCAGCTTCAACAAATGTGCGCGCGTGGTCGGCGATGTCATGGGTTCCTACCACCCGCATGGCGACTCGGCCATCTACGATGCGCTGGCCCGCCTGATTCAGGACTGGGTGATGCGTTACCCGCTGGCCACCGGCCAGGGCAACTTCGGCAACCCGGGCGATGACGGCCCGGCTGCTCCTCGATACACCGAGACCAAGATGGCGCCGCTGGCCATGGAGATGGTCCGGGATATCAACGAGAACACCGTTGACTTCCAGGACAACTACGACGGCAAGCAGCAGGAGCCGGTGGTCCTACCCTCGCGCTTCCCGAACCTGCTGGTCAACGGCTCCTCCGGCATCGCTGTGGGAATGGCCACCAACATTCCGCCGCATAACCTGCGCGAGGTGGCCTCCGGTGTCCAGTGGTACCTGCAGAACCCGCAGGCCAGCCGTGAAGAGCTGCTTGAGGCACTGCTTGAGCGGGTCAAGGGACCCGACTTCCCCACCGGTGCGCAGATCCTGGGCACCTCCGGGATTGAAGACGCCTACCGCACCGGCCGTGGCTCGATCACCATGCGTGCGGTGGTCAATGTGGAGGAAATCCAGGGCCGCACGTGCCTGGTGGTCACCGAGCTGCCCTACCACGCCAATCCTGATGCACTGGCGCGCAAGATCGCCCAGCTGGTCAAGGACGGCAAGATCGCCGGCATCGCAGAAATCCGCGATGAGTCCTCCGGCCGTACCGGCCAGCGCCTGGTCATTGTGCTCAAGCGTGACGCCGTCGCCAAGGTGGTGCTCAACAACCTCTACAAGCACACCTCGCTGCAGGAGAACTTCTCCGCGAACATGCTCGCGCTGGTCGACGGCGTACCGCGCACCCTGAGTTTGGACGCCTTCGTCCACCACTGGGTCATGCACCAGATCGACGTCATCGTCCGGCGCACCCAGTTCCGCCTGGCCAAGGCGGAGAAGGAAGCGCATATCAAGGTCGGCCTGCTCAAGGCCCTGGATGATCTGGACCGGGTCATCTCCACCATCCGCGAATCATCCACCGTGGAGGTCGCGCGGCAGAACCTGAAGTCGCTGCTGGAGATCGACGACGATCAGGCCCAGGCCATCTTGGATATGCAGCTGCGCAAGCTGGCCGCCCTGGAGCGCCAGCGCCTGCAGGATGAGTACGACGAGCTGATGACCATGATCGCCGACTTCAAAGACATCCTGGCCTCTGAGGAGCGTCAGCGGCAGATCGTCGGTGACGAGCTGGACACCATTGTGGAGAAGTTCGGCGATGACCGCCGGACCCACATTGTGCGTGGCTACGACGGCGATATGTCCATGGAAGACCTCATCCCCGAAGAGGATGTGGTGGTCTCCATCACCCGTGACGGCTACGTCAAGCGCACCAAGATCGACAACTACCGCGCCCAGCACCGCGGTGGTAAGGGTGTGCGCGGAGCCCAGCTGCGCGCCGACGACGTCGTTGAGCACTTCTTCGTCACCACCACGCACAACTGGATTCTGTTCTTCACCAACCTGGGTCGGGTCTACCGCACCAAGTGCTATGACCTGATGGAGGCCGGACGCGACTCCAAGGGTCAGCACGTGGCCAACCTGGTGGCGTTCCAGCCCGATGAGTACATCGCCGGGGTGCTGACACTGAAGTCCTACGAGGACGCTGACTACCTGGTGCTGGCCACCAAGGGCGGTCTGGTGAAGAAGACCCGGCTGGCTGATTACGACTCTCCGCGTCAGGCGGGGGTGATCGCCATCAACCTGCGTGAGGATGATGAGCTGGTCTCGGCGAAGCTGATCTCTGCCGAAGACGACATGATGCTGGTCTCCCGCAAGGGTCAGTCACTGCGCTTCACGGCAAGTGATGAGGCACTGCGGCCCATGGGCCGTGCCACCTCCGGAGTGACGGGCATGAAGTTCCGCGAGGATGATGAGCTGCTCACCGCAGATGTAGTGACTCCCGACTCTTACGTGGTGACCGTGACCGAAGGCGGCTACGCCAAGCGCACCTCTGTGGATGAGTACCGGGTGCAGGGCCGTGGTGGCCTGGGCATCAAGGTCGGCAAGCTCGTTGATGACCGCGGCGACCTGGTGGGCGCCATGGTGGTTGAAGACGACGACGAAGTGCTGGTGGTGATGGCCAGCGGCAACGTGGTCCGTTCCGCAGTCTCCGGTGTTCCACCGCGCGGACGCGACACGATGGGCGTGATCTTCGCCAAGCCGCGTAAGAACGACCGTATTCTCAAAGTGGCTAAGGCCGCCGGTGCTGCGCTGGCCCTTGCGGGCGAGGAAGCAGGCGAGGCCGCAGATGACTCAGAAAAGCCCGTCTCGGATAACGAAGAGGCAACACCTGAAGCCCAGGTTCAGGAATCTGGAGGCGACAGCTAGCGCCATGCAGTACCGTGGTCTTTCGATCGAGACAAATGTGGACGCTGATGGAGGTCTTCAGTGAGCGCAAGCAACGGCGCAGATAACCAGGGGAGCCAGTCGGGTACATCCCAGCGCCCGGGCAGTAGGTTCCCAGCGCCGCGGCCGCGTGCCTCAGCGCCCACTGGTGGAGAGGCTTCAAGCGCGAATCGCACTCAAGCGATGCCACGCGCCCGGCCCCGCCCCACCACCCCGCCTACGAGCAGCCGCCCGCAGGGCGGCAGCGCAGGACCCCGTCCGGCAGCTCCACGTCAGGGCGGGCGGCCACAGCCTCAGCTGGTGCGGCCCACTCCGAAGGCTAAGGTCCGCAAGGCCCGCCTCCTGGTGTCCAAGGTCGACCCATGGTCTGTGCTGAAGATGAGTTTCCTGCTCTCGGTAGCCCTGGGCATCATGACAGTGGTCTGCGCCGTCACCATGTGGACGGCCATGGACATCACCGGTATCTTCAGCCGAGTCAACGAACTGCTCGGCCAGGTCATCGGCACCGAAGGCGGCGGAACCACCTTCCAGATCGAGGAGCTGGTGACCGTGGGGCAGATCGCATCCTTCGCCACCATCATCGCGGTGATCAACGTGGTGCTGCTGACGGTGCTCTCTATGCTTTCGGCAGTGCTGTACAACCTCTCCGCCTCGCTGGTGGGCGGTATCGGCGTTACCCTGACTGACGACTGAGCTTGTCCCAGCGGTATCTGCAGGCGATTTGGAGCCGATGCCTAAGCTGGTGTAATGTGTAGTGGTCGCCCGGAAGGGATGACAACCCTCGTTTAGAGGTTCGGGCGTATAGCTCAGGCGGTTAGAGCGTCACACTGATAATGTGAAGGTCCGTGGTTCAAGTCCACGTACGCCCACAGCGCGAATAGCAGTGAAGCTGCTAGGAACGCTCACCACCTTCCAGGAGGAGGCAGCATGAAGAGACTGGTTCTCACTGCGGCAGCAGTAGCCGGGATCATCGTCTACCGCCGCTGGAAGGAGACTGAAGAGGTCCGGGACGTGTGGTCCCAGGCCACCGATTCAGTCAAGAAGTAAATACCCATACGGGGCCTTAGCTCAGTTGGTAGAGCGCCTGCTTTGCAAGCAGGATGTCAGGAGTTCGAGTCTCCTAGGCTCCACAATGTTCGTTACGGGAACAGGCGACATCAGCGGATGTTGCTTGTTCCCGTTTCGGTTTCCCGCCTTCGTTGGCGATGCTGCGAGCTGGGGTCCGAGTTCTTCGTGCCAGGTCACCGTATTCGAAGGCAAAAGAAAACCCGGCCCCTGAGGGACCGGGTGGTGTATTTTCAGTCTAGCACCCAGGGTCTCTGGGACATCACCACGGCGCAGGTTTGCGGATACGCGATCCGATACTCGCTGGGAGCTGATGGTTGTACCAGTCCGCTGGCTGCATCTGATACCACCAATGGTTGCCGACCCCATCGGTGTGATGCCCGGCCAGCTTGCCTGCAAGGTAGCCCCTGGTCGGATTGACCAGACCCACCGGGACTCGCGTACGAGCGAAGGTGATGGGGAAGGCGAGATCGCTGTCATTCGACACCACTACCGTGGCATCCACCGTACCTTCTAGTACATCGATCAGCAGATGGGAGGCTACGTTCACATCTGAGCCCTTCTCTTCCCGTCGGGCGACGGAGGCCATGAATCGGGCGTCAGGGACATCCTGCGCTCTGCCGTCCTGGATCATCAGCGGCCACTGTGGGTGAGTGATGACCGGTTTGCCGTTGCGTCCAGCTGTGGCCAACGGAGCTGTCGCTACCCGAGCTACGTAGTTCCCATAAGTAATCCGAGTAGCTGCGCCGGAGTGTTCCAAAGCACGCAGATAGACGTCTTGTTCCTGCTGACCAGTCGGGTTACTTGCTCCGCTGATCCGAGCGGTACAGAACGTCACGTTCTCGACCGTAGGGTTTACCCATTCGGAATGAGCGGTGACCAGATGCTCGGAGAGGGCTTTCAGGTCCAGCCATCGCCACCCAGCGGTGGACCGCCCACAGATTCCTCTTCCGCCGTAGTAGAGGTTGTACCCGTCGATGTAGACGCCGACCCGCATAGTTTCAAAGCATATGAGACTGCGACCTATACAGCAGAGCCCCTGTGGATAACTGCTTAGGATGTCTCGCTGCCTCTGCCATGTCCCGACGAAGAGATCAGCCGACTTACTGGCAGACTCAACGCCTCTGAGTTGCCCTGGCTCCACCCAGAAACCAGCTTTTCAATGCGCCGAAAGCCTGTTCCCACAGTGCTCCATTAGACGCACAGCCCAACTCATTGTTGTGGGTCAGTGCGCAGCGGAAGGTATCCCCGGGTATAGGCCACGGCCACGGCAGCTGCTCGATCATTGACGCCGAGCTTGGCATAAGCGTGCAGCAGATGCGTCTTCACCGTCGCTTCGCTGATGAACAGCTCCTTGGCGGCTTCACGGTTGGTCAGGCCCGAGGCAACCAGCTGAAGGATCTCCAACTCCCGTGCGGATAAGTTCTCTGGCACTGGCTGACGGGTGCGCCCCATAAGACGCGCGGCCACACCCGAGGCCAGCACAGCCTCTCCCCGAGCCGCACTGATGGCGGCCCGAAACAGCTCATCCCGGGGAGCGTCCTTGAGGAGATATCCGGTGGCGCCGGCTTCGATGGCAGGCAGCACGTCACTATCAGTGTCGAAGGTGGTCAGCACCAGGATCCGGGCGGGATGGCCCAGCCCGGAGAGCTCGCGAATCGCGCTGACCCCGTCGGTACCGGGCATCCGCAGATCCATAAGAATCAGATCCGGGTTCAGCTGCTGGGCCAAGGCCACCGCTTCTGCACCGTCGGCGGCCTCGCCCAGGACGTCAAAACGTGGATCTGCGCTGAACATGCTGGTCAGTCCGCTGCGGACCACGGGATGGTCATCTGCGACCAGTACGGTGATCATGACTCCTCATTCTCAGGCAGGGGGACAGGTACAGAAGCCGACACTGCGGTGCCTCCGCCCTCTTCTGACTCTATGCTGAGCCATCCATTGAGGCGCTGCATGCGTTGGCGCATTCCCACCAGACCGAATCCATGCCCCTGACCGGCCGTCCCAGTTTGTGCAGGTTGACTGAATCCCACGCCGTCGTCACGGATATCCAGGGCCACCTGATCCTCCATATAGGACAGCGTGATCTGGACCTTCCCCGCCCGAGCGTGCTTAGCCACATTCGTCAGAGACTCTTGAGCGATGCGCAGCAGGGCTATCTCGGTCTCAGGGTCCACCGTGTGGGGTCTGCCGGTGGTCACCAGCGCGGCCGCTACTCCTTCCTCCTGGGACCACCGATCCGTCAGCGCGGCGATCGCCTCTGGGAGTCTGGCACCCTCGAGCTCGGCCGGCTGCACCGCCTGAACCGTACGGCGTGCCTCAACCAGTGTGCGTCGAGCCGAATCCTCGGCTTGGACAAGATGCTTGCGCATCGCTTCCGCGTCCTCCGGAGTCTGCGAGGCAGCTTGCAACTGCGCGAGAATTCCCGCCAACGACTGAGCAAGAGTGTCATGAATCTCGGCAGCCATGCGCTGGCGCTCATCCAGTACACCTGCGTGCCGTGCCTGACTGACCAGCTGCGAATGCAGCCGCTGGTTCTCCGTCAGTGCCTCTTCGAGCCGCAGGTTCGCCCGATGGAGTTCGGCCAGACCTTGCTTCTGACGTTGAGAGTGTCCATAGGCCAGGTTCGCGAAATAGATGAATGTGCTCGCCAGTACGGCCGTCACAGCACTGATGATCGCCCACAACCACCATGAATCGTCGTCGATGATGTTCCTCAGACCGCCCACATGGCCCACCGCCATGATCATGGAATTCGCGACGACGCCGACGAAGATCCACGGGCCTCTGAGGTACCGGAGGGCATGAACATAGCCGATGAACGCAAAAATCGAGAAGAAGGGCGCCACCGCGACCAGTCCTGCGCTCAGCCCCAGCAGCCCGACATAATAGAGACCCATCAGCCGAGCATCATCGTGCCATTGAGGGTGCAGGGTGATGAACCACGCCAGCCACAGCAGGGTGGTCAGCACCAGCCCCAGAAGCGCAGGCAGATGCACCGGGTGAAACCACAGCGGCTGCAATAGCGCCAGAAAGGTCCCAATGCCCAGCAGGATGTAGGGAAGCACATTGTGCGTGGCGATCTCGCGGCGCTCCCAGCGATCATGCTCCTCGCGCAGCTCGGCCTCTATACTCACGTACCCCTACTCCCAGCGGAAGTACCGGACTGCCAGCGCTCCGGCTGCTACTGTCCAAGCCAGCATGACGAGCAGATGCAGCAGCTGCGGCCAGTCCCCGGCGGTGGCATCTTGCAGCGATTGTACGCCTGCCCCCAACGGGGTGAAGTCGCTGACGGTGCGAAGAACATCGTTCATCGCGTCCCGGGGAATCCATAGGCCAGCGAAGAACATCATGGGGAATAACAGGATCGTGCCGATCGCCCCGGTGGCGGTGCCGGTGGGCATGAGAGAGGCGACTAAGAGTCCTACAGCGAACATTGCGGTGGAGCACAGCAGGAATGCAGTCGCATAACCCGGGACGTTCTGGGGGAGGGCTACCTCGAAAGCGAAGCGGGCGATACCCAGAATGACCAGAGACACGACCAGGGCGAAGACCAGTGACATCAGCAGCTGAGCGCTCAGCATCGTACTCGGCTTCACCGGGGTGACCCTGAGTCGGCGCAGGACGCCTTTCTCGCGGTAGGTGACGAAATACTGCGGAAAGCTGCTCAAAGCGAAGACGGTGATGGCGATGGCCACCATGATGGGTGCGTAGAGATCGATGATTCTGGCGCCACCGAACTCCTCCTGGGGTTCCCGAAAGGGTGGGATCAGCCCGAAGATGATCATCAGAACCGGCGGAAATCCCAGGATGAACATCCATGCCATCGGTTCCCGAAGGAAGAGCTTGGTCTCAGTGAGGGTGAGTCGGATCAGGGGTTTCATAGTTGTCAGTCCTCCAGGGAGCGGCCGGTGAGTGCGATGAAGGCGTCCTCCAGGGAAGCTCTCTGGATACGAAGATCCGCGGGGACGACGCCGCTGCGGGCCAGGCTGCTGGTCAGCACATGCAGGAGGTTCCCGGTTCCGGTCACGACCAGCTGAGAACCGGACTGCTCTGCTGTGACGACCTCCTCCGCGGCCAGGAGTGTCTCCAGGTCCACCGGGGCAGAGGGGCGGCACCGGATGAGTTGCCGATCGCTGACCCGGGCCACTAGCCCGGTGGGCGAATCCACTGCGACCACCTTGCCCCGGTCAATAATCGCCAACCGGTCGCAGAGCCGCTCCGCTTCCTCCATGAAATGGGTGACCATCAGGACCGTCACCCCGCGGTCGCGAATGCGCTCCACTAAATCCCAGGTATTGCGGCGGGCCTGTGGATCCAATCCGGTGGTCAGCTCATCTAGAATCACCACCCGAGGGTTACCAATGAGAGCTAGGGCGATGTTCAGGCGTTGTTTCTGCCCGCCAGAGAGTTTTCGGAAGGGCGTACTGCGCTTCTCCTCGAGACCCAGGATCGCTGTCAGTTCTTGCCAGTCAGCGGGGTCACGATAGAACGAGCTGTAGAGATCTAAAGCCTCGCTGACTTTCAGTTTGTCCGGAAGCTGGCTCTGCTGCAGTTGGACACCCAGCACCTGACTGAGACCCACGTGGTCACGCTGGGGATGCAGTCCGGCGACAGCGATGCTGCCGCTGTCCGGTACTCGCAGGCCCGAGAGGCACTCCACGGTGGTGGTCTTGCCTGCGCCATTGGGACCTACGATGCCGAAGATCTCGCCTTCGTCCACGCTGAGAGTCACACCGTCCACGGCGGTGCGCCCGCCGTAGCTTTTGGTGAGGTTCTCTATCTCGATGATGGTCATGCATTCAGCATGGCTTTGACACCGGCTGTGGCACATCGACGATCAGGGTGGAGTTCCTTAGCTGGGAGGATGACCCGCCCATCCACCGATCGGTGGAGAAGCAGGCGGCACTTGTAGGCCTTGGGGCTATCCTGTGAGTCGTCACTACTGTGGGAGGTGCAATGACAGGTGCCCGTCCGGGGACAGGCAGCGCAGGAACGCTGAAGCGCTCTCTGCTGCTGGTCATCGCCCGAGTAGCAGCAGGCGTGAGTCTGGCGGTGCTGGGGGTTCTCTTCTTCTCAGCTGGCCAGATGATCCAGAACTTTCAGGGTCTGGATCTCCACAGTGCCTCAGCCGTCACCCTCCACATCAGCACCGGCGTCTTCGTACTGGCCCTCATACTGCATTCGGCAGTGACCAAGACTGGTCTCTGGGCCGCTGCAGGGTCAGCGGCACTTTTCGCACTGACATTCCTGCAGGCGGCCCTGGGCAGCTACCTCACACTGACTGCGCATATCACCGGAGCGCTGGTTACTGTGGTGCTGTGCACATGTCTCACCGCATGGATCTTTACCCGCCCCGGTGTTCACGTGCCAGCGAGCATCACCGGAGTAACCGAGCCTGAGGACAGCAGCCTATGAGCACCTTCGTCACCACCAAGACGCGGCCGCGGCGTCGAACTTTGCTTCCAGTGGCACTGATAACCCTGCTGACACTGGCCGGTTGCGGAGATTCAGAGGACAACTCAGGGGGCGAGCCTGAAGGCCCCGCGGAACAGCAGTCCCAGCAGGCGCCCCAGGGCGAGGACACCATCACCATGGAGCAGGTCCAGGAGAACGACGACGCCGACTCCTGCTGGGCTGCCATCGAGGGAACGGTCTACGACCTCACTGAGTGGATCTCAGCCCACCCGGGCGGCCCCAGCCGCATTGAGCAGCTCTGCGGAACTGATGCCACCGGGGCCTTCCAGGCTCAGCACGGGGGACAGCAGCGTCCCGAACAGCAGCTGGCCGAGTTCGCCATCGGAGTCCTGGAGGACTGACGAGGCCTCCGTGATAGCCCCAGAACCCTCAGACCAAAAGGTTCTAGTGACTCCGTCAACGGGTTCAATGACATGAGTGGGGGACGGGATGGGCATCAATGATGTCTCCCGTCCCCACTCATGTGCGGACTGACTGAACCCTGAGAGTTCGTCTTGTGGGGCTCTAGCCGCCGCGGACCTCTTCAGCGGAAGAGCGGGCAGCGTCACTCACGTGCTCCGTCTGCGACTGGCCTTCGGATTTCAGCGTTTCCGCGCTGTCAGTAGCGGACTCTTTAACACGCTGCACTGATTCTTGTGCGGGTTGCTTCATCTCCTCGGCCATGGACTGGGCCTGGCTCTTGGCATCATCGACCAGCGGCTGTGCCTGGTCTTCGAGCTTGGCAGCTGCCTTCCGCTCCGCCTCGGATGCCGGAAGCAGCGAGGCCACCAACCAACCGGCGCCCAGTGCTATGAGCCCTGCTGCCAGTGGATTTCCTCGCGTCTTCTCCTTGGTCTGCTGCGGGACCTGGTGAGTGGAGTCGGCTAGATGCTCGGCTCCCTCACTGACGCGTGAGGTTGCATCGTTTGCGGTACCCATAACCTTGTCCTTCCATCCTGTCACGGTGTCGCGCACCTTCTCGGTTTGGCGGTGAGCCACCTTTGATGGCGAGACTTTCTCAGACAGGGCGTCGACGTCCTGAGACAGTTCACTGCGAGTTCGTTCTATCTCTTCGCGGATTTCATCGGGATTCTGTGTCATCGTGCTTCCTTTGACGGAGTGAGGGCATCGGGAACTTCCTTAAGCGTCTCCGCCGTTTGCGGGGCGCCTTCTGCTTCGTCGATGGTCTTCTTGCCCAGCAGTGCCAGCACCGCGGCGATGATTGCCCAGAGCACGGCCACAATCACCCCTGACCATCCGTAGCCGACCTCGGTATCTCCGATTGCGGCCCATAGAGCGAGGGAGAGGAACAGCAGAACGAAGTGGCCTGCGACTCCCGCACCGCCGAACATTCCGGCGCTCTTTCCGGCTTTCTTGGCGGTGTCGGTCATTTCTGCTTTCGCCAGGGCCATCTCCTGACGGATCAGTGTGGAGAGATCGGTGGTGATGCGGGACATCAGCGTGCCCAGCGATTCCTGCTCCGGTCGCGGCCCTGGTTCAGTGGGGGGAGGAACCTGACTCATCGGCCACCACCTTGTGTATAGGGATCGGTCACTGGGCTGTAGCCGGGTGTCTGGTCCTCGGGACGGGTGCCGTAGGCGGGCGCTCCTCCACCGGGTCCGGTGGCGGGGTTTCCGGATACTGGTGCTGACGCTCGTTCAGTGGGCGGTGTTGGTGCCGCTGGCGTGACTGGTGTCGCCGCTGTCGCTGCCGGCTCTGCGTGATGCTGCGGAACCGAAGCAGACTCACCGGGATGGCCCGATGACGAATCCTCCGAATGGTTACGCATGATCCCTCGCGTGAGGCGACCTGCAGCGAAACCGACACCGGCAGAAATTGCCAGGAAAGCGAAGGGCCGCCGGCGTGCGAAACTCTGCACTTCATGGAGTACGTCTGCCGGCTCGTGCTGTTCAAGCCATGTGGCAGCCGCGTCGGCCCTGGAGCTCAGCTGTTCCACGACATCAGAAGCCACCCCGGGCTCAGGCTGTTCTCCCTTGGCCATGCGTCCGATGTCATCGCTGAAGGTGCGCACCATACCGGCGGCACGTTCTAGCTGGTCAGATGCCTGTGACTGCAGAAGGGACCCTGCTTCTTCGCCGAGGCGCTTCGCTTCGCGTACGGCGTCGTCCTTCACGCTGGAAGCCTCTTCGAAAGCAGTGTCTTTGATGGCGTGCCCTGCGTCCTTGGCCTCACCGGCCACATCCTGTGCAGCCTCCTTGACCTGACTTCCCTCGTCCGAGGATTCGGCGTCGGAATCTCCGTAGACCTGAGGCGCGGCGAGACCCGGCGTAGCCGCGGGCGAAGGCGGCACATAGCCAGCCGGGGGAGCCGGTTCAGGCGCGGGGGGAGTCTGCGGCACGCCAGTAGGCCCATCTGCGCCTGGTTCAGGCGCGGGCCGGTTCTGTGGGGTGTTGTATGGATCTGCCATGACTTACCTTTCGTCGGGGTCGTCGGCATCGCGACGAACACGATGTCGCTGAGCCTGACGCTAGAAACGTCGCCTTGAACTTGCCTGTGTCTCAGGCGTGCGTTGCCTCACAACTTCCCTCATAAACGCCCTACCTCGCCGTCGGTACCGCTGAGCGGTCGCTTCTGCGTCACGAGAGGCCGCTATCCAGACATCAGCGGTGACCCATCACATAAGGTGTAGAGGGCTGCGTCACAGGCGCAGGTCACAGCAATCTGGCCCCGACCGGAGAGATGCCCCACGATGTCTCGCATTACATGCCCCGTCATGAACTCCAAGCTCACCACTGCCGAGCGTGCAGCGGCCACCATTAACGACGGCGACCGGGTGGGTATGAGCGGGTTCACCGGATCGGGCTACCCCAAAGCCGTTCCCGCAGCCCTGGCCGAGCGGGCAAAGAATGAGGGCGGCGATTTCGGTATCGAACTGCTCACCGGGGCCTCCACTGCACCAGAGCTCGACGGTGTCCTCGCCGAGGCGGGCGTTATCCGCAAAAGGCTGCCGTTTCAGTCAGATCCAGCACTGCGCAAGAGCATCAATACCGGCCACACCGAATACGTGGACACCCATCTCTCGCACTCAGCCCAGCAGGCCTGGTTCGGCTTCTACGGCAATCTCGACGTCGCCGTCGTGGAAGTCTCTGCCGTGCTTCCCAACGGACTGCTGGTCCCCTCCAGCTCAGTAGGCAATAACAAGACCTGGCTGGACCTGGCGGATAAAGTCATCATCGAAGTCAATGACTGGCATCCGCGGGCCTATGAGGGTTTCCACGACGTCTACTACGGCACCAAACTTCCTCCGGAGCGTCGTCCCATCCAGCTGCTGGATCCACTGCAGCGCATTGGGGATCCCTATCTGCGGGTGGATCCTGAGAAGGTGGTCGCCGTCGTCGAAACTCATGCCCCGGACCGCAACCTGCCGTTCAAAGATCCGGACGAGAACTCCAAGGCCATGGCCGAGCATGTGGTGGACTTCCTGCGCTTTGAGATCACCCAGGGGCGGCTGCCGGAGAACCTGCTGCCGCTGCAGTCCGGGGTGGGCAATGTCGCCAATGCCGTGATGGCAGAGTTCGCTCACTCGGAGTTCGAGAACCTCACCGCCTACACCGAGGTCATCCAGGACGGCATGCTGGATCTGATCGATACCGGCAAACTCACAGCCGTCTCGGCCACGGCCTTCTCCCTGTCGGCTGAGCGCGCCGCGTTGTTCAACGCCAAGGCTGAGGAGTACAAGGGGCGAATCCTGATGCGCACCCAGGAGATCTCCAACCATCCCGAAGTGATCCGCCGGCTGGGAATTATCGCCATCAACGGCATGGTCGAGGCTGATATCTACGGGAACGTGAACTCCACGCATGTCATGGGCAGCTCGATCATCAACGGCATCGGGGGCTCCGGAGACTTCGCCCGAAACGCGTTCCTGAACTTCTTCGTCTCACCCTCCACCGCCAAGGGCGGAAAAATCTCCTCGATCGTGCCGTTCGCCAGTCACGTCGACCACACCGAACATGATGTTCAGGTGCTGGTGACCGAACAGGGGTTGGCGGATCTGCGCGGACTCTCTCCCACCGCGCGCGCTAAGAAGATCATCACCAACTGCGCACACCCGGACTATCGGGACCGGCTGCAGGACTATATCGACCGCGCCGCAGCAGCAAACCCCAATGGCCAGCACACCCCGCACCTGCTTGCAGAGGCGCTCAGCTGGCACGAGAACTACCAGTCCCACGGGCATATGTAATTCTGCTCTGAGTGGGATTATCCACAGTTGTTATCCACAGTGTGGAGAAACTACAAGTGTGTAACTCCCCAGGTCAGAGCGTTTTCCACAGGGTCCTGTGGAGTCTGGGGAAACTGTTACACAGGGAAAGCGACCATGGTGGAGCCCACGGCTGTCAGCGCGATCAGGACCAGGGCAATACCAGTGATGCCCGCCCACTGCCACAGCCTGCGGCTCTTCCCCCGCGGGGCGCGGGCGATCACCAGCGCGCACAGCGCTCCGGCGACCAGGCCGCCCAGGTGTCCCTGCCAGGAGATATTCGGCACCAGGAAGCTGACCACCATATTCACCGCCACCAGCGCCACAATCCCGCCGGTTTCTGCACCTGAGGCGCGAGAAAGGATGAACAAAGCGCCGAAGAGACCAAAGACCGCACCAGAGGCGCCCACAGTGGGGGTCAGCGGGTCGGTGAGGAAGAGGACGGCCACTGAGCCGCCGAATGCTGAGAGCAGCAGCAGGGCCACATAGCGGGCAGCTCCGACGGCGGGTTCAATCACCCGGCCCACGAACAGTAGCGCCATCATGTTGAACAGGATGTGCATTGCTGAAGAGGGCGAGTGCAGGACCGCGGCGGTGAGCATTCGCCAGGGCTCAAAGGAGGGGAACCAGTCCGAGGTGTAGGCCGGTGCATAGGCCAGGGCACCGGTGACATCCAGACCCAGACCAAGGCGCGGGCTTGCCAATTGCAGCAGGTACATCACTACGCACAGCGCGATGACCGTATAGGTCACCGTGGGGCGGCCACTGCCGACCGGGGTGCCGAACTGCGTGCGCTGCGCCGGGCGCCGTCGTCGTGCTTCTTCTACGCATTCCGGGCAGTGGACGCCCACCGGGGCTTGGACCTGGCACTCTGGACAGACCGGCCGCGAGCAGCGCTGACACTGCACATAGGCCGGCCTGTCCGGGTGCCGGTAGCAGAGGTTCATAGAGTCTGCTGGGTGGAGCTGAGGTTAAAGAGCCTCGATGGAGATGGTCTCGATGACCACGTCCTCCTTGGGACGGTCACGCATATCGGTCTTGACGTTGTTCAGCTGGTCCACCACCTGCTGGGAGGCTTCCTCGCGGACCTCACCGAAGATGGTGTGCTTGCCCTGCAGCCAGGTGGTGGGCACCGAGGTGATGAAGAACTGGGAGCCGTTGGTGCCTGGGCCAGCATTGGCCATGGCCAGCTTGTAAGGAGCGGTGAAATCCAGCTCCGGGTGGATCTCATCCTCGAACTGGTAGCCGGGGCCGCCGATGCCCATACCCAGCGGGTCACCGCCCTGGATCATGAAGTCAGAGATGATGCGGTGGAAGACAGTGCCGTCGTAGAGCGGGGTGCCGGTCTTGTCTTCACCGGACTCCGGGTGGGTCCAGGACTTCTGGCCGGTGGCCAGGCCCACGAAGTTCTCCACAGTCTTGGGAGCGTGGTTTCCGAAGAGCTCCACCACGATGTCGCCCAGAGTGGTCTTGATAGTTGCCTTATGCGTTGCGATAGCAGTCATAACGGCCATTCTCCCACTTCTGTACTGAGCAGTTTTCTGGATGTCACCTGTGAATTTACTCGGTGTATGCGTAGTACTTGGCGTTGCCATAGCACCGGCAACTCAAGACCACGTAGGCTTAGGCCTGCAACCGATCCTGATTCGGAGGACCACGTATGTTCGGTAAGAAGAAGAAACCGAGCCACAGTTGGGAGCACACTGTGCTCGCCGGAGTCGATACTGCGAAGGAATGGGCCGCCCCAAAGCTGGGCGTGGCTGCAGACTTCGCGGAGAATACCTACCGCAAGAGCGCTCCGAAGGTTCAGGACGCCTCGGCACGTGCGCTGCACGCGGTAAACGACGGTGCAGCTGTGGCAGGTGCCAAGATCAAGCAATACTCGTCCCTGGCCGGTGAAGGCCTGGCATCGCAGTATGACAAGCTCCCTCCTAAGGCCAAGAAGGAAGTGGAGATGGTGCTGTCGAAGTACGACAACGCCCGTGCTGATCTCACCAAGAAGTATGTGCCCGCAGCATCAGCCAAGTTGGGCGGCTACGCGGACAAGACCGCAAAGCTGATCCACAAGGCCGAGGTTGATCCCCGGGTGGAGAAGGCACTGATCAAGGCCACTGGCGATAAGAAGATCGTCAAGAAGCTGAAGAAGAGCTCCGAGAAGTACGCCAAGCAGGCAGCTAAGGAGCTCAAGAAGCAGCAGAAGGCTTCCAGCCGCAAGAAGGGCCTGCTGATCTTTGGCCTGGTCGCAGCTGGTGTGACTGCCGGCGTGGCCGCCTGGCGCGCCTCCCAGCCGGTGGAGGATCCGTGGAAGAAGCCGCAGCCGGTTTCCTCCTCCAAGATTCCTGCTGACTCGGCCAAGCCTGCAAACCAGGCCGAGACTAATGCCTCCACCAAGCCCACCGAGGCCGAAGTGCCGGCACCGAAGCCAGCCACTGACTGATGTCATGCTGACCTAGGTTGAACAGAACCTGAAGAAGAAGGACCCGGATGATCTCCGGGTCCTTCTTCTTTGTGCGCCGTTCTGGGCGACCTCATCGTTCAGGGAGCGGGCGGTCTGCGGGCGGGGTTCCGGATGTGAGGTCCAGACCGCCAGGGGCGCTGCTCAGCGGATGGGATTGAGCTGCGCAGCCTTCTGCGCGGCACCCTGAAGCCCCAAGGACTCCAGCCAGTTGCCCAGCATGCGGTAGCCGCCCTCTGTCAGCACTGATTCTGGGTGGTACTGCATCCCCCACAGGGGCGCATCCTTATGGGCCAGTCCCATGATCACGCCATCGGCAGTAGTGGCTGTGACCTCCAAAACCTCCGGCACGGACTCAGGTACCACCGCTAGGGAGTGATAGCGGGTGGCATTGAAAGTTTCAGGGAGTCCTGCGAAAGAGGGATGACCTGTATGGGTCACCGGTGAGGTCTTGCCGTGCATCAGCTGCGGAGCGTGAGTGACAGTGGCACCGAAGGCCTCACCCAAGCCCTGGTGGCCCAGGCAGACGCCCAGCATGGGTTCCTGCGCCTGAGCGCACCAGCGGATCAGCTCCACGGACACCCCGGCTTCAGAAGGGGTGCCGGGGCCGGGAGAGATCAGCACGCCGTCGTGCTCCGCGGCCATATTCTTGGCCTCTTCCAGAGTGAGGTCATCATTGCGGATCACAGTGGTCTCAGCACCGAGTTCGCGCAGGTATCCCACCAGGGTGTAGACGAAGCTGTCGTAGTTGTCGATGACGAGGATGCGGGTCATCAAGCTCCTTCCAGGGTGGAGTCGTTGAAGGGGCTGTACTGGCTCAACCACGGGAAGGCGAACTCCATCAGCAGAAACACGATACCGGCAACCAGAAGCAGGGCCAGAATAATCCTGATCCACAGCGGACCAGGCAGCACATGATTGAAGAACCAGGCGTACATCAGCGCTCTCCTGAAGCCTGCGGCACATCGGCACCGGGAATGTGATGGGCGATAGCGGCGGGGATCTCCCCACCAGTGGGCTCGAAGTCCGTGATCCGGGCGTGGGTGATTAGTCGCTCGGCGTTGGAGTACAGCGGGTGGCAGGTGGTCAGGGTCAGGATCCCGGTGTCCGGTTCCGGCTGTGACTCATCGCCGGGTACCGGAAGCAGCACCTCGCGCTGGTGGGGCTGCACCACATAGGACTCGAATACCTCGTAAATGTAGATACCTTCAGCGGTCTGTAGGTACAGCTCATCACCGGGCTGTAAGCGGTCCTGGTTGCCCAGCATGCTGGCGTAGGTATTGCGATGGCCGGCCACAGCGAAGTTCCCGGGCTCATCGGGCCACTGGGTAGTGGGATAGTGGCCGACGCCGCCGCGGTCTAGCTGCATAGCTTCTACGCCCTGGCGCACTGGCGCCGCCCAGTTATCACCGAGTCGTGGTGCATAGAGCATGGCCATGGTGGACTCGCCATCGGCGAGATCTCGCATCGAGGGGCTGCAGCCGATCTCGGTGCCGTCCTCCAGTGTGTAGCAAGCCTCGAAGGTGGACTCATCACCGTTGCCGTTGACTTCGCCGTCGCCGCCGAGATCTTCACCTGCGGCCTGGATCTGGGAGTAGAACTCTTCAGTGGCTTCACGCCGGTCCCTGTCGGCGTCAATTCCGGTCCACCACAGTTCCCACACCACGAAGAGCAGGCCTAGTACGCCTAGGGTGATCAGCACTTCACCGAAGCCGCCCAGAATGCGTCCACCGATGCTGGGGCGGCGCTCAGCCCGGGCCGCCCGGCGCATGCGGGTGCGGTCTGCGGGGCGGATATGGCGTGGGGATGCAGTAGTCATGGTGGGTCAGTCATGCACTTTGCGTAGAATGGCGCGCAGACCATAGCGGCCATGCGAGGACCCGGCGGACGGGTCACTCTCAGCATACCCATACCGAGGAGCATCAGTGCCAGAGTCCAAACACCGGAAGAACCGCTCCAACCGCGCGGCTGCGGAGGCAAGCTCCTCCCCGCTGCGCGACGCTGAGCCCTTCGATTTTAAGGACCTCGACGGCGAGGATGACTCGCTTCCCACCTGGTACAAGGTGACCATGTTCGGCCTCATGATCCTGGGGCTGCTGTGGATCATCCTCTGGTACATCTCCAATGGTGCGCTGCCGGTCAGTGCGGCTGGCAGCTGGAACATTGCAATCGGTTTCGGTGTGGCGATGGTCGGGTTCTTCATGACCATGCGCTGGAAGTAACCAGGAGCTTTCTCTCGTACAATCCCGCCCCTGATCCCATCCGTTGTTGCGGATTAGGGGCGATTCTGGCCCATTAGCGCCACAACAGGTGGGATGACGTCGTCGTGGTGGCCTGCTTTCCCATGCGTTGTGGCGACTGCGATGGGCACTAGCGGGGCATAGAGTCTGCCGAGCCCGGGTGCCAAGTGTTTTCCACAGGTCCGAACACCCTATGGCCGAGCCTCTTGGCCTCCGGGCAGGATTGAGTGATGGACGCTCGGCGATTCACTCTGCTGACGGCGACTGGCATCGGCAACAGCTCTTCTCGTTACGCCCTCAGGCGCGCGGCCGGGCGGGGCCGACTGTTGAGAATCCGCCAGGGGGTCTATATCTCCGCCGTGGACTGGCAGGAGGCTCGGGCTTGGGAACGGTACCGGATCAGTGCTGCGGCGATCGCAATACAAGCACCTGACACCATATTCTGCCGGCAAACAGCCCTGACCCTGCGCGAACTGCCGCTGCTCTCAGTACCGCGGGAGATCTTCCGCCGAACCTTCCATAAGAGCCAGGTAGGCCGTCTCGATGCTGAAGAATTGGCGGATGGGAGCCGTTTCTGGCCGGTGCGCTGGGTTCAGGTTCCGGCGCCACGGGGTATGTCTCGTCAGGATGCCGATGCTGCATACTCCGACGGATCCATAGCGGTGCCGGTTGAGACTCTCGAGTTGAAGGATGTCCTCGATGCCGCGGGGAAAGCGGTGCGAGTCCGTTTGGAAGGCCTCAGCTTGGCCGTGGCCGATACGATGCGCTGCCTGAGCTCCGAGGAGTCCGTTGTCGTGATGGATGCGGTGCTGGCAGGCCGGTACGCGGGCGCCATGAACAGTGATCGGACCTCCGGAATGAAGGTGTCGCAGCTGGATTCTGGCGCAGATTTTCTGCGTTCTGCTGCGCAGCGTCAGCAGTGGCGGTGGATCAGGGAGTTCGGCAGCAGCCGGTCCGAAAGTCCGGGGGAATCGCGTTCCCGCGCGTTGATGCACCAGCTTGGCTTCGCGATTCCTGATCTTCAGGTGTCTGTTCGGCTTCCTGGGGGACGAGTTGTCCGCCCGGATTTTCACTGGCCGGGTACCGGGGTTATCGGCGAGTTCGACGGCAGGGTGAAGTATTCGCGGGCTCAGGACCTTGCGGGCATTGACACGAACGAGCTGCTGTATCAGGAGAAACTCCGTGAGGATCAGCTGCGTTCGCTGGGATATCGCATGGTGCGGTGGGGCTGGACAGAACTAAACGATCCAGACCGATTCGCGCAGCTGCTGCTCAGCGCCGGTGTTCCCCGTGCCACGTGGTAGCGGTTGATGGGAACCTCGGGGGTGTGCGGATACGTAGGGTGCTGGTCGGTATACCAGGGCTTACCCGCCACCACCGCCGCAACAATCGGTGGGATCCACCTCCGAGGAGGTTTTGCCATCCCACCCTTTGTTGCAGATTTAGGGCTCCTCGGCTCGATTCCCGCCACAACGGGTGGGAATTCGGTTCTGGAGTTCGGCGCTGGGTCAGCGCGGCCGAGTAGCGGCGACGCTGCGGGCCTGGGCGGTGAGCTCGGAGAGTCCCAGTGCTGTGAGTCCTGGTGCGGCACTGTCGCCCAGGGCCTCGCCGTATTTCTTCGCTACTGCCGTGCCGATCAGGAAGTCTGCGATGGCCGGATTCTTCGGCAGCAGCGAACCGTGCAGGTAACTGCCGATCACGTTGCGGTATCGAGCGCCCTCGTGAGGGTCCTTCTCGTTATTGCCTTCGCCGGTGCGCACGGTGGCCAGCGGTTTCACGCCCTCGCCGAGGTAGGTCTGGCCGGAGTGGTTCTCATAACCCAGGATCTGGCCGAACTCCTCGGATTCAGAGACCACATTGCCGATGAGCCGGTTGTCGGTGCCATAGGTGGTGATGTCCAGCAGCCCGATGCCCTGGATGCGGTGTCCTTCGCGGGTTTCGAAGTAGTGGCCGAAGAGCTGGTAGAGACCACAGATCATCAGCATCGGCGCATCGTTCTCCGCCAGTGCATGAAGCTTCTCGCTGATCCCCAGTAAGTCTTGCTGGATACGGTCCTGACCGGAATCCTGGCCCCCGCCGCCGACGACGACGTCGACCTCTTCGGGGAACTCATCCCCGGGGTCATAGGAGTGCATCACCGGCTGGTACCCATACCAGGTCAGCCGTTGCTTGAGCACCAGGGCATTGCCGAAGTCCCCGTAGATATTCATATCCCTCGGGTACAGCTGAAGCACATGGACGGGCTTGGGGGTGCTGGTGGTGCTCATCAGAATCCCTCTACCTCGGTATAGGCGCTTAAGTGCTTGCGCAGCGCGAGCATTGCTGTGTAGGTGCAGAAGATGCGCTTGGGCTCTTCAGGGTGGGCGGCTAGGAAAGCCTCCAGGGCCGATTTCAGATTCGGCTCAAGGGCGGTCACATCGACGTCGTCGTAGGCTAGGCGCAGGCCCATGTCATAGGCACGCACCCCAGAGACCATCTTGACCCCTCCGGCAGCCAGGGAGTCGAAGGAGACATCCCACAGCCAACTCATATCCCGGCCGTCGGCATAGTTGTCATTGATGGCGATCATGGTGGCCACACCCTCTGCCGAGAAGCTGCTCAGCCCCAGTCGGAAACCGGCGGGGTTCTTCACCAGCACCAGGTCTAGTGGTTGCCCACCCACGGTGAGCGACTCTCCGCGGCCGAATGCCGGGGCCACCTGTGCCAGTGAGCTGATCAGGGCGTCGTCGTTGATATCAGCACCCAGGACCTGGCGGACCAGCGCCAATGCGGCTGCCGCGTTATAGGTGTTGTAGGCGCCGTTGACGGTCAGCTCGGTGGTGATGTCCTTGCTGCCCAGCCGGAAGCTTCCCCCGCGATCTTGCAGGCCGGTCAGCAGCACATCGGCCTCGGGCAGCTCTTCTGCTGGAGTGGAGATCAACCCGGTGCCTGCAGGCTCGACAGGCTCATTGTCCGGGGTCTCCCCGCCCGCGCCGTCAGGCACGCCACTAGCACTGTCTTCAGGTGTGATGGCCGGCGCCGCTGCGTCCGGCCGAGAGCGTGGCGGGGTCTCCCCGCCTGCGGAATCAGCACTGTGCATCTCGTCGTCGGAGGGGAAGAGTTTGCGCAACTCCGGGGCAAGGCCGAAGTAGCGAATCTGCTGGCTGTGCAGGGAGTCAGCGATCGCACGTACCCGGGCATCTTCACGGTTGAGCACCACGCCCTTTGTGGTGTGCTCGGCGATAGTGCGCAGCAGCCCTGCGGTAGCGTCGATTTCCCCGAAACGATCCAGCTGGTCCCGCATCACGTTCAGCAGCAGCGAGTAGTCGGGGTTGACTGCGCGCACAAAGTGCACCGCGTGGGCCTCATCCAGCTCCAGGACTGCGATATCAGCATCCAGTCGGCCGGTGAAGCTTGCTTCCCCCAGTACTGAGGCCACCACTCCTCGGGTGAAGTTGGAGCCAGAGGAGTTGGTGAAGACCTTAAGTCCCTGTCCGCGCAGCAGCTCAACCACCATTTTGGTGGTGGTGGTCTTGCCGTTAGTGCCTGAGACCACGACGACGCCGCGGGGCAGCTTGGCCAGAGCGCGGGCCAGGAACTGGGGGTCCAGCTTCTCTACCAGAAGTCCGGGGAAGGCAGAGCCGGAGCCTCCGCGCAGCCTGGTCAGGCCGCGGGCAGCTCTACCGATCGCTACTGAAAGCGGTGCGGGTGGGCGAATCACTGCGTGCTATCCCTCGTCCTGGTTGTTGCCGTTGCCGTTACCGTTGCCGCGGTTCCCGTTACCGCCGTTGCCGCCGCCGTTGCCGTTACCGCCACCGCCGTTACCGCCACCGCCGTTACCGTTTCCGTTACCGTTGCCCCCGCCATTGCCGTTGGACTCTTCCTCCTCATCGGAGGTGGGCTCATCGGTGGGTTCTTCGGTGGCGTCAGGATCTTCGTCCTCTTCGTCTTCTTCCTCATCTTCGTCCGGGAAGGATTCCTGGCTGACGGCGTGGATGATGAGCGTGGCGTCATTGGGGATGCTCTCCCCGTCCTGAATCTCCTGGCCGTCAACGGTGAGTTCGAAGACTTCTCCGGCGAAGTACCCTTCGGGATCGCTGAGCTCTTCCCACTCCAGCTGGTAGTTGATGCCTTCCTCATTCAGGATCGTCTCGACGTCGCTGCGCCACGCGCCCACCAGCCCGGTGGGCAGCTGGCGCATACCAGTGGAGAGCAGCAGGTCGACTGTGGAACCGGGCTCCACCTCAGTACCGGCCTCAGGAGTAGTGCTGATCAGCGTGCCCTCGGGTAGGGAGTCATGATCCTCTTCGCTGATCTCGCCGATTTCCAGACCGATGTCCTCAAGAGTCGCCCGCACAGACTCCTCAGTTTCGCCCTGCAGACCATCTGGGACTCGCACATTCTCCTGCCCGGAGGAGATATAGAGGATCACTGTGCTCTGCGGTTCCACATCAGATCCGGCCTCAGGGTCAGTGCCGATGGCGTGTTCTGCGGCGATCTCTGCATGGGCCTGAAGCTCAATCTCGGGCCTAAGGTTCATATCCGTCAGCTCTGCGACGGCTTCAGAACGAGTCATGCCCTCGATATCCGGAATCTCCACGGTGGCCGAGCCGTCCAGCATTCTGCTCAGGCCCCATGCTCCGGCCGCCAGAAGGAGGACGCCCAGGATGATCCAGAAGAACACCAAGCCACCACGACGACGCCGCCGCGGCTGGCGGTAGTCGTCGTAGTAGTCGTCAATATCAGGGTCTTCGGGTGTGCGAGCTGAAAGCTGCGGTCCTGCTGCGGCGGGAGTGACGAGATCATCAAAGCTGCTGCGCGCACCGACAGCGGGCATGGCGGCTGTGGGGGCGTCATCTACGGGGATTCCGTAGAGCGCATTCTGCAGGGCCTGGTTGAACTCCTCCGCGGACTGGAAGCGCAGTGCAGGGTCCTTGATCAGGGCCTTGGCGACTACTGACTCCATGGCGGGGGCCACGCGGTTATTAAAGTCGCTGACCATGGGCGGTTCTTCGCGCACATGCTGGTAGGCCACCGAGACCGGGGACTCCCCGGTGAAGGGCGGACGGTTGGTGAGCAGCTCGAAGAGCACGCAGCCCGCTGAGTAGAGATCGCTGCGGTGATCCACCACTTCACCCCGGGCCTGTTCGGGGGAGAGGTACTGAGCTGTGCCCACTACCGCAGAGGTCTGGGTCATGGTCTGCGCGGAGTCTGCTACTGCCCGGGCAATGCCGAAGTCCATCACCTTCACGTCGCCGGTATTGGAGACCATCACATTAGAGGGCTTGATGTCACGGTGGACTATCCCCTTGGCATGGCTGTAGCTCAGCGCTGAGAGGATTCCGGACATGTATCCGGCAGCCTCCTGCTCGGTGAGCGGCCGGCCCAGGGCGTGGTCGATCTTCTCCCGCAGCGGCGCAGAAATATGCGGGGCTTCAGGAGCATCATCCTCGGTCACTCCGAGCACATCAGAGCCGGTGATGGAGCGGGTTCCAGCGGTCTGGTCGCGGTTGATGGGTACGGTGGCGCCGTCGGCGTCCTGACCTTCAGGCGCGGGGGGATTCTCGCCGGTGGGCTCGGCGGAGGGAGTGCCGTGCAGAATATGCCGCAGGGTCACGCCGTCGACGTGTTCCATCACGATGAACGGGGTGCGGACCTCGTGGCCGTTCTCCGGGATCTCCGCCTGACCGGTGTCATAGACGCCCACGATATTGGGGTGGTTCAGCGACGCCGAGGACTGCGCTTCGCGACGGAAACGGGTTTGGAACATCGGGTCCCGGGCCAGATCCGGGCGCAGCATCTTCACCGCCACTGTGCGGTGCAGGGAGAGATCCTGGGCGCTGTAGACATCGGCCATCCCGCCTCGCCCGATGAGCGAGATGATCCGGTAGCGTCCGTTGAGCACGCGGTCAGTGGAGTCGGTCATGAGGAAGATCCTGTGGGGAATGGGGCGAAGGCCCACTGTGCCAGTGAAGTGGTCTCACGCCCAGATGGTGCACCAGGCGCAGTGGGCGAAGGCGAGTCGGTGATAGGAGGGGAGCCCTCCGCCGCACCGGTCTCGGTCTCCCCGGGGTCCGGGTCGGTCTCCCCGGGGTCCGGTGCCGTGTCGCCGGGACCACCAGGATTGCCCGGGTTGTCGCCGTCGCCGGGATCCGTATCCTCTTCTGTCGGTGAAGCTGGCGAGGATGTGGGACTCGGCGTTGGCGTGGTGGGCTCCGGTGTCTCAGGAGGAGCCTGCTGCGTCTGGGTAGGCTGCGGGGCAGGAACCCAGGTCTGCGTCGGGGTCGGTGCCGGCGGAACGTAGTCGTCCTGGGCAGTGGAGTAATAGAGGGTCACCATGGTGCCCTCGGGTACCGCTCCCAACGGGGCGATATCCACTACTGTGCCGGCTGGCTCTGTGGCATTGGACCTGACCTGCGTGCGGACCTCAAGACCTGCCTGCTCTAAGAGCTCGGTGGCTTCTTCTACGCTCAACCCCACGAAATCCTCTGCCTCGAGGTTGATCATCTCCGGGCCCTCCGTCAGCGTCTGGGTGACGGTGGGAATAGGGGCAGGGGCTGAGGACGGTTCAGGCTCGTCCTGCTCCCCAGCCCACATCGGCAGGGCAATAGCCGCAAGCAGTGCAATCAGGACAAGCAGGATCAAGGTGATGACCGGCCAGCGCCAGCGGCCGCCCTCCTCACCATCCTCCGACGCGGAACGTGCCGAACTGTGGGCGGTCCCGGGGTCAGGCAGGGCCCCGGTGGCTGGCAGAGCAGCGGCAACAGGCTCAGGCTGTTCGGGGGTTCTGGCCGAAGGGGCGCCTCCGGCGCGGCCTTCCCCCGGTGAACCAACTCCGGAACCAGCAGCACCGGTGGCAATGACCTGGGTTGCGGTCTCATCATTGCCGCCCGAACGGGACGGCATATGCTCCAGCATCACTGGGACCGCCTCGACGGCCGAGTCCACGTCGTGGCGCAGCAGTGCCTCGGCGGCGTCGGCCATTTTCGTGGCATTGGCCGGACGCTTATCAGCGTCCTTGGCCAGCATGGACATGACCAAAGCGCGCACCGGCTCTGGAATGCTCTCCGGAAGCGGCGGCGGAGGGTCATTGACCTGTTTCAGCGCAATGGCGATCTGGGATTCCCCGGTGAAAGGTCTGGTGCCGGCAAGCGCCTCATAGCCGATCACTCCCAGCGCGTAGATATCAGAGGCACCGGTGGCGTGCTGGCCGGTGGCCTGCTCGGGTGAGAGGTACTGCACGGTGCCCATGACCTGACCGGTAGCGGTCAGCGGGACCTGATCAGCAAGGCGTGCGATGCCGAAGTCGGTGATCTTCACCCTGCGGGTAGGCGTGATCAGCAGGTTGCCTGGCTTCACATCCCGGTGCACCAAACCCTGATCATGAGCCACCTGCAGAGCCCGGCCAGTCTGGGCGAGGATGGACAGGGCCTTCTCCCAGGGGAGAGTCTTCTCCTTCTCCAGGATCACGCTCAGCGGACGCCCAGGCACCAGCTCCATCACCAGGTACCCGGAGCCAGCCTGTTCGCCATAATCGTAGATATCAGCGATTCCGGGGTGGTTCAGCAGCGCAGTATGGCGGGCCTCCGCGCGGAATCGGCGCAGGAATGCCTCATCCCCGGTGTACTCCTCTTTGAGGATCTTGATCGCGACGGTGCGGCCGAGGACCTCGTCGTCGGCCTTCCAGACTTCACCCATACCGCCGATGGCGATACGTTCGGTGAGCTTATAGCGCCCACCCATGGTGATGCCTACTGCGGGTCTCATTCTCCGATCACCGCTTCCAGCATAGCCAGCATCTGAGGGCCGGTCAGCTCATTGCCCACCCCGGGTTCCAGGCGCTCATAGACCACCGTGACGGCGTACTGCGGGTTATCCGCCGGGGCGAAACCGGTGATCCAGGAGTTCACCAGGCCGTCCTCGTCACCGATTTCTGCAGTGCCGGTCTTTGCAGCCACATCGAAGCGTGAAGACTGGGCGCGCCATCCGGTGCCGGACTCCACAGTCTCCACCATCATCTCGGTGATCTCAGCGGCGACATCCGGTGACATAACCTCATTCAACACCTCGGGGGAGGGCTGAGAAAGGACCTGCAGGTCCGTGCCGCGAATAGTGTCCACCAGTTGCGGGCGCATCAAAGTGCCCTCATTGCCGATGGCAGCGGCCAGCATGTTGATCTGCAGCGCGGTAGCGCCAACGTCCTGCTGTCCAATGGCAGACAGCGCGAGCGCGGCGTCGGAAACTTCTTCCTCGGGGAAATGCGAGGGCGTGACGTAAAGCGGAATGGTCAGTTCCTGGTTGAACCAGAAGGACTCGGCGGCCTCCAGCAGAGCCTGCTGCCCCAGGTCCATGCCAGCCTCAGCAAAGGGGGTATTGCAAGACTGGGCGAAGATCCAGCGGAACTCTGCCTCCTGGCGCTGGTAGCAGTTGCCGGTGTCCAGGTTCTCCAGTTCATTCACGGACTGCGGCAATTGAATGGAGGGCGGGTTCTCCAGCTCGGTGTCCAGGTCATAATCACCGGATTCCAGCATCGCCAGAGTGTCCACCAGCTTGAAGGTGGAGCCCGGGAAGATCCGGTTGCTGATCGGTCCCAGACTGTGCGGTGTCAGGCCCGGTGTCGCCTCGATCTCCTCAAGGTTCTGCAGGTAGTCATTTCGCGAGTGAACGGCCAACCGGTTGGTGTCGTAGCTGGGCTTGGAAGCCATGACCTTGATGTCACCGTTGGTGAGGTCGGTGACGATGATGGTGCCGCGGCGATCATCAGGGATCATGTCATAGGCCATCTGCTGCCACTGACCGTTCAGTGTGAGCTCCACCTGGGCGCCCTGCATGGACTCGCCGGTGAACAGCGCGCTGATGCGATCAAAGAACTGCGAGTCAGACTGCCCGGAGAGGTAGTCATTCAGGGCGCTCTCCAGCCCGCTGGAGCCGCCGTAAGTGGAGTAGAAGCCGGTAATGCCGCTGTAGAGCTCGGCGTCGCGATAAACCCGCTGATAGTCATAGGGGCTGTTCTCAGCCGGGACCGAGAGGGCGATAGCCTCTCCGTCCACGGTGATCGGGCCGCGCGGAGAGCCGGCACTGGCAATGATCTGGCGTGAGTTCTTCGAGTTGGCGTTCAGATCATCGGTGAGCACCACCTGGATCAGGCTGAGGGCAGCGAAAAGCGCCACAAAGAGCGTCACCGAGACGATCCAGATATGCCGGATGGCGTGATTCATCGCTCACCTCCCAGGAAATGCTCGCGGGTCTCGGCACCGGATTCAGCCGCTGGCACCTGCTGACCGGTGTCGCCCCCGCGCAGCGGATCCTCAATACCGGTGGCTCCCTCACCAGAGGTGTTGACCATCGGACCCACCACAATCGGGCGGCGCGCGTTATGCGAGATCAGCAGCACCAGCGCCACAATCAGCCAGTTGGCCAGCAGCGCTGAGCCACCGGCGGCCAGGAACGGTGTGGCCAAGCCGGTCATCGGAATGACGCGGGTAATACCGCCGACGACGACGAAGACCTGCAGCACCAGCACCACCGCAAGACCGGTGGCCAGCAGTTTGCCGAAGTGATCGCGAGTGCCGATGGCGGCGCGCATATAGCGGCTGAAGAGCATCAGGAACAGCAGCAGCATGGCTCCTAGGCCGATGAAGCCGAGCTCCTCGCCGAAGGCCGCGATAATCATGTCCGAGTTCGCCAGCGCCACCATGCTGGGGTTGCCGTTGCCCAGTCCGGTGCCGGTGAGTCCACCGTGGGCCAGCCCGAAGATGCCCTGGACCAGCTGGTGGGATCCGCCGAATTCGCGGTTGTAGATCTCATCGTCGAAGGCATTGAACCAGATTTCAAAACGCTGCCGGGCGTGGGGAACCATCTGGTAAGCCAGCACCGCGCCCAGGGCGATGAACGCACCACCGATGGCGATCCAGGAGATCCGTGAGGTGGCCACGTAGATGACCGCCACGAACAGACCGAAGAACATCAACGCGTTGCCGAGGTCGTTCTGGATGATCAGCACGCCCAGAGCCACCAGCCAAGCGATGAACAACGGCGCCAGGTCACGGGCGCGGGGGAACGTCATGGGACCGATCTTGCGTCCGGCCAACAGGATCAGGTCGCGGTTATTCGCCAGGAAGCCTGCAAAGAAGATGGCCAGGGTGATTTTGGCGATCTCACCGGGCTGGAAGCTCATCGCGCCGATAGAGACCCACACCTGGGCGCCATACATGTCCTGACCCAGGCCCGGAACAATGGGCAGCAGCAACAGCACAATGCTGGCCGCCAGCGAGATATAGGTCAGCTGGCGCAGCTTGCGGTGATCCTTCAGCCACCACAGCAGCACCACGGCAGCCACCATGGACACCCCTGTCCACATCAGCTGACGGTCCGCCACCCCGTCGAAGGCGGCGGTGAAGTCCAGGCGGTGGATCATCGCGATGCCCAGGCCGTTTAGCGTCACCACGATGGGAAGAATGAAGGGATCAGCGTATTTCGCCCGGATGCGCAGCACCACGTGGAAGCCCAAGGCCAGGGCGGCCAGGATGGAACCCTCCACCCAGTAGGGGGTGGTGAGCTCGTCGTCGAGAGCAAGTCCCACCAGCACCTGGGCGCCGATGGAGATCAGCAGAGCAAGCAGCAGCAGGACCAGCTCCACATTGCGCCGCGGTTTGGGATGATCGGCTGCGTTCACTGGTCCTCCTCCTCATTCTGCTCGGGCTCATCCGGCGCCGGGGTGGGGCTGGGAGTGCGGATAGTCCCGCGCAGGTCCTCAATGATCCGCTCAGCATGGGCGCGATCATCGGCGGGGATACCGCGGGTAACCCGGTCTCGGTGGTAGGGCGCCAGCTCATCGAGGTCGATTTCGGCGTGCTCGTCGACCTCCGAGAGACTGACTGGGCCCAGGGACTGGGAGACGCCAGTGTAGATGGCCACCTCGCCGTCGTCGGCGCCTACGTAGTACTGGGTTTGGGTCCAGATATAGCCGAGGAAGGTCACCAGGCCGACCAGCACGGCCAGCAGGGCGACGAAAGTGGGGAGGAACCAGGACCGACGACGCCGCGCGGTTTGCAGGGCGTCAAGATCGTCGTCATCCAGCTCCAGCTCGTAGTCCTCCGAATCCTCGGACTCCTCGGGGGATACCGGAGAGGGTGCGGCGGGCTCGGGAGCCGGGTCGGAGATCGGCTCAGGTTCTGCAGGAGTCTCGGTGGGTTCACCGAGCATCTCGGAATAGGTATGCCGGACCGGGCGCAGCGGCTGACCCGTCAGCAGCACGGCCATGGGGTGTTCATCCACATTGCGCGGGACCACGGGGATGGTGCCGGTTTCTGCTGCCTGGACGGCAGCGCCCACCAGGGTATGCGGGCGGACACCGAGTTTGCGGTGCACCATGGCGGCAGAGAGCGGGGAGAGTTCGTCCTCTTCGCGGTCCTGACCGGAGAGCGCCTCGGTGTTCACCACCGGAATCAGCTCCAGTTCCATAGTCTCTTCCGAGGCTGATGGCCCGTAGTCGGCGGAAGCCGCGGCCACGGCCTCCTCGCTCAGCGGCAGAGTGTCGGAATGGGAGAGATCCTCCTCATCGGCTTCGACCACTTCAAGAGCGACCACGGTGACGTTATCCGGTGCACCGCCCTCCAGCGTGAGGTTCACCAGCTGGTCAACGATCTGTTCCAGCTCGAGGTTCTGGTTGCGCATCTTCTGCTCAATCAACCGGTCAGAGACCACTGCGTTGAGACCGTCAGAGCACAGCAGCCAGCGCTCACCGGCTTCCAGCGGGAAGCTGGTGATATCAAGCTCAGGGGAGGCATCGACGTCGCCGAGCACCCGCATCAGCACGTTCTTATGCGGGTGATACTCCGCGGCTTCCGGATCCAACCGGCCTTCGTCCACCAGCCGCTGGACAAAAGTGTGGTCCTTGGAGACCTGTCGGAAGCGCCCCTTCTTCAGCCGGTAGGCGCGGGAGTCGCCGATATGAGCAAACTGCAGCCGATCCTCAGTGATCAGGGCCGCGGTGATGGTGGTGCCCATCCCGGAGAGCTTGGGGTTGGTTTTGACCAGCTTGTTCAGGAAGGCGTTGGCGGTCTGGATCTCATCAGGCAGCACAGTGTCCGGCTCAGCGAAGCCGCGGGTGTCCAGATGCGCGAGGTCAAGCACCGTGGAGGCGCTGGCGACGTCGCCTCCTGCGTGTCCACCCATACCGTCGGCGACGACGGCGAAGAAGCGCCCTGCATAGCCGGAGTCATCGTTCTTAGAACGTACTTTGCCGGCATCGGAGCGTGCGGCGAAGCGAAAGACCAGTGCCATAGGCTCAAGTCCTCAGCTCTAGGACGGTCTTGCCAATGCGGATGCGGTCTCCGGGTTCCACCGTGGAGGCGCGGGTCAGCTGCTCATCTCCGAGCCAAGTGCCATTGGTGGAGCCCAGATCCTCCAGGAACCAGCGTGAGCCCTGCGGGAAGAGTCGGGCGTGCTTGCCGGAGGCATAGTCGTCTTCGAGGACCACAGTGCATTCTTGAGCGCGGCCCAGCATGATCGGGGCGGAGCCCAGCTCCACCTCGGTGCCAACCAGCGGTCCTTCGGAGACCACCAGGCGGCGCGGCCGCGGCCGGGGAGTCTGACCGGTTTGATGCACGGTGGCCGGGGTGCCGGAGTCATGCGGGGCCGGGGCAGGGTTGTCATTGCGGCGATCCCGAGTGCGGGAACGCTTGGAGACCATCATGTCGCGGCCCTGGGCGGCGATGATGGAGAGAATGAGGATCCACAGCAGGAGTAGTAGCCCGAACTGCAGAACAGTGATGGCGAGTTCGCTCATAGATGGGCCCTCTTAGCCGAGTCGGAAGCGCAGGCGGGCATTACCCAGGGTGATCAGGGCGCCGTCGAAGATCTCGATCTCCGCATCGCGCAGTTCCTGGCCGTCCACGTAGGAGCCATTGGTGGAGCCCAGGTCTCTGGCGTACCAACGGCTGCCCTCACGGATGATCTCCAGGTGCTGCCGGGAGATGCCGGTGTCTGTGATGGTGATATCCGCACTGGAGGAGCGCCCGATCACGGTGATGTCCTGCTGCAGGCGGTGCCGCGCGCCCTCATGCTCCAGGTGCGCGGTGCGCGGTGCGCGTGGTGGTGGTGCAGAGCTGCGCATGCGTCCCGGCAGCGCCGCAGTGGCTGCTGGTCCGGCTGCAGATGAGGCTGCTGGACGCGACGGTGCTGAGGCATCCACATCCTGGTGGCTCTGGGTCTCGATGCTCATCTGTCCGCGCTTGAGCTCGGTGTTCTTCACGAATGTTGCTTTCACCGGGCCGGGCAGTGTGTAGCCCTGGGAGTCCGCGTAGCGGATGATCTCCTCGCACAGCTCCTCAGCCAGGGCCACACCGTATTTCTTGGCGTCGGTGAAGTCCTCTTCGGAGAGACGAATCTTGTACAGGTTGGGTACCAGGGACTGGCCGGACGGCACAGTGCTGGACTCACGGTCCATGTGGCGGCGTACTGCTGTGGCGATCTCCACGGGGCCGACGCTCCCTCCGCGTCCTGAGAAGGCACCGCGGACAGCTTTTTCGATCCCGCGCTCCAGAGAGTCGAGAAGTCCCACAGGCACCTCCTTATCAACGTCTTCTAAGCGATCCCCTCCGGTGCTGGAGGCTGGTCGCACTACTGGCAGTCTTGCAGGTGAGTCTACTGTGCCAGCCCGGTGATGACTGGGCAATTTTGGTGGCGCAGGGCACTTCCGGGCCGGTGAGGCGTATTCGACGCTGCCTGGTTCCCTGCATTCAGGCGCTTATTCGCCGCGGTCGTTTTGCCATCCAGTTTTCACAATGCCTGCCCGGATACGGGGTGGTAAAGCGAAAAGTGGAGGGTAAAGCGAGCTTTCACCGGTGTGCCGGCTTCGGGCAGAGGGGTGTCTCGTGGAGGTGGGCCGTCGCCAGTGGATGGCCCTCCCGGTGGACGGCCCACCCAGTGGGTTGTCCGCTCAGTGCTGAAGGTCATTCGAAATGAAGCCCTCACAGAACGTCCCGACCTCGTACTGAAAGTATTGTCGGCCCCCCTGCATAGTGATACAGTTCACACATCGTGAGAGCGCTCTCACAAAACAGTGAGAAAAATCCCGGTGAGAAGCAGGGGCCCAGCCGCTTGCCGCTCGCACCCACCTTGAGGAGACATCATGGAGACCACACCTTCATTCCACCCGTCCTCCGCTGCAGGCCCCGGCCGCAGGTCCTCAGGACGACGACGCATCACCCGCGGCACCGGCATCCTCGGTATCGCGGCCCTGGCCCTGACTGCCTGCGGCGGCTCCAGCGACGCCGAGTCCAGCAACGAAGGCGGAGACGGCGCCCCGGAGACGCTGACCGTCACCACCTTCAACGAATTCGGCTACGAAGAGCTCTTTGAGGAATACGAGGAGCTCACCGGCATCACGATCCAGCACAACAAAGTCGACACCGCGGAGAACGCCCGAGACTCGCTGCGCAACAGCCTGGGTGCCGGCTCCGGTGCCAGCGATATCGAGGCAGTCGAGGTCGACTGGCTGGTGGAGTTCATGCAGTACTCCGATCGCTTCGCCGACCTCAGTGATGCGGAGCTCGAAGACCGCTGGTTGGACTGGAAATACCAGGACGCAGTAGACGACGACGGACGGCTGATCGGCTACGGCACAGACATCGGCCCGCAGGCTCTGTGCTACCGGGCGGACCTCTTCGAAGAAGCCGGACTGCCCAGTGACCGTGAAGAGGTTGCCGCACTGCTCGAGGGTGACTGGGACAACTACTTCGAAGTGGGTCGCGAGTTCGTGGCCAACTCCGAAGCTGCCTGGTACTCCGGCTCGGACAATATCTGGCAGGGCATGATCAACCAGGTTGAGGTCCCCTATGAATCCGAGGACGGAGAGGTCATCGCTGATGAGAACTCCGAGGTGAAAGCCCTCTATGACCAGCTCCTGGAAGCCAGCGTGGACGATGAGCTCTCCGCTGGACTGGGTCAGTGGGGCGGAGACTGGACGGACTCCTTCCAACGCGATTCCTTCGCCACGATGCTCTGCCCCGGCTGGATGCTCGGTGTGATCGAAGGCAACGCTGCCGGTGTTGAAGGCTGGGATGTGGCTGATGTCTTCCCCGGTGGCGGCGGTAACTGGGGTGGGTCCTACCTGACCGTCCCCGCCCAGGGAGACAATATCGAAGCGGCCCAGGAGCTGGCAGCCTGGCTGACCGCACCTGAGCAGCAGGTCAAGGCCTTCGAAGCCATCGGTGCCTTCCCCTCCACGAACGAGGCTCTGGCATCGGATGAGATCCAGGCAGCCGCCAATGAGTTCTTCAACGACGCGCCCGTCGGTGAGATCCTGGCCAACCGTGCCGAAGCCATCGAAACCCAGCCCTATAAGGGACCCAACTATCTGCTGATCAACGTGGCCATCCAGGACGCGCTCAACCGCGTAGATGTTGACGGAGTCGACGACGCCGACAGCTCCTGGGAGAAGTTCCTCAACGATGTTCAGGCGATGAAATAGCCCATGACCGCCGTCCGTTCTGAGAAGTCTCAGACGGCGAGGTCGGCGGGCCCCGGATCCGGTGCCGCAAACGTTCGCAGCCGAAATGGCCGCGGGCCGCTGCGGCACCGGCTTTCCGCCTGGGACCGCAGGTACTCGCCGTACCTCTACATCAGCCCGTTCTTCATCCTCTTCGCCATCGTCGGGCTCTTCCCGCTCCTCTACACCATCTGGGTGGCGGCCCACGACTGGGACCTGATCATGGGCCAGGGCGAATTCATCGGTGGCGAGAACTTCGCCCATGTCCTGGGACAGCGTGCTTTCTGGGTGGCACTGCGCAACACCCTGAGCATATTCGTGCTCTCCACGGGTCCACAGGTGCTGGCAGCGATCATCATCGCCTATATGCTCGACACCCACCTGCGCGCCAGAACCTTCTGGCGCATGGGGGTGCTGCTGCCCTATGTGGTCACCCCGGTGGCCGTGGCGCTGATCTTTTCGAACCTCTTCAGCCAGCGCTTCGGCCTGGTCAACACGGTGTTGGAGAACATCGGATTCGACCCGGTGGGTTGGCAGTCCGAGGTGCTGCCCAGCCATATCGCGATTGCCACCATGGTCAACTTCCGCTGGACCGGCTACAACGCCCTGATCTTCCTCGCCGCCATGCAGGCCATTCCACGTGACCTCTATGAACAGTCAGAGATCGACGGCGCAGGCCGGGTCCGGCAGTTCCTCTCGGTCACTGTGCCCATGCTGCGGCCCACCATCATCTTCGTGGTCATCACCTCCACCATCGGCGGGCTGCAGATCTTCGACGAGCCGCGGATGTATGACCAGTACGGTCGCGGCGGCACCGATGGGCAATGGCAGACCCTGACCATCTACCTCTACGAACTCGGCTGGACCCGCTCGGACTTCGGCCTGGCCTCGGCAGTGGCGGTGCTGCTGTTCGGGCTGATTGTGGCCATCGGCATCATCAACTTCACCATTACCCGGCGGATCGCCAGTTCGGAGGCTAAGCGATGAGCACCGCAGGCCACACCATGGGCTCAGCCCCGCTAGCTCCCGTGGACGCAGCAGCGGAATCACGACGGACTCTGGGCCGCCGCTCACCGGGTCGTCGGCTCAAAGACGACCCCGCCGGCACCGGCAACGGAACTGAGAACAGCCGACGACGACGTCGCACCGGGGGCTCCCAACGCCGGCCTGGCTTTGTGGTCTACGGATGCCTGGCCGCCGTCGTGCTCGGTGGTCTCTTCCCGCTGTGGTGGAGCATCCTGATCGGCTCCCACCACGGGACCATCCTGGCCGAGACCAGCTTCCCGCTGATTCCCGGCGGGAACTTCTTCGCCAATGCTGCGGCGGTGATGGACACCGTGCCGTTCTGGCGGGCCACAGCGAACTCGATCATCGTCTCCACCGCGACTGCAACCTCAGTGGTGTTCTTCTCCACCCTCGCCGGCTACGCCTTCGCGAAACTGCGGTTCAAGGGCTCGGGGCCGCTGCTGATCTTTGTGATTGCCACTATGGCGGTGCCGACCCAGCTTGGCGTGGTGCCGCTGTACCAGGTGATGGCCACACTGGGCTGGACCGGGGAGCTGACCGCAGTGATTGTGCCCGGCCTGGTGACCGCCTTCGGGGTGTTCTGGATGACTCAGTACTTACGCTCAGCCATCCCGGATGAACTCATCGAGGCCGCCACTGTGGATGGCTGCAATATGATCCGCACCTTCATCCACGTCTGCCTGCCGGCAGCCCGGCCAGCGGCGTCGATGCTGTTCCTGTTCACCTTTGTGGCCAGCTGGACCAACTTCTTCTGGCCCTTCATTGTGCTCGGGCCGCAGAACCCCACCCTGCCAGTAGCGCTGCAGCAGCTGCAGGCCGCTCATTTCGTGGATTACTCGCTGGTGCTGACCGGCGCCACGCTGGCCACTGTGCCGCTGCTGATCCTCTTTATCTTCACGGGCCGTCAGCTCGTGTCCGGAATTATGCAAGGAGCTGTCAAAGCATGACCACCACCACTCCCACCTCCACCCAGGCCGCAGTCCAGCCGAACGCAGAAGCGCCGGTGAGCTTCCCGCCGTCGTTCCTCTGGGGCTCGGCCACTGCCGCCTACCAGGTGGAGGGTGCCTGGAACGACGACGGGCGCGGCCCCTCCATCTGGGACACCTTCTCCAAGACCCCCGGCAAGGTCTTCTCCGGTCACACCGGGGATGTGGCCTGTAACCACTACCACCGATATCGTGAGGATGTGGCGCTGATGAAGCGGCTGGGGCTGAAGGTCTACCGCTTCTCGGTGTCCTGGTCGCGGGTCATGCCCGATGGGATCAACGTCAACGAGGCCGGTCTGCATTTTTACTCGGATCTGGTCGATGAGCTGCTGGAGGCAGGCATCATCCCGTGGCTGACCCAGTACCACTGGGACCTGCCGCAGGCGCTGGAGGACCGCGGGGGATGGGCCAACCGGGAGACCGCCTTCGCCTTTGAGCGCTACGCGGTAGTGCTCCATGAGGCCCTCGGCGACCGGGTGCGGCACTGGACCACGCTGAATGAGCCCTGGTGCTCGGCGTTCCTGGGCTACGCCAATGGGCACCATGCCCCGGGCCGGACCTCACCTGAGGATGCGCTGGCGGCAGCACACCACCTGCTGTTGGGGCACGGTCTGGCAGTGCGCGCTCTGCGTGAACGGGATGCGAGCTTGGAGCTGGGACTGACCCTGAATTTCACCGACTACCAACCGGCGGATCCAGAGTCCGCAGGGGACCTTGATGCCGCTCGTCGCCTGGACGGCTCCTTCAACCGGTTCTTCGCGGACGCGATCTTCCGCGGGGCGTATCCGCAAGATGTGCTGAAGGACCAGGCTGGACTGTGGCGAGCACATCTGGTGCAGCCCGGTGATCTTGAGATCATTTCTGCGCCCATCGATGTGCTGGGTGTGAACTTCTACACCGGGGAACTTCTCACCGGTGTGGATCCGCAGCAGGCTGCGGAGGCCGCGGCCGCCGCCCGAGCCACCGGTGCGCCCAATCCGAACGTGGGCAGCGAGCATGTGAGCTCAGTGCGCCGCGGGCTGCCCCAGACCGCCATGGGCTGGGAGGTCTATCCGCAGGCGCTGAAGGACCTGCTCATCAGGCTTCACCGGGACTACACCGAGGCGGCCGGGGTAGCTCTCTATGTCACCGAAAACGGTGCCGCGTACGACGACGACGCTGATGCCTCCGGTTTTGTGCAGGATGATGAGCGCCTGGACTATATCCGCCGTCATCTGCGCGCAGTGCATGAGGCTATGGAGGGAGGCGCGGATATCCGCGGCTACTTTGTCTGGTCGCTGCTGGATAACTTCGAGTGGGCCTTCGGTTATGACAAGCGCTTCGGGATTGTGCGAGTGGACTATGAAACCCAGCAACGCACCCCTAAGGCCAGTGCGCAGTGGTATGCGGAGGTGGCGCGCACCGGCGTCGTAGGGTGACCTATAGCAGGTCCTCATCGGGGAGGGCGATCGAGACAAAGGAGAGCGGCATGTCTGCCAGGCGGCTACCCACCTTGGAAGATGTGGCCGCCAAGGCAGGTGTTTCGCGGGCGACAGCGTCTCGGGTGGTCAACGCTGATCCCCGGGTGCGCGGGGAATCCCGGCGTGCCGTGGAGGCAGCCATCCGTGAGCTGGGCTACCGGCCCAACCGTGCCGCACGGTCTCTGGTGCGCCCCGACGCGGCGTCGATCGCTGTCGTGATTCCGGAGGCGGAGGAGCGGGTCTTCACGGATCCGTTCTTCTCCGCCACTTTGGGTGCTATCTACACCAAACTTTCCGACTCTCCGGTGCAGGTTCTATTGGCGGTGGCACCACCGGGGGAGCGCGAGAAGATCGAAAGATATCTGCGCGGGGGATATACCGACGGCGCCATTGTGGTCTCGCACCACCGTGATGACGGGATCTCTGATGTGCTGCTGGAGACCCGTCTGCCTGCGGTGTATATCGGCCGTCCCTATGCCGGGGATGTGGGGCTTCCCTTTGTGGATGTGGACAATGAGGCCGGTGGGCGCATTGCCGCAGAGCATCTGCTGAGCTTGGGTCGGCGTCGTATCGGCACGATCACCGGGCCGCTGGATATGGCCTCAGGAGCGGATCGTCTGATGGGCTGGCGCCAGGCCTTGGAAGAGGCGGGGCTTGCCGCTGATTTGGTGGAGCATGGTGATTACACCGCGGCCAGTGGTGCTGAGGGTGTGAAGCGGCTGTTGGCGCGAGAGCCGGGGATGGATGCGCTGTTTGTGGCCAGTGACCTCATGGCCATTTCTGCCCTGCATGAGCTGCAGGCCCGCGGTGTGCGGATTCCGGAGGATATGGCGGTAGTCGGGTTTGATGATTCTCAGATGGCAAAGCTGACCCGTCCGCCGCTGACCACTATTCTCTCCACCGCCACCGGTCTGGCCGAGACTGCCGTGGAGATGCTCACCGCGCTGCTGCGGGGGGATCCGGTAGACCCGGTGGTGCTGCCCACAGAGCTGATCAGGCGCGGCTCAGCGTAGTGCCCGGTCGGAGTGTTGATCACATCAGGTGAATGAGGGCAGATAGCGGTGCTCGGGTAGTCGTGCCGCGGCGTCGTACGTGACCTTTTGTGAAGTTGCTTCAATTTTGAAATAAAAGTGGGGTAAGCTTGGTTCTGTACGGTGACCGCGCCGTCACACCGTGCGGAAGCTTGAAGCACCTACTTAGATCGACTTGAAGGAGATCAACATCATGGCAGCAACTCTGACTCCGGGAACCTGGACCCTCGATAACGCTCACTCGGAGATCGGTATGACCGTGCGTCACGCCGGTATCTCCAAGGTCCGCGCCGTGTTCGACGAAGCCTCCGCCACCCTGCAGGTTGCCGAGGACGGCACCAGCGACGTTAATGCCGCAGTGAAGGCTGAGTCCTTCAACTCCAAGAACGCTGACCGCGACGCCCACGTGCGCGGCGCTGACTTCCTGGACGCCGAGACACACCCGGAGCTGACCTTCGTGGCCACCGGCTTCAAGCCCGCTGGCGAAGAGTTCGAGCTGACCGGTGACCTGAGCGTCCGCGGCGTGACCAAGGAAGTGACTTTTGAGGTGGAGTTCGGCGGCCAGGCCGTTGACCCCTTCGGCGCCACCCGCGCAGGCTTCTCCGCCTCCACCGCGATCTCCCGCAAAGAGTTCGGCCTGACCTGGAACACTGCCCTGGAAGCCGGCGGCGTGCTGGTGGGCGATAAGGTCAGCATCGACCTGGAGCTGGCCTTCGTGCACCAGGGCTGAGCCCCATAAACCACAGCTGGCAGTGATCCGCGAACGTCACCGCTAAGCTGTCCCCCGCGGCTCCTGCCGCACCCAAGTAAAAGAAGGACCTCCGCGCCGGATACCTCTCCGCGGCGCGGAGGTCCTTCTTTGTGTGAGGACGGTCCCCTGCCTGAAGTGGTCAATTTGCTGCGTCTCAGGGCCGGTGGAGTGCAGCAAATTGACCATCTGAGGCTGCCGCCGCGCCACCTACGAAGTTCAGTGGCGACTTTGTCCGGCAAAACCCGGGTTCCCAGGGCCTTTTCGCGGACATATTGACCACTCGACCGCGAAGACGCCGACTAGCGGTGAATCTGCCTGAGCGGTGCCGGAATAGGTGGGAATCAGGAACGCGCCGGGGGTGACGTTCCATAAGCTGAACCTATGCACCCATATGTCATCCGCCAGCCACGGAAAGATGAGGGCAGCGCGGTCGGTCAGCTGCAGAACCGCGCCTGGGAGCAGGCCTATAGCGGGTTATTGCCCGCCCGCTTCTGGAACGCCGAGGTACTGTCTCAGCGTGAGGCGATGTGGACCCGCGGGTTCTCCACAGACACCGGTCGCGCTCAGGTTCGTGTGGCTGAGCACCAGGACGCAGCCGGCCAGAGGCAACTCATCGGCTTCGCGGCCAAGGGTCCCGTCCAGGACGACGACGTCGCCGTCTCCACCCAGCTCTACACCTGTTATGTGCTGGCCGAACACCACGGAACCGGTGCAGCAAGTCAGCTCATCACTGACCTGCTAGGGGCGGAATCTGCCTCCTTATGGGTTTTCGAAGGCAACCCGCGGGCGCGCCGCTTCTACGAGAAGCACGGCTTCACCGCAGACGGCCAAAGCTGCGACCTCGGAGAAGCAGAACAAGACGAGGAAATCCGCGGTATCAAGGAGATCCGTATGGTCCGCTCTGAGCCAGGACGGGCTCCAGTACAGTGAAGAACATGCCACGCCCCTGGACTATCCGTACCCCCACCGTGGAGGACGCCGCAGCCCTGGGACGCATGCAGAATCAGGGCTGGAAGCAGGCCTATCAGCACTTTCTCCCCGCCTGGTACTACGGCCCCGAACGCGAAGCCCAGCGCATCCAGAAATGGACCGAGCTGCTCTCCCAGGGGCTTGCCGCGGGGGAGAAGCTGCGCATCGCTGAGGACCCCGCTGGCGCCGTCGTCGGCTTCTCTCACTACGGTCCCGCACATTCTGAAGAAGATCCGTGCCCTATGGAGCTGCACAGCATCTATGTGCTGGCCTCCCACCACGGGACCGGACTGGCCGATCAGCTGCTGGAGCAGACCTTGGGCAGTGGCCCGGCATTCCTGGAGATGTTCAAGGACAACACCCGCGCTCAGCGCTACTATCTCCGGCACGGCTTCCGGGTGATCGACGGTGAATGGGATGTGGGGCAATGGCGAAATGACGACGCCGCCCGTGGCATCAAAGTCATCCGCATGATGCGCGAGGGGAAGAAGGACGCCCATGCCTGAGCTGCCCGAAGTTGAAGTGGTGCGTCGCGGCATCCAGCGCTGGGCCGCCGGCCGCACCATAAGCTCTGTGACCGTCCACGATCCACGCAGCCTGCGCCGATTCCCCGACGGCGCGGAGGCGTTTACACAGTTACTCTCTGGCCGCACCCTGGATTCCCCGCAGCGCCGCGGAAAGTACCTCTGGATCCCCTTGGCCGGGGAGGACTACGCGCTGATGATTCACCTGGGCATGAGCGGACAGGTCCTGATGGAGGACTCCAGCGCGCCGGCGGAGAAGCACCTGAAGATCACGCTGCAACTGGAAGGTGACACGGGGGAGACTTACCCAGCCGACGACGTCGACACCGTCGGCACCCAGCAGCAGGTACCGGATCAGCTGCGTTTTGTAGACCAACGAATCTTCGGCGGTATGCAACTGTCCCCGCTGATACCTATCGTGGGGGCGTTGCAGCATGATTCCGGCACGGTGCCTGAGGCAGCTGCACATATTGCTGCAGACCCGCTGGAGCCGGTGGTCACGGCCGAGACCTTCTTCCGGGCGCTGCGAAACCGCCGCTCTGGCCTGAAACGCGCCCTGCTGGATCAGACGTTGATCTCCGGGGTGGGAAATATCTATGCCGACGAGGCGCTCTGGCGCGCCACACTGCACTATGCCCGGCGCACCGAAACCATCACCCGCGCCCAGGCTCAGCTGCTGCTGAGCAGCATCCAGGACGTCATGGCGGCCGCGCTCGAGGCAGGCGGCACAAGTTTCGACTCCCTCTATGTCAACGTCAATGGTGCATCCGGCTACTTTGACCGCTCGCTTCAGTGCTACGCGCAGGCGGGAAAACCCTGCAGCCGCTGCGGAGAGATCATCCGGCGCGATAAATTCATGGGCCGCTCCTCGTACTGGTGCCCGCGCTGCCAGCCCCGCCCGCGCACTGGTCGCTGGTAGGCCGCAAGCTCCCCAGCGGTTGCGCTGGAGCACAAGCTCTCCGCAGGGGACAGCACGTTTCTAGCTCACAGGCGAGATCGACCACCATAAAGTCATCCTGGGTTTACTTTTTAGTCACTTTCGCGTCGGTTTCCTCACTCACACTGACGCGGAAGCACAGAGAGGTTCACCACACCCATGGCAATTCAGACCCAGGAGCGGCGCGCTGCGGAAGAACCGCAGACCCCGGCCGATCCGCCCACCGCCCCAGACGAGGCGGTGCTGGCAGTTGAGCGCAAACGCGCACGACGGCGCCAGAGCTCCAAGAACTGGAGCCTGTTCCTGCTCTTCGCCGGACCCAACATCCTGCTGATCCTCGCCTTCATCTACTACCCGCTGATCAGCAACATGTACTACTCCACCCTCGACTGGCGGCTGGGCTCTCCGCGCGCCACCTCGGTGGGCCTGGACAACTACATCCGCTTCTTCACCTCACCCTCCGGGGTCGAAGTCTGGCGGGTCACCGGCATCTTCACCGCCGGGGCCGTCATTGGCTCCATGGTGCTGGGTCTGCTGATCGCCCTGGTGCTGAACAAGAAGCTGCCTGGACGCACGATCGCCCGCACGGCAGTCTTCAGTCCCTATGTGCTCTCCGGTGTGGGTATCGCTCTGGTCTGGAACTTCATCTTCGACCCGGCCCGCGGTGCGCTGAGCCATATTCTCGGCTTCTTCGGGATCGCCTCCCCAGAGTGGTACTTAAACGAGGACTGGGCGTTGCTGATGGTCATCATCGTCTACGTCTGGGCCAATCTCGGTTACTGCGCAGTGGTCTTCCTGGCCGGGCTGCAGTCCATCCCGCAGGACCTCATCGAAGCTGCCACCATCGACCGGGCTGGTCCCATCCGCCGGTTCTTCAGCATCACCCTGCCACTGCTGACCCCCACCGTGTTCTTCCTGCTGGTCACCAACATCATCTTCTCGATGACGCGCGCCTTCGACATCCTGCGCACCATGACCCCCACCGGACACGGCACCAACACCATCATCTTTGAGATCTACCTGCAGAGCTTCGGTGCCTATCAGCGTGCCGGCTACTCGGCTGCCATCGCCGTCGTCCTGTTCTTCACGCTGTTCGTGATCACCGCAGTCCAGCTGCGCTTCGTGGAGAGGAAGGTGCACTACCAGTGAGCCTGACCAACACTCCCACTACTCCTGCGGCCGCCGCGCGGGCAGTCAGCCAGCCCACGCTCAAACCCCGGGCCGCCTGGCGGCGCGCCTTCGAGCCTCGTCACCTGGCCGACACCCTGCTGACCGGTTACCTGCCCATCATCATTGCGATGCTGATCATCGTGCTGCCGCTGGGCTGGATGATCTCCTCCAGCTTCAAGCCCGCCGGTGAGATCGTCACGCTGAACCCCACCCTGCTGCCTCAGGAACCCACCCTGGACAATTACGACGCCGTGGCCAGCCGGGTGCCGCTGCTGACCGTCCTGGGCAACAGCATCTACGTCACCGTCATCGGCTCCACTATCAAGGTGCTGCTGGCCATCACCACCGCCTACGCGCTGGTCTTCATTCGCGTCCCGGGCGCCAACCTGATCTTCCTGGGCATCCTGGTGGCCCTGATGGTGCCCGCCGAGGTCTCCATGCTGCCGAATTACCTGACCATCACCGGCCTGGGCGGACGCAACACGCTCTGGGGCATCATCCTGCCTGGACTCGGCACCGCCTTCGGCACCTTCTTGCTGCGCCAGCACTTCAAAGCGCTGCCCAAGGAGCTCTTCGAAGCTGCAGAGCTCGACGGCGCCGGACACTTCCGCAAGTTGTTCCAGATCGCGCTGCCGGTATCCCTGCCAGCCATCGCCACAGTGGCTCTGGTGACCGTGGTCAACGAATGGAACAGCTTCCTGTGGCCGCTGATCATCACCGATACCCCGGACAAGATGACACTGCCGGTAGGTCTGAACCTGCTGCGCTCGATCGAAACCACCACCGCCAGCTACGGCATCCTCATGGCCGGCGCGGTGCTGGTGATTGTGCCGATGCTCATAGTCTTTGCCGCCCTGCAGCGCTACATCGTGGCGGGCCTGACCCAGGGGGCCGTGAAATAGCCCCTTAGGTCAGGGTCCGGCGTCGTCGTCGGCGTTGCGACAACCTGAATCACCCATGAAGAACCACCTGTTGAAGAATCAAGGAGCACCATGAAGAAGCTGTCTACCGGTCGTGCCCTGCGCGGCACCGCGGTATTCTCCCTGGCCGCCCTGGCACTGACTGCCTGCGGCCCCGACACCTCCGGCGAATCCGCCGAAGCAGAAACCAACGACACCGACTGGTCCTCCGTGGAGCCAGCTGACTCGATCATCTTCGCCACCAACCACCCCGGCGGCTCCCAGGACATCGAGAACGAGCTGATCGAGGAGTTCACCGACGAGACCGGCATTGAGGTGGAGGTCATCACCTCCGGCGCCAACTACGAGGAGACCTCGCAGTGGTTCCAGACCGGTGGCGGCTCCAACGCTGATGTCATCGTGCTCTCCGACGCCACCTGGTTCCCCAACTACCTCAACGATGCGCTGGCACCGGTTGATGAGCTGCTGGAAGCAGCCGAGGTGGACACCAGCCGCTTTGTGACCGCCCTCTACGATGACTACCTCTACGAGGACGCTCACTACGGGGCACCTTATGCACGCTCCACCCCGCTGTTCTACTACAACGCAGACCAGTACGAGGAGCTCGGCCTGGAGGTGCCCACCACCTGGGAAGAGGTCGCAGAGAACGGTCGCGCGCTGGTGGAAGCCGGTCTGACCGACTCCGGCTTCTCCTTCCCTTCCGCTGACTCCTACGTGTCCTGGACCGCGGCCAACCTGGCGTGGGCCTACGGCGGCGCATGGAGCGAGGACTGGGACTTCTCCGCCATCGCCTCCGACGGCACTGTGGAGGCCCTGGAGTTCGCACAGGACGGCGTCGGCGATTGGGCCACCGTCTCCTCCACCACCCCCGATGATGACTTCGGTGCCGGCGTGACCTCCCAGGCCATCGCCTCCACCGGCTCCCTGGTGGGCATCCTCTCCGTGGCCGACTTCGAGGTGGGCACTGCCTTCCTGCCCGGTGGTCCTGCCGCTGAGGGCGAGACTCCCACCGGTGGTGCGGGTCTGATGATCGCCTCTGCCTCCTCCCCGGAGAAGCAGCTGGCTGCTGCCATGTTCATCGGCCACATGACTCAGCCTGAGAACACCGCTCGCTTCTCTCAGGCCACCGGCTACGTCCCGGTCAACCAGGACTCGGATATGAGCGATGTCTACGCCGAGACCCCGCAGTTCGAGACCGCTGTGGAGCAGCTCTCCCGCAGCCGCAGCCAGGACAACGCCCGGGTGTTCCTGCCCGGCGGTGACCTGGAACTGTCCCAGACCCTGCAGGCCATCCTGACCGGCGACGGCGACGTCCGCGAGCAGCTGGAGGCCCTGCAGACACAGCTTGAGGAGCTCTACGAATCTGAGCTGGCCTCCGAGCTGGACTAATCCTTAAGAAGGAACCCGCCGGATCGTCCCATCCGTTGTTGCGCGAACCGCCCATTTCCGGGCCTTAAGCGCAACAACGGGTGGGACTTTCTGTCTCTAGCTCCGGCGAATCCCAGCTGTTGTGGCGGCCTGTTGTGCGGCGTCGTCGTTAGCTACAGTGAGCTGCAGGGGGACGCACCACAAGACCTAGATCTTCAGGAGGGCACATTGGCCGAGAAAACCCCGCATCAGAACGTCACCTTCCCTTTGCACAACGGTGGAGTGTCGACGCCGGCAGAGGTCACCGACACCGGCCACGGCTACCTAGCCACCCCGCCTTCAGGATCCGGGCCCGCCGTCATCGTCATCCAGGAATGGTGGGGACTGACCGACCACATCAAAGAGGTGGCTGACCGGCTGGCAGTCCAGGGCTTCGTCGCTCTGGCCCCCGATCTCTACGGCGGATGGATCACCCACGACGGCGACGAGGCCGGTGAGATGATGTCCAAGCTTCCCGCCGAGGAGGGCGCACGCCAGCTGGCTGCCGCCACTGACTACCTGCTCGGCCACGAGGCGGTGACCTCCAAGACCGTGGGTGCGATCGGTTTCTGCATGGGCGGCGGCTTTGTGCTCGCCCTGGCCGCGCAGCAGGGCGAGAAGATCTCCGCCGCAGTGCCGTTCTACGGTGTGGGCCAGGGCATTCCGGACAGCTACGCCGGGGTACGTGCGGCCGTGCAGGGACACTACGCCGAACACGATCAGGGCTACCCGGTGGAGCAGGCGCGCGCCCAGGAGCAGCAGATCCGCGAAGAGTCCGGCGCTGAGGTGGAGTATTTCTACTACGACGCCGGCCACGCCTTCCACAATGACGAGAACCTCATCGGCACCTACGATCCCGACGCCGCCAGACTGGCCTGGGACCGGGCGGTGGACTTCCTGCGCAAGAAGGTCGCGTAAGCCTCGCCACGGGCGGGGTTACGCGTTCGGTCACGCGGCTTGACGGTATTTTCGGCTTGTCAGCCTCGGTTTCGGCGTGAACAAGGGTCACAGTGCGCGACCGAACCGGTGACATAGGGTTAAGTCATGAGTACGTCATACCGCTGGAGCACCCTGACCACCGCTGATACCGCGGCGTGGGCCGAGCTGGTCAATCACCTGGCCGTCGTGGACGGTACTGAGGAGTTCTACTCGGCCGAAGACCTTGCTGAGGAGCTTGAGGACCCCCACTTGGACCCCGCCCAGGACACTGTGGCGGTATGGGCGGACTCTGAGAGCGGAACCGAAGAGCTGGTGGCGTTCGGAGTAGCGCGGCTACGCCAGAGTCTGGACCACGAAGGCAATGCCGGGGTGCCGTTAGAAGGTGGCGTGCACGTGGAGCACCGCGGTCGCGGCATCGGGACCCAGCTGATGCAGAAGCTCGAGGCCCGCGGTGCGCAGAAAGCCACGGATCGCTACCCCGGAGTGCAGTACTACTTTGCCACCGGCGGCGGACTGGAAGAGTCCTCAGCGCGGACCTTCCACCTGGCCCGCGGCTACCAGGTGGCCCGCTATTTCAATCTGATGAGCCGTCCGCTGAGCTGGAACCAGACGGACTCCCCGGACTCCGCTGCCGCCATCACTGGGGGCCGCCAGCTCCCTGAGGGAGTTACCGTGCGGGCACCGGAGGAGAGTGATGAGAAAGCAGTGTTCGAAGCCCACGCAGCGGCCTTCGTGGACCACTGGGGCAGCGCCCCGCCGTCGCCTTCGGTATGGCATGAGACTTGGACCTCCCGCAGCAACCGCGCGGCCGTTTCGCGGATCGCAGTGGATGCTTCTGGGACCGTGCTGGCCTATGCGCTGTGCGGCCAGTGGGTGGAGCGCGAGCTCTATGTGAACCTGGTGGGCACGGTCCCCGCCGCCCGCGGCAACGGGCTGGGCAGCGCGGTCCTGGCGCACACTATCGAAGCCGCAGCCAGCAGCGGTGACTACGACGTCATTGAGTTGGATGTGGACTCCGAGTCTCTCACCGGCGCGACCAGGTTGTACGAGCGCCTCGGATTTGCTGTGAAACACACCAGCGCCGCCATGCGCCGCTACCAACAGCCGGCTGACAAGCACTGATCTTCTGACCATGTCCGACCTGACCATGCCGGAACAGAACCAGTCCGAGCAGGACCAGCCGGAGAAGGATCAACCGGAGGGCGCGCCCAGCCGCCCAGCCGGGATCCGGCTCGCCGCGCTGCCCGGAGCCACACCGGATAAATGGGCGCACCGCTGGCGGGACCGGTACCGGCATATCCCGCTGAGCGTGGATTATTACGACGACGACGCCCGCCAGCCGCAGCGCTTGGAAGCTCGGTTGGCGGATGTCGGCTACGTGCGGGTGGGGGCGGAACAGGACGTCGATACTGATGTGCTGCACCGGGTGTGGCTCTACGAGGAGCTTCCGGTGGTCTGCGCCGCAGCCGAACACTGGGTAGCCGCTGCTGAGGATGTGGTGCCCTGGGCGGAGATCGAACAGGAAACCTTCTTCACCCCGGACCAGATGGTGGAGCAGGATCCGGAGCCTGATGTCCCTAAAACGGGGGCGGAGTTGGGCCGCGGTGAGCGGATGGCCCTTGAGGTGGTGGCCTCCGGTGCAGGTCTGCTGATCCTGCCGAACTCCGTGGCCCGGATGCTCTCACGTAAGGACGTGGTGATCCGCACCGTGGAGGGGCTGCCCGGCTGGCAGGTGGGTCTGGCCTGGCTGCGCGAGCGTGACAGCGAGGACATCCAGGAGTTCGTCGGCATTGCCAGGGGTCGCAAGCCAGGTTCTGGACGCAGCGAACTGCAGCAGACTCGGTCCGCAGCGCCGAAGAAGGCCGACACCAAAGGTAGCGGCAAGGCAAAAGGAGCCAAAGGCGCGACCGGCAAGTCGGCTGCACAGCGCCGGGGAGCTGCCTCGCGCGGTTCCAAGCCGGCTAAGGGCAGGAAGCCCTCGCGCCGTCGCTAACTCGGCAGCTGTTCGCGCAGCGCCTGCGCGGCAGCCACGGTGTCTGCTGCCTCGGTGACAGCCCGAACCACCACAACCCGCTCGGCACCGGCCTCGGTGACCTCGTGCATATTCTCAGCATTGATACCGCCGATGGCGAAGAACGGCTTGGCAGTCTCCAGGACTGAAGCGCGTGCCGGGAGCTCAGTGCCCACAGCGGCCCGGCCGGGCTTCGTGGGGGTCTCCCATACGGGCCCGGTGCAGTAGTAGTCGATGCCGATGTCCTCCACTGCCGTCCGCACCTGCTCAAAGGTATGGCAGGAGCGGCCGATCACGACGTCGTCGCCCAGAATGGCGCGCGCCTGGTCAGTGGAGAGATCCTCCTGGCCCACATGGAAGACATCCACGCCGGTGATCAGCGCCAGGTCCGCCCGGTCATTGGCGGCAGAGAGTCCGCCGTACTCGTCAGCGACCTGTTTCAGTAGGGTCAGTGCGGCAATCTCGGTCTGCACTGAGACGTTCTTATCCCTGACCTGGATAATGTCCACCCCACCGGTGAAGGCGTCCACGTAGAACTGTCGCAGGGCCTCAAGATCCAGCTCATCCACGGGTCCGGCGTCAGGCCGCAGAATGAATCGCTGAAGATCCGTGCAGACGTAGAGGCGGGCGGACAGCAGTCGCTCACGGCGCAGCTGGCCCAGTTCGGAGGGCTCGGGGGTCAGTGCGGATTCGCTCATGCTTCCGAGACTAAAGCAGAAGGCTTCGCATCTGCTGGATTCTCGCCGGTGCCGGCATAGTTGCCGCTGACCTGCGTCCATATGGTGAGCAGCCCGATAGCTGGCGTTGACCGGGGACACAGGTGCTCCCAAGATGTGAGCTGTGTCCCGTTCTACATCACCGGCTGGGTCCCGCACTGCGGCACCGGCTGACCAGTCTCCGCGCAGCGCGAAGCTCGCTGTCACCGTATTCCCGCTGCTGATCATCGGTGGCGCCGTCGCCGCCTTGCTGGCACCGGCGACGTTCTCTCCGCTCAGCGCCGGGGTGACCTATGCCCTGATGATCATCATGTTCGGGATGGGCCTGACTCTGACTCTTCCGGATTTTGCGCTGGTGCTGCGCCGACCCGTTCCGGTCATTGCCGGCGTGGCCTTCCAGTTCGCGCTGATGCCGCTGCTGGCCTTCGCCATTGCCTGGGTACTGCAGCTGCCTCCGGCCCTGGCTGCCGGCATGATCCTGGTGGGCTCTGTTCCCGGCGGAACCTCGTCGAATGTGGTGACCTATCTGGCCCGCGGCGACGTCGCCCTCTCGGTGACCATGACCTCTATCTCCACCCTGCTCTCACCACTGCTGACTCCACTGCTGACACTGTGGCTGGCAGGCCAGTACTTGCCCGTGCCCGCCGGTGATATGGCCAAGAGCATCTTGCAGATTGTGCTGATCCCCGTGGTGGCAGGCATTGTGCTGCGTCTGCTGCTGCCGCGCATCGTGGTGGCTATCCAGCCTGCACTGCCCTGGATCTCCGTGCTGGGTATCACCTATGTGGTGCTCGCCGTGGTCTCAGGCTCCCATGATGTGCTGGCCTCGGCCGGAGTGCTGCTGATTGTGGGCATCATGATCCATAACCTGATGGGCTACGGACTGGGTTATGCCGCTGCGGCGCTGACCCGGGCACCGGTGCCCACCCGACGCGCGATCTCGGTGGAAGTCGGCATGCAGAACTCCGGGCTGGCCGCCGGTCTGGGCAGCGCGCACTTCTCCCCAGAGGCGGCGCTGCCGGGGGCGATCTTCTCGGTCTGGCACAACATTTCAGGTGGTCTGCTGGCCTCCTACTGGGGCAGGCGCCGGGCCGCCCCTGAGGTAGCCCAGGACTGAAGAAGTACTGCCTGAAGAGTTCCGGTCTAGGGAACCCCACACACGATGACGGCGGCCCCCCTGTGTACCAGGGGAGCCGCCGTCATCGTGTTTAACGTCGTTGTGTCTAGTGGTGATCAGGGCGCTTCTGAGTCATCTGAGACCAAGTCCAGGAAGGCCTGGTTGAAGTCCTCCAGGTCATCGGGAGTCCGCGAGGTGACCAGGCCGTCGCTGACCACTGCGGATTCATCAACCCACTCAGCGCCAGCGTTGGTCAGGTCTGTCTTCAAAGACGGGTAGCTGGTGACCGTGCGGCCCTGGGCGGCGCCGATTTCGGTGAGGATCCAAGGTCCGTGGCAGATCGCGGCCACGGGCTTGCCGGCGTCGAAGAAAGCCTTGACGAACTTCTGGGCGTCCTCGTTGATGCGCAGCGTGTCTGCGTTCAGGGTGCCGCCGGGCAGCACCAGTCCGTCGTAGTCATCCGGGTTCGCGGAGGAGAGAGCAACGTCGACGTCGAAGTGATCGGCATGCTCCCAGTCACCCTTCATGGCCTGGATCTGCCCCTCCTCGGGGGAGACGACGACGGGGGTGCCTCCGTGTTCCTTAATGGCGGCAAGGGGCTCGGTCAGCTCGGGCTGCTCCACGCCGTTGGTGGTCAGCAGGGCGATCTTCTTACCAGTGATGTGGCTCATGAAGTCCTCCTTCTCGGGTCAAAGCAGCATGCGCTGTCGCTGATCACGCTAGGAGTCACAGCTTGGGCCGCAAGGGACATCGGCTCAATGTTCCCTGGACGGCCAACGCGCGAGGGCGACCGCGGTGTCGCATAGGGCTGTGGATCCGGCAGAGGCTATAGCGCTATGCCGAATGCACAGTCCTATGCCGGATCGCGGAGCTCAGAGCACCTGGGCGGCGTCGTCGAAGTCCAGGCGGCCACCGCGGGGGCGGATCGCATCCTCATCGGCAGGGTTGGGCCCGTGGCCCACATTGATGACCACCAGGGTCTTCCATCCGTTCTCGGTATGCACCACTGAGTCCACTCCAGCAGCATTCAGGCCGGTCATCGGACCTACCTCCAATCCGTGGGCGCGCAGTGCCAGCAGCAGGTAGCCGACCTGAATCAGCGCTGACTGCTGGCCGACGCTCTCACGCATGCCGCCCTTATTCGCGAAGCTCTCGCGTGCACCCTCGCGCTGCGGTGCCAGCACATCCATACGCTCATGCCAGTCAGCGGTGTAGGCAGCAACAATGGTCAGCGGGGCCGCCTTGGTCTTGGCCTGGTTGGCGTCCATGAGGTGCTTGATGACGGCGTCGCGGGTCTCCCCAGGGGTCAGCACGGTCAGCCGCAGCGGCTGGGAATTGAACGCGGTAGGAGCCCAGCGCAGATCCTCATATGCGCGCTGCACCAAAGCAGGGTCCACAGGCTCATCAGTGAAGGTGTGCGTAGTATGCGCACCGGTGAAAAGACGGTGGAGTGCATCGGGCTCCAGTTCCTTCAACAGGGTGTCGGTGGAAGGGCTCTGCTGCGTGCTCATCAGGATGATCTCCGTGGGTCGGTGAATTGGTGTCGAGGGTCTGCAACGCGAGGATGACCCAGGTTCTTCCGCGGCCGTGAAAAGCTTGAGCTATGTCACCTCGTATTGCTGTTGTGGGCGCAGGAATCGCCGGAGCCTCCGTAGCTTTCGCGCTGGCGCGCAGAGGCGCTGCCGTGACCATCATCGACGACGGCTCGCCGGGGCAGGCGACGGCGGCCAGTGCCGGCATCATCGCCCCATGGGTTTCCACCGCCACCGGGCCCTTCTATGACCTCTACGCCGCGGGCGGTGCCTATTATCCCGTGCTGCTGGAGCAATTAGCAGAGGCTGGCATCACCCGCACCGATTACAGGCGGACCGGCTCCCTGATAGTGAACCGGGATGCTGCGCTTCTGCACGCGGCAGAGGAGAGGGTCCGTGCCCGGGTCGAGGTCGCCGGATCAGTGGCTGGCGAGGTCCAGCGGCTGACCAACGCTGAGGCCCGGCAGCTCTTCCCCGCGCTGGCAGAGGATGTGGAGGCGGTGCTGCTCACCGGTGGCGGTCGGGTGGACGGGCGAACGCTGCGGGACGCTTTGCTCACCGCAGCCGGGACGCTCGGAGCACAGCGGGTCACTTCTCATGCCCAACTGGTGAAGGATGGAACCCGTACTGCTGTGCGCGTAGAGGATGGCCTGCTGGACGCTGATGCCGTCGTCGTAGCGGCAGGGGCGTGGAGTGCTCAGCTTCTGGAGGCTGCGCATGCTCCGGTCCCGGTGGCCCCGCAGCGTGGTCAGATCACCCACCTTCGCCTTGAGGGGGCTGATACCTCCGCGTGGCCGACCATTGCTCCCCTCTCGCACCACTACATTGTGGCTTTCGACGGCGGCCGTGTGGCCGTGGGTGCCACGCGTGAAACGGGCAGCGGATTTGATCCGCGGGTCACCGCTGCTGGGCAGCTGCAGGTCCTGCAGGACGCTCTTGGTATCGCACCGGGACTCGCCGAAGCGACGGTGCTGGAGACCCGGGTGGGACTGCGGCCGCTGGCTGATCATGGGCTGCCGGTGGTGGGTCCGCTTCCGGGGCACGCGGATGTCTGGGTGGCCTCGGGGTATGGGCCGGCGGGGCTGACTATGGGACCGCTGCTGGGAGATATCTTGGCCCGCGGTGTGCTCGGCGAGGACGTCCCGGAGTTGGCGCCGCTTGCTCCTTGAGAGCTTCTTGAGTACGGGCTTTCGGACCTGGCCTCGACCGGCTCAGATCGCGCCTCGAGCAGTGCTTGAGGCCTGGTCCCACTGATAGCGCCTGATCGGAGTACACTAATCAGCACGCCGTCACGGTGGGATCACTCGCACTCATGGCGGCGGCCAAGCGGGCGTAGCTTAATGGCAAAGCTTCTGCTTCCCAAGCAGACGACGCGGGTTCGATTCCCGTCGCCCGCTCCGCAAATACGGCGGCTCACTGGACTCTGTTGAATCGGTCCGGGTGGGCCGCCGTTGTCGTAGGTTTCAGTAGGCTAGAGCCATGGCTGAAAGCAGGGAGAGCAGGACCGCTGTGGTCGGTGCCGGCGTGGTCGGGCTCCTGACAGCCTGGCGGCTGCGGCTGGCCGGACATGCGGTGACCATCATCGATCCCGCCCCTGTTAGCGGAGCCTCATATGCCGCCGCAGGCATGCTCGCCCCCATCAGCGAAGTCCAGTACGGGCAGCAGGAACTCTGGCCACTGATGGCCGCCTCCCGCACAGAGTATCCGGAGCTGCTGGCCACTCTGGAGCAGGCGACGACGACGCCCACCGGCTACCTCGAGAACGGCACCCTGCTGCTGGCCGCTGACCCCGGTGACCGCGCCGCCGTCGTCGACTTAGTTGACCTTCAGCAGCGCCACGGCATGCAGGTTGAACCGCTGACCTCCAGTGCCCTGCGGCGCCGTGAGCCTGCCCTGGCCCCGGTCGCCAAAGCCTGGGACGTGCCCAGCGATCACCAAGTGGATCCGCGCCAGCTGGCCAGATGCGCCACCGCGGCGCTCAGCGCCGATCTCAGCGGCACATTTCCTGAGGCCGGACCTGCTGCGCAGTGGGTAGCAGCTTCCGTCACGGAGATCGAACGTGAAGCTGGCAGGGTCCGGCTCACTACCGGTGACGGTCACCATATCCAGGCGGACAAAGCACTGCTGGTCCCCGGGCTCGGGTACAACAGCATCGGCGGCATCCCGCAGCGGCACCCGCTTCACCTGCGACCAGTTCACGGGGATGTGTTGCGGCTGCGGGTACGCCCAAGCCAGCTGCTGCCGGGGGAATCCCATGTGCTCAGTACTACGGTGCGCGCTAAAGTCGGCGGCCGCTCCGTGTACTTGGTGCCACGTGCCGACGGGGGACTAGTAGTCGGCGCATCCTCCCGTGAGGACGACCTGGCCGACACTCACGCCGGTAGTGTGCTTGAGCTGTTGGAGGATGCCGCCACAGTGCTGCCTGCGGTGCGCGAGATGCAGCTGGAGGAAATCACTACTCGCGCCCGCCCTGGCACCCCGGATGACCGGCCATACCTCGGTCTGCTGGCAGGTGATGAGGGCGACGGCGCCGTCGTCGTCTCCACGGGCTTCTCCCGCCACGGCATCCTCCTGGCGCCGCTGGCGGCTCGGCTGGCCGCAGCCCTGCTCAGTGGTACAAAGTCCGGGACAACTGGCCTCAACGACACTGACCAGCAACTCCTGGAGGCCATGTCTCCGGCCCGCTGACAAGCGCGTTTAGTCGCAATTGGGCGAGGTGCTCACCCAGGGTGATTCTCAGCTTCACCCCCATATTGATTGATTCCCGCAACGGTTCCTCGGAAGAGTAATGCCTGAGGCCAATGACAGGTCCATTCGATGGACCAAATGTGTACGTCAGATCTGAGGGGAATGACGGAGCAGCACTAGCGTCAATTGCTGTCGGTCATTTGCTCAGGGGGGATCGCAAGAAGAGCAGGCGGGGCGGCACACCTCGTCTGCTAGGGGGGGGGGATTAACCATGCCGCATCATGCGCATGACCATGCAGGAGAAACAGGATCGTTCAGCGGAGTCAGTCCCGCAGAGCTGCGTGACCTGACTACTGACTCATACTCGACATTTCACGAGCGACTAGTAGCGGCGGGTTTCAAAGTCACGCGCGCAGACGCTGAACTGCTGCGGGCACGGACCGGCGGTTCGATCCAGCTTGCAAGCGTCATCTTGGCGGTTACGGGAGTGCACGGAATCCGTGAACTCCTCAACAGCCAGGTGGTGCGCACCACGCTGGCTCGCGAGGTCAACCCGCTGCTAGACCAGCCAGATTGGGTCCATCTCAGAGGTGCTGCTCATTGTGCATCAGTGCTTCATACCGTGACCCCGGCTTCGCTTCGGGCAGCCCTAGCGGCCTACCGGACGCTGACTGGTGATGACAGGCCTCAGCCACTCGAGGCAGAACAGCTGATCATCGACATGGCACAGAAAGGCTTACTGGTACCCCGGCATCAGGCTGAAGGAGAAATCGCAGCCAATGAGAGTTTCAGCAGCGGGTGGCGCATGCCGTGGGCAGTGGCACAAGGGGTACTGGAGAGTCTGCCCGAGTCGCTGAAAGGACGGGTACTGGCAGCCGGCGTCCTGAAGAACCTGCGAGTAGAGGACACAGACCAGCTATTCGGAGAACAGCTCATCCAGGCCCGCCGAGCCGGACAGTGGAGCTTGCTCGCCGAGCTGTTGTCTAACCGGTACGGGGATGTTCTCGCGTATTTCACCCCTCACGCGAGAATCGCGCTGCGAGCTCTCCCGCGACAAGCCGACCAGGTAAGTCCAGTGCTGCTCTTTCTTCGCCTGCACCTTGAGCACCTGCCATCACGGTTAGCCCCTATTTCTGTCTCTGCGACACCGGCGTCCGCAACAGATGCCGATGCCGTACCCGGAATGGCCGCGGCACGCGTAGACATTGCTGCGGCGGCACGCCCCTTGCGCACAGATTTCGCTGACGCTATGACAAGCCCCAACCAGATAGCGATTACCGCCGCGTATGTGACAAGTACGCTCCTGGGGGCAGGTCGTTTCGCTGACGCAGTTCGCCTAGGTGAACGCGTAGAGCAAAGAATCGAGCAACTGACAGAGAACGGACATGCACTGTCACAGCAGGCTGAAGCGGCGTTCCGCTACTACTGTGGAGTGGCTTACGCGGGGCACGCAGAATTAACCGCTGCCGCCACCCAGTTCGAGCAGATCTCCCCATCGGATTGTCCTGCCCGCAGCCGGGTGCCGTTGACTTTCCTCGCCGAGGATTATGAAGACCTCATCTGGGCGATACTCAGTGGACATTCATCCGAGAGCCGGACGGGGAAGCGCCAGACCGCCGCGGCATCCTACCGGGAAGCGTTGAGTCATCTGGATACTTTGGACATTGCTGCTGCAGGCAGTGTCATCATCAGAGACTCTCACCGAGTCGCCCGGGCCGATCTCTGGCCGCTGCTCACGCTGGTAGAGCACTGGTGGATGCTGCTGCGAGGCGACGTGGGCCGGTGGAACCAGCGCCTGGACGGTCTCTTCCGAAAGCGTGCCCGGCAGCTTCGCGAAAATAGCCTGGGGCAGAGGATCTACCAGCGGGTTTGCAGTGAGATGCTCATGTCTTCCGGACACCTGCAGAGGGTCGCCCCGCTGCTGAAGGATGAGGACGCGGAAAAGGCTGGACTTCAAGTTCCCTTGGCTCGCATGTTCCTGATCACCGGACAACCGTCCCGTACGGTCCAGCTCGCAGAGCAGTACGCGTTCGAGCGGGAGATCCCTTTCCGCGATCGTGCGGAACTGAAAGTGATGAAAGCCGTGGCCCTGTTGGCTATGGAAGAGGCTGTTCGCGGGGAAGAAGAACTCAACGCTGCTGCGGACCTCTGCGGCTCAGTCGGGTCACTGCTTCCGCTGGCTTTCCTTCCAGGGCGTCACCGGGAGCAGGCACTGCGCCTACTTGAAAGCCACGACATGTGGGAACAGATCTCCTCCCAGCATGGTGTAGAGATCGCTGAGCTCAAACGGCGGGTCAGGGAGCTCCCGGGTATCTTCCCCGACGACGCCGTGGTGGTGCGTTTGACCACGCGCGAACGCGAGATTCTTCAGAAGCTTCAGGGGCGGTTGTCCTTGCAGGAGATTGCCGAGCAAGAGCACCGTTCGCTCTCTACGGTGAAGAAGCAGGCGCAAGCGGCGTACCGCAAGTTGAGGGTGAACTCACGGGAAGACGCCATCCGGCGTGCCCACGAGCTAGGCATTCTCCTAACTTAACGATCCACCGCGGGAGAGCGCTGTGTCGCTCAAGAGTGCGTAAGCGGGAACTCATGGCAATGGGGTATTCCGTCCGCGTCGTAGGCCCAAGTTGGGGCCCATAAACCCAGCTTGCTCTATGAGGATGCTCAGGTTCTTCCAAGACTTGTGCTTGGGCCCTCGTGTCTTCGCCACCGCTTTCCTGGAGCGGAACGTTGGGGTCAACCTGTCAGTCATATCAAGGAGTGGATCTTGGGTACCAAGTACAGGCGGTCCGCGCCGCCGCTGAGTAGCGGTTCGGCAGGCCGAACGCGCGCAGAAAAGCGGGGAGGCGCCGGCGTTGTCACGTCTTCCTCCCGGGCAGCGAGACGATCGGTCAGTGCACTGATCGCCCTTCTGCTCGCCTTCCTCGGCGGGCTACCCGCCGTGGCGCCAGCATTCGCAACCCAGGTAGAGAATCCTGGCGACTTCGACGTCGAGTATGAGGTCACGTCTCGGTGGGCTGCTGATACCCCGGACACGGTTTCTTCCGGTGATGTACTGAACAGCGAGTGGCGGGTCAATGTCAACGACGCCGCGGAGGCACCATCTAACGAACCGGTCGATAACGTCTTTCTGACTCTGACGTCCCAGAACGGCGACTTTGCTGAGTTGCCCGATGTCTGCCTCATCGCTGATGTGACGCCGGCGTCGAGCCTTTCTGAGGACCGCCGGACACTCATCTGCAATGTCGGCACAGTGCATATGGGCACGGCGGCAGCTATCACGGTGCCTGTCGTGGCCCGCGGCGCAACGGGTGACCAGGTCACGCTGAACGGCGAAATCGGTGGAGTACAGGCTGAGCAGTTGGCCCCCGTCGAGATCATCAATCAGTTCGGCATGGACATCCGCTGGGGAACGCCCAATAATCAGCAGCGTATCGGCACAGGCTATGTGGACGTCGACTATCAGTGGACGCTCTTCCTCAATGAGGCTTCCGAAGCCGGGCCGGACTCCATCAGCTATACCGTCAATGTCGCTGCCGACAATGGTGCCGCTGTCACCGTTCCTGCCAATGCGTGCTCGGAGTTCACCGCGGGAGTTGCCCCTAGTCATCCATGGTCCGGGGGATCACATCCAGCCGACCGGACTGCGCCTTTTGTGGCCGACTGCGCGTTGACTCCGAGTAACACCCCAGGCCAGTTCACGCTGACACTGACTGGAATCGACTACTCTCTCACGCAGGTGCCGTCTCGGGATTCTACCGGTCAGGCCCTTCCTGCAGACGTCTCTGCCATCGCCAGTGGTCAGGTGACCTTCCGCTTCGCCACGACGACGGCCACAGGCACTTCCGTGACAGTCACAGCGCCCCCCTACGTCGCCCCAGAATCGGGAGCCACTGCTGAGGACGACCCGACCAACAACGTCTCGAATAAGGCCATTAGTTTTCCTGGCGGTGCCAGCGGAGCATGGAACCGTGAGTACACAGGCGCCGGGGGTACTGCATGGGATGACAGCTACCGGGTTGCTCCCGGAACTGAAGTACTCCAGGGCGTCAGCATAGATACTCGCCGGTACAGCCATCTCGACTCGTCCGCGCTCTTCGGTCTGTGCCACGTTTTGGATACCCGTTACGTGGCATTCACCGGGGCAGTCCCGGGTGGTTTTGATGCAGCGACGTATCCTCTGCAGTACTACGTGGGCCCTGCATCTTCGGTTGACTCGGACTCATCCTCGTACGATCCGAGTGCCTTCAACTGTGCCACGGGCGGCAACAATATGAACGGCGGCGGCGGATGGACTACTTCGGTGCCCTCGGACCTATCGACGGTGAAGGCGGTCCGCGCCCTATACCCGCTGAGCGAAGCACTCCGTATCCAGCCCGATCGCGAAGCAATGAATGTTCTCTCGACACTGAGAGCCGATACACCTGCAGGAACCGACGTTTGGATGTTCAGCGCACCCATGGTGAACGGGGTCTGGACGAACTGGAACTCCTCAGCGAACATCGTCACTTCGACTCCGGATGCGAGATACGGATTCACCAATGGCTGGCGTGATCTTTTCCGTGTAGTAAGTGCTATGCCAGCAGTGCAGAAGGATGCAGACCGTGCCGTGGTGCAGCCCGGTATACCTGCCGGCTTCACGCTGACATACTCAGCGAATGGTGCCGGCGGCGTGCCGGACACCGTGGACGGGTTCACGCTGGTGGATACCCTTCCGCTCGGTATGGCCTACGTTCCAGGTTCAACTGATCCGGAGCCAGCTCTTTCCACGAGCGAGACTGGTCAGCAGGTGCTGACGTGGACACTAAATGATGTTCCGACAAACACCGCGGTGCCCCTGACGTACCAGGCAGTTGCAGACGACTCGGTAGAGCCGGGGCAGCGACTGGTGAACTCCGTTGCAGCGACCTACGGAGACCAAACTGTCACGGCAACCGCCCAGGTGACGACGACTACGAATGGTTATACCCAGATTGGTAAGTCGACGGATCAGTGGTTTATCCCTAACTCTGATGGCCTGGGCAATGGCCCGGGTTCCTGGACGGTGACTCTGCGTTCGGTGGACCCGCTGCCGCAGTCTTTCACTGACACCATCGACATCCTGCCCTTTAACGGTGATGGTCGGGGAACGAGTTTCTCCGGCACCTACTCCGTGACTGGTGTGAATGTCCCGCCTGGTGCCACTGTGTACTACACCGATCGTGATCCGGCTGATCTCTCTGATGACCCGGATCATGCGTCCAACGGTGAGGCCGGTGATCCTACTGATAACACCGTGGGCTGGTCGACAACCCCGATGGAGAACCCCACCGCTATCCGTGTGATCGGTGGAGAGCTGGCCCCGGGTGCGAGCTTCAGCTTCGATATCAACATTGAAACCGCCGATGCTGAACCCAGTGACGTCTACGTCAACCGCGCCCAGGCTCGTGCTGGTCATACCGAGCTGGTGATGCGTACATCTAATGATCTGACGATGGCCCCCTATTACTCGGCGTCGTTGAAGAAGTACGTGCTAGCCCCCGGTGGGGATGCAGAATACGATGATGACTGGCTTGATGCCAATGACATCGCCGATGCTCCCACCTTCGGAGTCGGGGATGAGGTCACCTACCGCATTGGTGTGACGAACACCGGTCAGGGCGTGCTGGAGAACATCGAGATCACCGATGATGCTTTCCCCGAGGCAGGGTCCTTCACCATCGAGAGGCTCGAGCCGGGTGAAACCCAGTTCCACCCCTACACGGTCACCGTCGATGAGGCCATGGGTCCTCAGCTCATCAACAATGCGTGTGCTCCTGAGGTGGATCAGCCCGAGGATGCAGCAGGCGCAGTGGAGATCAATTGTGATCCGGCGATCATCCTGATCAACGAGCCCCCGGTCCATGAGAAGGAGGTGGTCTCGGCCACCCCGATTGGTGATGGTCAGTGGGAGATCGTCTACGGCATTGATGTGGTCAACGAGTTCGCACTGCCGACCCAGTACAACCTCTTTGATGCGCTCCGGTTCCCCGATGCGGTCTCGATTGTCTCTGCTGATCTCACCAGCACCCCTGATGAGGTCGAGCTGTTTGACCCGGCCTGGGATGGTCAGGATCAGACGCTGATCGCTGCTAACGTCGCGATGCCAGCCAATGATGCTGCGGACTACGCCGATCATCGGTATGAGGTCACGGTGATCACTGATGTGCCGCTTCAGGTTCCGGGCGCCGGTGATGAGGATGATCCCACTCAGTGCCCAGCAGATGGTTCGGATGCGACAACTGGATTTAATAACGTCTCGCGTCTGACTTCTGGTGAGCATGAAGAGGTAGACACAGCGTGTGCTGAGATTCCTTCCATCGAGGTCGAGAAGACCGTGGTAGATGGTCCCACTCAGGGTGAGGATGGTCAGTGGACCATCTCCTATGAGATTCAGGCACGCAACACTGGTGCCGGTGAGGGTGCCTATGACCTGCGGGACCAGCTGCTCTACGGCGAGGATATTGCTGTGGTCTCCGCCTCGGTGACCGAGGCCCCCGCGGATGTGCAGACTCGTGATGATTGGACCGGTCAAGGCGCTGATCGTGGTGATGAGGAGAACCTCATCGTCGCTGGAGTCGCCCTGGGCGCTGGCACCACTCATACCTACCGGGTACAGGTCGTCGTCGATATCGACGAGCTCGATCTCTCCGGTGCTCATGAGTGCCCGGCACCGGGGTCTGGTGAGCGTGGGGGCTTCGCAAACGAGGTCAGCCTGACTCATAACGGCCTCGTAGACGAAGATGATGCCTGCCCGACGGTTCCGGGCCCGGGATCTGCTGCCCATGAGAAGGAGCTGGTCTCCGCCGCTCCGGCCGGCAACGGTCAGTGGGAAGTGGTCTTCGGCATCACCGTGGAGAACACCACTACGGTGAACTCTTCCTATGACCTGGAAGATACGCTGCGGTTCACCGATGAGGTCGATATCGCCTCAGCCTCGGTGACTGCATCTCCTGATGGTGTGCAGCTGGCTGATCCTGCTTGGGATGGTCAGCAGAACACTCTGATCGCGGAGGACGTGCGCATCCTGCGCAGCAACCACGGCGACTACCAGCCTCATTACTACGAGGTCACGGTCATCGCGGATGTGCCGTTGCAGGTGCCTGGTGCTGGTGGCGAGAATGATCCCACTCAGTGCCCGGCAGCTGGTTCGGATGCGCCCACCGGGTTTAATAACGTCTCACGTCTGACCTCTGGTGAGCATGAGGAAGAAGACACCGCCTGTGCGGAGATTCCCTCGATTGAGGTGAGCAAGACTCTGGTGGATGAGCCTGCTGAGGGTGACGATGGTCTGTGGACTGTGACTTATCTGATCGAGGCCATTAACAGCGGTAGCGGCGCGGGTGATTACGACGTCTTTGATCAGCTGCTCTACGGCGGTGGCATCCAGGTGCAGACCGCTGAGGTGGTTGAGGCTCCTGAGGTCGCTGAGATCCAAGAGTCCTGGACCGGTCTGGGTGCTGAGCGTGAGGATGAGGAGAACCTCATCGCTGCGGGTGTGTCCCTGGGCGCTGGCGAGACTCACCAGTACCGGGTGGTGGTCACTGCGGTGATCGATGACGACGAGATTGATGACACCACTACTCAGTGTGCTGAGCCTGGTTCCGGCGAGCGTGGTGGCTTCGCCAACGCAGTCCGCCTGGGTCACAACGACCTCAATGCTGTTGATGAGGCGTGCCAGCCTCCTCAGCTTCCGGGAACTGCTGCGCATACCAAGGAGCTTGTCTCTGCTGAGCCTGTTAATAACGGTCAGTGGGAGCTGGTCTACGGTATCGAGGTCACCAACCCGACAAACCGCAGTGGTGAGTATGACCTTGCTGATGAGCTGCGGTTCACAGAGGAGGCTGAGATCGCCTCTGCTGCGGTGACTGCTTCTCCTGAGGGTGTTCAGCTTGCTGACCCGGCATGGGACGGTCAGGAGAACACATTGATCGCCGTTGATGTGCCGATGCTGCGCGCGAATCATCCGGACTACGTTCCTCATTACTATGAGGTCACCGTGATTGCGGATGTGCCGCTGCAGGTTCCTGGTGCTGGTGGGGAATCCGACCCGACGCAATGCCCGGCTACCGGAGATGACGTCCGTTCTGGGTTCAACAACGTGTCATTCCTGACCACTCCTGAGGGAGTGGAGCGGGACGATGCCTGTGCTGAGCTGCCGTCATTCACCTTTGACAAGACCCTCGTGGGCGCTCCTGAGCTGAACGAGGACGGAGTCTGGACGCTCACCTACAGCGTCGCGGCGCAGAATGTCGGCGCTGGTGACGGAACCTACACGGTCACCGACCAGCTGCGCTACGGCGCAGGCATTCAAGTGCTTTCCTCGACGGTGACTGAAGCTCCGGACGAAGCTGCCGTTGGCATTGAGTGGACCGGTCTGGGTGAGGATCAGGAGGATGATCAGAATCTCATCGCCGCGGCAGTGCCGCTGGCTTCGGGAGAGACACACACCTACACCGTCGAAGTCACGGCGGTCATCGACGCGGACGCCGCTGACGAGAGCACCTACGAGTGTGCTGCCCCTGGCAGCGGTGAACGTTCTGGGTTCTCCAACACGGCTGGGCTGACTCACAACGGGCGCGGTCTGCAGGATGAGGCTTGCCAGCCTCCGTACCGTCCAGGTCAGCCCACCCACACCAAGAGCTTGGTCTCTGCTGAGCCCATCGGTGATGGGCAGTGGCAGCTGGTCTACGGCATTGATGTGGTCAACAGCACTGATGCAGCCGGTGAGTACGCGTTGGAGGATGAGCTGCGTTTCACGGATCAGGTGCAGGTGGTCTCAGCAGAGCTGACCGCCGCGCCTGAGGGTGTTCAAGTTGCCGATCCCGCCTGGGATGGTGTGCAGAACCTGCTCATCAGCGAGGACATCTCGCTGGAAGCCGGACAGTCGCATCGCTACGAGGTAACTGTCGTTGCCGATGCACCGTTGTCCTTCGAAGGCGTGGGTTCGGATAGTGACCCCACCGTTTGCCCGGCACCGGGTACCGGTGGACATGGCGCGTTTAATAACGTGTCGCTATTGACCACTTCCTATGGTGTGCAGGAGGACGACGCGTGTCCTGAGCCGCCGTCTGTGGTGATTGAGAAGACTCTGGTGGATTCCCCGGTGCGGGATGAGGACGGGGTCTGGACGGTCACTTATCAGGTTCAGGCTCGTAACGGTGGTGGCGCAGGTACCTATGACCTGACTGACCGGCTTCGTTATGGTGCTGGCATCGAGGTGCAGTCCGCTGAGATTGTGGATGCTCCCTCCGTTGCCGACGTGCGCCAGGACTGGACCGGTCTGGGAGAGGAACAGAGTGATGAGGTGAACCTCGTTGCTGCTGAAGTTCCAATTCAGGCACGAGATTCCCACGTTTACACGGTGAGGGTCACGGCTGTGGTTGATTCCGAGGAAGCAGATGCTGGTACCTATGAGTGTCCGGCACCTGGTTCCCTGGAGAATGGGGCATTCGCTAATACTGCGGGGCTGAACTACAACGACCTCACCACCATGGACGATGCCTGTGGCGCCCCTGAGGTGTCGGAGGAGCCCGAAACACCTGGTGAGCCCGGTACCCCTGGTGAGCCTGGTACCCCTGGTGAACCCGGCGAGCCCGGAACCCCTGGCGAACCCGGTGAGCCTGGCACTCCTGGTGCCCCTGGTGAACCCGGTGAGCCCGGCACTTCTGGTACTCCTGGCGATCCCGGTGAACCGGCCAAGCCGGCTCCGACCGGCCTCGCCGTCACTGGTGCCCAAGCTGCACTGGTGATCCTGGCAGCAGGGCTGGCTCTGGTGGTGCTGGGTGTTCTGATCGTCATGATCAGTCGGCACCGCCGTCGGGTCGGCTCCTCATAAGGAGTGCCATCCGAACAGCTGAATAGCTGAATAGACCGCCCGCGTCGTCGTCGCTACCTCCCCCCAAGCGATGGCGGCGCGGGCTCTGTCTCTGTCTCACCCGCAGAAGACCGTGCAAGGACTCCGCGCCCGGTAGCATGAGGCAGGCGAACTTCTCCGCCCCACCGACAGGAGGTGCGATGACCAGTCCCAGCGTTGCGATGCATGGCGTTCCTCGTCGTGCCTCCGGTCTAATTAGGCGGGCCCGCTTACTGCAAATGTTGAACCAGCCCGCGGCGCTGACTGTGGTGCGGGGTCCTGTGGGCAGCGGCAAGACCACACTTGTCTCAGACTGGATTACCGTTCAGGCGAAGCCATCGGTGTGGATTTCGGCTGAAACCGCGGGGACGCGTCACCTGCTCTGGAAAGCCGCCATTGCGGGACTGACGTGCTTGGACCCCAGATTCAGTGTCCTGCAGGACACCTTGGAGAGCGTTGCTGATCTCCGGTCGGCCCTCACAGAAGCGGTTTCTTTACTTCTGGAACCCGTGGTGCTGGTGATCGACGACGTAGACCAATACGACGACGACCCTGAGGTCGCCGAGGACCTGCTCGCGCTGATTGACTCGTGTCCGCAGCTGCGCATCGTCGTGACTGCCAGACATCGCGGCTACTTAGAAGGTGGGCTGGTGGGTTCCCGGGTGGAGCGAACAGTCATCACTCCTTCGTACCTGCGCCTCACCGTCACCGAGAGCACCCAGATCCTTCAGCAGGGACTAGGCAGTGGCACAAACGCCGCGAAACTCCATGCACTTTGTGAAGGCAGCCCATTGCTGCTGCGCGCCGTGATGGTAGGACTGCAGAGCAGCGAACCCGGGGAGTCAATCGAAGACGTCGCAGAGGCCGTGGTCCGGGACCTGCTTCGCGGCGTACCTGCAGAACGACGGGCATTTATGCTCTCGACCTGCGTGCCCGAAGAATTCGATGCGACCCTGGCCGGTTCGCTCTCTGGCATGAATCCGCAGCCGCACTTAGAAGCCCTTGAAGCCGCAGGACTTCTGACGGCCAGCAACAGCCCACAGGGCACACTCTGGCGCTATCACACGATGATTCGGCAGTCACTGTTGGACAGTCGCCGGGAAAGTGCAACGATTCCGGATGACCAGGGCCGTTACGCCGCAGATGTGCTCCACCAAGCGCACCGCGAGACTGCACGCTGGTACCAGCAGCGGGGCAAACCTGAAGTGGCGGTCAACCATGCTCTGGCCGCCGAGGACCTTCAGCTGGTGTCCTCCGTCCTGCTGCGCAACGGTCTGCGTCTCATCAGTCAGCCTGGAGCACTCGAGCGGCTCAAACCCCTGGCCCCTAAGGATGTAGCCCGATACCCGCTCATCGCCCTGATCCTCGGCGTCGGCTGCTATGCCCGGAGGAGTCGACGTATCAAAGCAGGGGAGTACTTCCTGACCGCCATTGCCGGGGCCAAGCTGCTCACCCCACGAGCCTCCCATGCAGAGAAAGCCGCATTAGCCACTGTTGAGGCGCTAGCCTTCCGCTTGGCGGGTCACGCAGTACAAGGTGTCCCAGCGGCTCGCCGTGCTTTGAAGCTCCTGCTGAACCCGGAAGTGGATTTGTCCCCACTGGGAGATCAAGTGGGGTGGATGCGGGTACAGAACGCCCTGACCCTTATCCGTGCAGCTCATCCTCGAGAAGCCTGGCCGGCACTGCAGGAGAACCTCGCCTTCCCTGAGACGCTGACTCTGAGCTCCCAGCTGCAGACTCTGGGTGCAGTTGCGATGCTGCAGGCCTTTGACGGCGATCTGCACGCTGCAGAGGACACCGTCGCGGAGGCCCAGAAAACCGAGGTGCCCACCGACGTCCGCAATGGGTATGTGGGAGCACTACTGCACTTCGTCTCAGGGATCCTCGCACTGGAGAAGCTCGACATTCAATCCGCCCGTGCCCATGTGCAGGCTTTGGCCCCGCATATGGAGACCATCGAGTTCCGCCCCTATTTTGTGGCGCTAGAAGCTTCTGCGGATCTAGTGATGGGCAATCCCGCACAGGGTCTTCAGCGGATTTCGCGTTTGTCTCGCAGTCACGGCCGCGAGAAGCTCACCGGGTTTGAGCGGCAGGTGCTGGGACCCCTGCAGGTGCTGTTGTACCTGGCAGAGGGCCAAGGGGCAGCGGCAGAGCAGGTTCTTCATCAGCTTCCCAGAACTGTCAATCCGCAGCTGGCGAGACTGTTGCGCGCCCTGCACTGCCACTTAACCGGTGATTATGAGCAGGTCACGGCACTACTGACTGATCTCACTGGAGGCACGACGCCGCCGCGCCTGTCCTTCTTCGCTCACTTGCTGACTGCAGCCGTCGCACTGCGCCAAGCGGAGAAGAGCAGCGCCCTGCACCACCTGCAGCACATGTTGGCCATTTCTGCAGAGACCGGTCTGCGGATTCAGGTGCTCTTGGTCCCCGCTGGTGATCTCTGCGGGTTGTTGGATCTGGCGCGTAAGCACCGGCTTCCTGGTGCAGAGGTCCTAGACACTGCACGTAGTGTCATCCCAGATTCCGTGTTGCCGGGTCAGCTGACAGAACGAGAACGAGTGGTGCTGAGCTCCCTGGCTCACCACAGCAGCGTGGCGGAGATCGCAGAGGACCTCGTGGTCTCACGGAATACCGTCAAGAGCCAGCTGCGTACCCTGTATCGAAAGTTGGGTGTGGCCGGACGAGAGGAAGCCTTGGCAGTAGCTGCTGCCCATGGCTTGCTCGAAACAGCTTCACAGGGTGATGCCTGAGATATGCCGATATCACCTTCCTTTCATGTGCCTGCCATGGCCTCAGATGTGGTGCCCCGGCCTAGAATCACCTCGCTGATCACCAATACCGTCAGGAATGCGCAGCTGACGCTGCTCGTGACCCCTCCTGGGGGCGGCAAAACTAGCGCAGCCGCTCATTGGGCCGCCGCATGGCAAGACTCACCCGTGGCATGGCTCAACGCGGATGCTGCAAGCAGCGGCTGGGAGTTCTTCACCGACCTCGTAGCTGAGCTGGAAGAAGTCTTGCAGCTTGCAGGACTGGGTAAGGCCTTGGGGGGCTTGACTGAAGCCAGGCCGCTGCGCAGGATGAGCTCGGTTCTTGCGCGTGAGCTGAGGAACCGGAGGGTCGGCGTCGTCGTCGTAATTGATCACTCCGAGGCGCTCACAGATGAATCGCTGAAGTTGGTGAGAACCTTAACGGCGCAAGTGTCCGGGCTGCGTTTCCTGCTGCTGGCCACCTATCTCAGCGAGAACCTCCAACTGCAGATCGTGCCTGAGCTGCAGGGGGATATCATCGGCTCACGGCAGTTGCTGTTGACGCCGACGGAGGCCCGTACCGCTCTGGCTGCTGCGGGACTCACCCAGGTGCACCAGAGTGTTCTAGAGACCGTGACCACTCCCATCATGGTGCGGGCACTGATCCGGCATGCTCAGCGGCAGGGACAGCGGCTGGTGACCTCGGAGACCGTTCATTCTTTGAAGGAAGAACTCGCGGTGCAGTCCATGCGCCGTGTACTCGCTGAGAACTCACTCGGTAATGACCCCCAGGCACTTCTGCTCCTAGGTCTCGCTCCGGCACTGGATGCCCAGCTGATCGCGGCTCTGCTGGAGATCACCGTTCCTGCCGCGGATGCAGTCATCGCTGAGATGGAGCAATTCGGACTCGGAACTCGCGATGAGCACGGTGTCTTCCGGCTGGACGCGGTGCTGTCTCCTGGTCTGCGGGAACTCGCTCAAGAGAGACTTGAGCCGGCACAGCTTCGAAGGGCCCATCAAGTCATCGCAGGCTGGCACGCTGAGCATCAGCATCCTTGGGAAGCGGTCCAGCATGCATACCGTGCCTTTGACTGGGATCTGATTGCGCGTCAGGCACTGCTGCATTTCAACGAACTCCAAGCTATAGGCAGGGAGGACTTCAGCCAGATTCTGGACAGTGTGCCCTCTGCTGTCGTTCGTAAATACCCCTTCGTGGGGTGGTTCCGTATGGTCATGCTCGCCGAAAGGCCAGATGTCACCCTGACGGCGCTTCGCACAGTGGGAGAGGAAGTCCTCAGCCAGGTCGACACTTCAGCCAGCGACTTCGGCCGGGTGGTAAGTCAGACGGTGACGTTTGCGCACCACCGGCTGCTGGGGAACTTCGAACTAGCTGACCAGCTCGCTAGTGAGGTCCTGCCCCAGATCGAAAAGCTGCGGGTGGTGAGCAGCGCCTGGGTTGACGAGCTCCCAGAGGATCACCGGTTCCTCGTTGAAGCCGCGCGAAGCTGGGTGGCCACGGCAATGCGCCAGTATTCAGCAAGCACGAAGCTCTTCCTGGGGGACCACCGGGCAGCATTGAGCCTCATCGAACCCATTGTGGTGCCGCTGGTTGACTCGGACGGGACTTTCCAATGGCGCGCGCTCTACAGTGCCGGACTCAAAGCACTGATTTTGGCCACGGCGGGCAATATCGCGGCGACCCGGGAGGTGCTGTCCTGGATCGGCAGCTTCGAGCTGCCACCGGGATGGAACGAGAGCTACTCAGGTGCGCCGGCGTGTATTGCCTCTGCAGCAGTTGCTCTAGTAGACCGGCGACCGGAGACCGCCCGTGCTGAGCTGGAGCGCATCAAACAATTCCAGGGAGATACGGAGCTGTGGGTCTTCATCCTTGACCTGCGTTCGCGGATTGCTTCCTATTTTCATGAGACCGGCATGGTGAGCTATATCGCCACCGAACTGCATACCCGCCGTTCTGCACCGCCCACCAGCCGCTACATGCAGGTTCATCTCCAGACCCGTGCTGTTGCTACAGCCGCGGCGGCCGGGGCACTGGACTCTGCGCGAAAACACCTCGAGCGTGGATGGGATCTGGACTACCCGGGAAGACCCGGTGTAGCGCTGGAACGCGCGGAGGCTGTCCTGGCGCTCTACGAGAAAGACTGGGAGAAAGCGCGGCGTATCTCCCGTCAGATTCTAGAGACCTACCAGGGGATGACGCCGCGCGAGGAGATCAGCTTGCGGCTCTGCTGGACCCAGGCCGAAGCAGCTCTGGCCGGCGCCGGTTCAGCTGATGCCAGCCAGAGCGTGGCCGGGGAGCAGTTCCTGGCGGCACTGGCGCTTGCAGATGAATGCGGGTCACCCTCAGATGTGCTGATCATCCCGCCCGAACGGCTTCTGGCCCTACTGCGGGAGCGAGCCCCCCACAGGGCTGATCTCTTCGCCGCGGTGGAGGAGCGGCTCTCCGGCTCCTCTGACGTTGCGGCGCCGGAGCTCAGTGAAGCCGAGTTGCGGGTGCTGGCCGAGCTGGCGCACTCAGAATCCAGGGCTGTCATTGCTCATCGTCTGCACTTGTCAGAGAACACCGTCAAAACTCATCTGCGCAGGATCTACCGCAAAATGGACGTGCACTCCCGCACTGAAGCGCTAGAACTTGCCTATGCTGTTGGCCTGCTGGCTCCTGAAGACTGATGGTCGTTCACCCCGCTCTGCTCGAACGACGGGCTCATTTGCTGGCCAATTACCCGAGGCGTGAGCTCCGTATCAGCGCGCCATAGCCACAGCAGGCAGCACCCGGCCCAGTAGGTTGCCACCACCCACATCACCGGCACGACGCCGAGGTGCTCCACCCCGATCCCGGCCGCTAGGGGGGCCAGTCCGCCTACCGCACCTGCGGCAAGCACCTGAGCGGCGACCACGGTGCTGCGGGCATGGTGCGGCGAATATTCGGCAGTCGCAGTTGCCCAGAGCGGATTGGTCATGCCGAGTCCTGCTCCCACCAGCGCCCCTACACCGGGTGCCCAGCCCGCCTCCAGCAAGAACGGCAGAAGCGCGAAACCCAGCACACCTAGCGCCACCCCGAAGACTACGGTGCTGAACCGACCCAGTGTCCGCGCCGCCAGCACGTGGAGCCCGACGCCGGCCACACTGCCTAGGGCGTAACCGGCGATGAGCAAGCCCAGCTGGTCCGAATCCCCGATGGATTCGGCGATCACGGGGGCCCCCACCTGTTGGAAGACTGCCGCAACGGCCGCGACGGCGGCTGTCATCAGCACCGCCCTGGTGAGTGCCGGATGCTCCCGCATAGTGCTGACCAGGCTGCGCCTAGGCGTGCGGATCACACTGAAGCCGCCAGGATCTGTATGCTCTACCACTCCTAGATGCCGCGGGATAAGCAGCATTCCCACCATGCTCAGCAGAGAGAAGCCCACGCACATCCAGAAGACACTTGCACCGCTGGCGCCATCAACCAGCATGTAGCCGCTGACAATAGGCGAGACTACAAAACCAGCAACGATCATGACCTCGCGCCCGGCTGTCACAGTGGAGTATCGAACACGGTGTTCCTCGGCAAGATCAGGGACCAGTGCCTTACGAGTCGCGGAGCCCACGCCGCGGCCGATAGCCAGAAGCGGGCCCAGCACCATCATTGCCGCCACGGTGAACATGCCAGCTTCAACCAATAACGCCGCAGCACCACATCCGGCGAGCGTGAGTACATCCGCCGCCACCGCAGTGCGCCAGCGCCCCAGGCGGTCAGCGAACAGCATGAGCAGAGGAGCCAGCAACTGACCTGCCAGCAGGGTAAGAGCACCAAGCGCGCCCACTATGGTGGCACTTCCTGTCTCCTGCAGCGCCAACCAGGGCAGGGCAAGCAGCAATGCCGACGTCCGCGAGGCGGCCGTCAGAACTGTGAGCCAGAAGATCACGATGTGCGAACGTGCGCGCAGCGAAGCAGATGGCCTCATCGTCATAGCGAGCCTTTCCTGATGTGTTGCGCGCATTGAGCGAAGAAACAGCCATCCGCGCTCGTCCCCGGACTAATCCTAGCCAGCGCAGCGTTGTGCCCGGCAGGACTAGACTGGAGACGCTATGCCCACCGTTCACATTAATGATGACCAGGTCGCCTTCGCTGAAGGAGCTACTGTGGTCGACGCCGTCGCGCACACCACCGGACGCCAGCTCAGCGCTGACGGCACCCCCGCAGATGGAGGACGCCTCGGCGTCGCCGTCGCACTGGCCGGTTCCGTCATCCCGCGCAGCCGTTGGGCCGCCACCGAGCTCAGCGAGGGTGTCGAGCTGGAAATCGTCACCGCAGTCCAGGGAGGCTGACTAAGTGTCTGACACAGCCCAGACCGGACCCGCATTCGACGCTGGCATTCCGCCGCTGGACATCGGCGGATACACCCTGGCGAACCGTCTGATCATGGGTACCGGTGGCATCACCGATCTCGCAGCCCTGGAACGAGCGCTCATCACTTCCGGCACCACGCTGACCACAGTGGCCATGCGCCGCTTCAGCCCGGACACTAAGACCTCGGTCTTCAGCATGCTGGAGCGCCTGGGCATCGATATTCTGCCCAACACTGCTGGTTGCTACACCGTCAAGGACACTGTCCTGACCGCAGAGCTCGCCCGCGAAGCCCTGGAGACCAACCTCATCAAGGTCGAAGTCATCGCCGATGAGCACACTCTGCTTCCGGATGTCATCGAGACCCTGGAGGCCACTGAACAGCTGGCCGACCGTGGATTCATCCCGCTGGTCTACACCAGTGATGATCCCGCCGTCGCCCGCCGTCTGGAGCAGGTCGGTGCTGCAGCGGTCATGCCCCTGGGTGCCCCCATCGGCACCGGGCTCGGGATCCTGAACCCGCACAATATTGAGCTCATTGCCTCCCGCGCCTCAGTGCCGGTGGTCCTCGACGCCGGCATCGGTGCCGCCTCAGAAGCCGCCCTGGCCATGGAACTCGGCTGTGCGGCAGTGCTGGTGGCCTCCGCGGTGACTCGCGCGCAGAATCCCTCTGCGATGGCGCATGCAGTGAAGGCTGCAGTAGAGGCTGGCTGGCACTCCCGGCATGCCGGACGTATCCCGCGCCGCGAGCATGCCCTGGCCTCCAGCCCAATGGAGGGCATCATCGACCCTGTGGAAGACCTCACCTGATGACTGATCTCTCCGCGTTTTCGCGATCGCAGGCCGAACGCTTCCAGCGCCACTTCGCACTGGCCGGCTTCGGTATCGAAGCCCAGGACAAACTGCTGCGGGCGCGGGTGCTGGTGGTGGGTGCAGGCGGCCTTGGCGCACCGATCCTCACGTATCTGGCAGCGGCCGGGGTGGGCACCATCGAGGTGATTGACCACGACGTCGTGGACCGCTCGAATCTGCACCGCCAGGTCATTCACTCTGAGGCCACCGTGGGACAGCCCAAGACGGCCTCGGCCGCGGCGGTCATGCGCGGGCTGCACCCGGAAGTCAACGTCGTCGAGCACCGCCAGCCGTTGACTGCGCAGAACGCGTTGGAGCTGGTGGAGCCGGTGGATATTGTGGTGGATGGCTCAGATAATTTCGCCACCCGCTATGTGGTCTCTGATGCCTGCGAGATCGCCGGAGTGCCGTTGGTCTCCGGATCCATCCTGCGATTCGCCGGACAGGTCAGCCTCTTCTGGTCCCGGCTGCCTTCTGGTGAACGCGGACCCACCTACCGTGATCTGTACCCGGAAGCTCCCGACGCCGGGGAAGTCCCCACCTGTGCTGAGGCCGGAGTCCTGGGTGTGCTGCCTGGTGTCATTGGCTCGTTGATGGCCACGGAGACCGTCAAGCACCTCACCGGAGTGGGGGAGACCCTGCTGGGGAGGGTCATGACCTATGACGCCCTCACTGCCAGCTTCCGCGAGTTCCGCCTGGAGCCGGATCCGCAGCGGGAACCGGTCACCAGCATTGGTGCTGATGTCACTGGACTCGGCGGAGGACCGGACTTCGATGCTGCCTGCGAGGCACCCGCCCACCAAGCAGACGACGACGGCGCAGCGGCTGACCTCAGCCCGACGGACTCAGCTGCCGCAGAAACAGTAGCGGAGGACAGCGTGAACGAGGACAGCGTGAACGAAGATATCGACTTCAACCCTTTCACCGGGGACCCGAAGCAAGCCGATGATCTGACTCCGCGCGAGTTCCGCCAGGCGGTGGCCCGCGGGGAGATTGCCGGCGTCGTGGATGTTCGTGAACCGTGGGAGCACCAGCAGGGCACCATCGAGGATGCGGTCAATATTCCACTGATGACGCTGTGGCGGGAGTCCCCGGAGGTTCCCGGCCTGGACGAGGCCGCAGATGACCGACCAGTGGTGGTCTACTGTGCTCACGGTGTGCGTTCCCGTCAGGCGCTGCAGCTGCTGTCCCAGCGTTATCCCGGCGCGCCGGTGAAGAATCTGCTGGGCGGCTACGAGCTCTACCGGCAGCAGTAGGACGGCGTCTCCTACGCTGGCTCAGGAGCTCGAAAGAGCCTGGTTCGCTCCAGGCGCTCCATTGGAACCGTCAGGCTGATTCCTTTTCTGCCGTAGTTTCGCGTGCCTGATAGTCGTCGCGACACCTGTCGCTTTCATGCCTTCGAAGAGTCAATAGTGCGCTGGCCGTGCCAGGCTGCTGCACCCCACTGACGTTCGTTGTGGCTCAGCACACTCTCTAATACCCCGTTAAAGGGTGACGTCGAGGGTGAACGCCACGTGGCCGCGGGGTGAACGGCGGGGTGAAGTTCCCCCTCTATGGGCCCTTTTCGCATCCCCTGCTTGGTCCTGCCGACCAGTATTGGTCCGTCTCCCCGCTGGCGCAGACTGCGGATCTCTTTCCCCACCCCGGCCTTTTGGCCTCGTATGTCCGCGCGCGCCCACAGGGGCCTTCTTAACACGCGATTGGACCTAGGACATGACCACCCTTCTACCAGATCAACGAAGGGCGGGCACACCATTGGTGCGCCTGCTCGCAGCTCTGCTCATTTCACTGCTGGCACTGACAGGACTCACAGCGCTGGCCCCGGCGGCACACGCCCAAACGCCCGGCGTGACCACTAACCTGCTGATCAACGGCCGGGCGGCTTCGCCGAACACCGTGATCACCCCCGGAGATACGCTTCGGCTGAACGTCCAGTACAGCCGGGATGTAGTGCCGGGCTCCACCGCTGTCATCGAACTCGGAGGCGTCCCCACCAGCATTGACCCCGCATCCCTGGTGGTACCCGCTGGCAACACCGCCATTAAGAGCGTCACCGAACACGACGGTGCCATTCACATCACGTTCGCAGACCCGTTTCCGGATGACGTGAGTCAGGGCGTATGGGCCCTGAACTACACCCTGCGCGAAGTAGAGGTCAGTGGCACCGAAAAGGTGACTTGGCGAGTCGATGACGAGGAGCACTCCATCGAGGTGGTTGTCCGTGCTCCTGGAGACGAGTTTGAGAACGTCTCGTCTCGTGTGGCAAAAAATGCCGCGCGTCCCAACTGGAACAGTGCAGTCACCATCGACGACGACGGCCAGGTGGTGCTCAATCCCTCGATCATCGGCCAGAAGATCACTTACACCCTCAACGTGGACACCGCCAAGGACCAGAACCGTCAGGGTTTCACCATCGCAGACCAACTGCCGGAGCATCTGGTGCTGGACCCGGAGTCCTTTCGTGCGGAGCTGACCACCTGGGATGACCAGGGGCGTAACCGGAAGATTGAACCGCTGGAGTTCACCCCAGCGGTTGCCGACGGTCACACCGGATTCACCCACACTCTTGACCTGCCGAACCCCTCCCGACTCAAGGTCACCTACACGGCATCAGTCCCGCATGAATCAGCACACGCAGCATTGCGTGACATGCTGCAGGTCGAGCTGGACAAGTTGGTGGCTGAGGACCGAACCGGTAACTTCGGCTTCAATTTAAGGAACACTGCGACCTTCGGCGACCAGCAGCGCACCGCTGACGTGTGGCTGGGCGGTCACCGGGCAGGCCCACCGGCCCCCGAAACCCCGCGCCTAGACAGCATTTTCACCAAGTCCGGTAACTGGGATCATGGTCGGCGAGACGTGCTCGTGGACGAAGGCGGCACGCTGCAGCCAGCTCAGGACATCACCTACACTCTTCGTGCGAATCTGAGCACCTTCGACGGGCGAAATGAGCACTTTGTGCTGGGCCGCAATGTGGTGATCTCTGATCCGCTGCCGCAGCAGGCACGCTGGAGCACCGACGCTGCCGATTTCATCACCGCTCAGGGTATGGAGCTGACGCAGGCTGCTGGATTCAGCGGAACTGCAGAGGACTTTGCCGCTGATGAGTATGTCGGTCACTGGGCCGTTGTGAATCAACTGCTGCTGGTCAACCTCGGCCGGAACCAGAGCGACGTGACTGTCGCGGTGAAGGCACAAGTCACTACTATCGAGGACCTGTACGCGTGGAAGAACCCCAACAACGGTTCCACCCACTATCCCCTGAGAAACCGAGCTTCCTTCATCTACTCAGAAGAGAAAGCAGCCCACGAGCGTGAAGCTGCCGTGGATCTGATCGTCTGGGATGAGAGCGACGACGGCCGCCACGACCCGGATAAGTTCTCGAAGACAGCCCTGTCTTCAGAAACCATCACTGTTGTTCCCGGTGAGACCACTGAGCTCGACTACCGATTCACCGTCCAGAACGTCGACCTCACCAAGAGCTACATCGTCGACTATGTCAATCCCGAATACTTCGAGACATCCAATGTTGAAGAGATCGCCGCGGCGATTACCGGCAAGTTCAACTGGTGGCACGAGATGGACGCTACCTACTTCGACGTGAGCGTAGACGATGACGGCAACCTGATCATCAAGCTCAGCGATAAAGGCATCAACCTGGTCAAGGACAACCCCACTGCGCGGCTGGAAGTCACCATCACGCTGACCACGGTGCCTTTGGCAGGCAAGCAGACCCTGAGCATCACTAACAAGGCAAGTCTCTTCGGACAGGACGAAGTGCCCATCTACTGGTCGGAGGTGCGAGCAGAAGCGACATCCTATGGTGATGAAGCTCAGGTTCGTAAGAGCATCCGAGACACTGAGAACCGGCTCTGGACCACCAACCTCCGCGCCGAAGTCAACGACGAGGGCGAGCTGGTTCAGGACGAGTACGTCTACAACATTGCCTTCATCCCACACGGCAACTACGACGGAGTGCCGATCATCCCGGTGATCGACAATCTGCCCGAGGAAGTTGAGTTCCTCGGTTTCGTTACCGATGAGAACGTAGATACCGGCGCCGGGGCCGTTGCCGGCCCCGTAGAGATCGGTGGAAACCTCATCGCCTCCTACGACGCCGAGAACCACCGTGTGACCCTTGCGAATAAACAGGGAGAAGTGCTCTCCAAGCAGGACGGCATCAGCGCGAACGTTCTGGTGCGAATCACCAGCTTCGAGCTAGATACCCCGATTATCAACGTCATCGGAAACACCAGCGCTACGGTGACCCCGTCAGACGGTTACCCCGTGTCCATCGCTAAGCGGGACCGCAGCAACGACAATGTGGTGATCGACGACCCCAACGCTCGGTTCGAGATTCGTACGGCAGCGGGCGAGGTCGTCGTCGACAACGCCTATGTGAAGGACGGATTCCTGGCAGTTGATGACTCCGAGGGTCGCAGTCGAAGTGTTCTTGTGCCTGAGCCGGGGACCTACTTCGTCCGTGAGGTGGTAGCACCTAAGGGCTATGAGCTCTCCGAGCAGGAAATTCGCGTCACAGTGGAAGCCGACGGTTCCACCGAGACTGTGACGTTCTTCAATACTCCCGCCGAACCATCTGAGCCGACCTACGCTGTGGGTGACTACGTGTGGATCGATACCAATAAGGATGGTCTGCAGGGCGAGGATGAGCAGTCGCTTGAGGGCGTGACTGTGGTCCTTTTGGATGCCGATGGTGAAGAGGTTGCTCGTACGAGCACTGATGAGAACGGTCTGTACATCTTCGATGAGCTGCCAGCTGGTGAGTACCAGATTCGGTTTGAGCTGACCCAGGAGCAGGCTGAGCTGTATGAGTTCACTATCCAGACCGTTGGTGACGATGTCACGGCGGATTCCAATGCTGATCCGGTGACTGGTCTGACTGCTAGGTTCCGGTTGGATAGTGAGAATGCTCAGCTGACCAAGGACTACGGTTCGCGTGAAGTGCTGGCTTCTGAGGGTATCGATCCGACGTGGGATGCCGGAGTGATTCTGAAGGTCCAGCCGACTGAGCCCGTGGAGCCGGCTGAGCCGAGCGAGCCGCCGACTGAACCGAACGAACCTACTGACCCGCCGACTGAACCGAACGAACCTACCGATCCGCCGACTGAGCCTGCTGATCCCACGGATCCGCCGTCGGAGCCGAGCGAGCCAACGGACCCGCCTGCTGAGCCTGCTGATCCTACGGACCCGCCGAGCGAGCCGTCGGAGCCAAGCGAGCCGACGAATCCGCCGACTGAGCCGAGTGAGCCTACTGACCCGCCGACTGAGCCGAGTGAGCCTACTGACCCGCCGACTGAGCCGAGTGAGCCTACTGACCCGCCGACTGAGCCGAGTGAGCCTACCGATCCGCCGACTGAGCCGAGTGAGCCGGTGACGCCCACGCACCCGCCGACGGTTCCTGCTGAGCCTACGGATCCTCCGACCCAACCGAGCGAGCCTACGGATCCTCCGACTGAGCCGAGCGAGCCTGCAGAACCCTCGGACCCGCCGTCGGAGCCTGCAGATCCCGCGGATCCTCCGACTGAGCCGAGCGAACCGGCAGCGCCGAGCACTCCGGCAACTGATCCGACCGATCCCTCGCATCAGCCGACCGAACCGGCTGATCCAAGTGAATCCCCCACTCCTGCGGCTGACCCCAGCAATGAACCTCAGCTGCCCACTCCTGCGGCGCCTGAACCTGATGCTGAGGATGAAGACGCACCCAAGCAGCCAGGCTCCCTGGCTCAAACCGGTGCAGGTGTGGGAATGATGCTCGCGGCAGTGACTCTGCTGCTTGCCGCAGGCGGCAGCCTCCTGGTGTGGAGGAACCGCCGACAGGCCTGAACAGTCTAAGAGCTCTGCTCTGACTGTTCCAGGAAAGCGGGCGCCCCTCTACCCCCAAGAGGGGCGCCCGTCTTTTATCCGGAGGCCTCACACTTGTCGGCTAGGTCTCATCGTGCTCATCGCGTGGCCGGTAATCACCACCGCAGTGCGATGGGCCTACTTGCCAGTACCAATGCCCTGAAACAGCTTGCCGCACAGGCCCAGAGCGACCGATTCCGGGTAGTGTAGAGGCGTGAGTTCATACCTGGCGGTCATTGGCGAGTGCTTGGTAGATGTGGTCCATTCGGAGACATCTGCCCCAAAGGCGCACGTCGGGGGCAGCCCCTTCAATGTTGCGGTAGGACTCGCTCGCCTGGAACACCAGGTGGTCTTCGCCGGACGGCGCGGCGAGGACGATTACGGTCGCATGATTGCCCGCTCACTGCGCGCTCAGGGCATCAACTCCCTGCTCGAGGCAGATGAGCTGCCCACCTCAGTAGCCCGGGCCACACTGGATCCCACCGGTCAGGCCAGCTACGAATTCTCACTGGACTGGGCGCTGCCCAGCGCAGACGAGGTGGAGGAGAAGTTCGCTACCTGCTCGGGGGACAGAATCCACCTGCACACCGGCTCTATTGCCGCGATGGTCCAGCCCGGGGCCGAGACCGTCAAAGGGGTCCTGCACCGGGCTCGGGAGACCGCCACCATCTCCTACGATCCCAATTACCGGCCCACCCTGGTGCCCAACCGCGAAGAAGCACGCCAGCAGGTAGAAGAGTTCATCGCCTTAGCTGATGTCATTCAGGCCTCCACTGATGACCTAGATCTGCTCTATCCCGAACGCAGCCACCGGGACACCATGTCCGCCTGGCTGGAACTGGGCCCCTCCCTGGTCACCGTGACCCGCGGTGCTTCTGGTGCGATAGCCCTGGCGCGCAGCGGTTTCGTTGAGCAGCAGGCTTTCTCCGTGGAAGTCGCTGACACCGTTGGCGCTGGTGACTCTTTTATGGCCGCCACCCTCTCCAGCTTGCAGCAGCGCGGACTGCTGGGAGCCCATCACCGTCAAGCACTTCAAGACATCAGCGCTGACACCGTCTCAGAAGTACTGCGCAGTGCCGCGCAGGCTGCCGCCATCACCTCCTCCCGCTTCGGCGCCCAGCCGCCGAGCGCAAAAGAGCTTGCCGCCGCCCTCACTGCCGCCGACTAACCCCTAAAGAGACGATGACTTCACAGCTTCAGACACCCGGAGGCGGGATGTCCGCCAGCGCCGCACCCACCACTGAATCCGCCGAGGCTGCCCTCAACCACCCAGTCCTCGACGACGCGGCCGCGCCACAACTTGCTGGAACCCCGGTCAAGCTGATCGCCAGCGATATCGACGGCACGATCCTCTCCTATAAGCTCACCGCCTCCGGCGCGGTGTCCCCGCGCACGGTCGAAGCGTTCCAAGCCGCCAGCGAAGCAGGGGTCGCCGTCGTATTAGTCACTGGACGCCCGGTGCGCAATATGCGGCCAGTCAGTGACACCCTCGGTGAGATCGGCCCGGTGATCTGCTCCAACGGAGCAGTGATGTATGACTTGGCGCAGGACAGGTTGGTCTCCTCCTGGCCCATGCAGGCCGAGGCGCTGTTCTCAGCCAAGGACATCATCCTCGACTTAGACCCCGGTGCTTTCTTCGCCGCCGAGACGCTCGAACACCTGCACCTAGAAGACGGCTTCGCCAAAGACTCACTCTTCTACGATGATGCCAAACGCAAGGCAGCCGGCATCGGTGAAGAGCAGCTGCTCTTCGGCCCGCTGGATGAGACCTTAGAGCGCGGCACCCGCGGTGAGGTGCGCACCCCGGACAGCGAGGTTGGTCAGGACCACGTCGCTGACCGGGTGGTGAAGCTGCTGGTGAAAACCCACAGCATGGATCCAGACGCATTCCTGGCCGAAGTGCGACGGCGTGCCGGTCACCTGGTCAGCGTCACCCACTCAGCACCCGGGGTGAGCCTGCTGGAGCTGGCAGCCAAGGGCATCAACAAGGCTGCAGGTCTCCAGCGCTTCGCCACCTCCCTGGGCGTCAACCAGCAGAATGTGGTGGCCTTCGGAGACATGCCCAATGACATTGAAATGCTGCAGTGGGCTGGCACATCTTGGGCGGTAGGCTCTGCCCACCCGATGGCACGCGCTGCGGCAAACCATGTGACCTCAAGCTGTGATGACGACGGCGTGGCTGTGATCATCGAAAAGCTGCTGGCAGGTCAGCTGTGACCCGGCTCAGTCCCTACCGGGCCCATCCCTACCGCGACATTCCCTATCTGCTGAACTCTCAGCCCGGAGCTCTGCAGAACGCCCCGCTGGCCTTTGCTCACCGCGGAGCGGATCCCCGCCGCGAGAACACCATGGGCGCCTTCCGGCACGCCGTCGAACTGGGGTACCGGTACCTGGAGATCGATGTCCGTACTGCAGCCTGCGGCACCCTGGTGGTCTTCCACGATGAGGAGCTGGGCAGGGTCACCACCGGCAGCGGTCGGCTGAGTGAGAAGACCTGGGAAGAGCTCAGTGAACTCCGCGTCGGGATGGACGGCCGGTTCACCGAGCCGATGGTGCGCTTCGAGGATCTGCTCACGGAATGGGATGACGTCCATTTCAACGTGGACCTCAAAGACGGAGAAGCCGTCGGCCCCTTTGCGGAGATCGTTGAGCGTCACGGAGCTCACCACCGAGTGCTGGCCGCCAGCTTCAACGACGCCCGTCGGCATCGGGTGAATAAGCGACTGAGCCGCCCGGTGGCTACCTCCGGGGGGTGGGTCTCCACGGGCATGATTGTGCTACTGGGTCCGCTGGGATTCCTGCGCCGGATCAGTCGCCGTCTGGCTGGGATCGATTGCGTCCAGGTGCCTATCGAGCACTCCGGGGTGCGCATTGTGCGGCCGAAGTTCATTGAGCGCTGCCATAAGGCCGGGCTGCAGGTCCATGTATGGGTGGTGGACGATCCCGCTGAGATGCACCGGCTGCTGGATATGGGCGTTGACGGCCTCATGACCGACGACGCAGAAGCGCTGGCCGATGTCATGGCCGAACGCAGTATCTGGCCCCAGCGCTGACTTCTCCGGCAAAACTCCAGGCAACGCCCACTAGGGATCAAGCTGCTCGTCAGCGGTCCCGTCTAGCCTGATGCCATGTTCGTGCCGCAGTTGTTCTCCGCTCTTGCTGCAGCCACCCCTGCCGGCAGTGAACCGTTGCCGTGGTGGCTGCGTTTTGGTGGCATCCTGGCAGTGGCGGCTCTGGCAGCGGCCCTGATGGTTCTGATGCAGACCCGCCACCAGCGCCGAGCCGGAGTCCTGTGGGTTCTGGTGATTTTCTTGGTCCCCATCATTGGCCCGCTGACCTACATCATCGCGCAGAGCATCAGCTACCGCCGGAACAATCCCACCGCCTCCAAAGGCCGCGCGGAAAGAATGGCACCGGAGGAGTACTCCACTGGGCAAGCGAAGACAACAGACGACGACGCCGGACCAGCGCGCCGTGGTTAAGCCCGGTCGATAAACCCGGAAGCCAGCAGCGGGCAGTTTTCATCCTGTGGTCGGAGGCAGGGCGCAGAACAGCTCCCTAGACTGTGTGCATGACAGAATTCGGGCGCCTCCCACCGCATGTGCGCACAGTGCGGTTCTTCGAGGAGCGACCCTGGTTGGGGGACAGTCTCTTCAAGGTCGCCCCGCTGACCCTGATGGCACTGCTGATCTGGGGCTTAAGCGCGTCGCACTACGGATTCATCGGCAACGCGGTTGACCCCCAAGTCATGCTTCTGTTGGAACTGATGGCCATCGTCCCGCTGGCGATCTCCAGGATTCAGCCAGGGGTGGCCGCAGGGATCATCGCCACTGCCGCGCTGCTGCAGATCCTCACACTCAGCGGACCCGGTGTCTCCGCTCTCAGCGTCCCGCTGGTGGTCTACACCTGCGCCAAATACGGCAGCCGTCGAGTCTCCCGCGGCTATCTGACCATAGCTCTGCTGGGTGCGGTGCTTCTGGCCATCTTTGTGGGATATCAGCAGATGGTGGCCAGCATCTATCCGGCGGATGCTCCCACGGCCATGGTCAACCTCCTGCTCATCGGCGGATTCGCTGCCGCCGTCGTGCTGGTGTTCTGGCTATTCGGCGACCTGGCCGGACGTAAGCGCGCCCAGCTGGAAGCCGTGGAGGAGAAGAACCGGCTGCTGGAACGCGAACGCGATCAGGAGGCCCGCTTAGCCGCCGACGCCGAACGCATGCGTATCGCCCGGGAGATGCACGATGTCATCAGTCACTCCATGTCGGTCATGATCGCCCAGGCCGACGGCGGCCGGTATGTCCTGCAGCAGGACCCTGCCCGCGCCGGAGCAGCCTTCGAGACCATCGCTGAGACAGGCCGCGAAGCGCTGACCGAGATGCGCCGCATGCTCGGGGTTCTCCGCGAAGAGCAGGAACAGCTGAAGAAGCGCCCGGCGCCGGGCATCCACGACCTACCGCAGCTGATTGCCGATGTGCGTGCCTCCGGCCTGCCCGTGGAACTGCACATCGCCGAGGCGGACATCCCCCCGCTGAGCGACGGTGTGGGGCTCGCGGTCTATCGCATTGTCCAGGAAGCCCTGACCAATACTCTCAAGCACGGCGGCACCGAGGCGACGTCGACCATCTGGTTGGGCACCGACTACGCCAGCGGGGAACTGGCCCTGGAGATCCATGACACCGGCCGTGGGGCTCAAGCGCCCAGCGACGGCCGCGGCTCGGGTCTGCTGGGGATGGCTGAGCGGGCCCGCCTCTACGGGGGGCAGGTAACCGCTCATCCCCGTCAGGACGGCTTTGAAGTGATGGCACGATTCCCGCTGGCCCGAGTGGGTGCAGGGCGTAGAAAGAAGGAGATCAGCGCATGAGCGCCGATGAGCAGACTCCCGCTCCGATCCCGACCGGGCGTGCCAGCACTGGGTTATCCGGGGTTGAATCGTCCAGCGTCGAATCATATGGCCCCGGAAATCCCTTGACCGTGCTGCTGGCCGATGATCAGGCGCTGCTTCGCGCCGGCTTCGCCATGGTTATCGATTCCCAGCCGGATCTGCAGGTGATCGCCCAGGCCGGCAATGGCCGCGAAGCGCTGGACCTGATCGGCGTCCATACACCGGATGTGGTCCTCATGGACATCCGCATGCCCGTGATGGACGGACTCGAGGCCACCGCCCAGATCACCGCGGACCAGAACCTGGCACACACCAAGGTGATCGTGCTGACCACATTCGATACTGATGAGTACGCCCTGCAGGCGCTGCAGTCAGGTGCCTCCGGCTTCCTGCTCAAAGACGTGCAGCCTGAAGTCCTGCTGGACTCGATCCGCACCGTGGTCACCGGTGGCGCCGTCGTCGCCCCCACTACCACCCGGCGGTTGCTGGACTCCACACTGCTGGGCGAGGGGCGTCGTCGTACTCCCACAACAGCGCAGCAGAAGCGCCTGGAGCTGCTGACTAAACGGGAGCGGCAGATGCTTGAAGAGATGGCCACAGGAGACTCCAATACGGAGATCGCCGCTCGACTCTTCCTCTCCGAGGCCACCGTGAAAACCCATGTGGGACAGGTGCTGGCTAAGCTCGGCGTGCGGGACCGAGTCCAAGCAGTCGTCTTCGCCTACGAGGCTGGAATCGTCGACTAACCCGCATCTGGCGGACCACAGCGGGCGGACTCATCCTGTAGGCGGAGAACAAGCTCCCTCCCCGGTCCGATGTTCACCGGCTCGGATTCTCATAGCGTGGGATACGGCTCGCACACTGCGGGCTGCACTTCCATGATGATGAGGAGAAGCTTCCCCATGAGCACCCAGATGCGTGTCCGCCCCGCGGTGAGGGCCGCCAATCTCACCAAGACCTATGGCACCGGCGATGCCACAGTGGTTCCGCTGAAGAACCTCAGTATCGACTTCGCCGCCGGTGCATTCACCGCGGTGATGGGCCCTTCGGGTTCGGGAAAGTCCACGTTGATGCATGTGCTGGCCGGACTGGACTCGGCAGACTCAGGAACGGTGACCCTAACCCACGACGACGGGGCCACCATTGAGCTGACCGGGCTCGGGGAGAAGGAACTCACCCGGGTGCGGCGTGAGCGTATCGGCTTCATCTTCCAGGCCTACAACCTGGTTCCGGCGATGACCGCCGAGGAGAACATTCTGCTGCCAGCATCCCTGGGAGGGGCCGCGACGGACCGGCTGTTCTTTGAGATGGTCATCGATCGGCTGGGGCTGACTGACCGGCTGCACCATCGTCCCTTCGAACTCTCCGGAGGCCAGCAGCAGCGCGTGGCCGTAGCCCGGGCTCTGGTCTCGAAGCCCGCAGTGATCTTCGCTGATGAACCGACCGGAAACCTGGATTCACGCACCGGGGCTGAGGTGTTGGGCCTGCTGCGCACTGCCGTGGACGAGTTCGGCCAGACCGTGGTCATGGTCACTCATGACGTCAATGCCGCAGCTGGAGCAGACAGCACGGTGATTCTCAATGACGGGCGGGTGGTAGACCAGCTGCAGGATCCCACTGCTGAGCTGCTGGCGGCACGGATGATCGAGGTCGCCAAATGAGCCTGATGAGCCCGGTGCTGCGCGCCAATCTGCGCTCCTCGGGCAAGAAGCTCTGGGCCGCCGGGGCAGCTATCACCATTTCGGTGGCTTTTATCATCACCGGTCTGCTCATGGTGGACTCCTTCACCCGCGGCATCAGCGAAGATGTTCAGGCCGAGGCAGCAGGTGCTGATCTCATCATCAATGCCGAGCACCTCAGCATCTGGGATGACGGCGAAGACCCGCAGGACCCCGTCCACCAGGACACGGTATTGGCGCAGCTGATCCAGGACCTGGATTCAGTAGAGGTCGCAGAGCCTGTCCGAGCCAGCTGGTTCGAGGTCTGGGACAACGCCGAGGATTTCCGGTTCAGCGTTGACGTGCGCACGGTGGGCACCACACAGGACGTGGAGCTTGCTGCGGGACGTCTGCCGCGGGATGAAACCGAACTGGTGCTTAATTCGACAGCTGCCGAGACCGAAGAACTCCAGATGGGTGACACGCTCAGCGCGGCTGATATCTCCTGGGACGAGGAGACCGGTCAGTCCCAGCATGCGGGAAGTGTGGACTACACCGTAGTCGGTATCGCCGAGGACGATCTTCCCTCACCGCACGGTCTGATGAGCGCCGCTGGTCTGGACCGGTTGCCGGGTACTGCGATGGTGGAGAACATCCGAGTGGCACTGCGAGGCGATCTGCACGAGAACGCTGCTGCCCAGGAGGATGCTCAGGCGGAGATCGCTGCGCTTATCGAGCGCAGTATCGATTCCGGCGCGCTGACTCTGCCTGAGGGAGTATCAGACTGGGCGCCTGAGGACGGTGCCAACGCCTACGGAGTCATCACGGTGGCTAGCGTGCAGGTGGCCACTAACCAGCAGATCGTGGACCAATGGATCGGCCAGCGCACCGGCGATGCCGATATTCTGCGCAATATCGCCTTCGGCTTCGGCGGCATCGCCGTCTTCGTCTCTGCGCTGGTGATCACCAATACGTTCCAGGTGCTTGTGGCCTCCCGGCTGCGGACTATGGCGCTACTACGGGCCATCGGAGCCGACGCGGCGCAGCTGCGCCGGGCAACCCTGGCTGAGGGCGCCGTGCTGGGCATTCTGGGCGGTGCTGCAGGCGTGCTGGCCGGATGGGTCCTGGCCCTGGCCTTCATGTTTGTGCTGCGGCTGCTCAACGATGGCGAGTCCCTGCCCGCGGTAGTCCCAAATGTCACTGCCATCGCAGTGGGACTGGGGCTGGGCCTGATCATGGCGGTGCTGTCCTCATTAGCCCCGGCGCTGAAAGCCGGAAGGGTCTCACCCATGGAGGCGCTGCGGCCAGCCGATGTCTCATCCAGCGGGGGCATTTCCCGGCCGCGGATCATCCTCGGGTCCGCTTTGGTAGCCATCGGCCTGGCGGTGGCGCTCTTCGCCGCGCTCTTCACACCGGAGAGCACGGACGAGTTTGCGGCGGTCAATGTTGATCCATGGTTGGGGCTGCCGATCCCTGTCTACGGCGTGGCCGGAGGGGCCCTAAGTTTCCTCGGTGTGCTGCTGCTGGGGCGTCTGATCATCCCGCCGCTGGTGAGCCTGCTGGGGAAGCTGCTGGCGAGGTTCTCCGCACTTCGGGTCACCGCGCCGCTGGCCGGCCAGAACGCTCGCCAGGTACCTGGCCGTACCACGGCCACTGCCTCTGCGCTGCTGGTGGGGGTGACCCTTGTGGTGACCATGACTGTGGGTGCCGCTACCGCCCAGCGAATGCTCTATGACGAGCTGGCGGAATCCCATCCGGTTGACGGATATGTCACTGCTACAGGCGCGGATATCGAGGAGACGCTGGCCCAGCTGCCTCAGGTCCAGGACGCCGCGGTGCTGGAGGGGGTGCAGGCCATGCTGCGCGGTGACTCCGGTCAGACTCCGGTCCAGGTGCTGGTCCTCAACTCTGATCAGCTGGAAGAGGTGGCCTACCGGGACGTTGCGCTGGAACCGGGTCAGGTGCTCGTCCCGGGATCATTCGTGTGGGGTGAGGAGCAGCTGTTCAACATGGCAGAGGAAGGTCAGCAGCAGACCGCCCGGCTGACCCCCGATGGGACTGCTGACTCCGGGGCACAAGACGCCGCCATGGAGCTCGAGGTTCAATTCGGCTCCTGGGTGCCTGCCGGAATGGTGGTCATCGCCGAGGAGTCACTTCCTGCTGAGGCAATTCCTGGCCCATGGCAGCCGGCCGAGCGTTACGGCGCCACCTTCCTGCGCATGGGCGAAGGTTCCGGGCAGACTGAGATCAACGGAGTCTTCGAGGCTTTCGGTGAGAACTCGGATCAGCTGAGCCTTGAATCGGCGTATGCGCGTGCTGGCTACGGCGAGATGATCGACATGGTGCTGCTTATGGTGCTGGTGCTGCTGGCCGCAGCCATCATTGTGGCGGTCATCGGCGTCAGCAATACGCTCTCCCTCTCGGTCTTTGAGCGACGGCGTGAAGCGGCACTGCTGCGCGCGGTGGGAATGAACCGCCGCGCCGTGGGCTCCATGATCTCCTTGGAAGCACTGCTGATGGCTGCAGTCGCATTGCTGCTGGGCACTGTCCTGGGCGGTTTCTTCGGCTGGGCTGGGGTCAGCTCGCTGGTGGCGCGCGAGGACTGGAGTGTGGTCCTGGAGATCCCCTGGTTGCGGGTTGCTGCCATCTGGGCTGCCACGCTGGTGGCCGCGCTGCTTGCTGCCTGGCTGCCAGCACGTCAGATGAGCCGAGTGCAGCCCGCTTCCGGGCTCAGCCAGCAGTAGCCTCCAGTGCTCACGACGACGCCCCGGCCACCTCTTTTAAGTGAGAGGTGCCGGGGCGTCGTCGTCGGTTGCCGTATGGGTTAGGTCAGTACGATCACCAGGATGACGATCAGGAGGATCGTGGTGATGCTGATGGGGATGTAGATGCCGCGCATGGTGTTTCACCCTTTCGGAACGGTTGACGGCGGTGCATGATCACTGACGTGAGTGATCCAGGACTAGGTCAGCGCACGGATCAGATACAGCACTCCGAGGACGGCGAGGATGCCGACGATGACGGAGCCTGCGATCCCTGCGGCGATCTCAAATACGGTGATCGCCAGCCACAGCAGGACGATCGCAATAACGATCGTGATGACAATGGACACTGCGCTTCTAGCCATGGCTCCACCCTAGGAATCCCTAACTGGACAGTTACTGGATATCTGCTGTTTGCCTAGTGTGAATATGCAAAAAGCGCCGGAGAACCATCGTTTCCGATGAGTCTCCGGCGCTTTTGTCAGCACCTATAAATGCTGTGCGGCTTACTCTTCGCTGTCCTGCAGTGCTTCCACATCTGCCAACTTGGCGTGCGGAGTATTCTCCGGGATCGCGCCGTTGAGCCGGAGGCCGGTCTCCACATCGAAGAGGTGCACATGGTCCACATTGGGCTTGATGAAGACCTTGTCGCCCTTCATGGGAGGACGACGGCCATCTACACGGACGATCAGCGGCTGGAAGGTGTGAATGCCCTCCGGGGTGCCGTAGATGTAGGCGTCTGCGCCAAGCTCTTCGACCACGTCGACGACCATCGGCAGGCCGGTGCCGTCGGTGGAGATCTCCATGTCCTCGGGGCGAACGCCCAGGGTCACCTTGTCGCCGCTGCCCTTGGAAAGGTGGCCACCGGGGATGGTGAAGCGGTCGTTGCCCAGGATGATGTCATCACCGGTCTTGGCCACCTGGAACAGGCTCATGGCGGGGGAGCCGATGAAGCCTGCCACGAAGACGTTGGCGGGTGTGTCGTAGAGATTGCGGGGGCTGTCCACCTGCTGCAGGATGCCGTCCTTGAGGACCGCCACACGGTCGCCCATGGTCATGGCTTCCACCTGGTCGTGGGTGACGTAGACGGTGGTGGTCTTCAGCTGCCGGGTCAGGGCTGCGATCTGGGTACGAGTCTGTACGCGCAGTTTGGCGTCCAGGTTGGACAGCGGCTCATCCATCAGGAAGACCTTGGGGGAGCGCACGATGGCGCGACCCATCGCCACGCGCTGACGCTGACCACCGGAGAGTGCCTTCGGCTTGCGGTCCAGGTAAGGAACCAGGTCCAGGATCTCAGCGGCCTTCTTGACCCGCTCTGCGCGCTCTTCCTTGGAGACTCCAGCGATCTTCAGGGCGAAGCCCATGTTCTCTGCCACCGACATATGGGGGTAGAGGGCGTAGTTCTGGAAGACCATCGCAATGTCGCGGTCCTTGGGAGAGACGTGGGAGACGTCCTCGCCACCGATGAGGATGCGGCCCTCATTGACCTCTTCGAGGCCGGCCAGCATGCGCAGGGCGGTGGACTTACCACAACCGGAGGGGCCCACCAGGACGAGGAACTCGCCGTCGGTGATCTCCAGGTGGAGTTTGTTGATGGCAGGCCGCGCGCCTGGGGTGTAAACGCGGCTCGCAAAGTCATAGGTCACTGAAGCCATGATGTTTCCCTTTCACGGGCAGGTACGTGCCCGACGATCCGTAGTGAAGGTGGTGACACTGCACATCCGCCGGTGTGGCATGACTCACAGTGTCGCCAGAATCACACCACAGAAGTTCGCTCAAGTCCATTTGTGACACAGGCAACGAAATGAGGGCCCTCACCGCTATGGGTGAAGGCCCTCATGAAGGCAGTTGTGCGTGAGTGTCCGCGTCAGTGGTGAGCGGCATCCGGATCGTGGTGGGCTGCGCCGCCGCCGTAAGTGTCGGGGCCATGCTCCAGGTGCTCAACGGTGGACTCATCGAAGTCATCCGGCAGGAGAGCGCGGTACTCGGCAATGCCGCCGTCGAGGACACTTGCACCAACGGTTTCTTCAGTGCCGTTGATGGAAATAGTCACGTCCTGCATCGCTCCGGGAGCTGCCTGAATCGAGGAGACGATGAGCTCGTCGTCGTTCTGGAGGTTGATGGCCTCACCGGAGGACAGGCTGAAGGGGAAGGTGTCGCCAGCCGCGGAGATTTCCACCTGGGCATCCTCCGCACTGTTGTTGCTCACGACGCCGACTAGGCGAGCAGGGCCGCCCTCCTCGTTGGCGATGAACGTCAGGTGGCGCACTTTGACGCCCTCGGCATCGAACATCACGCCGTCTGACCCCGAGTAGACGTGGGTGGTGGCCTGATAGTTCACGGCGCTGCAGCCGGTGGCCAGCACTGCTGCCAGTGCCAGGGATGCGGCAGCTGCGCGGCGGGTGGGGGAGGGGGCGAACTTCACGTCGGAAATCTCCTCATGAGGTCGGTGCGACGTTGTCGCGTCCAGACTACTTGATCAGCAGTAATTCTACATGGCGTAGAAGAGAATTGTGCGCGGCGAACCTTATGCCCACTCCCCGGAGCTTGCATCTCGACACGCCGATAAACGCCTGTGCGTGATAAACTGGACTGCGGGAAAGGGGAATAATTACATGAATTTCGAAGTCGGAGAGACAGTCGTATACCCGCACCACGGTGCCGCCACCATTGAAGAGGTGGAGATGCGCACTTTCAAGGGGGAGGAAAAGACCTACCTCACGTTGCGAGTCTCTGAAGGCGACCTGACCATCAAAGTTCCGGCTGAGAACGTTGACCTCGTGGGTGTTCGCGACGTGGTGGATGAAGAAGGCCTGGATCACGTATTCGGCCTGCTGCGGGCGGAGCACACTGAAGAGCCCACCAACTGGTCCCGCCGTTACAAGGCGAATGTGGAGAAACTGGCCTCGGGTTCCATTAACAAGCTTGCTGAGGTCGTTCGTGACCTCTGGCGCCGTGAGAATGACCGCGGACTCTCCGCTGGCGAGAAGCGGATGCTCTCCCAGGCCCGGAGGATCCTGGTCTCGGAGCTGCGGCTGGCCAAGGAGCTGACCGAAGAGGATGCAGAGCAGCTCCTCGATCAGGTGCTCTCCGAAACCTCAGCCACCGCCTAAGCGCGGTTCAGCTTCGAGCTCACCGTAGAATCGCATATATGACTCAACGCCCGACGGATGCCCTGTTTAGCACAGGAGATCCTCGGGCGTTAGTCATTGTTGCCGCCGGTTCCGGCACGCGGCTGGGCTACGGGGTACCCAAAGCAGCTGTGCCGCTGGCCGGGCGCAGCATCCTCTCCCGGGCCCTGGATGCGGTGACTGCTGAACTCGGCCTCGGGCTGCTCGTGGTGGTCGTACCACCGGATCCCAACGCAGAGGCGACCCGTCAGCAGCTGGTGGCAGAAGCCAACGCTGTCGAGGCCACCGGAGTTCGCGTCGTCGTCGTCTCAGGTGGGTCTACCCGGGCTTCTTCGGTCAACGAGGGCCTGGCCTCCGTCCAGGAACACGCCAGGCACCATGACTGGCCGGCGGAGCGAACCACCGTCCTGATTCACGACGCCGCCCGCCCGCTCACCCCGCCCGAGGTCTTCCAGCGGGTGCTGCAAGCAGTGGAGGGCGGTGCTGAGGCAGTAGTGCCGGCAGTCCCGGTCACCGACACCATCAAGCAGGTCAGCGCGGCTGGCACGGATGCTTCGGCAGAACTCGAGATCGTGGGCTCCACTCCAGCTCGAAGCCAGCTGCGCGCAGTGCAGACCCCGCAGGGCTTCACCCTGGACCTTCTGGAGCGCGCCCTCGAGCACACCGTGGGGCTGAGCGATGAAGAGGCCGCAGCGTTGACTGATGAGGCGATGATCGCCGAGCACCTAGGGGTGGAGGTCGCCGTCGTCGCCGGTCACCCCCGCGCCCTGAAAATCACCACAGAGACAGACCTGCTCACAGCCACCGCGCTGCTTCAGGAGACACACATGCCCGCTGCCCAGGCGCCGCTGCCCCGGGTGGGCATCGGCCATGACATTCATGCCTTCGCCCCCGAGGATCAGCCCACGGAGCTCTGGTTGGCCGGCCTGCACTGGCCCGGTCAACAGGGACTCTCCGGGCATTCCGACGGCGATGCCGTGGCCCATGCTTGCTGCGATGCGCTCTTCTCCGCGGCAGGACTGGGAGACCTGGGTGTGCATTTCGGCGCAGACACTATGGGCACATCTCGCCCTGAACTGGCCGGTGCCTCAGGAGTGATGCTGCTGGCCGAAGCGGCGGCAATCGTGCGTCGGGCCGGCTTCCGCATCGGATCACTCTCCGTGCAGTTCATCGGCAACCGGCCCAAGTTCGGGCCGCGCCGCGAAGAAGCCCAGCGAGCGCTCAGCGAGGCCGCCGGTGCTCCGGTGGCAGTCTCGGCCACTACTGCTGACGGACTGGGCTTCACCGGCCGGGCCGAGGGCATCATGGCTACTGCCACTGCCGTGCTGGTCAAGGACTAAACGCTCCAGGGCTGAGCGGGGCCGCTGCGGTACCCTTGGGCCGTGGCACTGCGACTTTACGACACCAAAACAGCCGAGATCCGGGACTTCTCCCCGCTGCACGAGGGACGGGTCTCGCTCTACTACTGTGGTGCCACTGTTCAGGGCAAGCCCCATGTTGGCCATGTCCGCTCGGCGGTGGCCTTCGACATCCTGATTCGCTGGCTGCGTGCCAGCGGCTATGACGTGCTCGCGGTGCGCAACGTCACCGATATCGATGACAAGATCCTGGAAAAGTCCGCGGCTTCCTACAGCCCGGAATTCCGCGCGGACCAGGACTACCCCGCCGAGGAACCCTGGTTTGCTCTGGCGTACCGGTTCGAGCAGGCCTTCCACGCGGCCTATGACGCCCTGGGCGTGCTGCGGCCCAACTATGAACCACGTGCCACCGGGCACATCACGGAGATGTTCGCGCTGATCCGCAGGCTCATTGACGCCGGCCACGCCTATCCAGCACCTGATGGCTCGGGTGATGTCTACTTCGACGTGCGTTCCTGGCAGAACTACGGGGAGCTCACCAGGCAGCGCGTGGAGGATATGCAGGATGCTCCCGACGCCGATCCCCGCGGTAAGCGCGACCCCCGGGACTTCGCCCTGTGGAAGGGGTATAAGGAAGGGGACCCGGAGACTGCTGCCTGGGATTCTCCCTGGGGTCGCGGTCGTCCCGGCTGGCACCTGGAGTGCTCGGCAATGGCGACCAAGTATCTCGGGGCGGAGTTCGATATCCACGGCGGAGGCCTGGATCTGCGCTTCCCGCACCATGAGAACGAACTTGCCCAGTCCCGGGCCGCCGGTGATGAGTTCGCTCGGTACTGGCTGCACAACGGCATGGTGACCTATCAGGGCCAGAAGATGTCGAAGTCCATCGGCAACACCATCTCCCCGGAAGAGATGCTCTCCCAGGCGCGCCCCAAGGCTGTCCGCTACTTCCTGGGTCAGGCTCATTACCGCTCCCAGCTGGACTATCGTCCCGGTTCCCTGCAGGAGGCCGAGGCCGCCGTCGAACGCATCGAGGGTTTCCTGGCCAAATCCCTGGGGGAGCAGCCGGTTCAACTGCAGCTTCCTGAAGCCTTCCGCGCCGCCATGGATGATGATCTCAACGTTCCGGCAGCATTGGCTGTGTTGCATGAGAGTGTCCGTGCAGGTAACACCGCCCTGGCCCAGGGACAGAAGACGGTGGCCGCAGAACGTGCCGCAGAGGTGGCCTCCATGACGCAGGTGCTGGGACTGGCGGATGTGCCGGAGCCCGACGGCGCAGGCTCGGCCGAGCACGCCGCACTGGGTACTCTGGTGGATCACCTGATGACCGAGCGGGCAGCGGCCAAAGCCGAGAAAGACTATGCCCGCGCTGACGCGATCCGCGATCAGCTCACTACCGCAGGCGTGATCATCGAGGACACCCCAGAGGGTGCCCGATGGAGCATTGCCGCACAGACCAAGGGGGACACACATGGCTAAGGACTCTCGTCCCAAATCGGCCGCTGTCCGGAAGAATAAGAAGGGCCCCACCTCGGGCTCGGGTGGACAGGGCCGCCGCAAACTCGAAGGCAAGGGTCCGACTCCCAAGGCAGAGGACCGCGTCTATCACAAGGCTCATAAGCAGAAGCAGCTGGCCGAGCGCGCCGCTGCAAAGCGTGAGGCGAATCGGCCTCGTACCCGCGGTTCCGGCTATGGAGCTGATGATGTGGTGGCCGGCCGCAATCCTGTGCTGGAGGCGCTGGTTGAGCGTGTCCCGGCGAAGGAGATGCTGGTGGCCGCTGACATTGAGTCTGATGGCCGCGTGCGGGAGGCGCTGCAGCACTGCGCCGAGCAGGGTGTCCGGGTGCGTGAGCTGACTCGTCGGCAGTTGGACAACGCGACCGGTGACGCGGTGCATCAGGGTCTGGCTCTGGTGCTGGAGCCCTATGAGTATGCCGATGCTGCGGAGCTGACCGAGGAGCTGCTGGAGAAGGCCGACAAGGGCTATATCGCGCATCAGCCGCTGTTGGTGGCCTGTGATTCCATCACTGATCCGCGCAACCTGGGCGCCATTCTGCGTGCCTCGGCAGCTTTCGACGCTGATGGGGTGCTGGTGCCTGAACGTCGCAGCGCCGGTGTGACCGCAACCGCCTGGAAGACTTCGGCCGGCGCGGCTGCACGCATCCCGGTGGCCCGTGCCAAGAACCTCACCCAGGCGCTGAAAGAAGCCAAGAGCTTGGGGTATTTCGTGGTTGGACTCGACGGCGGCGGCGAGATGTCCTTGCCCGGACTCTCTCTGGCCGAAGAGCCGCTGATCGTCGTCGTCGGCTCCGAGGGCAAGGGGCTCTCCCGGTTGGTGGCTGAGACCTGTGACGCGATTGTCTCGATTCCCATCACGAAGAGCACCGAGTCGTTGAATGCCTCGATGGCGGTGGGCATCACGCTCTATGAGATTTCTACAGCGCGCCAGGGGGTCCGCCAGTCATGACCACGGTGCGCATCCGAGGCGAGGAACAGCCTGGTTTCCTGGAGATCCTCAGCAATTGGCTGCCGCATCAGCCGTGGTTCCCGACTCCGCGCGGGCGCCGCAGCCTGACTCGGGTGGGCGGCCTCCGTCTGCCAACCCCCCAGGGGGATCCCGACTCGGGTCTCTTCCTGGAGCACCATGTATTCGACGTCGAGCTGCCCCAAGGGCCGCAGCGGATCTCTGTTCCGGTGGCGCTGCGCAGTCGGCCCTCAGCGCTGGCGGGCAAAACGGCTTTCATCGGGAAGCTGACCGACCAGAACGGCAAGGATCTCTGGGTATACGACGGTGCCCGGGATCGGGCCTTTCTCGCCGCCTGGCTTGAGATGGCCCGACGTCGCCAAGGCAGCCGCAATGGGCGTTCCCGCGGGGAGGCTCTAGCTGGATTCGAAACGTGGGACGCCTTTGAGCTGCAGATGCGCCGCAGCGCGGTGCAAGCACAGGATGCTTCCCATACGCGCACCCTGGTTGCCCCTGAAGATGCGGCCGAGGAAGGTGACTGGGAGAAGAAGGTAGTGGTGGACTTCCTGCGTCGCCCTACTCAGCAGCGCACACCGCTGTTGGAAACAGTGCTGACTCTGACTCGGGCCAATAGCCGTTCCGTTCCTCGAGTGCTGGGCACCATCTCCGGCGCCTGGGAGAAGACCGCCACAGCTGCTGACGAGGCCGAGTGGGAGAACGGTGATTTATCGGTCATCCGTGAGGCCGGCGTCGAAGCCCCATCCGCCTGGGCTCTTGCACGGGCTGCTCTGAAAGCCGGCCGCAGCTTCTCAGCCGAGGCCGGTGAACTCGGCCGGTGGCTCGGGACATTCCATGCTGACCTCGCCGGGGCCTTCGGTGCGCACCCGCAGTCAACTGCTCAGCTGAAGAGCATGGCCCAGAACGCCCAAGCTGCCTTGAGTTCCCAGTGGGCTGGCGTGCGCGAAGAGTTCGACGAGGACGAAGCTGCTGACCTGCACGAGGTCATCGACCTGATGACCATGCAGCTGCGCGATGCTGATGAGCCCTTGATGCTGCAGCAGATTCATGGGGACCTCAGCCTGGGTCACGCTCACCAGATGACCCCCCAGCGCTGGGTCTTCAATGAATCCGACGGACTTATTGAGCGTGCGCTCGGTCTCCGGGATGTGGTCACCATGCTGATGTCAGCAGCCAACCTGGTCATGGAAGTCGCCAATGAAACACCGGAAGCTTCCAGCACTGAAGAGGGGGAGGCGCAGGCCCCGGTGAACTTCGGCCAGTGGTACGAGGAGTTCACCAAGTCCTTCCTGAAGGGATACCGCAGCTCAGATGTCGATGCATCTGGAGTGGATTCGGTCTTCTTCCGGGCCGCCATGCTGGCAGAAGCCCTGGAGCTTTTCGCCCAGTGGGAGGGCAGCTGGGTCTTCCGACCCTCCATGCTGCTCCAGGTTGAGGGCTAATTTTCCGCGGAATCACGGGGAAGTAGGACACCCTGTTCACCTGGAATTTACATCCGGGGAAAAGTGGTGGTAGAGTTTCATCTCGCGCCGCTGATCGAAAGCAAAGCTGAGGTTGGCAGCGAGACGGAGGATCTGATAAGATTCTCCAGCTATCGAAAACAGATCGGAAACACGGAGTTGACACTCCGAAAACGAACTGGTAAGATAGAAAAGTTGCTCCGGAGCGACTCGGAAGGATAACTTCTGACGGTGCCGGAAGCGCTTGTTGTTTGAGAACTCAATAGTGTGCCAAGTTTTTTGATACCAAATTATTTACTATTTATTTGGTAGTCACAGCAATCACACCCCCGTGTGAATGACTGTGACATGCCAGATCAATTATCTATCTTTTGATGGAGAGTTTGATCCTGGCTCAGGATGAACGCTGGCGGCGTGCTTAACACATGCAAGTCGAACGATGAAGCTTCCTGCTTGCAGGAAGTGGATTAGTG
>NZ_BAABLW010000003.1:0-130658 GCF_039544555.1 Nesterenkonia rhizosphaerae
GGGCTGGGGTGTGGGCTTGCTGGTGGGGGTGTTGGGGTCGGTTTGGGTGGTGTGGTCCCAGTGGGGTCCGGGGTAGTCGAGGATGGCGGGGGTTTTGTTTTCGGGGGTTCGGGCTGCGTGTGTGGTGGCGAGGGTGATGTCTAGGGCGGTGGCGTAGGGGGCGTTTCGTTCGAGGGCTTTGAAGATTCCGGGTTGGTGCCAGTCGTTGCGGATGAGGTTGATGAGGCTGGCTAGTGTTTCTGCGGCTTCGAGGGTGATGCGGGTGTGTGGGGGGACGGGTGGGCGTCCGTGGGGTGGTGTTGTTGGGCCGTCGTGTGTGGGGGTCATTGGTGGGTCTCCGGTGGTTGAGTGTGGGTTTTCCACAGGGTGGCGGCTGGCACTGTAGTTAAGTTATTTGGTGATGAATGATTTTTATTTCTTGATTTCCTTTCTGGTAAGGAGAGAGTAAGAGGTGAGGTGTTTGGAGTACTTTGTAGTACTTTGCTTCGGGTGTGACTCCCGGTGTCACTTGTGAAGTGACTTCTGATGTGACTTGCGATGTGACTTCTTCGCCTGTGTTTCCGGGGTTTTTACCGGTGAGCGGAGTGACTTCGGAAGTGACTTCGGGTGTCCCTTTAGATGTGACTAGGGATGTCACATGTGGAGTCAGTTATGAAGTCACTTCCGGTATCACTTCTGGTGTCACATCGGAGGTCACTAATAGACCGGTGTGGGACGCATGTCATACTCGTCCGGGAGCAATTCACCGGTCACATAGTCCAGATTCTCCACAGGCGCAGCATCAGGCTGACCCTCCTGCACCAGGGCCTGCCGGTGTCGCTGAATCTCCGCATACAACTGCGGATAAGAGGCCTGCCAAACCGCCCAACACACAAGCTCGGGCTGCGCGATCTGAAGACGCGCGTGCTGAAGCGCGAAAGCATCTTTAATCGCCGGTGACTGAATGAACGCGAGCTGATTGGCCACACCCTTGGCCCGTTTCTCGTTCTTCAGGTGGTAATCATGCTTGGTGTAGGTGCGGATCAACACCTCTTGATATTTCCGGTCAACGATGATGTAGCCGCGGTCCTCCAGCTCAGACAGAGCCGTCTCCACATCCTCTGTGGTCCAGGTCGGGGCCATCTCGCTAAACCGCCCAGGGGCCAAGATCAGATAGCCGGTAGAGCGGGTGTGATCGTCCCCAATCATCATGAGATAGAGCAACTGCGCGTAGGGCGGCACTTCCCTGAAGTCACTGCCCTCACGCCACAGTCCCACGTTCAAGCGGCGGTGATTCTCAGCCACATCTCATCACTCCCCTACTGTCTCCGTGGTCTCGCCCCGCTAGTCGGAGCACGCGCATTCACCTGTTACCGGGTTGATCGGCTTGTCACAGGAGTTGCACATCAGGGCACCACGGGCGGCACGGGCGTTCTTATTCATAAGTCGGGGTCTCCTCAGTAAGTGTTAGTAGTAGCGGCGCGATCACGGCGCGCCTGGGCCTGGGCGGCGATGCGCTTGCGGTTGCGCTCTCGCCACCGCTTCCGGGCCTTATGCAGAGGCCAAGCCTCACTTTTGCGAAGGTCAGCAGGGGCATTCGATGGGCGGTAATCAGCCATGGGCTGGGCAAGCTCCTCAGTTCTTGATCAACGTGACCAAGCCACTGTGCCCGCCCAGCCGACTCCGGGGAGGGACGAACCCCTAGAAGGGCGGCTCACCGCCAGTGGGAACATCCCAGCCCCCACCAGCAGGAGCCTGCCCCTGCCCCTGCGGCTGGCCATATCCCCCGCCGAACCCGCCCGTGAAGCCTCCAGGCTGCCCGCCCTGCGGCTGAGCATCGGCACGCTGAACACGGGACACCTGAGCGGTCGCATTGCGCAAGCTCGGGCCAATCTCGTCCACATCCAGCTCCCAAGAGGTGCGCTTCTCGCCCTCCTTGGTCTCAAAGCTGCGAGCCTTCAAACGGCCCTGCGCGATGACCCGCGTGCCCTTGGCCAGGGACTCCGCGGCGTTCTCAGCGGCCTCCTTCCAGAGACTGCACCGCACGAACAGGGTCTCTCCGTCCTTCCATTCGTTGGTCTGCCGGTCAAAGAACCGGGGCGTGGAAGCAATGACGAAGTTCGATACCGCGGCCCCCGATGGGGTGAACCGCAGCTCAGGGTCAGCGGTCAGGTTCCCAACCACGGTGATGATGGTCTCCCCCGCCATGTCAGTTACCTGCCTGTCCGGCGGTCTCCGGCTGAGCCCATCCCGCATCCTGCGGTGCCCATCCGCCAGCACCGTCATTCAGCTCCCCCGTCTCCGGGTCGAAGTTTGGTTCTCCCACACCGGAGGGCAGGCCGCGGGAGTTCTCCATCACCTTGCCCTCCACGGCTTCCGGCTCCTCCACACGGTGGGTCACCTGGGTCAGGTCAGCGGATGCGGTGGTGTCCAGGCGCACGCTCTCATCCGAGACAATCGCGTTCTGGATGGTGGTGTCGCGCGGCATCCACTTGAAGAGTCGGCGCACAACGGTCTTCAGGGCCATCGCGTCAAAGTGGTCCTTCCAGGGGCCCACCACCTGGCCGTCTTTCTTCGCCATGGCGAACTTATCGCGGTGCTCCTGCGCGTCCTTCACGCTCATGAATTCCACGGTCTGGTAGTCGGAGCCCTTGCGGCGGAACTTCGCGTAGTAGCCCTTCACCTGCCCACGGTCACCAAAGGACGGCTTATGGTGCAGCTCGTCGGTGCCATAGTCAATCTCGAACTGGTCACCCTCGTAGATCGGGCGGGCGACCACGATGTCAATCTCATTGGAGCGGTTCGCAAGGTCCAGCATCCCCTGGTAGCCCAGGATGAACACGGCGGTCATTTCCTTGGTCCGCTTCTGGGGATTCCAGACGTTCATGGGCAGGATGTACGCCTGACCCAGTGCGCCGATACCGGGCCGCAGGCCCAACTGCGCGCAGGTCATCAGTGCCCCCAGGAAGCTGGTGCGGTCGCACTCCAGGAGCTTGGGTGTCTGGCGCAGGCAGGTAATGGCATCACGGACAAGCTGGGAGGCTTCAGCACCGCGTGGCATCGCCAGCGCGAACTGCTGCTCCATTCCCCGGATCGTGGTCTCCAACGATGGTTCGGCCTGCTGGGCCACTGCCTTATTCGCGCTGCTCACGCGGGAGGTGAGGTTCTTTCCCATAATGGTGTCTCTCTCTACTGGTGGATGAGTGTCTTGCCGTGCTTGGTGAATGGGCCAGCGGAGCGGTGCCCGATGACCCGGTGATCGGGGTTCACGCAGAGCGCTTCCCCGCAGGTGCTGAAAAGCTCCTGGCCCTCTTCTGGCCACGGGTTGCCGTGAAGCTCCCAGGCCGCTCGGACTGCGCTGAAAATCTTGGTGCCGTCCTTGCGTTTGTATCCGAAGCGGGCCTCTGACTTGTGGGAGAAGCCCGTCCAGAGCCAGCAACCGCTAGGGGCTTCCTCCACCTTCGCTTTCAGCCGCTCCAGTGGTGCCGTGGTCATTACTTGGCGTCCTTCAACGCCGGGGCGCGCAGCACACGGGCACGGTACTTTCCGTAAAGGCCCGGCTCTGCCTCCTGGAGCGCCTTGGAATCAAGCTGGGTGACCGTCTTCTGGTACTTCGCGGCCAGCTCCGGATGATCCGCCTCAAACTTCCGGGCAGAAAAGGCACCGTTCTGCTTGATCGTGAAGTAGACCCGCTGATCCTCAGCGCCAGCCAGGAGTTCCTTATCCCCGGCCAACTGCCGGATGCGGGCCGCGGTGTTGTCCCGCTCCTTCTCCAGCTCCTTGATCTGCTTGCCCAGGCTCGTGTGGGCTTCACGCAGCTCAGCCAGCTCAGCTACAGGCGCGGTGGCTGGCGGCTCAGAGACAGCGTTGCCGTACTGCGCTTTCAGCAGCTCCAGATCAGACTTCACTGCGGGCGGCGCCTCACTGGTGAGGACGTGCTGGGTCCAGAAGCGCTCCTCAATGGCGATCAGCTCGGTGATCAGGTCGTCGTCCCGCTCAATGCGGCGCATGAACCAATCACGTCCATCCAGGAGGCCACACACCCAGGCGTGGGTTCGACCGGTGACGGCCATGCCGTGCTGAACCTGAAGCTCAGCGTGGTCAGGAACCTGGCCGTCTTCCCATTCATGGCTCAGCCAGCCGTTGGAGGTCTTGCATTCCAGCAGGCCGCCGTCTTCGGTGAGCCCATCGGGGGTGTACTGCATGAAGGGGTGGGACTTGGAGCGCAGAAGTCCGCGCTGCCGCACCCGCAGGCCGCTGGCCTCAGTGAAGAGTTCCCGAACGATGGGCTCTAAGAGGTTGCCCATCTTCATGGCCATGGTTTCCGGCTTCGGGGGTGCAAGCTTCAGCTTGTCCAGCCAGACGCTATAGGCAGATGCCCATTTGTTGAGTCCGACGATGGCGGAGACATCTGAGCCTCCGATGCCCTGGGTGCGGGCCTCCAGCCATGCCTCACGAGGAGCATCAGCCGGAAGCACCAGGGTGGCGTTGGGGGTGGCGAAGTTGACTGCGCCGTCGTAGGCGAAGGCCAGTGCGCTGGATGTCATTGTGGTCAGCCTCCGATCCCGACGAGGACGGCCACGGTGAGGGCGATCATGGCCCAGAGGGTGGCCAGCGCCAGCAGCACGGTGGCGGCGGACGCTACAAGCTCACCGGCAGGGGTGAGGTGGATATCGCGGGACTCCAGGAAGTCCTCAAACCATGGGCTGATCATGCTGTGGCCTCCTGTTCACGGCGAAGGGCCAGGGTCAGGAAGTCTGCGATGAGCAGAGGTGAGCGGCGACGGCGCAGCATGGCCATCCCGACCTCGTAGGTGCTCGGTCCGGTGTTCGGCATTTTGTCCTCCTTGATGGTGGTTGAGTGCTGCTAGGTACTCACGGGCTTGGCGGGCCGGTGAGGTCAATCACGCGCATTACGCTAATATGACATTAGCTAGTGTAGGTGGTCGTGTATTGCTTTGCAAGACATATTTCTCGTGTTGCGATATGCCGCGAATCCACAGACTGACAGAAGCTGTGATGACGGGAGCTGGCGCGATAGGATAGAAGGCACTGGTAACGGGTGGTGCCGACCAGTTCACTGATAGGCGCAAGCGGCGGCTCTAGCCCGCCCGCGAGTCTCTATTGGTGGTTGAGTGAGGAGGAGCCTCTGGTGACCCAATCCGTGGCTGGATAGGTGAAGAGGCTCCTCCTTTTTCACTTCCTCTGGCGCTTGGAGGTTCGGAATCCCAGCGCTTCTGCTGCGGCCACCTCTGGGGCCTTCGGCTTCGCTGGCCGGGATGGCCCCTCGGCCCTCTCCACCCGAGCAGCCAGCATGGCGCTCACTTGATCTGGAGTGAATGCGATCTTTCCGCGCCCCAGTCGCGTGCAGTCCACTTTTCCCTTGCGGACCATCTCCCGCATCTCCCAGGCGGTGAACTTCCTCTTGCCCTCGTGGTCCTTCCCGAAGTGAGCTTCAAGCTCCTCCGGCGTGTATAGGGGCGGAATGTCAGCTAGAACTGCGCTCATTGCGTCCACCCCCAATAGCGATGCTGGCGGAGCGGCGGGCCACTGGGGCATCCATGGTGGTTACCCCGGCCTTGGGTTCGTTCTCGTTGATGAAGATTGTGCCCGGTGCGACGCCCAGGGCGGTTTCGATTCGCTCAGCCAGATCGGCTGTGCAGGTGGTCATGCGCCCGTTCCGTAGGTGGTCAATGGTGCTGGGCGCACAGTCAGCGCGTCGGGCCAGCTCGGAAGCTGTCATTTCGGCGCCAGGCTCTCGCCCGACGAAGGCGCGGATGGCGGCGGTATTGCGGAGTTTCATAGCGGCCTCTGGTGATTTCCCTATGTGGCTGGATTGGTGGCACCAGAGTACCCGTCACTGTGAATTCCTGTCCATTGTGACTCTAAATATCTGTATCGCAGGGCTAAACCTGAACCAGTTTCACCACTGTGAGACCTGTTCGCAACAGGCATGAAAACCGCGAAAATTCGGGAAGTTTTCCTAGACCGCCACTGTGAACAGGGGCAGAATGGCCGTTACGCGCCTCTAAATGAGGGGCCTCGAACTGTTACGTAGGAGAACTATGACCACACCAATTCATGACCTCATAGAGTCGCTGAAAGGAGCCCGGACATACGAAGCCCTGGCTAAAGACTGCGGCGGCACACCAAGCCCCGGGCGCATCCACCAAATGGCCAAGTCGCCCATGAAGGTCTTCCCCTCCCCGGAGTCTCTGCGCGGACTGGCCAAAGGGCTGGGAGTGCGGCCCAGCGTCGTCGTCAAAGCGTGCGCCGAAAGCCTAGGGCTCATTGATGAAGAGGAGTTACTAGGCCCGCCCCTGCCGCTTCCCGAAGGCGTGCGGAACCTCTCCAGAAGCCAGCGCAACGCTCTTATTGCCATCGCCCAAGAGATTGTCACCACCAACGAAGCACTCAGGGCCGCACAGGCCGCAGATGCCCCGGAGGCCACGAGTGCAGCCTGAGCACGTAGACCCTGACTTGCTCATAGAGCAGATCAACACTGAGGAGCTTTACCGGCGCCGCCTGGTCTGGGGCCGTGACCTCAATGACTGGCATTTGACGTTAGATCACTGGATCAGCACCGGGCTGACAGCTAAGGCCCTGGAGCTGCTGGAGCTGATTCTGGAGACGGTAGAGACCCTAGAGCAGTTCGACACCCGAGAGCCGCAGTTCTACTGGTACAAGATGACAGCGGAGCTGTACCTCAGCACGGGAGAGCCTGATAAGGCTGCCGACACCCTAGAGCGCTGGGTAGCCGGCTGGCCGGACTCTCGCGCGGTCCCTGACCAGGCCAGGGCCTCCCTGGAGCGCACTAAGACCCAGATCACTACCAAAGTAGCTAAGCTGCGAAAGAGCGCCTGAGCAGGGCCCTAGGCCTCCAGGAGGCTTGCCAGCTTCAGCGCGGCATCATCGTATAGATGCCCATACCGGTCGTAAGTCATCTGAATAGACTTATGCCCTAGTCTCGCCTGCAACGCTTTCGGATCAGCCCCCTTGGCAATCAGCCATGACGCGTGAGTATGCCGCAGATCATGCACCCGGGGCCGCACATGAAGGCCACGCTCCTGCGCCAACTCCCTGGCGGGGCTCCAATACGCATCATAGAACGTCGCGGAGAACAGCGGCCCACCAGTCACCCGCTGGAAAAGCAGCTCACCGGGGTCCACCGTCTGTTGATACCCCAGAAGAATCTGAGATGACTTCATCGGCAGGATGATCGTTCGGATGCCGGCCTTGGACTTGGGCCCGCCAATGTAGCGATGCTGGCGGTAGACCTTCCAAGCCCGCGCAATAGTGATCTGAGCGCGTCCGTCTGCGCGCTCCGTCACATCCATATGTGCGCGCAGGGCGGTAGCTTCAGCAAAGCGCATCCCAGAATTGACCAAGGTGTTCACCAGAACCGGCACACCCAAGTTCTTGCGCTTCGGGCGCTTGTGCCCTTCCTCCACCACGTCAATGACGGCATCTTCCATGAGCTGGTACTGCTGGGCGGTCAGATAGACCTGCTCCACAACTTCATTAGTATCTGGGGACTTTATCCCCTTCCCCGGGTTCTGCCCAATAGGCCAGTCTGGCGACTCGACGCCGAAATCCAAGGCGCTGGAGAGAATGCCGTGAATGCCCTTCTTCGTGACTGCCTTCACGGGCAAGCCCTCGAACCAACGGACAACATGCTCCCGTTTCAACACATCCAGCTTCATCTTGCCGATGCTGTCCGTTACGTGCCGGTCCATGGTGTCCCGGTATTGGTCCTTGGTCGCAGTTGTGCCGTGCGACTCGTAGCGAATCCAGTAGTCAATGAGGGCGTTAAGCGTGGGAGCCGTTGACCGCATTGCCACCACGGCCTCCTCCGCGAGCCTGAAGGACTGGCCATTGGCGTTGAGGAAGTCAACAAGCAACTGAGCCTCATGCGGGTCATCAAAGGTCTTGCTGGATTGCTTCAGCTTCCCGTCTGGGCGGCGATAGTCAGGGTCTCGATAGAGGACGTAGTAGACAGCACTGCCGTCTTTGCGCGTCGCCGTCTTGATGCTTGCCATGAGCACTGAATCTAGAGACTTTTCAACACTTCCGCCAGTTCTTTCAACACTAGCCGATCAGTGACACTAAAACCCCAGGTCAGCGGACTGCAACGGTTTCCCCAGTGAAAACCCAGAACTTGTAGGCAACAAATCGGAAGCACATGGCAAGGATCATGCCGATGACGCTTCCGGAGATGAATGATGCCTGCGTTGAGGTCAAGCCCAGCACGTAGTAGGAGAAGGCCACACAGCCGGACTGAATACCAAGTCCGATCAGGTTCATGACAACAAACATCACCAGCTCGCGGCTGCGCGTCTTGGTGCGCTGGTGCCGGAACGTCCAGTATCGGTTGCCGATCCAGGAGAACAGCGTCGCCACTGCGACCGCAATGGCTTTGGATTTCACATGGGAGTCCGCCATCGGGCCGGAGATCAGCCAGATGAAGATGCCGGAGTCGATGATGAAGGCCACTCCCCCGACGACGCCGAACTTGGCCAGTTCACGCCACAAGGTGCGGAAGAGACCTATCCCTTTAGACCACAGTTGGGACATCATGCGTCCTCCCGCGCCGGCGAACCCTGAGCGATAGCGATGAAAATCTGAGCCTCCTGGTCAGTGCTGAATGTGATCTGCTCGCCTGAGTCAATAAAAACTGACTCGCCGGCAGCAAGCGTGAGAGTCCTCGTGTCTTCGGCGGCCCGGGCGTGGACCGTGCCTGCGGTGCAGATGGCAACGGCTGCAGCCTGCGGGCTCAGCGTGTGGGCCGAACCCGCTGCAGGGAAATCTATACGTGTTAGCTGAAATTCTTCTACCGGCGGTAAGTAGTTGAGCACCCCGCTCTGGGTGCTGACTGGTTCACAGTACGGCAGCGGCAGCACTTCTGGCTGAACAACAGCAAGGAGTTCGGGGACATCAATATGTTTGGATGTCAGGCCTCCGCGCAGGACATTGTCTGAAGCAGCCATGACTTCCACGCCCACCCCGCTCAAATAGGCATGCAGGTTCCCTGCCGGCAGGAAGAGTCCCTCACCGGGGCGCAGATCAATCCGGTTGAGCAGGGTGGCCACCAGAACCCCCGGATCGGCGGGGAATGCAGCAGTCGTGCGCTGCAGGGTATCCACCAGCACTGCGTTGAGTCCAACGTCGGTGAGCACCCCGTCAGCTGCCGCCTCTCCCAGAGCAGCTGCCACGGCGCCAGCCTCGGGCGCTCCGCTGCGCAGCACCCATTCCAGGGCGGCGTCGTAGTTCTGCGACTCCACGTGCTGGAGGAGCACCTCCAACCCCGGGTAGTCCTTCTGCAGCGCATCAGAGAGTGCGCGCAGATCAGCGGCGGCCTCAGCATAGGGCCGAAAGCCGCAGAGCGCGGAGAATTCGGTGATCGCCACAATCAGTTCGGGTTTGTGGTGGGGGTCCTTGTAATTGCGCTGTGCGGCTGTGAGCTCAATGCCAGCAGAGTTCTCTGACTCGAAACCAGCTCGAGCAGCAGCCTGGGTGGGGTGAGCCTGAATGGACAGCGGCTTATCAGCGGCAAGAATCTTCAGCAGGAAAGGCAGCTCGGACCTAAGGACCTCGCGCAGCGGCATGGTGGCATCGCGATTCTCCAGCTGCACCTCTGAGGGCGCACCCGAGTGGGTTCCCATCCAGATTTCGGCCTGCGGGGTCGCCGAAGGGGGCCAGCCAAAGAGCTCGCTGAACGCGTGAGTTGACCCCCACGCGTACTCGCGAACGGGGTTGATCATCCTGAACACCGGATGAACCATACCAGCGGGCTGTGCCCGGTCAGAGGTATTTCGTGGCATCTGCAGCAGATTGTGGCCAAACTCCCAGCTTCACAACAAGCCGACGACGCCGCAACTGAGGTGCCCTGCGGTCTCAGCCACTGGTACCAGCAGCACTGGGCGTATGTTCAGCGGTCCAGATCAGCCTGTCCAGATCAACCCCGCACCGGGGTGCACTCGTTGTTATCGCGGGCTGCTTCTTCCAGCACTGCCAGATTGCCTGCCTGCTCAGCCTCTATGAGGTATTCCATGGTGAGCGGCGAACCATCTGGTTGGGTCAGCTCAGCCGGTGCTGTGTCACTATCAGCCGGTGGCATGTCACCAGAGACCGCCGGATCACTGTGCTCCGGTGTGGGGCCGGGGGCAGACCCAGCACTGGAATCCTCCGCAGGTTCAGTCTGATCCTGATCTGAGTTCTCTTGCGCCTGGTTCTCCGGGGTTGCAGTGTCTTCGGTCTCTTCTTCCTGACCTTCATTAGCGATCAGCTCATCTACGCGAGCGTGGATGCGGTCAAAGTCCGGGTAGGTGGAGAACAGCTCCGAGGGCGGACCGAAATCCGGGGCACCAAGAACCAGGCGCTGGGGATTGTGCTGCTGCGCATCCACCGCCAAGTTCAGCAGGCTGCCCAGCTGGGATTGCGGGATGTTGGTTTCGAACAGATTCTCACTGGCCTGCATCAGTTCGGTGAACCGGGTCAGCAGGGTCTGCGGGGTGAACTGGGCGACCATCGCCTGCTGGATACACTGCTGGCGCTGGATGCGGTTGTAGTCGGAGGAGTACTTCCGAGACCGCGCATAGGAGAGGGCTTGGTCTCCGTTGAAGGTATGGATACCGGGCTCAAACCACCAATCACCCCAGCGATCAGTCTCCGGGTGCCGGCCGTCATAGGGGACCCAGCCGCTGGTCTCCACGGTGACTCCGCCCATGGCGTCGATCAGCTCGGAGAATCCGCCCATATCTACCATCACGTAGCCGTGGATACTCAGGTCAAGGGTGCCGGAGATGGCTTCCATCATGGCTTCAGCCCCAGGATCCTGGGCCTCTGGGTAGAGGTGGGAGTACTGGTTGGTCACCTCGGTGTAGAGGAAGTTGATAATGCACTCATTGCCACAGTTATAACCCTCCGGGTAAACCTGTCGCATGGGAGAGTCTTCGCTGAACCGCGCGTTCTGGAAGTCCCTCGGGATGGAGAAGATGATGCTCTCGGAGGTGTCCTGATTGACCGAGATCATGTGGATCGAGTCCGGGCGCACACCTTCGCGGCCCTCCCCGGAGTCAGCTCCCAATAACAGGAAGTTATAGCGCCCTTCCTCTGCCGGAATGGAAGGACCGGAGGAGAAGATCCCTGACAGTGCTTCACGTCCCTGATTCACCAGGTGCGCCGCGTAGCCCAGTCCACCGCTGGTGAGGGTGATGAGCACGATGAGGGTCACTGCGATGATCGGTTTGAATCCCGGAGCCAGCGTGGCGAAGCGGATGAGCCGGAAAGTGTCCAGCCACAGCAGCAGCCATCCGATGGCCAGGCCTGCCAGCAGTGCTGCGGCCACCCACATGATGAAGGGCTGCGTCAGCGCGCTGAGCAGCACTCCGCGCATGGTGAAGAAGAACGCTGCGCCTAAGAGCAGCAGGAACCAGCACCCGACGGTGACCGCCAGCGCCGCCCGGCCCAGGGCCCGTGAGCCTGCCGCGATCTGCGCGCCGCCGGGAATGAACAGTGTCAGTGCCGTAAGAATCAGTGCCCGGCGGGTGCGGTCCTGAGGGCTAGCAGTGCGCGGATCGCGCAGGGCATCGGCTGAGCCGCTGAACTCGTGGTAGGTGATAGTGGGTGTGATCACGGTTTAAGCAGCGCCTGCGGCGTAGGGGGATTCAGTGCTGGGTGCGGCGTCGTCGGCTGCAGGTGAGTCGCTGCGCGGGCGGAAGGTGGAAAGCTGCGCAGCTTCAGTACGCAGTGCTTCTCCCTTGGCATGGGCTTCGGCCGCCAGCTTCTGCTGGAACTCCAGCAGCTTGTTCCGCAGTTCGGCGGCCATCTCGTCGCTGCCGGCGGCCAGAGTGCGCACTGCTAGCAGCCCGGCGTTGCGCGCGCCGCCCACTGACACTGTGGCCACCGGGACCCCGGCGGGCATCTGCACAATGGACAGCAGCGAGTCCATGCCGTCGAGGTATTTCAGCGGCACCGGCACACCGATCACCGGCAAGGGCGTCACCGAGGCCAGCATGCCCGGAAGGTGGGCGGCCCCGCCGGCACCGGCGATGATCACACGGATACCGCGGGTGTGGGCCTTCTTGCCATAGGCGATCATCTCTTCAGCCATCCGGTGGGCGGAGACCACATCCGCTTCAAAGCCGATGCCGAATTCATCCAGCGCCTCAGCAGCGGCTTTCATAGTGGGCCAGTCCGAATTGGACCCCATGACCAGACCGACCAGGGGTGTCTCTGCGGTGCTCATGCCTGATTCTCCTGGGTGTGATCGTCGGGGCCCTCTACGATGAGGCGCGCTGTCTCTGCGGCAGTGTGCCGGGCCCGCTCAAGCCGTTTGCGGGAGGCCTCGTAGGCCTCTGAGGGACGGGTGGTCTGGCTGAGAATATTGACGTGCCCGATCTTGCGTCCGGGTTTGGGGTCCTTGCCGTAGAGATGGATCTTTGAATGCGGGGATCGGCGCATTGCAGAGGGGACGGCGGCGTGCAGGTCCTGGTTGCGCCCGCCCAGCAGGTTCTTCATCACCACATATCCCCCGGCCCCACCGGTCACCGCGGTGCTGCCCAGCGGCAGGTTCAGCACAGCACGCAGATGCTGCTCGAACTGGCTGGTGACCGCACCATCCATGGTCCAGTGCCCGGAGTTGTGCGGGCGCATGGCGAGTTCGTTGACGTAGATTCCGGGGGCGACGTCGGCATCTGAGGTCTCAGTGATTTCGAAGAGCTCCACAGCCAGCATGCCGGTGACGCCTAAGTCTTCAGCGATGGTGCGGGCGATGCGTTCTGCCTCGGCAACATGCTCAGCACTGGTGCGCGGTGCCGGGGCGATGACTTCGTCACAGACCCCGTTGGTCTGGGTGGATTCGACCACTGGATAGGCCACAATCTCGCCTCGCGGTGAGCGAGCCACCTGGGCGGAGAGCTCACGGCTATAGGGAACTTTCTGCTCGGCCAACAGGCCGGTCTGCTGCTGCTCGGCACGGGAGAACCACTCGGTGACCTCGGCGGACTGGACGGCCGCGGCGTCGTCGATGATCATCACGCCTTTGCCGTCATAACCCCCGCGCGGGGTCTTCAGCACTACCGGCCAGCCGATGGCGTTGCCGAAGCTGATCAGCTCCTCGGCGGTATGGACCTCATTCCAGCGCGGGTTAGGCAGCCCGAGGTCCTCCACGGCCCGGCGCATGGCCAGTTTGTCCTGGGCGAAGAGGAGCGCCTGCGGTCCGGGGTTCATGGCGATGCCAGCCTCGGCGAGGGCATCGAGCACCTCTGCGGGCACGTGTTCGTGGTCAAAGGTGATGGCATCCATGGCCCGGCCCTCCCGCCCCTTGGCGAAGGCCAGCACGTCCTCCACGCTGCGGTAGTCCCCGAAGACGGTGTGAGGGATCACCTGAGCCGCTGAGGCTTCGGCGCTGCCGGCCAGCAGATGCAGCTCGATGCCGAGCTCCACAGCCGCCGGGGCCATCATGCGGGCAAGCTGCCCGTCGCCTAGAACTCCGACGCGTGGGGTTGAGTCAGTACCAGTCACAGTCCCCCATTATGCGCGCTGTTGACTGGTGCAAGCATCACGCAACACCGCGCAGGGCAGGTCCGGGGGTTCCGCGACGAGGTGCCGACCGTGCTTCCAAGACTGCGCTGATGATGCTAGGAGTATTGTCATCGAACACAATGTCCGAGCCGGTGCTATCCCTTGGCGAGCAAGAGCAGGCTCAGCTATGAGGAGATTCAGCGCTCGTCCATGCTCGGAGCAGACCTAGTCAGGGAGCAGACCTAGTCAGGTGATGGATTGACTTATCTTGTCGCAGGAATAGAGACCGGCGGTACCAAGATTATGTGTGCCATTGCTGGGGCGGAGAATCCCAGCAGAATCCTGGACGTAGCTATCATCCCCACTCTGGATCCAGCAGAGACCATTCCACAGGCGCAGGCGTTTTTCGCCGAGCATCACGCCCACACCCCCATTCGCGGTCTCGCGGTGGCCTCCTTCGGCCCGGTTGACGTGGACGCGACCTCTGCAACCTATGGCCAGCTCCTCAACACGCCGAAGACCGCTTGGCGAGGAACTGATGTCAGAGAGTTCGCCCAGGGTCTCGATGACCCCGCGTTTGCACTGATGACTGATGTTGACGGGGCCCTGCTGGGAGAGCACCGCGCAGGTGCGGCTCAGAACACCACAGGCGCCGCCTACGTCACCGTCGGAACGGGAGTAGGGGTTAGCCTTCTCGCCGGGACAGAACTGGTGTCCGGGGCCAGACGTCCCGAGTTGGGGCATGTAGCTGTCCGTCGGCACGCTGATGACGATTTCGCCGGCAGCTGTCCCACACATGGCGACTGCCTAGAGGGGATGGCCTCGGGGCCGGCGTTAGCGCAGCGGCGAGCTTCGCAGGATCAGGAGGCAATCGCACAGTTCTGCGCTTACTACGTGGGCCAGCTGTGCAGCACCCTTGCCCTCACCGGGATCCCAGAGTTGATCGTCGTCGGCGGGGGTGTCTCAAAGATCCCTGGGCTGTTGGGGAGTGCTTCAGATTCAATGCGCCAGTTCCTCGGTGACTATTTGGATACCTCTCAAGGGGCAGGTGTTCCGCCACTGAAGCGTCCTGCACTGGGAGACTACTCAGGCGTCACCGGAGCGCTGACTACTGCCGCATCCATCGCACGGTGACCCGGATCGGCCGAACCAGCTTCTATAGGGCCTTTGGTTATCGCGTGGGATGAGTGAACGAGGCAGGTCCGGGGGTTCCGCGACGTCGAGTCGGCCAGTAGCGTAGCCGTCACCGATACAGGAGAACTCAGTTACCGGAGAACTCAGCGCGGGCGATGCGCAGAACTGGAGCCGCCGACTATGGGACGATTCGTGATCTCGTTTGATACCGCCGATGAAGAGGTCCGGCATCGGGAAGCGCCCGGGCTGCTTCATACCCAGGGCTTTTCCACCGATATCTACTTCCCGCGGCTGGGCATTGGCGTGGTGGAGGATGAGCCCGAGCGCCTGGAGGCTTTTCGGGGACGCTGCGCTGCGCAGCAGCGGCCCATGCAGTACTTCCCGGAGCTGACCTATTACGCGATTAACGCAGGTGCAGATCGCGACGGCGGGGACTCACCTGGTGCCGGTGAGTTCACCTGGGGTCTGGAGGCAGTACAGATCCGCCGGGCCGTGCAGACCGGTGCGGCGGGCGCCGGTGTGCGGGTGGCGGTACTTGATACCGGCTTTGACGCCTCCCATCCTGACTTTGCCGACAGGAGCGTCGTCGTGGAGTCTTTCATCACCGGTCAGGGTCCGCAGGATGTTCACGGCCATGGGACGCACTGCATTGGCACTGCCTGCGGACCGTGGCACACGGCCGCGGGGGCTGCGCAGAGCCCCGGCTATGGTGTGGCCTCGGAGGCAGAGATCTACTCCGCCAAGGTTCTCGGGGACGACGGCGCGGGCTCAGATACTTCTATCCTGGCGGGTATCGACTGGGCGCTGCAGAACGACTGCCAGGTGATCTCTATGTCTTTGGGAGCTGATGTGCCCCAGGTGCATCCTCCCTATGTAACTGCTGGTCGGCGGGCTTTGGAGCAGGGTGCTGTGATGATTGCGGCAGCAGGCAATAATGCTCACCGCAGTGCCGGAGACCACGGTTTTGTGGGCGCGCCGGCGAACAGCCCATATGTGATGGCGGTGGCCGCGGTGGACGAGCAGCTGCGGATCGCGGACTTTTCTGCGCGATCGCTGCCGCATGAGGGCGGTGAGATCGATATTGCCGCCCCCGGGGTGGAGATCTATTCGGCCTGGCCGACCCCGCAGCGTTATCAGAGCATCAGCGGCACCTCAATGGCGGCTCCACATGTCTCGGGGATTGCTGCAGTGATCGCGGGGGCCAGCGGACTGCGTGGTCAAGAGTTGTGGGATGCCCTGATTTCTGCGGCGGTCCCGGTTCAAGGAGCTGCCGCAGAGGATGTGGGTGCGGGACTGGCGGCGGTACCGGCGAACCTGGTGTCGGAGTCGCCAACCACAGGGGCCGGCGTGCCAGGAACTGGGACGGCAGAGGTTGGCCCGGCAGAGCCGCAGCACTGGGTCATTACGGTGGATGATGAGCATTTGAGCCATATCGACGACGTCGTCGCTCAGTTGCAGGAGGCCGGCCTGGTGGTGGAGAAGGTGCTGCGCAGCCTGGGCCAGATCACCGGGTATACCGAAGGGACGTCAGTTCAAAGCGACGAGGTTTCGGGTACGCAAAGGCTAGGCGCAGTCAACGGCGTCGCCTCGATCGACGGCGCTCAGCGCCACAGTGTGGCCCCGCCGGATGCCGAGGTCCAGTGAGAGGGACCTGCTGGTGCAGTCTCCCCACGGAAAGAGGAACTTAAGGCAGAAGCTGCGCCGCGGATGTGCGCGCGTCGCTGATAGCAGCAGGGAAGTCAGAGACTGAGCGCAGCACGGTCGCGCCTTCGTGCAGGGTCAGCAGCGCCGTGGCCATCTGCTGCGACTGCTGATGGCCGGACTCCTCTAGCAGCTGCTGGAACTTCTGCTGCAGCCAGCGTTTCTGACCGCGAATAATCTCGTGCGCCGGGTGCTCCGGTGTGGACAGCAGCTCGGCATGCGCGTGCACGAATGCGCAGCCCTGGCGGCCGTGCTCGGCCATCCAGGATTCAAGCGCATCAAAGACCGCAAGTACTGGCTCTTCCTCCGGATGGGCGGCAATCCAGTTCTCAAGCCACTGCCGATACCGATAGTCGCGCTCCTGAAGATACGCGCACACCAGGGCAGCCTTCGACGAGAACCTGTCGTAGATCGTCTTCTTTGTCACCCCGGCAGAGGCCGCCACCGCGTCAACCCCCACAGCACCGATCCCGCGCTCATAGAACAGTGCGCTCGCCGCATCCAGTACCGCTCGGGCGCCCGGAGTCAACTGCGTTTTACGCTGCAAATTATCAGTAGGGACCATACCGGTGAGTATAGTACTAACTATACCGGTAAGTATACCTATCGAGAGGTCTCCTATGAGCACGACTTCCCAACCCACACCGAGCTCTCACGGCCCGAGCCCGCAGCCGTGGTGGGCAATCGCCGGCACTGGAGCCGCCGTCATCGCCATCTGTTACGGCTTTGCTCGTTACGCCTACGGACTCTTCGTGCCTGAGTTCGCTGCCGCCTTCGATCTGGCCGCCTCGGGCATCGGCATGCTCGGCGGCATTTCCACCCTGGGCTATACCGCTGGCCTATTCGCCGCACCGCTGCTGGCGAACAGGTCTTCACGGGCGGCGACAATTACCGCTGGGGCCAGCGCGAGCCTCGGCCTGCTGACCATAGGGCTGGCACCGGTGCTTCCGGTGTTCGCCGCAGGGCTCTTCCTGGCCGGAACGTCGGCGGGCCTGGTCTCTCCGGCAGTGGCGCAGCTGGTGACCGACACTGTGGCGTCGCGGATCCGGCCGCGCGCTCAGACCTGGGCGAACATCGGTACCAGCTTCGGGCTGGCGGCTTCGGCGTTTACTCCCCTGCTGAACTTCGGTTGGCGGGTCACGTGGGTAGGGTTCGGCGTCGTCGCGGGTCTGGTGACTCTTGCGGCAGTGATGCTGCTGCCCCGTACCCGTGGCGCAACCGTGCGCAACTCAGGAGCGCAGGGCTCGAGGTTCAGGCGCCCAGGATTGGTGGTCCTTCTGGCGCACTCGCTGCTTCTTGGGCTGACCAGTGTCCCCTACTGGAATTTCTCGATCCAGCGACTACAGGATCTAGGCGCCGACGGCGCGGTGGCTGCATGGTTCTGGCTCTGTATAGGAGCCGCCGGGCTGCTGGGCGGTCTCACCGGATCCCTGTCCGGGCGATTCGGACTGACTCGGGTCAATGTGGCCGTCTGGACTCTGTGGGCAGTCGCTCTCGGGGTGATGGCGCTTCCCGAGCCGAGCCTGATTGCGCTGTTTGTCTCGGCGGGACTCTTCGGTGCGGCGTTTATGGCGCTCACTGGAGTGTGCATCTTGTGGGCTGCCCGGCTGTACCCCAAGGAAACGGTCCGTGGTGTGACACTGTCGTTCTTTTTCCTCGGGATTGGGCAGACCCTAGGATCACCACTGGCCGGTGCAGTTGCCGACGGCGCTGGGCTCGGGGCGGCTTTTGCCGGTGCCGCCGTACTTAGCCTGCTGGTCTGGCTGCAATTGTTCCCATCTCTGCGCGCCCCTGAGGATGGGTATCCGCACCAGTCCCGGAGCCCCAGCTGACAGAATCAAGGCAACCGAGCTGTTGCTTGCAGGCATGTATGGCACCGGTATTGACTCTGACACTGTGGGAGACGGTGAACTAGAAGCGTGTTATCCATTGGAGCCTTCGCTCAGATCGGCCAGGTGACTCACCGCATGCTGCGGCACTGGGACTCCGCGGGCCTGCTGATTCCTGCCCATATTGACCCGTTCACCGGTTACCGCTCATATGACCCGTCACAGTTGGAGCAGCTGCACCGCATTATGGCGCTGCGCCAGCTGGGTTTCGGCATCGAGGACATCTCCGCGCTGCTGACTGATGAGATCAGTTCGGCGGAGCTGGCTGGGATGCTGCATCGGCGCAGGGCCGAGGTGGAGCAGGAGCATCGGATCGCTGAAGCTCGCCTGGCCGATGTTGAGCGCAGACTCCACCTCATTGAAAAGGAGCACCACATGTCATCCCGTGAAATCGTGAAGAAATCCCTGCCCGCCCTCCAGCTGGCCGCTCGTAGGGCCGTCGTGGCTGAACAGCCCCAGATCGCAGAGGTGGTGGGCCCCTCCTTCGATGCGATCGCCTCCATCATCGGCAGCACACCAGGGGCGCTTGAAACTCCGGTTGCCGCCTACAACATGACCGAGGAGGGCACCGAGGTCACCGTGGGCTACGCCTACTCGGGCCCGGAGCAGCAAGGGTTTGAGCTCATCACCCTGCGGCAGGAACCGGAGGCGTTCGTCACGGTGCATATGGGACCTATGATGCAGATCCACCACAGTTGGCAGGCCCTGCATGAGGAGATCCTTGCCCGCGGGTACGAACCCTCCGGCCCCTGCCGAGAACTCTACGTTCGAGCAGAGTCGGCAGATCAGTCGGACTGGGTCACCGAACTCCAGCAGCCGGTGCGCCGGGCAGGTTGATTCTGCGGAAACCGCCCAAGTCCGCAATCATCTGGCGATCATGCGTGGCAACGACGACGGCTGCCTTCGTCACCAGCAACGCTTCTGTCAGCTCGTCCACCAGTTGCATCGCCAGGTGATTCGAAGGCTCATCCAGCAGCAGCACATGAGGCCGCTCGGCTAAGCGCATCGCCAGCTCGAGCCTTCTCTGCTGCCCCTGCGATAGATCTGCTACCGGTACTCGCAAAGCTTCGGATGGAAGCAGCCCCAGACCAGACAGGGACACGGCATCGCCGGGGCTGATAAACCTGGAGCTCACCAGCGCAGCGACATGTGCCTCGAAGACCTCCCGGGCAGAGTGCGACGCCGTCCACGCTGGGTTCTCCTGACCCACCAGGGAAATCCGGGCCCCGGTTCGGCGGTGCACGTTCCCTTGATCCGGAGCCAGCGCACCGGCCAGCACCCTAAGCAGCGTTGATTTGCCGGCACCGTTGGGCCCGGTGACCAGCACTTTATCGCCGCCGCGCAGCCGCAGGCTCACCGGGTCGAGCCGATCAGCCACCGCAATCTGTTCGGCGGAAAGGTACACAGCGGTCGACTTGGAATCCAAACGCGGAAAATTCAGCCGAAGCGGCGGTGGTGGCACACTCATCTGGTGCTGCTCCAGCGCCTCCGCCTGGCGCTTGACCTGCTGCACCACTGAAGGAGCCCTGGACTGGCGCTGGTGTTTGCCCGTGCCCTTCTCCGGGCGCCAACCGGTGGAGAGCCGGTTCTGCGCAGCAGAGAGCGAGTCCTGCAGCCGCCGGCGCTCAGTCATCTGCCGCTCCTGCTCCCAGGATTCACGCTCCTTAAGCCGCCCTTGCTGCCAGCCCTCGTATCCGCCCCCGTAGAGCCGAGCTGCGCCGTCGTGCGTTGGGTCCAGGTCGAGAAAGTGGGTCGCCGCATCTTTCAGCAGCTGCCTGTCATGGCTGACGATTGCTACTCCCCCAGGATGTTCGCGAATCTTCTGCGTCAGGAAGTCCAAGCCCGAGGCATCGAGGTGATTTGTGGGCTCGTCCAGCAAAAGCAGGTCCTGCTGAGCACCGAGCAAGCACGCGAGTCGCACCCGGTAACGCTGCCCAACTGACAGGTCAGCAAGCAGGCGGGAGCGATCAGCGCAGGCGCCCAAGGCCTCGAGTGCGATATCCACGCGCCGGTCAGCATCCCAGGCATTGAGGTGTTCAGCTGCCTCCAGTGCCTGGGCAAACCTGTCAGCATGGTGCTGCGGATCCTTGGCCAGAGCCGTGGCAGCCGCATCAAGTTCCGCAACTGCCCGCCGCGAGGGCTCGACGGCCTGGTCGATAAGCACCCCCACGGTATCGGCGGGATCAAAATCCAGCGCTTGTTCGGCAATGGCTACCGTTCCTGACCGGCTGATACTGCCGGCATCGGGCGTCACGCGTCCTAGCAGGGTGTGCAGAAGAGTGGTCTTGCCTCGGCCATTCTCCCCGACAATGGCCAATCGAGAGCCTGCGCTAAATCGGAAGGAAAGCTGGTTGAGTATGGTGCGGTCGCCGCGCACCACTGTGAGGTGATCGGCGGCAAGGTGAAATGGTCTTAGTTTCAGAGTGGACACTGCTGCTCCGTTTGTTCATTCAGCGGAGCCGGGCGCGCGCAGAAAATGCGCGGGAATCAGCAGGTGATAATTGGGCTGACGCTCGCCCGGCTAGATTTCTGCCGGTGCTTTCGGCGTGCAGTGTCAATGACCCGACGTCAGTGATCTGAAGTCAGTGACCCGAAGGGGTCAGCAAAGTGCTGCGCGCCGTCAGAGAGCGGAGCGCAGGCGGCGCGAAGGCATGCCCATGTGTTTCATAACAATCCAGGATAGCAAAAGGGCCAGCGGCACTTAGCCCACGTTTGACCGGGCCCAAACCTGCGTTATCGGAGCAATCCGGGCCCCAAATGCAGGTTCTGGCCCGGTCATCTGGTTACTGCCGGGTGTTTAGCCGACGTCCTTCATCTTGGAGGCGATCATCCGGATGGCGCGTTCGGGAATGATGCGGCTGAGCCGGTCGAACAGCTTGGCGTCATTGCCAATATGCAACCGGAACTTCTTCTTGGTGACGGCTTCCACGATCTGCCGAGCAGCTTCTTCCGGGGGCACCGTCTTCGCCTCAGCGGCTTTGGCGTCATCGCCGGCGTCACCAAGTCCCGAGTTCTTCTTAATATCGGTGCCGATGGCCCCGGGAAAGACTTCCGTGACCTGCACCGCGGTCCCCTGCAGCTCCGCATAGAGTCCTTCGCTCAACAGCCTCACGGCCGCCTTGGATGCCCCATAGGCGGTCTGACCTGGAACAGGCAGAATCGCGCCCATGCTGGCAATGTTGACAAGGCTTGCCTCTGGACGATCGAGGAGATACGGCAGAAAGGCCTTCACCATGTTCACAGTTCCCCAGAAGTTCACGTTCATCACGCGTTCGATGACGTCGAACTCCAGATCTTTGACGTGGACAAAAGGCTGAATGATGCCGGCGACGTTAATCACGCCATCCACAGTGCCATGGGTGGACACGACCTTCTCGGGAAGGGCCAGCACGGCCTCTCGGTCAGCGACATTCAACGGGTGGATGGTCAGAGCGTTGCCTGCACCAGCCAGCACCGCCGTCTCCTGCAGGCCTGACTCATTGAGATCCGCAGCGGCTACACGAGCGCCCTGTTTCAGCAGCTCCAGAACAGTGGCACGACCGATGCCGGCCCCGCCGCCGGTCACAACAATTACTTTTCCTGAAACGTTCATTTTGAGCTCCCCGTGACCCGCAAGTAATTGGCCGCAGATGTCCGGGCCGAACCCGCAACCATCCGGACCATAGTGTCCGGTAGTCCAATGGTAACCGCATGACCGATGATTAGCGCATGCCAGCAAGGAAAGAGACCTCAGCGAAACGCCCAGGCCGAGCCAATCGCGGCCCCTCAGCCGGCCCAGAAAATCGCCGGGCCCTCGTGGATGCTGCCCGCGCGGAGTTCGCACTTCACGGCAGCACCGTACCGCTGAGTCGGATCGCCAAACGGGCAGGGGTCGGACAAGGTAGCCTGTACCGCCACTTCCCTGGCCGCACCGCACTAGCCGCGGCCGTCTTCCGAGAAGACGTGGAGAACCTGTGCAAGCAGGTCGAGGCAGCGGAGAACCCCTACACGACCTTGATGAACACTATCCAAGAGCGCGCGCCGGAAGCCGCGGCGTTAATCGACCTCCTTACTGCCGAAGAGGACCTGCCGGACCAGGCCGAAGCGCTTCGATCGGATCTGGAAGGGCTGGTGAGGGAGGTCCGGCGGGCGTCTGTCGCTGCTGGGCACATGCCCCAGCGGGCCACCGAGGAGGAGCTGGCCGCCGCCATTCGCATGTTCGCTCTCACCCTGGCCCATACCGCCGAAAGCACCAGGCAGAACACCGCACTGCGAGCTCGTCGAATTATTGACTCCTGGTTCCAATCAAGCTGATGATCAGCAGCTGGTGAGGTCTCCTTAAGAGGCGGGTTGCATCTGCTGGAAAACACCAGCGGAGAGCAGCCCGCCCTCCCTCTGCGCGTCCTCCTCCATTGCGCGGCGAAGTGCCTGAGTACCCTGCACCAGCGCACTCAGATCCTCGGGGGCGAGATCGGCCAACATATCCATGGTCACATCGCGCCGGTCGGCTGCGGCGTCAAAGAGATCCATCGCCTCATCGGTAGGCGTCAGCCGCTGGCTGCCTGGGGGTATCGGCGCAAGATATCCGTGCTCGATGAGCCCGCCCAGGGTGGCGTCCACACTGTGAGGAGGCAACTGCACAAGGGCAATCAGTCTGGACTTTTCGGTCACCGCGCCAGAAGCGACTAGGAGAATGATGCGCAGCTCATGCATCGTCAAATTGGCGTCGAGAAACTTATCCAGCCGCTGGGCGAAGCTGAATTTGGCCAGTGCGAGCCGGTCATCAAAATACTGCTGCAGCAGCTCATCTGTAGGGAGATTCATCGTTGCGACCTTTCTGCCTTACGGTCTGGTTCGGGCACCTGTTGTGCCCCTTCCCTACGAACCTAAGGCCGCAGACTTCAGGAATGCATCGGCCTGCAGGCGTCAATCGGAGTCGCTCGACGGCGACGTATCAGTCGCCTCATGACGACTAGCTCTGGTCAACAGCACACCTAAACTTGAATCATGTCCGCCGCCGCTCCCCGTATTGAACGATTCCCATTGATGGGGCAGCTCCACAGATGGTTGGCACAGCGCCCGAGAGTTGCTGATGCGATCCTCGCTATTACCGTCACGCTCCTGGTGAGTTGGCTCATCCAGGCTGAAAACGGAGGATTCCGGGCGCCGGACGCGGCGGCCTATCTTTGCGCTCTTCTGCTGGGCGGTGTTCTTCTGTTCAGGCGCCGGTATCCGATGACTGTGCTGCTGCTCAGCGTGGCAGCCCTCGGCGGCTACACGGCCATGGGATACCCAAGTATCGGCGTCGGCCTGCCGCTGGCGGCTGCGCTTTTTTCTGCTGCGGAACGCGATCGCCATCCCTGGCCTATCAGCCTTGCCGCCGCGCTGGTCTTCACTCTGTTCTTTTCGGTGCTCGCCGCGTCCTTTGTGCACGAGGCAGACACCAATGTCTTTTCCATGTTCGTCCATAGCTGGGCTGCCGATATCGCACTGATGGCAGCTGTCATCGCTCTGGGCGACAGCATCCGTGCCAGGCGGGACTTAGCGCAACGGTCCGCTCGTCTGGTGGAAGCTACCGCCGAGCACGAACGGTCCCTTGCTCAACGAGTCGCGGCGGAGGAGCGCACCGCCATCGCACGCGAGCTTCATGACACGCTTGGTCACCAGAACACTGTCATCAGCATGCACGCGGAAGTAGCCACGGCAGCTCTGCCAGGAGAACCGAAAATCGCGCAAAGCTCACTTGCTGTCATCACGTCCACAAGCCGCGGCATGATGAAGCAATTGCGTGACACCGTCCATACCCTCAGGGAACACGAGATCCGTCAGCCGTCACTGGACATCAAGACCCTCGAAAAGACTGTTCTGGCCGGATCCCCCCTGGAGCTAGACACCGATATCCGTACTGGGGCCGACCTAGATCATGATGTGGAAGCGACTGCCTACCGGATCGTCCAAGAAGCGCTGACCAATGTTGCCAAGCATTCACACGCTACTCGCGCCTTCGTTCAGATCCGGGATGAGGATAACCAAGTGAGCATCGTGGTCCATGACGAAGGGCCCCTTCGCCACAGGCCAGGCACTGACAGCTCAAGAGTTGGAATACTGGGCATGAAAGAACGGGCCGCGGCACTGGGCGGATGGCTCACTGCCGAAAGGCAAGGGGACGGTTTCGAGGTGCGCGCCGCTCTCCCCACACACAGGTCCCCGCAGCACCGACCCACGGGAGAGCGCGCATGATCCGCCTTCTGCTTGTCGATGACCAGCCACTCATCCGTGCCGGGCTCAAAGCTCTCGTGGAGAACGACCCCGGAATCGAAGTTGTGGGCGAAGCTGAAAACGGCCGGAATGCCGTGAGCCTGACTCGCGATCTGAAGCCGGACCTAGTTCTCATGGACATTCGAATGCCAGTCATGGACGGCGTGACCGCCACGCAGAAAGTCGCCGAGCTCGACGACGCTCCTCCGGTACTGATACTGACAACTTTCGACGATGACACCGAGGTCTTCAGCGCACTTCGTGCCGGGGCTAAGGGATATCTCCTCAAAGACACCCCCGGCGTCGAGTTGCGCCAGGCGATACAGGACGTCGCGGCCGGGAAGTACCCGTTATCTCCGCAGATCACGCGCAAACTGATTGATCATGTTGCGGCAGGAACCCCCACCGGCAACGGACCTGACCTCTCAGCTCTCACAGAACGAGAGTTTCAGGTGCTCAGGGCGTTGGCTCAGGGCCGTAACAACAACGAGATCGCAGCCGAGCTGTACCTCAGCCCCGCCACCGCCCGGACCTATGTCAGCCGTATTCTGACAAAAGTCGGAGCCCGGGACCGTACAGAGCTGGCGATTCTCGCCCATCGGGCCGGTTTGGCCTAACCCGCGTTTGATCGGGCCGAAACCTGCGTTACCGGAGCAATCCGGGCCCCAAACGCAGGTTCTGGCCCGGTCAGCTGGTTGCCTCCGACAAGGTCAGCGGGTGTAGGACTCCCATTTGCGACGGCGGTGCTCAGCCTCGACAATCCGGACCGTGCCGGACTTCGAGCGCATCACAATCGACTGGGTGGTGACCCGATCACCCTGATACCGCACTCCGCGCAGCAGGTCGCCGTCGGTGATGCCGGTAGCCGCGAAGTAGCAGTTATCACTGGTCACCAGCTCTTCGGTGGTGAGGATCTTGTCCACGTCGTGGCCGGCGTCGATGGCTTTCTGGCGCTCCTCATCATCCTTCGGAGCCAGCCGGCCCTGAATCACGCCGCCGATGGCACGGATCGCACACGCGGTCACGATGCCTTCAGGGGTGCCACCGGTGCCCATCAGCACATCCACGCCGGTTCCCTCGCGAGCGGCCGCAATAGCTCCGGCCACATCGCCGTCCATGATGAACCGAGTGCGGGCGCCTGCCTCGCGGATCTCTTCCACCAGCTTGGAGTGGCGCGGACGGTCCAGCACGCAGACATTGAGCTGGTCGATGCTCTTACCGGTGGCTTTGGCGACCAGGTGCAGATTCTGCTTCACCGGCAGCCGCAGATCCACCATGTCAGCCGCTTCGGGACCGGTGACCAGCTTGTCCATGTAGAACACCGCGGAGGGATCGAACATCGAACCGCGCTCGGCCACAGCCAGCACTGACAGGGCATTGTCATAGCCCAGGGCGGTCAGCCGGGTCCCGTCAATAGGGTCCACCGCAACATCAGCCTCGGGTGCGGCGTCGTTACCGTGGCGCCCGTTGCCCACACGCTCACCGTTGAAGAGCATCGGCGCTTCGTCCTTCTCGCCTTCACCGATGACGACGACGCCGTTGAGGTTCACCGTGTCCAGCAGGGAGCGCATGGCGTCCACTGCCGCGCCGTCGGCCCCGTTCTTATCTCCGCGGCCCACCCAGGCGCCACCGGCAATGGCAGCAGCCTCGGTCACCCGCACCAGCTCCAGGGCCAGGTTGCGGTCCGGCTCGGAGTCCCCCACCGCCAGTCGCGGCGAGAGCTGCGCGAAGGACTGATCGTCGTGGTTGAGGGTGTCTGCCGTGTCGTTCATGGGTCACCTTGTCTCTAGACTCCGGCACGCCTTTGTCCGGTTCATCATTCAGCATATCGGGCCGGGACCGTGGCGCGTGAGAACCCTCGGTCCATGTGACCGAGCCGCCTCGTCACAGCCGCCGAGGCAGCCGGCCGACGATGAGAGAATAGAAGGCGTGACTGACCGAGACCAGGATGACTACACAGAGCCCACTAAGCATGAGGATGAGGCCGGCCTCTGGCGCCATTTGGAGGACGACGACGCCCCCTCGGCTGCCGCGGGCGAGTCCCCGAAGCCGCAGCTGACCCAGTCCCAGGTCAAACGACTGACCGCCCCCATGATCGGCATGATCATCACCATGGGTGTACTTTCTTTGGTGCTGCTGGCGCTGTGGTTCATGAACCCCGAGCCCGATGTCACCTATAGCCGTGATGAGAATGTTCCCGAGGCCGCATCCTGGGCTGCCGGCGTCACCGAATACGAGCCGATCAGCCCGCAGGTGCCCGAGGACTGGAGCGCCAACTACGCACGCTGGGAGACTCGCGCGGAACACGGAGTCCAGGTGTGGGAAGTCGGCTACACCACTGCCGCAGTGAACTTTGTGGGCTTCGCGCAGACCGACCAGGCGAATCCTGCCTGGGTCAACGAAGAGACCCGGCAGGCCCCGGCCACCGGGACCGAGACTGTTCAGGGCCTGGAGTTCGAGGTCCGTGAAGAGGGCGACCGGCGCTATCTGGTGCTGGACGCCGAGCAGAATACGATCGACGGCACCACTGTGGTCATCGGCGGTGACGCCGGTGAGGAGGAGTTCTCCCAGGCAGTGGAGGCCATTATTGAGGCCATCGGCCAGGAGGTTCCCGAGAATGAGTGAGCAGACTCCCGCATCCCAGACCGCTGATCAGCTGGTATCAGCTCAGCCCACCCCGGCCGAGGCGTGGCAGCTGCTGAAAGAGGGCAACGCTCGATTCGTCTCCGGTGACGTGCGCCACCCGAACCAGAACGCCGCACGCCGTTCCTCGCTGACTGACTCCCAGCATCCGGTGGCCGCAATCTTCGGCTGCTCTGATTCTCGGCTCGCCGCAGAGATCATCTTCGACGTCGGCCTCGGGGATGTCTTCGTGGTCCGTACCGCTGGCCAGGTGATCGACGACGCTGTACTGGGTTCTCTGGAGTTCAGCGTCGACACGTTGAAAGTGCCGCTGATTGTGGTGCTCGGTCATGACTCCTGCGGTGCGGTATCGGCTGCTCTGCAGTCTGCGCAGAGCGGTGACATGCCCAGCGGATACGTCCGCGACCTGGTCGAACGCATCCTGCCTTCAGTGCTCAGCGCCCGCCGGGCCGGCTCCGAGACGGTCAATGAGACCGTGGAAGAGCATGTGAAGCAGACCGTGGCGCGGCTTAACAACCATTCCCGGGCCCTGCATGACGCAGTGCAGGAGGGCCGCACCGCGGTGGTCGGAGTGACCTACCGATTGGCCGAGGGCCGGGCGGATCTGGTCACCACCCTGGGCGATCTCTAGACCTCAGACTGCGGTGATGGTCCCGGTGGCCGGGTGCTCGGTGGGCATCCGGTCCCGGTCGTAGGTGATCTCTGCATAGCCGTGCGGTGCCGGCTGGCCGTGTTCATCCAGACTGACGAACACCAGCCGCTCCACGGTGAGGATAGTGCGCCGGGTGATCATGTTCCGCACCACCGCGCGCATGGTGATGGAGGTGCGCCCGAAATGCGTAGCGCGCAACCCCATCTCGATCAGATCGCCCTGCATCGCTGAGGCCTCGAAGTTGATCTCAGAGATGAACTTGGTGACCACCCGGTGATTGCCCAGTTGGATGATCGCGTAGATAGTGGCTTCCTCGTCGATCCACCGCAGCAGACTTCCGCCAAAGAGCGTGCCATTGGCGTTGAGATCCTCAGGTTTGACCCATTTGCGGGTGTTGAAGGTGACACCCTCGGCCGGGACTGGACTAGCCGGTGTCATTTCGGTTCCGGAGGACGGTGCTGAAGACGGGCTGTCGGGGCCACTGGTGGACTGGTTGCTGCTGTGTTCACTGCCCATATCTCCACCCTAGGAAGATCTGCCTGGAGATTGCCAGGAGTGCCGGCTGGGAGTTTAATCAGAGGCCCTCCGCGACGTTCTGGTCGGCACACCGGGGCTTGAGCTGTCACCCGAGATGACGGATTCTGTTTCCACAGTTTCTTGCACGTCCTTTCGGTCTGCGCGGTTTTGTTTCTAGGCTTGGGTCGTGATCCCCCTCATCGGTGAATTACTGACCTCGGGCTCCCCCGGCCAGATGGTGGCCGGGGTGCTGCTGCTGGGCGGTGGCGCCATTTTTGCGGTCTGCGCAGTGGCTCTGAGCCTCATCGACTTAGAAGAACACCGGCTCCCCAATCGGATTGTCTATCCCTGGGCCGGGATCACTGCCATCCTGTTAGTGCTCATCACCTTCCTCCTCGGTGACGGCCCCGGACTGGGTCGCGCCTTGGCCTCCGGGCTGCTCTGGGGCCTGGGGTTCCTGCTGATCAAACTGATCTATCCGCCCTCGTTGGGCATGGGGGATGTGAAGCTCGTGGTGGTGCTGGGGCTCTATGCCGGGTTCCTGGGCTGGGAGACCCTTGCTGCCGCCGTCGTACTCTCATTTCTGTTGGGCGGGCTGACCTCGGTGGCATTGCTGGTCACCGGACGAGCCCAACGCAAGACGCGGGTGCCGTTCGGGCCGTTTCTGATCCTCGGCACTGCGCTGGCGCTGATCTTCAGTTGAGGATCCGCGCTCACTCAGCGCAGGACGCATAGGCTGGGGATCATGCCGACTCCTGAATTCATCAAAGAGCTGCGCAAGGATATTGGGCATAAGCCGCTGTTCCTGCCCGGGGTGACTGCCGTGGTGCTGCGCCGCACTGACCACGACGGCGCCCCACTCCCCTCCCCTGAGGTGCTGTTGGTGCGCCGGTCGGACAACGGTCGGTGGAGTGTGACGTCCGGGATTCTGGAGCCCGGAGAAGAGCCGGGGTCCAGTGCTGCGCGCGAGGTGCTGGAGGAGACGGGTATCGAATCCCGTCCGGTCCGGGTGGCGGGGGTCTCCGATCACGGGCAGGTGCGCTACCCCAACGGGGACGAGTGCTGGTTTACCGATATTGCCTTCGAGATGGAGTACCTCTCCGGTGAACCGGTGATCGGCGACGATGAATCCACTGACGTCGCGTGGTTCCCGGTGGATGCGCTGCCTGAGCCGTTTGTTGAACCCCACCGCGAACGTATCCAGTGGGCGTTGGAGACCGGGGCTCCTACCCGGTTCCGTTAAAAGGCCGCTTCCGCTGAAGGGCCGGTTCCGCTGAAACCTCAGCCCGGCTGGCGACGAAAAAGCGTCCCCGCATCCTTGGTTCTGCAGGATGCGGGGACGCCTCTTGTCACTGGTGAGTGAGCCGTCGGATCACCCGGGCTGGGTCATCTTCATCACGTCGAGCGCGCTGTCCAGCTGCTCTTCGGTGAGTTCGCCGCGCTCCAGGTAGCCCAGCTCCACTACGGCCTCACGCACGGTAACTTTGTTCTTCACCGCGTGCTTGGCGATCTCGGCTGCGGCTTCGTAGCCGATGTGCTTATTCAGCGGGGTCACCACGGATGGGGAGGCGCCGGCCAGGAAGGCTGCACGCTCTTCATTGGCGGTCAGACCCTTGATCATCTTGTCGGCCATCACGTAGCTGGTGTTCTTCAGCAGACGGATGGACTCCAGCAGGTTCGCGGCCATCACCGGGATGCCCACGTTCAGCTCGAAGGCTCCGTTGGTGGAGGACAGCGCCACAGTGGTGTCATTGCCGATCACCTGGGCGCAGACCTGAATGGCGGACTCGCAGATGACCGGGTTGACCTTGCCGGGCATGATCGAGGATCCGGGCTGCAGGTCCGGGATAGCGATCTCGCCCAGGCCGGTGTTCGGGCCCGAGCCCATCCAGCGCAGGTCGTTGTTGATCTTCATCAGCGAGTAGGCGATGTTGCGCAGCTGACCGGAGGCCTCCACCAGACCGTCGCGGTTGGCCTGTGCTTCGAAGTGGTCGCGAGCCTCGGTCAGCGGCAGGCCGGTGTCCTCGGCCAGGCTGGCGATCGCCTTCTCAGCAAAGCCCAGCGGGGTGTTGATGCCGGTGCCCACGGCGGTGCCGCCCAGCGGAACCTCTGCCACGCGCGGCAGTGAGGATTCGATGCGCTCAATGCCGTAGCGGACCTGTGCGGCGTAGCCGGAGAACTCCTGACCCAGGGTCACCGGGGTGGCGTCCATCAGGTGGGTGCGGCCGGACTTCACCACATGGGCGAACTCCCCGGCCTTCTCCTCCAGTGCCTCAGCCAGGTAGGCCAGGGCGGGCTTGAGGTCATTGATCAGCGCGGAGGTAGCGGCAACATGAACAGAGGTGGGGAACACGTCATTGGAGGACTGCGAAGCGTTGACGTGGTCGTTGGGGTGGACTTCCTTGTCCGAGCCCTTGTCCTTCAGGTAGCGGTTAGCCAAGGTGGCCAGCACCTCGTTGGTGTTCATATTCGAGGACGTGCCGGAGCCGGTCTGGAACACGTCCACCGGGAAGTGCTCATCCAGCTCACCGGTCTCCACCTGCTCGGCAGCGGCCACAATCGCCTCAGCCAGCTCGGCGTCGAGCACGCCCAGTTCGGCGTTGGCCTTGGCAGCAGCCTTCTTCACACGGGCCAGCGCCTCAATATGGGCGCGCTCCAGAGTGCGTCCGGAGATCGGGAAGTTCTCCACGGCACGCTGAGTCTGTGCGCGGTAGAGCGCCTGGGCGGGCACCTTCACCTCGCCCATGGTGTCGCGCTCAATACGGTATTCAGTCTGGGATGCAGAAGTCTCTGTCATGCCCCTCATTCTAGGGAGCCGCGGCTCCGATGACATATCTGTGACGGTCCGGCGTCTAAGGCTACTCAGGGTTGAATCAGGGTGAGGTTCAGGGGCGGCCCGACGGCGGCGTCGTCGTGATTCTCATACGATGGCTGTATGAGCACCCACTTCCAGCCCGGCGGCGAACCTCGTGACACCTGGTCTGGCATCAGTCAGGACTTGAAGTCCACGTTCTTCCGCACCATGGGCCCGGTGGTGCTGCCGTTGGCGGCAATGTGGGTGCTGTATTTCGTCAGCATTTTTGTGGGCAATTGGCTCAACCGTTCGCTGGCCTTGCAGGCACGGGAACTCGACGGGCTGATAGGCATCCTGTTCATGCCGCTGCTGCACGGCGGCTTCGGCCATATTCTGGGCAACACCATGTCATGGTTGGTTCTGGGCGGCATGATCGCGCTGCTGACCAGGCGATTCACCCGCATCATGGTGGCCATCTGGCTGCTCTCCGGGGCCATCCTGTGGATCATCGGCACCCCCTGGGTCTGCCATGCACCCGAGGGACTGGGCTGTGTTGGCCTGCATATCGGCGCCTCAGCGGTGGTGTATGGCTTTGCCGGGTTCCTGGCCCGACGGGTGCTGGCGATTCTCTTCGCGCTGTTTGTGCTGTTCTTCTACGGGCTCTCGATGATCGGCGGGATGATGCCGTTCAACTCCGGCGGGGTCTCCTGGACCGGGCACCTCTCCGGGGCGATTGCCGGCGTCGTCGTCGCGTTCTTCTTCACGAAGGAGGCGCGTGCCGAACGTCTGGCACGCGCCTCCTCACGGTGGAACGACGGCGGGGACTTGCCTCCGCTGAGCTACCGCTAGATTCTTCGGTTACTCCTCCAGCAGTTCGGTGACCAGCGCGGCGATCCGGCTGCGTTCGGAACGGGTGAGGGTCACGTGGCCGAAGAGCGGATTGTCCTTGAGGATCTCCACCACTGCGGCCACACCGTCATGGCGGCCCACTCGCAGGTTGTCCCGCTGGGCGACGTCGTGAGTCAGCACGATCTTGGAGTTCTGCCCCATGCGGCTCATCACCGTCAGCAGCACGTTCTTCTCCAGTGACTGCGCCTCATCCACGATCACCCAGGCGTCGTGGAGGCTGCGGCCGCGAATATGGGTCAGCGGCAGCACCTCCAGCAGGCCGCGGGCCATGATTTCCTCCAGCACGTTTTCGCTGACCAATGCGCCGAGAGTGTCGTAGACCGCCTGGCCCCAGGGGTTCATCTTCTCCTGCTCGCTGCCGGGCAGGTAGCCCAGTTCCTGACCACCTACGGCATAGAGCGGACGGAAGACGATGATCTTCTTATGCTCGCGGCGCTCCAGGACAGCTTCTAGGCCGGCGCACAGCGCCAGCGCGGATTTGCCGGTGCCGGCGCGCCCGCCCATGGACACGATTCCGATCTCCCGGTCCATCAGCATGTCGATGGCCAGCCGCTGTTCAGCGCTGCGCCCATGAAGTCCGAAGATCTCGCGGTCACCACGGACGATCTGGACGTAGCGTTTGGAGGTCGCGTCGATTTTGACTCGCCCCAGCGCTGAGCCATGCGTGGACTGGATGACCAGCCCGGTGTTGGTGGGCAGGTCCTCTGCTTCGTCCAGCTCGATGCGTTCGCCGTCGTAGAGTTCTGAGACTTGCTCTTCGGTGGCGCTGACCTCGGCGAGGCCGGTCCATCCGGAGTCGGTGACCCATTCGTTGCGGTACTCATCGGCGTCGAGCCCCATGGCGGAGGCCTTCACTCGCATGGGCAGGTCCTTGGAGACCACCGTGACCTCGCGGCCCTCATCGGCGAAGGATTTGGCCACCGCCAGGATGCGGGCGTCATTGTCTGGTCCGCGGAAACCGGCGGGCAGGACCTCCTGGCTGATGTGGTTGAGTTCCACCAGCAGGTGCCCGCCGTCGTCGTTGAGCGGGATGGGCCGGTTCAGCGCGCCGTATTTGGTGCGCATTTCATCCAGCAGCCGCAGCGCTGAGCGCGCGTAGTAGCCCAGCTCTGAATCGTGGCGTTTCTTCTCCAGTTCGGAGATGACCACAATCGGGATGATGACCTCGTGCTCAGCGAAGCGCAGCACAGCTTTGGGATCTGAGAGCAGCACGGAGGTGTCCAGCACGTAGGACTTCTGCGCCACCTGGCGGGCAACAACAGAATCAAGGTCCGGGGTGAGAGCACCGTCGGTGTGTGCGGTATTGGTGTGGGCCACAATGTCTCCAGACAGTAAAGGGCGCGCAGAACGCAAAAGGCCCCACAGCTGAGCAGGTATCGGCTTCGAGCTCGAAATCTTCCCCAAGATCGAGTTCGACGTCCTCTACCGCCTCGGCTGCAGGACCTGGTGTGTCCCCGCATCGATAGTCGGATGGTGGTCGGTCAGCCCCTCGCCAGCTGAACGGCTGGGGGCCGGACCGGCCCCTGGTGCCATAAGGCATAGCGTGTGGGCCTTCCGGTCAGTGTTCTGACATTTCTAAATGTAGGCCCCGCCGCGGCCGGTGCTGCGCAAGAAACACCCAACGACACGTGACATCTGCGTAAACGGAAACTAACGCCTGGCTGGATGCTCCAGCGGCCCGGGGGTGGAGGACTGCCGTGAGCTGTGCCTTGTCACCCGCTTGTCCCCGCTAGAGTGGTCAATTTGCTGCGCTTGCGACCGCGTGAGACGCAGCAAATTGACCACTCCATGATTAGTCCTGTGCCCGCAACCTGATCGCGGCCCCTATCTGCTGCACCGCCTCGCGAAATCCGTCCCGGAAGTCCTCCCGATTGAAGCGCAACACTAGCCAGCCCTGGGCAAGGAATGCGTTGTCGCGACGCTGATCCTCCCGAGCCCGCTGCGGATTGAAGTGGACCCCACCGTCGTACTGAATCGCAATCTTCCACTGCGGGTATCCCATATCCGCGCGATACCCCCTGGGCGCACCGGGAGTCGGGGGTACCTGCAGTACGGGCTCCGGAAGGCCGCTCCCTACTAGCTTCAGCCGTAGCTTGGTTTCGGGGAGCGAGTCTGCACCAACTCTAATCATCGTCAGAGCAGCGACAGCTCGAGGCCTTCCTCTAAAACCTCTGCGGCCTTCGACCGCAGCTCGTAGTTGGGCCAGTGAGCAATAGGGTGCAGCGCGTCTCTCATAGCGGCGGTTTGGTATACGGACGAGGTGATCTCCGGCGACCACTAGATCGTCTACGCCACAGAACGCTGCCAGATCGCACCAGGTGCGTGCAGCAGAGGTGAGCCGTAATCCTTGATGGATCGTCACCTCTTCCTCACTTACTGTCGAGCGGTGCCCCACCACATCACGACGCCGCACCCGAAAGTCCGTTTCACGAGAGTGGCTCATATGTACCTCTGGTGTGTACAACCGCCTAGGAAGAGGACAGTTAAACACTCGCGCAGCGGAGAGGTGGGAGATCCATCCCTGCGGGTAGTCGCTAGCTACCCCCTGAGCACGGAGAAGATATAGCTCTTCTTCATCGGCAGCATCAGCTAGATGGCGCGGTATATATACGCCAGAACCGAGCGGCACGAGGTCTGCGCGCAGCAACCTATTCCGGGGTATCCCCCATCTCGCTAAGCGAGCGGCGGTGAGAGGCTGGCCCAGAAGCGGGGCGGGTAGTTCTTTGCTTCGCATACCTCAAGAATGAGGAGTTGTCCGCCGCAGCGCTTGCGCTGGCACTGCATCTGGGGAAAACGCAAGTGGACAATTTGCTGCGCTTAGTCCGGGGAAAACTGCAGCATATTGTCCATCCGAGGACGCGCCGGGCGGGCTAAGGGCCCGCCCCCCTACCCGCGGTTCAGCTGCAGCTGCGGGACGCCCGGGGGTTCGAAGCCGAAGATCTGCCCGTAGAAGCTCAGCGACGCCTCGAAACTGGCCACAATATTCTCCGCCTTCCGGAACCCGTGCTGCTCACCGGCGAACAAGAGGTAGGCGTGCGGGATGCCTTTGGCGGCCATCGCATCGCGGAACTTCTCGGCCTGGTTAGGCGGCACGATCCGGTCCTCATCACCCTGCAGCAGCAGCACCGGGCACTCCAGCGAGTCCACATGGTTCAGCGGAGCCCGCTCTCGATAGATCTGCTCATCCTCCGGGTACCGGCCGATCAACTGATCCAGATACCGGGACTCAAAATCGTGAGTGTCCTGCGCCAGGGCCACCGCGTCAGCCACCCCGAAGCTGGAGACCCCGGCGCTGAAGACGTCGGTGCGGGTCAAGCACGCCAGGGTGGTCCAACCGCCGGCGGATCCGCCCTCAATGCCGAGCCGGGCGCCGTCGGCGATTCCCTCCCGCACCAGGTGCCGCATCACCGCCACGGTGTCCTCCACATCTACGACGCCCCACTGACCCTTGAGCCTGTCGCGGTAGGCCCGCCCGAAGCCGGTGGAGCCGCCGTAGTTGATATCGACGACGCCGATTCCTCGGCTGGTGTAGTAGGCAATCGCCAGGGACAGCCCCACGGCTGCCTTAGCGGTCGGACCTCCGTGGACCTGCGCGATGAACGGCGGCAGTTCAGCCTCCGGCGCAGCGAAGCCCTCCTGCCGCGGCCGGTAGAGCACCGCATGGACTTCCTGCCCGGAATCGGTGGTGACGGTAATCGGTTCCGGCACTGGCAGCAGCGCCGGGTCCGGTGCGTCCTGGCGTGATGAGCGGATGGTCCGCAGCTGCCCCAGGCGCGGCGCATCACCGGCAATACTGAGCTGACCCACGGAGATCGCGGCGAATTCATCTGCCTGCACCCCGTAGACCGCCACCAGCCCATCGGCGCGGTATGCCACCGAGGAGATGGCGGTAGCGGCAAGTCCCAGTTCCACTACGGATCCCTCCGCCAGGTTCACCACACCCAAGGAATCTGTGGCAGTGCCGTGGATGCTCAATGCCCGGTCCGGGCCGATCATCTCCAGCCAGCTCATGCCCAGCTGCCACAGCGGACCGGCATATTCCTGCTCATCCCGCAGCAGCTGCGCCGGTTCACTGGCACCGGCACCGTCGAAGCTCACACGCCACGGGTTCCACCAGCCGCTGCGGTCGCTCACATACACCAGGGTGTCAGCATCAGCCCACTCTGGGTTCAGCACCGAGGTGCCAGTATCCCCATCCACCACAGTGGAGTTCACGACGACGCCGTCCTGGAGCTGCCCCACGTGCAGTTCGGTGCCGTCCCAGGGCATCTGCGGGTGCTCCCAGCTGATCCACGCCAGCCGGGCACCATCTGCAGAGAGTCGAGGATGGGCCACAAAACGTGCCGAAGGCGTGACTCGGCGGATCGCCGCGGCGTCCTCAGCGGCTGAACCATCCAGCGGAACTGCGGCAATATAACGCTCAATCAGCGGGGCACCGGAAGAATCACGGGCATCGTGGTGCTGCTCGCAGACCCACCAAACCTCCTGATTCCCATCGGCCAGGGTGACCGGTGTGGGCTGAGCCCAGCGCAGCGAGGGGCCGTGCGCCGCCGGGACTTCCTCCCCCACCGGACTGATAGGAGCGGGCTCTTCTCCCTCCCGGAACCGGTAGATCCGCTGGTCAGCGAAGTTCACAAAAAGCACCAGCGGGACGGCGTCGTCGTTCTCTGTCAGGGCGGTCCAGGAGGCACCACCGTATTCATTGACCCGGGACCGGGCATTAAAGGGTGCCGGCAGCACCGTGACGGTCTCGGGTGATTCGGTTTCGGCGGTCACGGCTCCGGCGGTGCGCACAATCGCCTGCCGCCCGCCTTCAGCGGCAAGCCCCTCTGTCCACCACAGCTGGTCTCCCACCCAGGTGGGACCGCCGAGGCGGTTGCCGCCCACTGCGAGCTGTTCGGCGGTAATGGGCGAGGGCCAGGATCCATAGGGCAGTGTGGTCACCATGGCCATAGCCTAAACGTTGCGGGTTCTCTGAGGCTTCGGTTGTAGCGTGGCGCTATGGCTCACCGACTCGCAACTGCTCAGTCCGCCTACCTCCGCCAGCATGCCGATAAGCCGGTGGACTGGTGGCCCTGGGGCCCGGAAGCCTTCGCCGAGGCTGAACGCCGAGATGTGCCGGTCTTTGTCTCCATCGGTTATGCCGCCTGCCATTGGTGCCATGTGATGGCTGGTGAGTCTTTTGCCGATGACCAGGTCGCTGCGCTGCTCAATGAGCGGTTCGTGGCGGTGAAGGTGGATCGGGAGGAGTATCCCGACGTCGACGACGCCTATATGGCTGCGGTGCAGGCGATGACCGGTCAGGGAGGCTGGCCGATGAGTGTGTTCACCCTGCCCAACGGTCAGGTCTTTCATGCCGGCACCTATTTCCCGCCTCGCCGAATGGGCCAGATGCCGTCCTTCACCGACGTGCTGCAGGCTGTACATGAGGCCTGGGTCCAGCGGCGGGATCAGGTCCAGGAGCAGGCCGGGCAGATTGCTGAGGCTCTTGGTAACCAGCGTCGGCAGCAGTCCCAGCTGGCTACCCTGGCCGCTGATGCTCCAGCGGCAGGCGAGGACGGTACCAACACCGTGGGCTCACCTGTGAGAACACCTGAACAGGACGACGACGCCCCGTGGGCTGACCTTTCGCCTGGGGTGATGCAGGAACTCACCGACGCCGCCTTGGCTGCGCTCACCGAGCAGGAGGACCCGGTGTATGGCGGCTTCGGGCAGGGCGCCCCGGCAGGCGGCACGCAAGGATCAGCCAGGGCAGCGGTGCCCGGCCCGAAGTTCCCGCCCTCTCCGCTGCTGGGATTCTTGCTGGAGGACTCCGCGTGGCGGGCCGATTCGCCAGCCTCCGGGCTCGCCCTGCGGACTATGACCGCCATGGGCGCCTCAGCGCTCTTTGACCACGTGGAGGGCGGATTCGCCCGTTATGTCACCGATGGCGCCTGGGCTCTGCCGCATTTCGAGAAGATGCTCTACGACAATGCGCAGCTGCTGGGTCACTACGCCCGGCTGAGCATCCATCCGGCGGCAGATTCTCAGCAGCGCGAGGATGCCGAACGGGTGGCCCGCATGACCATCGACTGGCTGCGGCAACGCATGCTGCTCCCTGCTCAGGGAACCGAGTCGGCTGGTCTGTTCGCGTCCTCCCTGGACGCGGATACGGTGCTGCCTGATGGCAGCCATGTAGAAGGCGGCACCTACCTCTTCAGCGACGCCGAGCTGCGTGAAGCTGCCGCTGCTGCAGGCTTAAGCGCGGAGCAGGCCGATCAGCTCGCTGCGGCGAATCACGGTGTCCCTGCGGATGAGCATGCGGTGGCCCGCGCGGCACAGTCCGGGGATTCGGTGGCCTACTCCAGAGATACCCCGCGCACGTTGAGCTTCCTGGCACCGAATTTTGAGTCTTCGCTCTCCGATGCGCTGCGTCCGGGATGGGAGCAGGTTCTGCCTGAGCTGCGGCGTCGACGAGCTGCGCGGACTCAGCCGGCCCGGGATGACAAAGTTGTGGCCGCCTGGAATGGGCAGGTCATCCGCTCACTAGCCGAGGCGGCCGCCGCCTGGGATGACCAGCAGCTGCGGGATTTCGCGGAGTCTGTCGCCGAGCAGCTGTGGCAGGTCCATGTGGAGCAGACCGGCAGCTCGGCGCGGGTCTACCGGACCTCATATGCAGGAATCCGCGGGAAACGGTTGGGCACACTGAGCGATCACGCTCAACTGATCAGCGCCTGTTTCGCATTGGCCAGCGCCGGTGCGGACCAGCAGTGGATCACGCGGGCTCAGGCGCTGTTGAACTTCGTCGGCGAACGCGCTCGGCAGCGCAGCTCCGACGGCGGGTGGGCCCTTGCTGAAAGCCTGGAAGCCGATGAGCTGCTCAGTTCCGCGCAGAACGGGCCCATGCTGGCCACACCGCTGGATGGCCCCGAGCCCGGCGGGATCGGCGTACTGGCCCAGGCTCTGCAGACCGCTCAGGCGCTGCAGACCGCCCCTGGCATCCAGGTGGATCCGCCGCTGCGGGCTGAGCAGATTCTGCATCATCTGCCGGTAGCCGCCGGACGGATCCCCACGGCCGTGGGAGCGTCGCTGCTGGCAGGCCGCCGGGCCGCCGTGGGCTCCCCGGCACTGCGGGTGATCTCAGCAACGGCAGATCAGCTGGCCGAGATTCGCCGTGCCGGTGTGCTCTATGGGTTGCCGGTGGAGCCGGTGGATGAGGCCGCCGTCGGCGATGACCTGCCCCTGCGGCTGAGTCTGTGTCTGAACGCGCCGGGACGTATGGTGTGTCTTCCTCCAGTGAGCAGCGTGGCAGAGGTGCTTGCCGCACTGCGCTGAGGCTGGTGTGCCTAACCCAGGAAGGCGAACATGATCGCGATGTAGTGGCAGGTGAAGCCCACCAGGGTGCAGGCGTGGAAGAGCTCGTGGAAGCCGAACCACTGGATGCTGATATTCGGCCGTTTCAGCGCGTAGAACACTGCCCCGATGATGTAGGCGATGCCGCCGGCACAGATCAGGATGGCGGCCACCAGGTCTGCGGCGAAGAAGTCCCCGAGGAAGACGACGGCGGCCAGGCCTAGCACGATGTAGACCGGGGTGTAGAGCCAGCGCGGGGCCGAGGTCCAGAACAGCCGGAAGGCCACTCCCCCGAGGGCACCGATCCATACTGCGGTCAGCAGGATGATGTCTTTGGGGTCCGGCAGCAGCGCAAGGGTCAGCGGGGTGTAGGTGCCGGCGATGATCAGCATGATGTTGGTGTGGTCCAGGCGCTTGAGCAGTAGGGCGGTGCGCGGGGACCAGCGGCCCAGGTGGTAGGTAGCCGAGACGGCGAAGAGCAGCAGGCCGGTGACGGCGTAGACGGCTGCGGCAATGCGCAGTGTGCCGGTGGGGGCTAGTGTCACGGCCACAATGCCGGCGGCCAGGGCCAGCGGCACCATCCCGGCGTGCAGCCAGCCGCGCATCCGCGGTTTCAGCGGGACATCGGTATCAAAGAGTCGGTCCGCCGGAGCGACATCACCGGTGGGAGTCTGGGCGGGAGCATGCTCGGGGGCTTCGGGGCTGTTGTGCTCAGTTGACGTCATACGTGGATCACCCATACATACCAGTCTACGCCCCGGAAGTGACTGTCCAGTAACATCGTTGGGCGCACTGTCCCGCCATCGACGTCGCTTAAGGTGGAGGCTGATCACTGGAGAGGAGCGCCTGATGAAACTGCCCAAGTTCGGTCTCTCAGACCTGGCCTACACCGTCTATGAACGACGGCTCTCTCGCGCCCTGCCCAAGGACCGAATCCCGCACCATATCGGCGTAGTGGTGGACGGCAACCGCCGCTGGGCCAAACTTGCCGGCACCCCCACTGCCGATGGGCATCTGGCCGGGGCCAATAAAATCGTGGAGTTCATTGAGTGGTGCGCCGAGTTGGGGATTCCTACGGTGACCCTCTACATGCTCTCCACCGACAATATGAACCGCTCGGCTGCTGAACTGGAGCAGCTGACCGAGATCATCGCTGACACGCTAGACCGACTGGCGGAATCCCGGCCGGGCGGACGACCGGTGCGAGTGCATCCGGTGGGCCAGCCCGAGCTGCTCCCGGAGTCTCTGGCGGCACGGCTGCGCAGCCTCAGCGGCAGCAGCGCCGCAACCACCCACGACGACGACGCCGGCGAGACCGTCAGCACCGCCACCGGCTCCATTCGCCGCATTGCCGCCAAGGCTGTGGGGCGCGGCAGCTCAGCTGAGGATCAGCCCTGTGTTCATGTCAATGTCGCCGTGGGCTACGGCGGGCGGCAGGAGATCGTGGATGCGGTGAAGGATCTGTTGCGGGATGCAGAATCCCAGGGGCGCACTCTGAGCGAAGTGGCCGATGAGCTCTCACCGGGCTCCATCTCACGCTGGCTCTATACCCGCGGACAGCCGGATCCGGATTTGATCATCCGTACCTCCGGGGAGCAGCGACTCTCCGGCTTCCTGATGTGGCAGTCGGCCTACTCAGAGTTCTATTTCTGTGAGGCGCTGTGGCCAGATTTCCGGCGGGTTGACTTTATCCGGGCACTGCGTGATTACGCCCAGCGTCAACGCCGCTTCGGAAGCTGAACCCGCCGGCGCTCGAGGCCCTCAGCTCTCTGGCTGGTCTTTTCGCGGCCCGAAGCGGGCTTCGGCGGCAGCGTCTCGGGCCCGCTGCTGAGCTTCAGAGATCCCGGCGGGAGCGATCTCCGCCTCCGCGACCTCATGCGGGAATTCAGTTTCCTCGCCTGCGTACTCGGCTTCAACCTGCGAACGGTACTTCATCCGGCGCATGCGCTTGGCCATATCGCGCACCACAATCACCAGCAGCACTACGATCAGGGCAGTGAAGAGGAAGCCCTCGATTCCGGGGCTGATGTCAGACTCTTCCAGACCGGGGCGCAGCTCCGGCGTCTCACCGCCGCCGCCTCCGGGCCACCAGTTCGTCAGTGCGGGCATGATTTCCACAGCACCAGTCTACGGCCCATCGGCCCCGGCAGAGAAACGCGCCGTCGGGACTAACTCACCGCAGCCCGGCGAAGAGATCGTATTCCGGAGTCTGCGTCTCCACTCGGCTGTGGGCCAGTACAAAGTCATCATAGGGCCACACCCGACGCAGGAAATCGTTGGGGGTGGCGAAGAAGAAACCCTCGGGCTCTACCTGTGTGCGGTGAGCGCGCAGGGCGGCGTCGCGCTTCTCTAAGTAGTCCCCCACCGGGATTTGGGTGGTGACTTCGTGATCCACCATCCACTCTGGGCGCTCGTCCCCGTCCAGCCAGGCGAGTCGTTCCGTGTAGGGAGACTCGAAGCCGGCCTCCAGCAGGGCCTCATGCACAGCGCGGAAGCGCGCAGGGTTGAAGGCGCGGTCATAGTAGAGCTTCTGTGGCTGCCACGGCTCCCCGGTGCCGGGGTAACGCTGAGGGTCTCCCGCGGCGTGATAAGCCTCCATGGTGATGCGGTGGCTCATGATGTGATCCGGATGCGGGTAGCCGCCGGATTCGTCGTAGCAGGTGATCACCTGGGGACGGAAGTGCCGGATCAGTCGTACCAGTGGGGCTGCGGCCTGCTCCAGGTCCAAGGTGGCGAAGCTGCCTGCGGGCAGTGGCGGCAGCGGATCACCCTCAGGCAGACCGGAGTCCATGAAGCCCAGCCAGACATGTTCAATGCCCAGCGCTTCAGCCGCAGTCTGCATCTCAAGACGGCGCACACCGGGGAGATCCCGGTGGCACTGCTGGATTTCTCCGGCCGCCGGGTTGAGCAGATCACCGCGTTCGCCGCCGGTCGCAGTGGCCACCATCACCCGGGCACCGGCCTGGACATAGGCAGCCATCATGGCCGCGCCCTTGGAGGATTCATCATCGGGATGAGCATGAACCGCCAGCAGCCGCAGACCAGCCGAGGGCGGAACCTGGTCGGGCCCCTGCGGTGTGCGTTGCCGAAGCTCATGCTCTACGGTTCTCCCCCGGGCAGTGTCTGCCACTGCTGGTTCATCCAGAACTGATTCACCCGGGGCTGCTTCGCCCGAGGCGTTGTCTTTCAGAGCGGTACCCTCGGTGCCGGTGTTCTCTCGCATGGGCAGTAGAATACTTCCTGATGACGGTCACCGACTCCCCCACCATGTCACAGCGTTATGGCGCACCGCAGCAGCGCATGTCCCCTGCGGCAAAAAAATGGTCGGTGATCAGTGCTCTGGCGCTGGCATTGGCGGCCGCCGTGTGGTTCACCCTCGGCAATTCCTTCGGAGAGCTGACCTTCAAAGATGTCGGCTACAACATCGAGTCTGACACCCGTGCAAGCGTTGACTATCAGGTCACCAAGGACTTCGACGCCACTGCTCAGTGCATGCTGCATGTCATGGATTCCTCCTACGCCATTGTCGGTGCCCGCATTGTGACAATCGGCCCGCATGAGGGTGCCAGCAACGCTGACCGCAGTCAGCATTTCCGCTCGGAAGTGCGCACCGAGCACCGCGGTGTCACCGGAGTGGTAGACGACTGCTGGCTGCTGGACTAGCATGTTTTCAGTGCATCACCACCCCGCCGGGGATTTCCCGGTGGGGTCTTTGCTATGAAGGAGAGAAAACGTGTCAACGCACACCCCCGAGATCGATGAGAATGCCCAGTGGCTGAGCCAGGAGGCTTTCGACCGCCTCACGGCAGAGCTCGAGCATCTCAAGGGCCCTGGCCGCCAGGAGATCGTTGACCGCATCGCGTCCGCTCGCGAAGAAGGCGATCTGAAGGAGAACGGCGGCTACCACGCGGCCAAGGAGGAGCAGGGCAAGGCTGAGGCCCGTATCCGCTACCTGGAGCAGCTGCTGGAGAACTCCTATGTCGGTGACGCCCCCAAGGGTGACGGCTCCGTTGCCCCCGGTCAGCTGGTCAAGGCCAAGATCGGCGACCGCGAAATGGAGTTCCTCTTCGGCAACCGTGAGATCGCCGGTAGCTCAGACCTTTCTGTCTACTCCGAGAAGTCCCCGCTGGGCGAGGCCATCAATGGCGCAAAGCCCGGAGACAAGGTCAGCTACAAGGCTCCCAACGGCACCGAGATTCAGGTCGAGGTCATTTCCGCTGAGCCCTACACGGGCTGATCAGCAGAGTTTTACGACGACGGCGGCCCTCCCCTTATGGGAGGAGCCGCCGTTCGCGTCTGGTGCAGTGGCCAGGAGGCGCGTCAGCGTCGCCCGGCCAGTAGCCGCTCAGTGCACGATGACAGGCTCGTAGCCGACGGAGCGCAGGGAGTTCAGCACGAGCGCGGAATGCTCCTTGCCCTTGGTCTCCATATTGATCTCGATAGAGACGTCCCCCATGGACAGCTGCCCGCCAATACGCGAGTGGTCCACGCCGATCACATTGGCGTCGGTATCGGCGATGATCTTGGAGATGATCGCCAGCTCACCCGGGCGGTCCTTGAGCATCATGCGCACAGTGAGAAACCGGTCGGCGGCTGAGAGGCCGTGCTGGATGACCCGCAGCATGAGCATCGGGTCGATATTGCCGCCGGAGAGCACCGCCACCACACTCTTGGGGTCCACCCCGAGGTCGTGAAGCTTGCCCTCCATCAGGGCGGCGACGCTCACAGCTCCGGCTGGCTCCACCACGAGCTTTGAACGCTCCAGCAGAAAGATGATGGCCCTGGCGATGGCGTCCTCACTGACAGTGACGACGTCGTCGACGAGCTCTTTGATGATCTCAAACGGGATCTCACCGGGACGGCCCACCGCGATACCGTCTGCGATAGTCCGTACCGCATCCAGGGGCACCACAGCGTCAGCCGCCAGCGAGGGCGGGTAGGCCGCGGCGTTCTCGGCCTGTACTCCGATAATGCGGATCTGTCGGCCCAGCCGGGCAGCTTCCTGCTTCAGCGCCACCGCGCAGCCTGCCAGCAGGCCGCCTCCACCGATGCCCATGATGACGGTGTCCACATCAGGCTGCTGCTGCAGGATCTCCAGCCCGATGGTGCCTTGTCCGGCCACCACATCGGTGTTGTTGAACGGGTGGATGAACACCGCCCCAGTTTCGGTGGCGCTGCGTTGGGCTTCAGCCAGCGCCTCGTCCACATTGGAGCCGTGCAGCACCACCTCAGCGCCGTGGTCCCGGGTGGCCGCCAGCTTGGGCAGTGCGACCCCTCGCGGCATGTAGATCGTGGCTTTGATACCCAGCTTCTTGGCCGCCAACGCGACGCCCTGGGCGTGATTACCGGCAGAGGCGGCCACCACGCCGCGGGTCTTCTCCTCCTCGGAGAGCCGGCTCATCCGGACATAGGCGCCTCGGACCTTAAACGAGCCGGCGCGCTGGAGATTCTCTGCCTTTAAGTGGACCGTGGCGCCAACCTGTCGGCCCAGGGCGCGGGAATGCTCCATGGGTGTGTCGACGATGACTCCGCGCAACAGCTCCTGGGCTTCTGCGATGTCTTCCAGTTGCACGCTGAGGTGAGTGCCGGGCAGCTGCCCGGCGGTGGGTGCCTGTGTCATTCTTTGCGTTCTCCGCTGTGCGATCCGGATGCACCGGCTTCGTCGTCGTCGCCTGCTGCCTCTGCGGCTGGTTTGGGAGCCGGAACCTTCACGGTGGCGGCTTCCGCGCGGCGACCAAAGGGACGGTCCGGGTGCAACCCAGGGAAGGTCTCCTTGATGCGGCGCTTCAGGGTCTCCAGGCTGGCGCGCTCTTCAGCTTCGATCTGTTCCTTCTGGGCGGCACGTTTAAGCGCTTCCTCGGTCTCCTGGCGTTCCATGTCCTGGGCCTCCGGGTCGCCGCGCCATTCCTCCTTCACCAGGTAGTGGGTGGCGCGTTTGACGAAGGCCAGCACCGGCACCGCGAAGAGCGCACCGACGATGCCCACCAGCGTGGTGCCCGCGGTCACGGCCAACACCACGGCCAGCGGGTGCAGCTGCACGGCTTTGCCCATGATGATCGGCTGCAGGACATTGGACTCGATCTGCTGGACCAAGACGACGACGCCGAGCATCAGCAGCGCCGTGATGAAGCCTTCTGCCACCAGGGCCAGCAGCACCGCGACGGCGCCGGTCAGCACTGCACCAACCACCGGAACGAAGGAGCCGATGAAGACCAGAACGGTAATCGGCAGCGCCAGCGGCACTCCCAGGATCGCCGCACCGACACCGATGCCGATGGCGTCGACGGCGGCCACCAGCACCTGCACGCGCATATAGGTGCCCAGCGCACCCCAGCCGCGACGCCCGGCGCCGTGGATGGCCGGGCGGTGCTTGCGGGGAGCGAACGTGACCATGAAGTCCCAGATCTTGCGACCGTCGGCCAGGAAGAAGATCAGGGTAAACAGGGCAAGTACCAGGCCAACAGTGATGTTGGTGGCGGTGGAGCCCACAGCGGCGGCACCGCCCATAATGGCGCCGGAGTTATCCTGGACCCAGTGCTGAGCTTCCTCCATCCAGGCGTTGAACTCATCTGCTGAGATCTCCAAACCGAACTGCTGGGCGGTCTCATCAGCCCATTCGACCACCTGGATGATGCCGGCCTGGACTTGCTCGGCCATTTCGGCGAAGCCGGTGACGATCTGCTGACCCACCTGGTACAGCAGCGCGGAGACTCCACCCACCAGCACCAGGATGGACAACATTGCCGAGAGCACGCGGGGAATCTTGATCTTGACGAAGAGATCGTGCAGCGGGCGCAGCAATGTGGCCAGCAGGGCTGCGATCATCAGCGGGATGATCAGCAACGTGACGTGGGAGAGCAGCCAGATAAGCGTTCCCAGGCCGATGAGGATGATCAGCACCCGCCAGGACCACGCCGCGGCGATGCGTACGCCCCAGGGGATGTCGTCCTGAATCCGCTGCTCTTCCTTGATCCGCGGGGACTCTAGGCCAGCGCCTGGAGGCAGCGTGCCCACAGCTGCGGCATCAGGGTGGTCAGCGGTGTAGGTGGTCTGGTGAGCCTGCGAAGCACCCGCGGCGGCCGGAGCTTTGCCTGCGGGGTCGCTGTGCGGAGTCTGGCCGGTACTCATGGGCTCTATCCTGCCATGAGAGACCAGAGCATGGCACCGCGAAAGACAGAAATGGCCCGCCGGAACTCCGGCGGGCCATTTCTTTGATCTGAGTGGTTACTCCGCCATAGAGCGGAGGATGGCGATCACACGCAGGATCTCAATGTAGAGCCAGACCAGCGAGACGGTCAGGCCGAAGGCAGCGGACCAGCCGTACTTCTGCGCCACACCGGCCTCCACCCCTTCCTGAACATTGGTGAAGTCAATGACCAGGGAGTAGGTGGCCAACAGGATGGCGAAGGCGCCGATAGCCACACCGAGCCAGCCCGAACGCAGTCCGAACATGGCGATATCGGTGAACAGCATCAGGCCGAAGTTGACCAGGCTGAACACCAGGTAGGCAATCAGCGCGGTGAAGAACATCTTGTTCAGTTTCGGCGTGGCACGTACCCGGCCGGACTTGAACAGTGCCAGTACGGTGCCGAAGACCACCAGTGTGGCCAGCACAGCCTGCACCGCGATGCCGGGGTACATGGTTTCCAGCATCATCGTGAAGGCGCCGAGGAAGAAGCCCTGGGCCGCAGAGTAGGCCAGGATGAGCCCCGGGTTGGGCTCCTTCTTGAAAGCGTTGACCAAGCCGAGCACAAAACCAGCCAGCACTGCCGGGAGCATCAGGGCCATGACCAGGCTGGGGAACATGAAACCAAGGGTCACCGCCGCACCTGCGCCGATAAGCACCAGGGCGAAGGAGGTCACGGTCTTGCGGATGACATCGTCATATGTCATCGGAGCGCCCTGGGAGCCTGCGGCATCGGGCATGCCGTAAGCCTGCTCCAGCGGGTCTGCCTGGCCGCGGCCGGGCATGCCGTACTGCTGGGCGTAGGTCTGCTGCTGGCGGGGCTGCTCGGTGACGGTGCCCTGGTCAGAGTTCATGTGAAAGCGGCGGCGTTCGCGCTTCTGCTCGCTGAACTGATCCGGGAAAGCACCGGTGTTGAAGATCGGGTTGGCCATGGTGGTACCGCACTCCTTGGTCGGGGATCGTCATGAAGGCGACTCTCCGTAGGGTTCGTATACCAATACTAACGGTTGCCGGACCCCTTCTATGCCGGATGACAAGGATCGCGCCCATTGTGGACTTCCTCCAACGGCACTGGGCATTTCTTCGCTCTAAGCTGTGCCTCATGGTAGGCACCACACAAACGACGGCGCGTCCGGGCCAGTCCACTCAGCACCGGGGTGTGACGCCGGCGGTCACGGCGATCTCGCAGATGGCAGTCTTCGCGGCTCTGGTAGCAGTTCTGGGCCAGGTCGCGGCCCTTCCGATAGGCCCGGTGCCGATTACGCTGCAGACTCTGGGGGTCATGCTCGCCGGTGCGGTGCTGGGCCCGTGGCGCGGGGCTGGTTCCATGCTGCTGCTGAATCTGCTGACTGCTGCTGGATTGCCGCTGATGTCTCAGGGAGCCGGCGGGCTGGGAGTCTATGCAGGTCCCACCGCCGGATTTGTGCTGGGTTTTGTGCCAGCCGCCTTCGTCATCGGGCTGGTGGTCCAGGCGAGCTGGCCGATGCGCTGGTGGCGGACGGTGCTGGGCGTCGTCGTCGGCGGTGTGGGCGTGATGTACGCCTGCGGCCTTCCGGTGATGATGTACCAGCTGGGGCTCGCGCTGCCGGAGGCACTGGCGATGAACGCGGTCTTCCTACCCGGTGACGCCGCCAAGGCGGTCTTTACGATCCTGGTGACGCATTCCCTGGCGCGTGCCTATCCGGCACCGTTTACCTATGCACGACGCCGTCGGCGGATTCCCGCGGCATGATTCCGCTCTACCGCCCGGGGGCATCGCTGTTGCACAGGATGCCTGCTGGTGCGAAGCTTCTGCTGCTGCTTGCGGTGGGCATCGTTGTCTCGCTCTGGCGTGAGAGCCTCTGGGCGCCGGCTCTAGCGTTGGGGCTGGTGCTGCTGGGGTATCTCCTGGTCCGCCAGCGCGCTGCCGCAGGCGTTCTCGAGGCGGCGGGGAACGGACTCTGGGTGCTGCTGCGTCAGCCGTGGCGGCTGAAGTGGCTGGTTGTCCTAGTGGCCGTGCCGCAGCTGATCTTCCTGGAACCGTCGACGGCGGCGCTGAACACCGCGCGAATCCTGGCGGTGATCCTTCTGGCGGGTCTCTTCACCCTGACCACCCGGGTCTCTGATGTCCTGGAACTGCTGACTCGGGGGTTGCTGCCGCTGGAGAGAGCTGGGCTGGGCAGGTTAGGGCTGACCGCTGAGCGACTTTCTCTGGCGATGGCGCTGACCATGCGATCTGTTCCGGTGGTTTTCGGCTTCTACCGCGAAATTGTGGAGGCTCGCAGGGCTCGCGGGGCCTCGACCTCACCTGCGGCAGCGGTATCGATGACCACTCCCCTGCTGGTCATGAGCCTGCGCCACGCAGAGGAGACCGCTGAGGCCCTTGCCGCACGCGGCGTGCGCTGACGTGAGCGGCGGGTGCTTAGCGGGTTCGGCGCCGACTTTCGGCGTATCGATTTCTTCTCTATGACCTGCAGACGTCTCACGGCACTAGCGCCGGAGAATCGGTGCCCCCAGTGGGACTCGAACCCACAACACGCAGATTTTAAGTCTGCTGCCTCTACCGATTGGGCTATGGGGGCGCAAAAGGGACCGCCGTCGCTGGCGGCCCCTTTCAACGCTGCACGCCAGTCTTACTTAGCAGCTTCCTTCTTCTTGCCGCCTCCGGCAGCCTCGATAAAGGCCTTGCGCGGGGTGTCCAGGTTGCGCACCTCGGCAATGTCGCGGCCAAAGACGAACTCGTTGGCCCAACCGCCGACCACGCGCAGCTTACGCTCCAGGGTGGGCATTGCATAGCCGTGGTACCCGCGGTGCGCAGCCCAAGCGAACACGCCCTTGAGCTTGATGCCCATCGGGTTGCCGACACCCTTATAGGTTCCCAGACCAGCGACTGCACCCAGCGAGTCGTGTTTGTATTCCTTGATCTCGCCGTTGCCGTAGCGCGCTGAGAAGAGGTTCTTCGCCAGCAGCTTGGCCTGGCGCAGAGCGTGCTGTGCATTAGGCACGCAGAAACCGCCCGGACCAGCTCCGGTGAGATCCGGAACAGCAGCGATGTCACCGGCAGTCCAAGCACCGGGAATGACGTCACCTTCTTCGGAGATGATCTGCAGGGTGGCGGAGGCGGTGATGCGGCCGCGCTCGTCCACCGGGAAGCTGGAGGAACGCGCCACGGCGTTGGCTGCCACGCCGGCTGTCCAGACCAGGGTGTCGGCTTCAAAGCGGTCAACCTCGGACTTGTCCTTCATGGAGATCAGCACCAGCTCACCGTCTACAGCGGAGCTCAGGGAGGTGTTCAGCAGCACCTCGACGCCGCGCCCACGCAGGTGCTCCACCACGCCGACGGCTTGGTCTTCGCCAACCTCCGGCATGATGCGGCCCATGGCTTCCACCAACACCAGGCGAACATCGGACTGGCTCAGCCGTGGGTTGTGCTTGACGACATCGCGGATGATGTCTTCCATCTCCGCGATCGTCTCGATTCCGGCGAAGCCGCCGCCTACCACCACAAAGCTCAGGGCACGGCGCTTGGCTGCCTCATCAGTCATGGTGGAGGCGCTCTCGAGGCGTTCCAAGATCTTATTGCGTAGGCTCACAGCCTCTTCAACGGTCTTCAGACCGATGCCGTGCTCTGCTAGGCCCTCAATGGGGAAAGTACGGGTATTGGCGCCTGCACCCATCACGATGTCCTGGTAGGGCACCTCAACGCTGGTGCCACCGTCTAGGGCGACCATGGCGATCTTTGCCTCGTGATCGACGGAGGTGACCTTGCCGGTGATCACCTCGGTGTCCTTCAGGTGACGACGGTGGGAGACTAATGCGTGGCGCGCTTCGATGTGGCCGCCCACGATTTCCGGCAGGAAGGGCTGGTAGGTCATGTAGGGAAGCGGGTCCACCAGGGTGACGATGCCGCCGGCTGCTTTGACCTTCTTCTGCAGCTGCTGTGCAACGATCAGGCCGACATAGCCGCCGCCTACAAGCAGGATTCGGGGTTTCTCTGAGAGCTTGAGTGCCATAGGAGCCATCCTAGTCGCTATTGGGTGTGGGTTTCAGTCGTGCTGGCCGCTGCCATCCCGGCGGGAGAGCAGGTGCACTACAGCCACCGTCATCAGCACGACGACGGCCAGGGCTGCAGCCCCGAGGGTGAGTGGTCCTGCCCAGTCCTGGGCGGTGCGGGTATCTGCGGCGCGCGGAAGATCGCGCGGCTCACCTTCGGGCCCGGCCACAACGCCGGAGTCCTCAGGGATGTCCTCATGGGAGTCGGTGTCCACCTCGGCGCGGCGGTGAATACGGATCCATTCCTGCAGGGTCTCGTAATCCGCGGCGTTGAACGCCGGCACCTCACCGGAGACTGCCTCGGCCACATTGAGCACGCCATGGCCGTATTCAGGATCGATGCCGTCGGATCCGGCAGAATCGGCAGTGCTCAGCAGACGGTGCTTGACCTCCTGCGCGGAGAGCTCCGGGTGTGCTGACATCACCAGGGCTGCGGCACCAGCGACGATGGGGGCCGCCCCGGAGGTACCGGTCCACATCGCGTAGCCTCCTCCTGGCAGTGCACCCACCAACGGCTCGGAGACTGCGGCAATATCAATGGCGATGCCCTGTGATGAGGACTCTGCGCTGATATTGCGAGCCTCATCCACACCCGCCACGGTCAGCACACCGGGGATAGTCGCCGGTGCACCTACTGAATAGTGTCCCGAAGCCCTGTTGCCGGAGGCTGCCACCACCAGTACGTCATTTTCTTCGGCGTAGAGGAAGGCTTCATCCCAAGTCTCCGGCCAGTCCTGCATGCCGGAGCCGATGGACATGTTGATGATGTCGGCGCCGTTGTCCACCGCCCAGGTCACCGCCTGCGCAATTTGATCCTCAGTGCTGGGACCGTGCGGGTTGGGGTCCTCCAGCACCAGTGAGATGGAGAGCAGATCAGCCTCGGGGGCAACACCGACGACGCCGGCGGGTCGGTCCTCGTCCACTCCGGGAAGGTCCTGTTCGGGCTGATCCTCATCCAGCTCGTCCATACCGGGGAACTGGCGGGTCTCATAGAACTCATCGAGCAGTTCCTGGTCGACCTCTTCCTCCCAGTCCTCGCCATAGGTGTCTTCCAGGTCGGCGAGGAAGTCATCGAACCATTCGTCCCATTCTTCCTCCGACATCTCCTGCAGGGTCTCCTGCTCCGTGCCGGAGTCTTCCGAGGGCTGGCCGCGGCCGGCCAACAATGAGGCCACCAGGGTGCCGTGTTCAGTGGCGGTCTGCTGCACCGGTCCCCCGGCGGAGGTTCCGCCGCCGGAGACATCGGTACCGCCCACCACTGCGCCTTCGAGAGCGGGGTGGGAGGCGTCGATTCCGGTATCGATCACCGCAACGGTCACACCTTCACCACGGCTGGTCTCCCAAGCCTCGGTGACCCCATAATCCTCGAGCCAGAATTGTGAACTGCGCCACATCTCGGCCTGTGCTGCCGGGGCAGACACCAGTGCTGGCACGCTTGCCACAGGGGCTACCAACAGGCCTGCGGTCACAAGGGCTGCGCCGCGGCGCAGGGTGGACAGAAACCGCCAGCCGCGGGGGTGCTGCTCACTCACCGGCGCCGCCTTCGGTGGTCTCAGCCGCTGCGGAGGGTTCGGCCTGCCCCAGCTGGGCCTTCCCCGAGTGAGTACGGTCTGCGGCGATGCGCATAGCAATGCCGTCGAGGATGTCATTCTCGCTGGTGATGGCGGTACTGACTCGACCTTCGGTGATCTTGTTCAGGTACTCCAGGATGGTCCCCCAGATCAGGGCACCGGCACCGATGACGTCTACCCGGCCCGGGTGCATGAACGGCATGGCCGAACGCTGGTCCCGGGTGGAGTGGACTAGCTGGTCCACGGACTGCTGGATGGTATCGAGGGAGAGTTCTGCGCCGTGGATGGCCTCAGAATCGTAGTCCTCAAGCTTCAGGGCGTGGGCGGTCACCGTGGTGATAGTTCCTGCGACGCCGATGACGGTCTGGGTTTCGTGCAGCGGGATCACTTGGGCGACGTCTTCGAGGAAGGAGAGGGTCTCGAAGGTTGCCATGGAGCATTCGGTCTCCTGGGGCGGATCGCTGCGCATGTGCCGTTCGGTGAATCGCACCGAGCCCATGTCGGTGGAGATGGCGTGCTCCACGCCTTCGCAGGTGCCCAGCACGAACTCGGTGGACCCACCGCCGAGGTCCACCACCAGCACTTTGCGTTCGGGGTCCCAGTCCAGCAGCGAGGAAGCTCCGGCAAAGGACAGTCCGGCTTCTTCGGATCCGCGGATTACCTCGGGCCCGCTGAAGTCCGGAAACACCGTGCGCAGGCGCTGCCGGACACCGTCGACGAAGGCCTCGCGGTTGCTGACATCACGAGAGGCGGAGGTGGCTACAAAACGCACAGCTTCCACCTGGTGGCGGCGGATCAGTGCAGCGTAGTCGTCCACTGCGGCAAAGGTCCGCTCCAATGCGGCTTCGGAGAACTCGCCGGTCTTATCCACGCCTTCGCCCAGGCGGACTACGGTCATCCGCCGCACCACGTCGGTGAGGCTGATCTCGCCCTCGATGGTGACATCAGCAATGAGCAGGCGGATCGAGTTGGTTCCGCAGTCGATGGCTGCCACGCGCACTAGGCGTCCTCTTTCTGTTGGTTGAGCCGGCGCACATGGCGGCTCAAGTCTTTGGTGGGCACCTCAGCTTCGTGGTCCCAGGCAGTTGCGCAGGTGCACATCTGCTGGTTCCAGTCTTCACTGATCAGCTCCAGAGCCTCATCGCCCAGCGGATTGATGCCCGGACCTACTGCCAGGGAGTGTCCCACCAGTACGTGCAGGCATTTCACACGTTCGGGCATTCCTCCGGCGCTGATGCCTTCAATCTCCCAAACTGGTTCCAGGCCGGCAACCTCACGGATGCGTTCGCGTTCGGTGAGGTAGTTCTGGTGGGCGTTGCGGTAGGAGTTGGCCAGGGCGTCGTCGTCCTGGAGCCGCTGGCTCATCTGCGCCATCACCCCTGCAGCCTCAAGCCTTGAGACGGCGGCGGTGAGGGTGGGGTGAGTCAGGTAGAACGTGGTGGGAAAGGGGATGCCGTTGCTCAGGCGCGGAGCGGTTGCGGCCACCAGCGGGTTCCCGCAGCGGCAGCGGGCAGGGATTTCGACGACGTCGCGGACGGGTCGTCCCAGCTGCAGGCTGAGGGTGTCTAGATCGGCATCTGTAGGTGTCGCTGAGCTCACGGCACACCAGCCTACTCTTCCGCGGACTCGACTACCGATTCCCAGAGCTCGCCGGTCCAGTCTTCGCCCTCGCCCGGGGCCTGCTCCTGGGCCTGCTCGGAGGAGGGAAGATCGGCGGGGTCACCGATGACGTGGTATCGCCGCTCCCCCGGCATGACCAGGTTGATGCGCTCGCGAGCCTGCTGCCGGACGAACTCAGGATCGTCCCAGCGAGCAAGCTCGGAGTAGAGCTGGGCCTGCTGCTGTTCCTCCTCGGCGATCTGCTCGGCGAGTTCGTTGATCTCGGCGCGCTGCTGCAGGTAGGTGCGCAGGGTGGGCACCAGGAAGGAGATGATCACCAGGGTCACGATGGTCAGCACGATCATCCGTCCGGAGAACTTGCGTTCGGGCACCAGAGTGCGCGCGCTGACTGGCGTGCGGTGTGGTGTGGCTGTTTGCCGCTGCGGTTTATCGGTCCGGCGGGCGCGGCGGGCGGTGACCCCGGCGGGGGTGCGGATCTCCCCGGAAACTTGTTCGCGTTCGGCCAGTCGGCGCTGTCTAGCCTGCTCTTCTGCCCGGCGTGCGCGCGCCTGTGCCCGCTGGGAGCGTGCGGGCTTATGCGACTGCGACCCGGCGTTCTCGGCTGGGGCTGCGTGTCGGGCCATGGTCTCACCGCCTTGGGGGAAGTCGCGGATGGGAAGAATGAGGCAAGACTCAGATTAGTGGGGCGGGAGTATAGGTAGGGGGTCTGACACGCGCAGACGGCGGGGATCAGTTTTACGCCGAGCCTTGTCGTTCGGTCACGCACTATTACCGTAGTTGGGACTCATTTGGCGCGAATTCCTCCGAAACTGCCGTCATTTTGCGTGACCGAATGGGAAGGGGCCCGACGACGGGGCACCCCACGCTGCTGCCGGAACCAGGACCTGGCAGCACGACGACGCCCGCCCGGTGTGTCGCGGATATGCGACCTGCCCGGACGGGCGTCATCAGCGCTGCGTAAACGGCGTCACGGCCGGGGCGGGGTTTCCCCGCCCGCGGGACCAGCTCAGCTCAGGCGCTGTAGCGCGGGAACGCGGCAGCCCCGGCGTAGCGCGCGGCGTCGCCGAGCTCCTCTTCGATGCGCAGCAGCTGGTTGTACTTGGCCACGCGCTCGGAACGAGCCGGTGCACCGGTCTTGATCTGTCCGGCGTTGACGGCCACGGAGATATCCGCGATGGTGACGTCCTCGGTCTCGCCGGAGCGGTGGCTGATCATGGTGGTGTACTGGCTGCGCTGGGCCAGGGAGATGGCGTCCAGGGTCTCGGTCAGGGAGCCGATCTGGTTGACCTTCACCAGCAGCGAGTTGGCGGTGCCGGACTCGATGCCCTTGGCAAGACGCTCGGGGTTGGTGACGAACAGGTCATCGCCCACCAGCTGCACCTTGGCACCGATCTGCTCGGTCAGGGTCTTCCAACCGGCCCAGTCGTCTTCGTGCAGCGGGTCCTCGATGGAGACCAGCGGGTAGGCATCCACCAGCTCGGAGTAGTAGGCGCTCATCTGCTCGGCGGTGCGTGCCTGGCCCTCGAAGGTGTAGGTGCCATTGTCGAAGAACTCGGATGCTGCCACGTCCAGAGCCAGCGCCACATCCTTGCCGGGGGTGTAGCCGGCACGAGTGATGGCCTCAGTGATCAGGTCCAGTGCGTCGCGGTTGGAGGGCAGGTCGGGGGCGAAGCCGCCCTCGTCGCCCAGGCCGGTGTTCAGGCCCTTCTCCTTCAGCAGGGACTTCAGTGCGTGGTAGACCTCGACGCCGGAGCGAAGGGCCTCGGAGAAGGTGGCCGCGCCGATGGGGGCGATCATGAACTCCTGGATGTCCACATTGGAGTCTGCGTGGGAGCCGCCGTTGAGGATGTTCATCATCGGCACTGGCAGCAGGTGTGCGTTGGGTCCGCCGAGGTATTTGTACAGCGGCAGGTCGGAGGCATCGGCTGCAGCCTTGGCCACGGCCAGGGAGACACCCAGGATGGCGTTGGCACCGATGCTGCCCTTGTTCTCGGTGCCGTCGAGGTCCAGCAGCACCTGGTCGATGACGCGCTGCTCGGTGGCGTCGAGGCCTTCCAGAGCTGGGGCGATGATCTCGTTGACGGCCTTGACCGCCTCGGTGACGCCCTTGCCCAGGTAGCGGGACTTATCGCCGTCGCGGCGCTCTACAGCTTCGAAGGCGCCGGTGGAGGCACCGGAGGGAACGCCGGCCTGCCCGAAGCTGCCGTCGTCGAGCAGAACATCCACCTCAACGGTGGGGTTTCCGCGGGAGTCCAGGATTTCGCGGCCGTAGACGCTTGCGACCAGAGACATATGTGCTCCTTTAAATTCTTCTGAATGGGAAATCCAAGCGCTCCGTTGCGCCAGCGTGATTCACTCATACCCTAATCGACCGATGCACGACGCGTCACCCGCGCCGCGCATCGGTCGATCCGCTCTGGACTTCTCCTGCCCGCTGGGTCAGCCGAGGGCGGCTTCTATCTCGTTAACCATGGTCTGGGCTGCGTTCTCAATCGTGCTGTTTCCGAAGCGCACCTCGGAGAGGTAGCGGGTGACGATCTCAGCCACCTGGTTGCCCCCTGGGGGCGGCAGGGGGATAGTGTCCTTTCCTGCCTTCTCAACAGATTGCACGTACTCGAAAGCTTCAGTCTCGGCTGCGGTTGCATCGACCAGGGCAATCTCCCTGGCATTGGTATTGGCGGGAATTCCGCGGTCCATGCGGCTGATCTCCGCGGCTTCCTCCGAATTGATGAAGAAGTTGATGAACTGCTGAGCCTCTTCGGGATGTTCCGTGCCGGAGCTGACGGCGAAGAACATTCCGGCCTTGATCCATTCGCCGTTGTCGTCGACATGTCCGGTGTCGCTGGGAAACCTCAGAAGCTGCAGCTCATCGCCGGTGGCTTCAGTCAAAGGGAGCATCAGAGTGGCCCATTCGCCGACCATGGCAGCTTCTCGGCTGCCCATTGGACCATCTGCCAGACCACGAGAGCTGAGCTCATCGATGTAGCTCGCGGACGGAAACTCGGCCTTCTCCTCCATATCCATCACAAATTGCAGGAACTCTTCGGCATCTTCGACGGTCATGAGCAGCTCACCGTCGTCCCCGAAGAGGTCTTTTCCACGCTGACGCAACCAGAGACGCACCGTGGCCTCGTTAGCTCCCATCGTGGCCGCTCCGTACTGGCCGTCGCCAAGATTGGCGCGCAGCTCCGCAGAGATTTCTGCGAAGTCATCCCACGTCCACGTGGTGTCATCAGGCAGATCGACGCCAGCTTCTTCGAAGAGCGCGGGGTTGGCAACGAGGGCGTTGCTGACGATGCTGACGGTGGCGCCAAAGCGCCCCTCCTCTGTGAGGCCGAGGTCCGCGGTGGCTTCCTCCATGCCCGAAGTGTCGAACTCCGTCAGCTCAAGCAGAGCACCCCTGTCCGCGTAATCACGCAGATACGGGTCTTCGACCTGGAAGATATCCGGTGCGTCGCCACCGGCCATCTGCACATTGAGCTGATCATGGTAGCCGCCGCCGTCACGGTACTCGCCCTCCACAGTGATACCGGGATTCTGGGCTTCGAACTCGTCAATGATCTCCTGGGTGATCTGCTGCCGCTGGTCCGACCCCCACCAGGTGAAGCGCAGAACGACGTCGCCATCGTCGGCAGATGCACCTCCGCACGAGGACAATGTCAGGGCCGAAACCAATCCCGCTGTGATGACTGTGAGTGACTTCCCTCGCATGATGGTCTTCTCCTAGGGGTAGTTGACAGAGAACAGAGCTTCAGATGATGACTTCGGGAGGATGTGGGGCTTCCTGCAGGTCGACACTGAACGGGCGGAATCGTACGGTCGAATCCGCCGTGTCACCGCGCCAGCGAAAGGTCACTGCGTCTTCGCTGACCCGCAGATCCTCTATGGCCTGCGAAACATCCGCTTCATGGTCACCGCCGGTCAGTGCGGCGATGGACACATACAGACCATCGGCTCCGCTGAGCCGCCTCAGGCGGGTGACTGTGGCAGATGACGCATAGGCTGTCCCTGCTGGGGCCACGACCTCGTCGGTGTGTTCCCAGCCTGCGAGCGCCACGAGCAGACCAGTCACCGGATCCTTTGAGCGGCCCCGCGGCACGGCCCAACCGGTGGACTCTGCAGCACTCTCCGCCGGAGCTCCCTCAACGCGGTGAATTCGCAGCTCGTATATGCCGCTGACAAGGCAGACACTGGTGACGCGCAGACCGGGGAACACTCTGAGACCAGTCTCGAAAACCGGAGTGTGCCACGAGGCCGCCCAACCGCGACCACCTGATGCCCACGCTCCTAGCCGGTGAGGGCGGACCCTGCTGCCGGCGCGGCCCCGCCAGCGCAGCGTGAACTCGTTGTCGGCGATGTTGCGCTCAGCGGTGGGCCCGGTGTGGGTGGAGTAGGACCAGCGGTTGTAGAGGGCGTTTCTGGCGATGTCGGCCTCCGCCCGCTCGGCATGGAACCCGTCCGTGCCGTGGTTGTGCAGACGAACGATGCCGTCCTCCTGTGTGGACTGCACCAACAGTCCGACATCGGGCAGCGCCTGGACGTGGTCGCTCTGCTCTGCAGGTGCCGGATCCTCTTGGTCGGTCCAGAGCGGGTCATCCGCTGGCGCCAGCAGGCAGACGAAGGCTTTCGAAGCCCAGTACGGTGAGCCGGGCCCTGAATACGGCTGACAGGAGGCCGCATGCTCGCCATGCCACCCCAAGCTGAGCAGGCCGTTCTCGTCGAGTGAGCCGCGATCAAGGAAGTACTTCAGGTTTCCGCTGAGGATGCGCCTTGACGCCCCCGGACTCAGCGGCGTCGCACCGGTAACTCCGCCGAGACCTATGGCTGCGCCCGCGGCGAACCGATACGTCATGGAGCGGCCAAAGTGAACTGAAGCGCCGTTCGCGGCGAAGAACCGCCCGTAGCTGTCCAGGTGGGCGCTCAGCCGCTGCGGGTACGTGCCGGTGCGGTTCAGCGGCACCCCCTGCTCGCGGGACGCGAGGAGCTCATCAAGTACTGGGTAGAGGTGAAGAGCCCATCCGTTGTAGTAGTCGATGCCGCCGCCGTTGCCGTCGGTGTACCAGCCTTCACCGGCGTACCAGCTGTCCAGTAGCGTAAGAGCGTGCTCCCTGACCCGGGCGGTGAGCGAATCGCCGCGGCCTACTGACTCCAGGAACCCGGCGACCGTGTAGGGAAAGAGGTACCAGTTGCTTGGGGCCGGCACTGACGTAAGGGACCCGCGCAGCCAGGCTTCAGCTTGGTCCTGCACCTGTGGGCTCAGCTGGTCCCACAGCCACGGCCGGGTCAGTCGAAGCGACAGCGCAATACACGCCGATTCGACCATCGGCTGGCCGAACACGTCGACGTCCTGGATCACCGGCCAGGACTCTGCGTCGTCAGCCCCAGGGCTCTTGGTACCGGCTGCCAAGCCCTCCGCATACCGCGGGAGCCACTGATGAGGGTCATCGCCGTTGGCCCCGGCTACCCGGCAGGCCGCGGCCAGGAAGGTGCGAGCGTAACCCTCAAGGCCATCAGACCGGACACCGCTGACCGAGCTGCGTCCGGGGAGATCCAGGCGACCGCCCTGAGGAGAGGCCCACTTCCATGCATGGGCCAGCAGTCCGTCAGCCGCTGCCTCCCAGTGTTCGCGGCTGAAACCGGTGTAGGGGCTCAGTGAGTAATTGGCAGCTGGGAGATCGAGCATCACCGGCAAAAGGCTCCAACACAGTGTGACGTAGGTTACATTTACATCTATAGACTCCCGAATCGAACATGACCCGTCAATAGCAAATCCACACATATATCGCTCATTCGCACATCCCGAGGCTCCGACTGCACACTTAGGCGTAGAGCAGCCTCTGAACCGACACCGTCCACCAAAGCGCCGAGTGTGCACGTGCTCGTCAGCCACGCAGCACAGAACCAACTGAAGGAGCGCCGCCATGCGGGAATCAGCTGAGTCACGACGACGGAGGATCACCACGCTTATCCAGCAGCATGGTGACATCAGGATCAGCGATCTGGCCGGCCTCTTCCACGTCTCGGCCATGACGATCCGTCGCGACGTCGAGATGCTTGTGGAGGAGGGCGCCGTACAGCGCCGGCACGGCAGAGTTCAGTCGCCCCAGTCAACGGCCACCTCCTGGACCGACCGGCTCCAGTGCGTCCCTATCCTCGTTCCGGCGCACCATCCGTACCTGCAGACAGTCGCCGAGGGCGCACGCGACCGACTGGAGAGTCAGGGGTACCGCGCTCCTATCCGCATTGCCCCGGATACTCCGCAGGGCTTGCGCAACATGGTGGAGAAGCTACAGCAGGATCTGCGGATGGACGGACTCATCGTCGCTCCGCGGTGGAACACAGAGGCGCAGGAGGCCGAAGATCGGGAGCAGCTGGCGCGTCTGCCCTGTCCAGCGGTCCTGCTCGAGCGGCCACCCGGAGACAGTCCCGAACTCGCCGCGATCGACTCTGCTGCCACAGATCATCGCTTCGGAGTCCGGCTGGCAGTAGAGGACTTGGTGCGGCACGGGCATCGACGCATTCTCCTCGCCACCCGCCTGGACAGTCCTACGGCACGTTCGATCAGCACTGCCTTCGCCGCCATCGCTCAGGAGCATCCGCTGGTCGAACATTGGGACCGCGTCCTCAGCGCTCCAGAGGCGCTCCCCCGCGAGCTGAGAACCACGGATGTCGGCGAATCAACCACCGGGGAAGCAGCGCACCCGGTGCGCTATCCGGACTTCGGCGATGCCCATTGGCTTGTCACCATTCTGCGCCGCGAAGAATTCAGCGCCGTCCTGATCCACAGCGACGTCAACGCTCTTGTCCTGGTGCAGCAGCTGGTCACTTACGGGGTCGATATTCCCGGCGACTGCGCCGTGATCGCCTACGACGATGTAGTGGCCAGTCATGGACTGGTGCCTCTCACGGCGGTCGCCCCGCCGAAGATCGAAGTCGGCCAGGCCGCTGCGGGACTCATGAGCAGCAGGCTCCAGGCAACCTCAGCGGGGCAGTCCTGGACGCCCCAGCGGATACAGCTGCTTCCGAGCCTGCGGGTGCGCTCCTCGAGCTAAGCGTCCCGTTGCTGAGAAGCCGCCTCAGCTTCCGCCTTCTCTTCGGCCTTGATGCGGTCCCAGGCGGCGTCGATCTCCTCCACTGTGGCATCTGTGGGATTCAGCGATCCCTCGGGTGTGAAGACATGAGGGCTTCGCCGGATGAGTTTTGAGCCGATGGCTTCGGCGACGTCGTCGAGATCAAAATCCCCGCGCTCCGAAGCGATGGCGGCGTGCAGTGCCACCTGCATCAGGACGTCGCCGAGCTCTTTGCGCAGTGAGTCGCCGGTGTTGCCCGCGGCGATCTCCTCCAGCACCTCCTGAGACTCTTCCACCAGGTATTCAGTCAGCGATTCGTGGGTCAGCTGCTGGGTCCAGGGGCAGTGCTCCCGGAGAGCGGCGATCACCCACTTCAGCCGTTGAAACTGATCCTGCGGCGCCTGCTGATCCTGGCTGGAGGGTTCGGAGGGTTGTGCGCTCATATGCTCGACGACGTCCTTCCGGTCGGCTGTGGAGGCTCTGCTCAGGCGTTCCAGGCTTCGAGGATGATGCCGGAGAGTGCCTCGCGCTCCTCGTAGCCCAGGAAGGATGCTTCCAGTGCGTTGATCTGGAAGTCGGCCAGCTCAGCCAGTCCGTAGCCGAAGGTCTCGGCAAGAGCCACCAGTTCCCCGGTGAGGGTGACGCCAGAAACCAAGCGGTTGTCAGTGTTCACGCCAACGTTGAAGCCCAGCTGGTAGAGCATGTCGAAGGGGTGATCAGCCAGTGTGGCTTCTTCGCCTTCGGGAACGAACGCGGCGATGGTGCCGGTCTGCACATTGGAGGTCGGGGACACTTCCAGGTGTACCTGACGGTCGCGGACCCAGCGGGCCACCTCGCCGAGCTCCACCTGGAAGACCTCTTCATCATCTTCGGAGGTTTCATCTGCGGACTCCACCACCGTGATGTCCTCGGCGACGCGGGTGCCGTGGCCCAGTCGCTGGGCGCGTCCGGAGACCAGGGCGTCACGCACCGACTCCACACCGTCGCCTTCGCCGGCGTGCACGGTGGCGGGCAGCATGCGGGTGGCCAGGGTGGTGAAGGCGGCTGCGAACTTCGACGGCGGGAAGCCGGCCTCGGGTCCGGCGATGTCAAAGCCGACTACGCCCTTGTCCCGGTGTCGCAGGGCCAGCTCCACGAGCTCCTCGGAGTGGTCAGACTGGCGCATGGCCGAGAGCAGCTGGCCCACCACGATGATGCCGTCCTTCTGCGCCACGGATTCTGCGCCTTCGTTCAGCCCTGCCTGCACGGCTTCTACGACCTCATCCAGGGTCAGCCCCTGCTGCAAGTGCTGCTCCGGAGCCCAGCGCACCTCGGCATAGATGACACCGTCAGCGGCCAGATCCTCCACGAACTCCCGCGCCACACGACGCAGGTTCGCGGCGGTCTGCATCACCGCAGTGGTGTGCGCAAACGCTTCAAGGTACTTCTCCAGGGACCCGGAGTTGGCGTTCTCACGGAAACGTACGGCCAGCGCATCAGGGTCGGTTTCTGGGAGCTCGTGGCCGATCTCAGCGGCCAGCTCCACCAGGGTGGAGGGGCGCAGTCCGCCGTCGAGGTGATCGTGGAGGGACACTTTGGGAAGCTGTCGCAGCTGCTCGTGAAGATCGGCGGAGCCGGTCGAAGTAGTCATGGCTCAAGCCTAACGCGCGGACTACTTAGTGTCGCCGTCCTCTTCACGACGACGGCGCAGATGGATCGGCGGCTCGATATCGGCATCGGCGGTGTCCTGATAGCCCTCCGGATCCAGGTGCACGCCCTTACGGTCCAGCCAGGCGGTGAAGAGCCGGAAGACCCGCTCGAAGACCCAGCCCAGCAGCACAGCCACTGCAATCGCCACCGGCAGGGCGATGAGCATATTGCCGAAGATTGCAGTGCCGGCAATGCCCAGGCCGGTCAGCCAGCTTGCCCAGACCAGCGAAGCTACTGCATCGATGATCAGGAACCGCCAGAGTGAGAACCCGGTGGCCCCGGCGACGAAGTTGATGGCCACCCGGCCACCCGGAATGAACCGGCCCACGAAGATCACTAACACCCCGCGTTTATCCAGCTCATGCCGGGCCCACAGCAGGGTCTTGACCATGGCAGGTTTGCGCATCCAGCGGAAGCGGCCCCGCCCTTCCAGCATGCCGCCGCCGATCAGCCGACCCAGCTGATAGGCCACTGCATCACCGAGCACTGCCCCGGCGGCGGCGACCAGGATGACCCAGATCCAATGCGGTGTGCCGGGCTGGCCCTGCACGGAGCCCAGCCCCACCACCAGAGTGTCCGAGGGCAGGATCGGAAAGAACCCGTCACCCACGCAGAAGGCAAAGAGCCCAATGAGGGTCCACCAGCCAGAGGCTGCCTCGAGGATCAGCTCATTGAGCAGATCCAGGTAGTCCCCGATGCCCATAGGCTGCTCAGAGGTCCGCGGAGGTGATGCGGGCGTGGATCAGGTCCGGCAGCTCCACAGGTCCGCCGGAGGCGTCCACGTCGATGGCCCCCTCCAGTGCCTCTTCGGCACGGCTGATGCGAGGTTCCTCGTCGGTGTAGAGGCTCAGCAGCGGCTGACCGGCGGTGATGGTATCCCCCGGCTTGGCGTGGATCCGGATGCCAGCAGCTGCCTGCACCGGATCTTCCTTGCGACCGCGGCCAGCGCCCAACCGCCAGGCAGCCACCCCCACCGCATAGGCGTCCATACGGGTCACTGTTCCAGAAACTGCTGCTGTGATGGTGTGGGTGTGCTTGGGCTGCGGCAGCGGAGCGTCGGGGTTGCCGCCCTGTGCCGCCACCATCGCTCGCCAGGAGTCCATGGCCTTGCCGTTGCGCAGATGCTCCCGCACATCAATTCCGGTGATACCCACACCGGCCAGCATCTCTTCGGCCAGCGCCGCGGTGAGCTCCACGACGTCGGCGGGTCCGCCGCCGGCCAGGACCTCCACTGATTCCTCGACCTCCACACCGTTACCGGCGGTCAAGCCCAGCGGGGTGTTCATCTCGGTGATCAGCGCAGTGGTGTTGACCCCGGCGTCGGTGCCCAGGGCCACCATGGTGCGGGCCAGTTCGGCGGCGTCGTCGTAGGACTTCATGAAGGCACCGGTGCCGGTCTTGACATCGAGCACCAGGGCATCGGCGCCCTCGGCGATCTTCTTCGACATGATGGAGCTGGCGATCAGCGGAATGGACTCCACGGTGCCGGTGACATCGCGCAGTGCATAGAGTTTCTTATCCGCTGGGGCCAGCCCGGAGCCGGCGGCGCAGATCACCGCACCGACACTGTCCAGCTGAGCGAACATCTCTTCATTGCTCAGGTGCGCACGCCAGCCGGCGATGGCCTCCATCTTGTCCAGGGTTCCGCCGGTGTGGCCCAGCCCGCGTCCGGAGAGCTGCGGGACAGGAACACCGAATGATGCCACCAGCGGTGCCAGCGGGAGGGTGATCTTATCCCCCACACCGCCGGTGGAGTGCTTATCTGCGGTGAGCCGACGGCTGCCATCGGCTGCTGTGAGCCCGCTGAAGTCCATGCGCTCCCCGGAGGCGATCATCGCCGCAGTCCACTGCGCGATTTCCTCGCGGTCCATGCCGCGCAGCAGGATCGCCATGGCCATGGCGCTCATCTGCTCCTCAGCCACACGTTCATCGGTATAGGCACCGATCAGCCACTGGATCTGGTCCTGGCTCAGTCGTCCGCCGTCGCGTTTGGTGCGGATGAGGTCGACGACGTCGAAGGTGCGGCTCATGCGATGTTCTCCAGGTCTCGGGGGCCGAAGGCTTCCGGCAGGAGTCCTTCAATGGTGGTGATGCCAGCAGCTGTCTTGATCCATAGCGTTTCGCCGGCGAACTCGTAGAGCAGCTGACGGCAGCGCCCGCAGGGGGTGATGTAGTCGCCGTCGGCGTTGACGCAGGTGAAGGCGCGCAGCGTGCCGCCGCCGGTCAGCTGCAGCTGGCCCACCAGGGCGCATTCAGCACAAAGTCCCACGCCGTAGGAGGCGTTCTCCACATTGCAGCCGGTGATAATGCGGCCGTCCTCGGTGAGCGCGGCGGCCCCCACCGGATAGCCGGAGTAGGGCGCGTAGGCGCGGGTCATGGCCTCGCGCGCAGCCGAGGTCAGCGCAGCGAAATCCACTCCGGGCGCGATGGCAGAAGTCTCAGACATGAGATCAATCCTAAGAGGTGGAGTGAACGGCAGCCTCGGCCACGGCGGCCATGACTTTGACGCCCACCGTGATGGCGCCCTCATCCGGGGTGTAGTCGCCGCGGTGCAGATCGTATTCTTCTCCGCCAGGAGTCTTAGTGCCCAGACGGAACATCGATCCGGGGATTTCGTGGGTCATCCACCCGAAATCCTCGCCCCCCATGGACTGTTCGGCCAGGACCACGCTCTTCGGCGCCAGCACGCGTCGGGCGGCCTCTTCGATCAGCGATGTTTCGGCCTCGGTGTTGTTCACCGGCGGGACCCCGCGCACATGATCCAGGGTCACATCCACCCCGTAGGAGGAGGCTGCCTGCTGCACAACCGGGGCCAGCACTCCCCCGGCCTCTTTCCACGCGCCGGCGTCCAGGATGCGCATAGTGCCATGCAGGATTCCGGTGGAGGGGATGGCATTGGCTGCGTTGCCGGCCTGGATATGCCCCCAGACCAGGGAGACTCCGGAGCGGACATCGATCCGCCGGGCCAGCACCGCAGGCACGCTGGTGGCGATATGCCCCAGCGCTCCCACCACGTCTTCGGTCAGATGCGGACGCGAGGTGTGCCCTCCGCGTCCGGTGACTTCAATGCGCACAATGTCCCCGGCGGAGGTGATGGGACCGATTCGAGTGCCGATGGAGCCCACGGTCAGCTTCGGGTCACAGTGCAGGGCGAAGATCTGCGGCAGCGGCTGAAGCAGTCCGAGCCGGACTACCTCTTTGGCTCCGCCGGGCATGGTCTCCTCTGCGGGCTGGAAGATCACCCGGATACGTTTGCCCAGGCCCTGCCGGTGACCTGCGGAGATCCGCTGGGTGTGCAGGCGCTCCAGGGTCAGAGCCAGCCCGAGCATCACGGTGGTGTGAATGTCATGGCCGCAGGCATGGGCGGTGCCCTCAACGGTGGAGGCATAGGGCAGACCGGTGGTTTCGGTGACAGGCAGAGCGTCGATGTCGCCGCGGAATCCTGCCGCGAACTCGGCTCCCTCGGGTCCGATGTCCACATAGGCACCGGTGGTCTCCGGAAGCGGCTGGGGGTCCAATCCGGCCTCGCGCAGGGTGGTCAGGATCCGTTCGGTCGTGCGGGTCTCCTGGAAGCTAAGCTCCGGGTGAGCATGGATGTCCCTGCGGAATTCCACCAGCCGCTGCTGCAGTTCAGCGATGATCTCCTGGAGGCCTGCGGCTCCGGCAGTGGCCCGCTCAACTTCTGCGTCCACCTTCGCGGTGGTGTCAACGTCGCCCTCAGAGGACATCGCTGTCTCCCTTCTCCTTCAGCGCCTCCACTGCTTTCTTCACGCTCTGGGCGTGATCTGTGGTGGTGACCAGAAGAGCATCCTCGGTGTCGACCACCACAATGTTCTCCACCCCGATAAGAGCCACCACGCGCTTGGTTTCGGACACTACGACGCCGGAGGCCTCCTCGGAGTACACGCGCGCCTTTTCTCCCAGGACCGTCATGGACTCCTGATCCGCCGCCGGGTTCAGACGCGCGATGGCGGCGAAGTCCCCCACATCGTCCCAGGTGAAGTCACCAGGGATGACCACGACGTCGCCGGCGGCGGCGGCCGGTTCTGCCACGGCATAGTCGATGGCGGTCTTGGGCAGCTGCGGCCAGATCCGGGCCACGACCTCGTCCTGCTCCTCGGTCCCCCAGCTGCGGGCGATCTCGGTCAGCCCGGCGTGCAGCTCAGGCTCAGTCTGCTGCAGGTGCTGCAGCAGCAGATCCACCGGCGCAACGAACATTCCTGCGTTCCAAAGGTAGTCGCCGCTGTTCACGTATTGCTGGGCGATTTCTTCGCCGGGCTTCTCCACGAACTCCACCACTTGCTGAGCGTGCGGGGCGCCGTCGGCCTCAAAATGCTCACCGGCCCGGATGTAGCCGAAGCCGGTGGAGGGGTGGGTGGGAGTAATGCCGATGGTGACGATCTTGCCGGCGGAATCTGCGCTGGGGGCAGCGGCGGCTACCGCTTCGCGCACTGCCTCCTGGAAGACATCAACGGGGGCGATGACCTGGTCAGCTGCGAAGGAGCCCATGATGGTGCTTTCGCCGCGTCCTGATGAGAGATCGCGCTGGTGGAGGATGGCCGCTGCCAGTCCGATGGCGGCCGCGGAGTCCTTCGGCTCGGGTTCAAGCACCAGATCCGCTGGCTGCAGCTCCGGGATCTGTCGGCAGACCGCCTCGCGGTGCTTGATTCCGGTGACCACCATCATTCGCTCGCCTGCCAGCGGGCTGAGCCGTTCGTAGGTGGAGCGGATCAGGGTGGTGCCGCTGCCGGTCAGGTCATGCAGGAACTTCGGTGCATCGGCTCGAGAGAGCGGCCACAGTCGGGTGCCTACTCCTCCTGCGGGGATCACGGCGTGGAAGCGTCGCAGCAGGGATTCGGTCAGCGGTTCAGTACGGGAAGTCACGTGACCAAGGGTAACGGTCTGGAGGATGCCGGCATTGCGACAGAACGTTGCATCTTTTCTACGTGTTGTAGAAAAACTGGTGCTGCGGCGGTTTTTCCGATCCCTGTGCGCACAGGGCTAGGATGATCTGCGCAACATTGACATATCAGCAGCGCCGCGGCCTACGTCGCGGGCGCCGGTGCCTTAGGCTTGTGTCTAAGATCGCAGCTCGCACAGGCGTCACATCAGGAGGCTTCGCCGCGATCTGATGACCGCACCCAAGAAAAGGTGAAGCTTCAACGCCATGCGACGACGCAGGGAGGTTTACAACAGGTGACGCAGACAAAAGGCACCCTCTATAAGGGCCGCGAAGGCATGTGGTCCTGGGTGGGGCACCGGATTACCGGTGTCGGCATCTTTTTCTTTCTTCTGGTCCACGTGCTCGACACATCGCTCGTGCGCGTCTCACCAGAGGCATACGACGCCGTGATCGGCGCGTATAAGAACCCGATCATGATTCTCGGTGAAATTGGCTTGGTGGGCGCCATCGTCTTCCACGCATTCAACGGCATCCGGGTCATCCTGGTGGACTTCTGGAAGCAGGGCACCCGCTACCACAAGCAGATGTTGTGGATCGTGCTGGCACTTTGGTTCGTGACAATGGCCGCCTTCACCGTCCGACACCTGATGCTGTTCCTCGACGGCTGGGGAGGATTCTAGAACTATGACCACCGCAAACTCTGAAGCAGTGCTCCCCGCGCAGGGCATCGAGGCCCCGCGCTCGGGACGCATCGACCCTAAGTACCTGCGCAGGTCTTCATCCACCTCCGGCAGCTTCGAGATGGCCGCATGGGTGTTCATGCGTGTCTCCGGTGCCGCTCTGGTGGTTCTGATCTTCGTTCACCTCTGGGTCAACCTCATGGTGGGCGACGGCATCCACCAGATCGACTTCGCGTTCGTCGCCGGCAAATGGGCGAACCCGGTGTGGCAGTTCTGGGATCTGACCATGCTCTGGCTGGCCATGCTGCACGGCACCAACGGCATGCGCACCATCATCAATGATTACGCGGAGAAGGACTCCACCCGCATGTGGCTGAAGTCGATTCTCTTCCTCTCCGCCACCGTCATCATCGTCCTGGGCACCATGGTGATCTTCACCTTCGAGCCCTGCCTGATGAACGAAGCCGGTGAGCTGATGGAGCGCGCGCCCTCGTTCTGCCAGAGCGCAGTTCAGTAACGCGTAAGCCGAAGTCACCCGAGAATACGCACTAGCACCTAAGAAAAGAGAGCCGAAAGCAGATGCAGGTTCACAAGTACGACGTCGTGATCGTCGGCGCCGGCGGTGCGGGTATGCGCGCCGCCATCGAATCCGGCCAGCGCGCGCGCACCGCCGTGCTGACTAAGCTCTACCCGACCCGCTCCCACACCGGTGCCGCCCAGGGCGGCATGTGTGCGGCGCTTGCCAACGTCGAGGAAGACAACTGGGAATGGCACACCTTTGACACCGTCAAGGGCGGTGACTACCTGGTGGACCAGGATGCAGCGGAGGTCATGGCCAAGGAAGCCATCGACGCCGTGCTGGACCTGGAGAAGATGGGACTGCCCTTCAACCGCACCCCCGAGGGCAAGATCGACCAGCGTCGGTTCGGCGGACACACCCGTGACCACGGCAAAGCCGCCGTGCGCCGGGCATGCTACGCCGCAGACCGCACCGGTCACATGATCCTGCAGACGCTGTACCAAAACTGCGTCAAGCACAACGTCGAGTTCTACAACGAGTACTACGTGCTGGATCTGCTCACCGTGGAAGAGGACGCAGTCCGCGAGGACGGCACCCCCTTCAAGCAGAAGCGCGTGGCAGGCGTGGTCTCCTATGACCTGGCCAACGGCGAGCTGCATATCTTCCAGGCAAAGTCCGTGGTCTTCGCCTCCGGCGGCCTGGGCAAGATCTTCAAGACCACCTCCAATGCCCACACCCTCACCGGTGACGGCATGGCCATCGCCTACCGCGCAGGCATCCCGCTTGAGGATATGGAGTTCGTCCAGTTCCACCCCACCGGTCTGGCCGGCCTGGGCATTCTGCTCTCCGAGGCTGCCCGCGGTGAGGGCGGCATCCTGCGCAACTCCGAGGGTGAGCGCTTCATGGAGCGCTACGCACCCACCATTAAGGACCTGGCCCCGCGTGACATCGTGGCCCGCTCCATGGCGAATGAGGTGCGCGAGGGACGCGGCTGCGGTCCGAACAAGGACTACGTGCTACTGGACCTGACCCACCTGGAGCCGGCTCATATCGATGCCAAGCTCCCGGATATCACCGAGTTCGCCCGGACCTATCTGGGTGTGGAGCCCTACACCGAACCGGTGCCGGTCTTCCCCACCTGCCACTACGCCATGGGCGGTATCCCCACCAACATCAAGGCGGAGGTGCTGCAGGACAACGACACTGTTGTCCCCGGCCTCTACGCCGCCGGTGAGGTCGCTTGTGTATCCGTGCATGGGTCGAACCGACTGGGCACAAACTCGCTGCTGGACATCAACGTCTTTGGTAAGCGCGCGGGTATCTACGCTGCTGAGTACGCGCAGACCGCTGACTTCGTGGAGCTGCCGGAGAACCCGCATACCTTCGTGGAATCCCAGCTGTCCATGATGCGTGATGGCAATGGCGGCGAGCGCGTGGCCACGCTGCGCAGCGAGCTCCAGGAGACCATGGACGCCAATATGCAGGTGTTCCGCTCCGAGGAGACCATCCAGGAGGCACTGACCAAGATCGGTGAACTCAAGACCCGCTACAAGAACGTCCAGATCCAGGACAAGGGCCGTCGCTTCAACCTGGACCTGCTCGAGGCCGTGGAGCTGGGCTTCCTGCTGGACATGGCGGAGGTCATGACTGTCTCCGCTCTGCACCGCAAGGAATCCCGCGGTGGCCACTACCGCGAGGACTACCCCGAGCGCGACGACGACAACTTCATGCTTCACTCGATGCTGTACAAGGACGAGGAAGCTGAAACCGAAGGCATCAAGGGCATCCGGTTTGACACTAAGCCGGTGGTCTTCACCCGCTACGAGCCGATGGAGCGTAAGTACTGATGAGCACCCCCACTGTTGACGCCGCTGAGCCGGCATCCAAGATTGACCTCAACGAGTCGGGCGAGGGCGCCGGCGCCGTCGAGAGCTTCGAGATCACGCTGAAGGTTCGCCGCTATGACCCCGAGCGCGCTGAGGACGCGTGGTGGGATGAGTGGCAGCTGACCATGTACGGCACCGACCGTGTGCTGGATGCCCTGCACAAGGTCAAATGGGAGATCGACGGTTCGCTGACCTTCCGGCGCTCCTGCGCCCACGGCATCTGCGGCTCCGATGCGATGCGCATCAACGGACGCAACCGCCTGGCCTGCAAGACGCTGCTGAAGGATCTGGACACTTCCAAGCCAATCCTGGTGGAGGCCATTAAGGGTCTGCCGATCGAGAAGGACCTGATCGTGGACATGGAGCCATTCTTCCAGTCCTACCGCGAGATCATGCCTTTCCTGGTCAACAACTCCCCCGCCCCCACCGCCGAGCGGCTGCAGTCCCCTGAGGACCGCGCACGTTTCGATGACACCACCAAGTGCATCCTGTGTGCAGCCTGCACCAGCTCCTGCCCGGTGTTCTGGACCGATGGCCAGTACTTCGGTCCCGCAGCGATTGTGAATGCTCACCGCTTCATCTTCGACTCCCGCGACGACGCCGGCGATATGCGCCTGGAGGTCCTCAACGATAAGGAAGGTGTGTGGCGCTGCCGCACCACCTTCAACTGCTCGGACGCCTGCCCGCGCGGCATTGAGGTCACCAAGGCTATTCAGGAAGTCAAGACCGCAATCCTGACTCGCAGCCTGTAAGTCAGGTTCTCTTAAGTCCCTGACTCATAGGCATAGTGATGGCCCCGCTCCGTTTGGACCGGGGCCATCACTATGCGGTGCCGCTGTCTACTGCAGGCGCTGCATCATCAGCTGCTGGAACTCCTCCTCACTGATGATGTCTTCCTCAGCGGGCTCCTCAGGAAGCTCGGTGCTGTCCCAGTCGCTGAAGATGATGCTGAGGTCATCGCCGTCAGTGCCCTGTGTCATGGAATGCAGGTACGGCCTCTCCTCATCAGCCACGATCACCAGCTCAGAGCTGTCATCTCCGCTGTAGACCCACACGGTCTGACCATCTCGCTCTTCGACGGTGCCTTCCTCTGAGAATTCATCCGTCCACTCATCCTCATCGATCTCATCCAGGACATCAGCCAGACTTCCCAGGTCATCCTCCTGACCGGTATCGATCCAGCGCCCGTCAAGATCCTCGCGCAGCGCCTCAAGATCGAACTGCTCAAGCTGATCCTGCGGTAACTGCGATTCGAAGATGCTCAACAGCGAGTCTCCGGAGAAGTAGGCCGCGTTGTCCACGGTCATCACCGACATCTGCACGCCCTCGGCAGACACCTCAGCCATTGCCAATGATCCGTCTCCAGCGCCCCGATAGACCATCTGCAGGTCCTCGGCATTCTCCAGCTGTTCCTCCGCCTCGTCATCGAGGTCCTCGGCATCCTCGGCTTCCTCCAGGTCAGGATCCTCAGTGTCGCTATCGGAGCCCTCATCTGCGAGACCAGGGACGCTGCCGCTGGCGGTGATAGTTACCGATTCTGCCTCATGCAGTGTCTGAGTCACCTGATCCTGGATCTCAGACAGCAAGGGAGCTTCCTGGGAGACCGCCTCCTGGGTTTCCTCACTTGTGCCCTGCGTCCCCGGATCAGCGGCCTCACCGGTCTCTCCCTGAACCTCGCCGGGCTCTTCGGTTCCCTGGGTGTCGTCCCCGCCGCAGGCAGTCAGGGCCAGTGCCCCGACCAGCCCCAGGCCAAGCGCCAGTCGCACCTTGTCCGAATTGATCAGTCCGTTTCTGCTGATGCTGCTCACTGCGGTCTCCTCTTCTCCATCGATGACGATGGCGATCTGTGTGGTTGTAGAAGTTCAGCTGCTCGAACATGACCGTCTGGAGTTCAGATTCGGCGATGCTCTCCTTAAGTGCCGGCGCCTGGGTGGAAGGCGTGGTCTCTATGCCAGCCTATGCACAAGAATTCGCCCGGCCGGGATCGAGAAAGCACATTCCAGGGATTTCCCAGGATACTTTTCCGCTTTATCCAGCTAGTTTCCCGTGGCAGTGCCGGACACGTGGTCGATGTCGGCGGTTCATCCCACCTTGGCGCTGTGATCAGCGGCGGCAATCGCACCCCAGGCGGAGGCCACCAGGTAGACCAGGCTGAAGAGGTAGAAGTAGAAGAAGAGTCCCAGCACGGTGGCAAAACCTGCCAGCAGAGGGGCATCGGCATAGTTCTGCAGCAGCTGAGTTGAGCCCAGGCGCAGCATTGAGGCACCGATACCGGCAATCAGCGCCGACTGCCAGAGGACGCTCACCGGGATACTCAGCCGAGAGGCACCGCGCATCAGGACCACCGCCATGAACATATCCAGCCCGAAGGCGATCACCAGCGAAGTGACCCTGGTCAGCCGCGAAGCTACGCCATCAAGCTCCCAGCCCAGAAGATGCAGAATCTCCTCGATGAAAAGTGTGGTGACGACTCCGATGACCGCAGTGCTCAGCACGATGATCACCAGCACCAGCATGATGCCCAGATCCCGGGCTTTGACCACCAGCACATTCTCAGCCATCAGCGGGCGCTCCCAGATGCTGCGCATCCCCGAGCGCAGTCCATGCACCCAGCTCAGCGAGGTCACTACTGCCACCACCAGCGAGACCAGAAGGGCAAGATTCAGACCACGGGTCTGAAAGAGTTGTTTAGGGGTGGCCAGTCCGTCTTCGCCGATGATTCCCGGGATGGCGGTGTTGACCGCACGGACGATCAGCTCTTGGTACTCCTGGTTGCCGCCGATGACCAGTCCGGCAATGGCGAACCCCGCAAAGAGCATCGCAGCGACGGAAAAGAACATCATGTACGCTGCGCCGGCGGCCATTACTGTGCCGTAGTGGAAGAAGAAGAGATTGACCGCGCGCAGCAGACGGGTGCGGTTGGCACGAGCGAGACCCCAGCCCAGGGCGGGCAGGACCAGGCCGAATCCGCCCTTACCTTCCCGGCGCGCCCGGCCATAGGCCATCCGGGCTTGGAGTTCCTCCTGCTTGAGTCGTTCGACATCCAACGGGTCAATCTTCGCGCTGACCTCGCGGTTTTCATCGTGCCGGGCTATCCGAGCACGGGCGCTGTCCAGAATGCCGCCGGTGTTCTGCTGCTGATTTCCCGCACGTCCGCCCACGGGACGCGGTCGGAGTCGGGAGGGGTAGGCCATAGTGCTAGGCAGCGGAGGCCGGCAGGAAGCCGATCCTCTCATAGGCGGTGGCCAGAGTTTCAGCAGCGACGGCGCGGGCCTTGGCCGCCCCTTTGGCCAGCAGCGCGTCAAGCTCAGCGGGATCATCCAGCAACTGGAGCGCACGGTCCCGGATGGGCCCCAGCTGGGCCACGGCGATATCTGCGAGGTCCACCTTCAGGTGACCGTACATTTTGCCTTCATACTCAGCAACGATGTCCTCGATCGCTTTGCCGGTGAGGGTGGAGTAGATCGTCAAGAGGTTGGAGATGCCCGGCTTGGACTCACGGTCAAAGCGGATCTCAGCGCCGTCGTCGGTCACTGCTGACTTCAGCTTCTTAGCGATCTGCTTATCGGTGTCCAGCAGGTTCAGCAGCCCGTTGGGCGACTCGGCGGATTTGGACATCTTGGCGGTGGGATTCTGCAGATCATAGATGCGGGCGCCGGCTTCCGGAATCACCGGCTCAGGCACCCGGAAGGTCTCGCCGTACCGGTGGTTGAAGCGCTGAGCCAAGTTACGGGTGAGCTCCACGTGCTGCTTCTGATCCTCCCCCACCGGCACCCCGTGCGGCTGGTACAGCAGAATATCCGCAGCCTGGAGCATGGGATAGGTGAAGAGTCCGACGCCGGCAGAGTCTGCGCCCTGCTTAGCCGATTTGTCCTTGAACTGGGTCATTCGCCCGGCTTCGCCCATGCCGGTCAGGCAGGTCATGACCCAGCCCAGCTGAGCGTGCTCGGGCACATGGGACTGCACGAAAAGCGTGGAGCGCTCGGGGTCGATGCCGCCGGCAATGTACTGTGCGGCCGTGCGACGCACCCGCTCGCGCAGCTCCTGCGGCGGCTGGGGCACGGTGATCGCGTGCATATCGGGGATGAAGAAGAAGGCGTCGTACTCCTCCTGCATGCGCACCCAGTTGACCAGCGCACCAAGGTAGTTCCCCAGGTGAAGGGAATCAGCAGAGGGCTGCATTCCGGAGAGTATGCGCTGCGTCACGATGGTCCTCACTAGTCAATTGGTACGTCCACGACAGATCTGTGCGCCCGGATCGCATGGATCGAGCGGGCGCACAGCCAGTCTAAAGGCAGCGGCAATTCGCTGCGGAATGATGAGCCTCTTCCTTCAGCGCCAGTCGGTGCTGAAGGAGGAGACGGTGAGCTCGTCAAGAAGCTGCTGCTTGACCGAAAAACCCAGTCCCGGTGCCGTGGGAACCGCCACCACGCCGTCGTCCATGGTGACTTCGGGCTCAATGATGTCCTCTGCCCAGTAGCGGGCAGACGGCGCAGTATCACCGGGCAGTGTGAAGCCCTCCAGCGACGCGATGGCCACATTGTGGGCTCGACCGATGCCGGTCTCCAGCATGCCGCCGCACCAGACATCGATACCGTGCTGACGGCACAGCTGTTCAATCTTCAGCGACTCGGCGATGCCCCCGACCCTGCCGATCTTGATATTGATAATCCGGCAGGAGCCGAGCTCGATCGCCTGCCTGGCATCCTCGGCGCTGTGAATGGACTCATCCAGGCAGACCGGGGTGCGGATGGCGGCCTGCAGGTGGCGGTGGTCGACGATGTCATCATGAGCCAGAGGCTGTTCCACCATCAGCAGATCCAGCTCGTCCAGAGCCTGGAATAACTCCAGGTCCGCCATGGTGTAGGCGGAGTTAGCATCGGCCATGAGCACCGCATCGGGGAACTCGGCACGGACTGCGCGCATCATCTGCAGATCACGACCGGGGGCGATTTTGATCTTAATCCGCTTATACCCGGCATCCACTGCTGCACCGACAGTGTCGATCAGGTCAGCATCAGTGGGTTTGATACCAATGCTCAAGCCCACCTCCACCGCGTCTTTGGTGCCACCGAAGCTCTGTGCCAAGGACTGATTCTCACGCTTGGCCCAGAGGTCCCAGATCGCGCCCTCTACTGCGGCTTTGGCCATATTGTTGCGCTTGAGCGGGCTCAGCGCCGCGGAGACCTCCCGCGGGTGGCTGATCTCCAGCCCCTGGAGTCGCGGCAGGATGTAGTCCTGGATGACCAGGGCGCAGGTGCTGGTGGTCTCCTCGGAGTACAGCGGCTCCGCGAGCGCCACGCACTCTCCGTAACCGGTGACTCTGCCGCTGTGGGCCTCCACAATGAGCAGGTCCCGGTGGGTCTGAGTGCCGAAGCTCGTGGTGAAAGGCGTGAGCATCGGCAGAGTCATTCGCCGGACGGTAACGGATTCCAGCTGCATAGGGCCTCGTCTCTTCTGGTGCGATCTCTCATCTGTCAGAGACCGCACGACGACGCCGGGCGACCTCCCTTAAGGAAGACGGTAGTCGATGACCAGCGGTGCGTGGTCAGACCAGCGCAGCGAATAGTCTGCGGCGCGGTCCACCTTGGGGTTGGTGGCCAGCTCCGCGAGAGCCGGGGTGGCCATGTGGTAGTCGATGCGCCAGCCGGTGTCGTTGTCGAAGGCCTTCCCACGGTAGGACCACCAGGTGTAGGGGCCGTCCACTTCCCCGGCCAGCGTGCGGGCCACGTCCACATACCCGGCTTCGCCGAAGTACTGATCGAAATAGGCACGCTCCTCGGGCAGGAAGCCGGAGTTCTTCACATTGCCCTTCCAGTTCTTGATGTCGAACTCGCGGTGGCCCACGTTGAGGTCACCCATGACCAGCACATGGTCGGTGCGCCGGGCCAGCTGCGGAAGGTACTCCAGCATGTACTGCAGGAAGCGCATCTTGTGCTCCTGCCTTTCGGTGCCGACCTCGCCGGAGTGCACGTACACGCTGGCCACCGTCAGCGTGCTGCCGTCGCCGAGCTGATAGTCGGCTTCGATCCAGCGACCGTCATCTTCTGGGTGGCCCTCACCGATACCGGTGCGGGTAGCCAACGGTGCCTGCTTGGAGACGATAGCCACCCCGGCACGGCCCTTCTGCGAAGCCTCGTGCTCGTGGATGTGCCAGGTCTCCCCGGTGGATTCGGTCATCTGCTGGACCAGCTTGGTCAGGGTGGCACCGTCGGCGCGGACCTCCTGGAGGGCCAGGATGTCGATGTCGCGTTCGGCCAGCCACTCGCCCATGCCCTTGCGATGGGCCGCACGGATGCCGTTGACGTTCACGCTTGCGATCCGGCTTAAGTCCTCACCCTTGGGATCGCGGATGATGTGCGGGCTGGTCTCTGCGGGGGTCTCAGTCATCATTTCCTCAAAAGGTCAGCAGCGTGTGTCAGCAGGGCTTGTCAGCAGGGTGTGTGGGCGGCGTGCGATCGGATGTGGTGCCGTAGGTGGCGTGCCAGAGGTAGCGCTCAGTCGACGATTTCGCCAGAGACGGTGCCCCCGGCGTCGTCGTCACGGTTCTTCTTCCGTCGGCCCACCAGATCAGCGAGCATGTCCCGGCCGTTGTGGGAAGTGATCTCCATGGTCTCCAGGGCACGGTCCACCATCTCCCTATCCGCGTGCTCACTCTTGGCCAGCTCCTGCTTGATCACCCGGGCCTGGACCTGGACGATCTTGAAGGAGTGGTCCAGCTTCAGGTTGCGGGCGTGGGTGTCCTCATCAACGACGACGGCGCCCGGGTCGCCTCCGGTACGACGGGCAGCTGCGTCTGCGCGAGCTGAGTCAACGGCGTCGCCGAATTTGCGAGCACCGCGCTGAAAGGCGATCACCATGATGGTGGCCAGCAGCAGCCAACCACCGGCGATGACCACCAGGATCCAACCGATGATGTCGTTCTGGTTGGCGGCGAAGACCAGCGCGACCAGCAGCACGGTGATCATCACGGCGAAGACGATGCCGGTGCCGCGGCGGCCGGCGTTGCGCAGAGCAGCAGCTCCGGAGGGCAGGGAGGGGGCAGAACTCATGGGCGCAATTATCGCGTGTTGACGGGATCGATGCGAATCCCGCTATTGGGACCTCTCAGGCGGCACGAGTAGTTCCGTAGGGCAGTCAGCCCGAAGCCTGAGTGGTTGGTTGGCGATCTGCGTTTGCCAAGGGCGAAAGGAACCGGTGCGGAGGTGCCCCCGGTGTGGACGATTCGCTGAGCTAAAACGTGGGGCAGAGCACATTGTCCACACGAGCCAGAGCATAGGATGAACTCGGACCATTCCAGCTAGGCATCCCAAGGAGCGGACTATGACCGTGCTTCCCGAAACTCCCACCGCCGACGGCGCCGAACGCACCACCTGGATGCGCCGTTACACGCTGGATCCTGCACTGGCTGATGAGTTCATCGAGTTCCTCACCACTGAGGTCTTTCCCGCCCGGGAATCCCTGGGCTTCACCATCGAGTCGATGTGGCTGGATGCCGATAAGTCCCAGTTGACCTGGTTCGTCTCCCGCGCAGGTGGATCCGAAGAGTTCGCCGCGGCAGAGAAGGAGTGGGAGGACTCAGAACTTCGCGCTGGCATCTTCGCAGGCCGTCCGAAGTACGTGACCGCGAAGGATCTGCGCGAGGTCACCCGCCTGCGCTGAGCTGTGCTGTTTATGCTGTGCTGTGCTGTTTACGCTGAGCCGAGACGGTCTGTGCTGAGCAGGGCCGGTCTGGACTGAGCAGGGTCGTCTGACCACAACAGTGCCGCCTGCGCAGCTCGTTGACGGCCTCGGCCTATAGGCTCGTAGATTTTGCCCTACGGGCCGCGCCTATGGCGGCCAGCACCGAGAAGACCATAATGCCGGCCAGCACCAGTGAACCGATCTGCATACCGGCCTGATGGCCGCCCTCACCCGCTACCAGGAAGTAGATGGCGGTGACCATGGCGATGCCGATGGCCGTCACCACGCGCTGGGCGGTCTGTGCCACCCCGCCAGCTGCCCCGGCCATATTCTCCGGCACATCCTGCATGGATAGGGTCTGCGCGCTGGGGATGATCAGTGCCTGGGAGAACCCGTTGAGACCAAGTGCCAGGGCGATCCACCATAGTGACCCGTAGTCGGTGTCCATCAGCGCGGTCGCAGCAGCCAGCGCCAGCATAGAAGCCACCGCTGCGACGGTTCCCACCACCAGCATCGCCGGGCCGCTGTGCTCCACGCGCTTACCCACCTGCGAGGCCAGAAGCGTGACCATCACAGCACTGGGCAACGTGACCAGACCGGCAATGAAGGCCCCCTCGCCCAGTCCCTGCTGGACATAGATGGCCACGATGGCCCAGATCGCCGGCATCCCGGCGAAGTAGAGGATCAGCACTGCAGAGTTCCAGGTGTAGCTGGGCAGTGCGAAGAGCCGCAGGTTCACCATAGGGGCTTCCACGTCGCGCTCCCCCAGGCGTTTCTCCCAGACCAGCCACAGCATCAGCAGCCCGACGCCGGCCAGTCCGAGCACCAGACCCAGCAGGTTCTGGAACTGAATGAAGGGCAGCATCACCATCACGATCGCGGCCGCCAGAAGGACCACCCCGACTGGGTCCAGCCGGCGCAGTCCGCGCGGGGAACCGGGCGGCAGTGCTGCCGGCGCATCGTCGTCGTGCGGGGCAGGCAGCCAGAGGAAGGCCGCCAGCAGCCCGATCCCCACCACCGGCACATTCACCAGGAACACCATCCGCCAGCCGAAATCCGCCGGCGCGAAGTCGATGAGGACTCCCGCGATCAGTGGCCCCAGCGCCACGGCCAGCCCGATCACTGTGCTCATCAAACCGTAGGCGCGGCCGCGGGCGCTACCGGTGAAGAGCCGCTGAATCATGCCGATGATCTGCGGCACGAGCATGGATGAGCCAAGGCCCATGAGAATGCGCATGACATTGAGCATCTGAGGGCTGAGGGAGAATGCAGCGATCAACGAGGTCAGCCCGAAGACCGCAACGCCGGCTAGGAACATTCGGCGCCTGCCCCAGAGATCTCCCGCGCGGCCGGCTGGTACCAGACCGATGCCAAAAGCCAGCGCGTATCCGGAAAGCACCCATTGCAGGTCTGAAGAGCTTGCGCGGAGACCTTCCTCAATGGCAGGCAGAGCCACCATGACCGAAGAGATACTCATCAGGGAGGCAAAAAGCGGCAGCAGCAGCGCCGTCATGACTCGACGCTGCGAAGGTGCCGGGCCTGTCTGCGGGTTGGGACTCACTGCTTCACTCTATCCCTCTAGTTGCAGACCGCAACGAAGTACGACGGCGTCGTACTCGGCGTCGGTCTCGGTTTGTGTTGAGTGGTCACTTTGTCCGTGACGATGGGCCGCTGGGCCGGTTCTTAGCGGACAAACTGACCACTCGGCACCCGCTGCGGCCGGTGGCTATGGGCGGGCGTTATAACGGATGACGACGAGAAGAGCCCCGAGCCCTCCGCGCATGGCGAGGAGGACCGGGGCTCTCTCAACGGGTGAGGATCAGCGGTTGAACTGCTCCAAGTAGGCCTTGACCTGGCCGTTGAATGCCAGGACCAGCCAGTAGATGTTCAGGGCGACCCAGGCGACGGTCAGCGCCAGGCTGACCAGGCCCATCCCGCTGGTCATGGCGCCGGAGTCCATCAGCAGCCCGCCCACGGTGAACACGGTGCCCAGGATGGCCAAGACTACGCCGGTGATGCGGGCCCAGTTCTTCTTAGCACGCAGGCCGAAGTACACCAGCAGGTAGAGGCCCACGGCAATGACCGTCAACACCACAGCCAGGCCGACGCTGAATGCCATCGCGGCGTTGATGTCGTCGTCGGTCACCGGCATGTTCATCGCTGCGAACTGGTCACGGATGACCTGCTCGCTCTCTGGGGTGAAGATGCTCATCAGACCGAAGATCTGGGACAGCACGTAGACGCCCAGCGACGCAAGAGTCAGGGTCTTCAGGGTGCGGAACTTATTCGGTTCCTCCATCGGAGCCCCGTAGCCGGCACCGGGGTTGTAGGCCTCGGTGCCGAATTTGCTCGGCTGTCCCCCGGGCTGACCAGCAGGCTGACCCGAATAGGGGTTGCCTGGGGTCTGCGGTCCAGCTGGGTATCCGGGATTACCAGGATTGCCCCACTGGGGCGAATTGTCATTGGGAGGGGTGCTCATCGCTACTCCTTAGCTTGCTTGTGATCCGGTGTGTTTCTGACCTTCAGCTCAACGCTTCCAACCGAAGCTGGACGTATCCTGAATAGTCACTGATATCGCTTGGCTACTCGTACCGCAGGGCCTCGATCGGGTCCTTCTTTGCAGCGCGGGCTGCTGGAAGGGTTCCCGCCAAGAAGGCGATGACGATAATCACGCCGAGGATGGCCAGCAGTGCAGGGACGTTCAACGCGAAGAGGGTCAACCCACCAACGGTGCTCAACGGTCCGCCTGATCCAGTGAGCCATCCATTGGCCAGGAATCCTCCGCCGAGCCCCAGTGCCACACCGATGACCGAGCCGAGGATGCCGATCACCACTGCTTCCATCGAGAAGAGTCCGAAGACCTTTCCAGACGACATACCCAGGGCCTTCATCAGGCCGATCTCTCGGGTGCGTTCCTGCACGCTCATCAGCAGGGTATTCACAATGCCGAAGCTGGCTGCCAGGAGGGCGATCAGTGCGAAGCCGTAGAGCACCCAGGCGATGGCGTCGATGACGCTTTGGATAATGCCCAGCATGTCCTCCAGGGTCATACCGACCATGCCCTCATCCTGCAGAGCTTCCTTGAGTCGCTGCTCGTTGTCGGCGAGGCCATCCACATCCGCCACTGCCTGGACATAGGCATCGGGACGCTCGATGTCCAGACCGGAGTTCTGGATTTCGTAGAGCTCGTCGTTCAGCGCGTGGGAGGGCATAGGTGCCCCACCGATGCCGGCGAGGTTCTGGGTGGACACACCCACGATCTCCGCTTCGACAGTGTCCTGCTCCAGGACCATGTTGGATACGCCGATCTCTACGGTCTCGCCCAGGGCGATCTCCGGATCGATGTCCTCGTAGTCGGCGGCGTCCTCATCAAACATCGTCAGCCAGGTATCCGGGATCGTGATCTCCATGGCATCGCGAGAGGGGGCATCACCGGCCACCAGCTCCATGGCCATAGAATCGGCCGGGAATCCGAGGCTGCTCAGGGTGTACTGAGTGCCTTCGGCTTCAAGGTAGTCCGGGCTGACGAAGAAGATGGGGTCAACATTGGTGACTCCTTCAATGCCCTCGATGGTCTCGATGTCTTCATCGGAGAGCATCGCCTGACCGAATTCGGACTCCTGGTGGGCGGCGTCGGGATCATATTCCTGCGGCCCCGGTCCGGTGTCCTCGCCCATGCCCATGGCAGCTGCCGGCATGATGAACAGCTGGTCCTCATCGCCATAGCCGGCCACCATGTCATCAACGGTCTGGTTCACACCGGCCGCCAGACCGGAGGTCACCGTCAGGGTGAAGGCACCGATGACAATAGCGATCACCGTCAGCGCCGTGCGCATCTTCGAGCGCATGGTGTTGCCGAATGCTGTGCGTGCTACATCAAATGACTTCACTGGGCGTCCTCCTGGTGGCTAGCCTCAGCGGGCAGGCTCGAGCCGGTCTCTTCGCGCACGATCAGGCCGTCCTGCATGATCAGGCGTCGCTGGCACTTAGCGGCCAGGTCTTCGTCATGGGTCACTACCACCAGGGTGATGCCGTGGTCACGATGCAGCCCGAAGAGGATGTCCTCCACGATCTCACCGGTATTGGTGTCCAGGTTGCCGGTGGGCTCATCGGCAAACAGCACCGAGGGGTTGTTGATCAGGGCCCGGGCGATGCACACGCGCTGCTTCTGGCCGCCGGAGAGATTAGTGGCCTTGTTCTTGGCCTTATCCGCCATCTCCAGCTGCTCCAGGGCAGCCATACCGCGGCGGTTGCGCTCAGCAGTGCCCACACCAGCAATCTTCAGCGGGAGGGTCACATTCTCCAGCACCGTCTGGTTCGGGTTGAGGAAGAACTGCTGGAAGACAAAGCCGAAGGTCTCGTTGCGCAGCTTGGAGACCTGCTTGGGCTTCAGCTTGTTCACCGGCTGGCCCTCAAGGGCGACGACGCCCGCGGTAGGTGCATCAAGCAGGGCAAGGAGGTGCATCAACGTGGACTTGCCCGAGCCGGACTTGCCCACGATCGCCACCGATTCGCCCTGGTGGATCTCAAAGGTCAGGCCTTTGAGGGCGTCGAAGCGTGATTCGCCCCGCCCATAGACCTTGACCAGGTTCTCTGTTTCGAGAACAGGTGCAGACATGTTTCCCTCTCTGAAAGGTGGGAGTGTGTACTGAAGTCATTCTTCAGGACTACTCCCTCGCCGTCGTCCTCCTTAGGGGTGAATTCGGTCAGAGAAATTGACCGATGACGTGTCCATGGCCATGTGTAAGCTAAGTCTCATGCCCACCGCTGCTGCCCCCGCCACACGTGCGTCCGCTGACTCATCGCCTTCACCCGCCATTGAAGCCGTGGACCTGACCAAGCGCTACGGCGATTTCACCGCCGTTGACGGCATCACCTTCAGCGTCACCCGCGGCGAGGCCTTCGGCCTGCTCGGCCCCAACGGCGCCGGAAAGTCCACCACTATGCGCATGATCGCCGCTGTGGCCGCCCGCACCTCTGGGCAGATGAACGTCGCTGGCCTCGATCCTGAGGTGGAGGGCCCGCGGGTGCGGGCTCGGCTGGGCGTGATTCCGCAGCAGGACAACCTGGATGAAGAGCTCACGGTCCGCGAGAACATCATCATGTACGGCCGGTACTTCGGGCTGCCGCGCCGATACCTGCTGGCCAAGGCCGATGAGCTGCTGGACTTCGCTCAGCTCAGCCACAAGGCCTCAGCTCGGGTGGAGGACCTCTCAGGCGGCATGAAGCGCCGGCTCACCATTGCCCGGGCCCTGGTCAATGAACCTGAGATCCTGCTGCTGGATGAACCCACCACCGGACTGGACCCGCAGGCCCGCCATGTGCTGTGGGACCGGCTGTTCCGGCTCAAAGAATCCGGCACTACGCTGGTGCTGACCACCCATCATATGGATGAGGCCGAGCAGCTGTGCGACCGCCTGGTGGTGGTGGACCACGGCACCATCATGGCCGAGGGTTCACCGGCCGGGCTGATCCGCGAGCATTCCACCCGCGAGGTGCTGGAACTGCGCTTCGGCATGGACCGCAATGCCGAACTGGCTGAGCACCTGGAAAAGATCCTGGGCGACGACGACGCCGCGGGCTTCAGCCATATCGAGGTGCTGCCGGACCGCCTGCTGGTCTACGCAGGCCAGGCTGAGACCGCGTTGGAGAGAATCCACGCGGCTGGACTGAAGCCCATGACCTCGTTGGTCCGCCGTTCCTCCCTAGAGGATGTCTTCCTGCGCCTGACGGGACGGTCCCTCATTGACTGAGTTAGTCCCGCGGGCGGGGGAACCCCGCCACGCTCTCGGCCCGCTGCAGTGGCGCGGGCCTTCACACCTAAAGACCCCCGGTTGTGGCCACGGCCTGAAGCGGAGTTTCACCTCATGACCTCGACCCAAGCGTCCCTTACTACTTCCCCTGCCCAGCAGAAGGACGCGCTGTCTGCCCGCACCGGCCTGCGCGGGGCGCTTTATCAGGCTGAGGCCACGCTGCGGTCCATGCGCGCCTACGGTGGCGTGATCCTTGCCAGCTCCATCTTCCAGCCGATCATGTACATCCTGGCCATGGGGCTGGGCCTCGGCGTGCTCATCGGCGATGGCGCAGACTTCTCTGCCTATGGTGCCCAGAGCTACCTGATGTATATCGCCCCGGCCGTGCTGGCCTCTACTGTGGCGATGTCCGCCGGCATTGAATTCACCTTCCCCGTGATGGAGGGCTTCAAGTGGCGGCGCAAGTACTACGGCGCCCAGGCGACCGCGCTGACTCCGGCGCAGATCGCTTCCGGGCACATCCTGGCGGTCTGCGTCCGGTTCCTGGTGCATTCAGTGGTGTTCATCGCTGTGCTGTATGCCTTCGGTGCGATCACCTCGCCGCTGGCAGTGCTGCAGATCTTCTCCGCCACCCTAGGTGGTCTCGCCATGGGACTTCCGATCATGGCCTATATCTCCACGCTACGGGAGGAGAAGGGACATGCCGCCATCATCCAGCGCTTCATCATGATGCCGCTGTTCCTGTTTTCCGGCACCTTCTACCCGCTGACCAATCTGCCTGCTGCGCTGCAAGTGATCGGCTGGATCTCCCCAATCTGGCATGCCAATGAGTTGGGCCGGGTGCTGGCCTTCGGACAGCCGACGCCGCTGTGGCTGACAGCCCTGCATGCCGGATACCTGCTCGCCGTCGTCGTGATCTCCTGGCGTCTGGTCCAGCGGATTTTCATCCGCCGGCTCGGATATGAGGAGTGGCGCGGGCGTACTCCCGGCGCCAAAGCAGACGCCAAACGGCAAGCCCGTGTGGATGCCAAGGAGACTGCCGCCGGTGCCTATCGCCGCTCTGAAGGAGTGCCCCCGGTGCGGGTGCGCAGTGGCCTGCTGACAAGCATGTACTCCGGCAATATCCGCGCAGTCTTCCAACGTGGCCTATCGGCCATCCGCAATAACCGCGGCGTCATTTTCATCTCCGGCTTCTTGGAGCCAGTGCTGTTCCTCACCAGCTTCGGGCTGGGCATCTCCCCGATGATCTCAGGAGTCGAGGCTGCCGACGGCGGCACCGTCAGCTATGCCGCGTTCATTGCACCCGCGCTATTGGCGGTCTCCGCCATGAACGGTGCGATCTTTGACTCCACCTGGAACGTGTTCTTCAAACTGAAGATCACCAAGCTCTACCAGACCATGATGTCCACCTCGCTGGGTCCCTTGGATGTGGCCGTGGGCGAGATCTTCTTGGCGCTGTTCCGCGGTGGAATCTATGGATTGGGCTTCCTGGGTGTGCTGCTGGCCACCGGGCTGGTTGACCCGCTCTCAGCGCTGCTGATGTGGTTCACTGCGCTGTTCATCGCCCTGGGATTCGCGTCGGTGGGTATGGCTGTCACATCGTTCATGAAGCGGTTCCAGCAGATGGACTGGATGATGATGATCCTGATGCCGATGTTCCTGTTCTCGGCCACGCTGTTTCCCATTGAGGTCTATCCCCAGGGCGTGCAGTGGGTCATTCAGGCGTTCCCGCTGTGGCACGGGGTGGAGCTGATGCGCGACATCGCCTTCTGGGACTTCGGCACCATGACTCTGGTGCACATCGGCTACTACTTGGTGATGGTGGCGGTGGGCATGACCGTGGCGGCTTACCGGATGAAGAAGCTGTTCCTGCGCTGAGCCCCGAACTTAGGTAAAGAAACTGCCGGAACTCCTCCCCTTATTGGGTGAGTTCCGGCAGTTTCTTTACCGTATTTGCGCCGGAGGTAGCTTCGAGGATGACGCGGGAGCTTACTTCCAGCCCAGTGGCTTGGCCACATGCTCCACAAAGTTGCTCATCAGCTGCGCGTTGTAGTCCACACCCAGTTGATTCGGCACGGTGATCAGCAGGGTGTCGGCTTCGGCAATGGCCTCGTCCTTGGCCAGCTCCTCCACCAGGGCATCGGGCTCAGCGGTGTAGCTGCGCCCGAAGATCGCCCGCGTCTTTTCATCGATCATGCCGATCTGATCCTGCGCATCCCGCTGACCCAAGAAGTAGGCGCGGTCCTCATCAGTGACGATCGGAATGATGGAGCGGGAGACCGAAACCCGGGGCTCGAAGCCGTGGTCATGGCGGGCCCACTCCTCGCGGAAGGCGCGGATCTGCTTGGCCTGCTGAATATGGAAGGCCTCGCCGGTCTCATCGTCCTTCAGCGTGGAGCTCATCAGATTCATGCCCCGTTGGGCAGCCCACTCAGCGGTGGCATTGGACCCTGCACCCCACCAGATCCGCTGGCGCAGACCCTCAGAGTGCGGTTCCAGGCGCAGCAGGCCCGGCGGGTTGGGGAACATCGGCCGCGGGTTCGGCTCGGCGAAGCCCTGGCCCTGAAGCACCTGAAGCATCACTTCAGTGTGCCGGCGCGCCATATCCGCTTCCGTCTCACCCTCAGCAGGTGAGTAGCCGAAGTACCGCCAACCCTCGATGACCTGTTCTGGTGAACCGCGAGAGATGCCCAGCTGCAGTCGCCCACCGGAGATCAGGTCAGCGGCCCCGGCGTCCTCGGCGAAGTACATCGGGTTCTCGTACCGCATGTCGATGACACCGGTGCCTATCTCGATGCGTGAGGTGCGTGCGCCCACTGCTGCCAGCAACGGGAAGGGGCTAGCCAGTTGGCGGGCGAAGTGGTGCACACGGAAGTAGGCGCCGTCGACCCCTACTTCCTCGGCAGCAACTGCGAGGTCAATTGACTGCAGGAGCGTGTCCGACGCCGTCTGAGTCTTCGAATGCGGCGACGGCGTCCAGTGCCCGAAGGAAAGGAACCCGATGTTTTTCATATTTGAAGTAACCTCCTAGCCGTGCTGGACATTCCCGTGCCGCTAATGCGCAGCAGTTGTCCTAGGCTGAACTCACCCACGCGACTGGAAAGAACAGCTGCGCGATGCTACCGCCCAAAGGAAAGGTCCACAGTGCAGGAAAGTGTTATTGGATGGTCACCAAAGAAGATCATGCCGGTCTACGGAACCCGGCCCGAAGCTATCAAGATGGCCCCGATCATTCAGGCACTTAGGGCCAGCTCCGACTTTGACCCGGTAGTCACGGTCACCGGTCAACACCGCGAGATGCTGGACCAAGTCAACGATCTCTTCGGCATCACTCCCGACCACGACCTCAACATCATCCAGCCCCGACAGACTCTCAACGGAATCCTCAGTAAGACAGTGTCAGGGCTTCAGGATCTCCTCGCAGAAACCAGGCCAGACGCCGTCGTCGTCCAGGGTGATACCACTGCGGCACTGGGCGGTGCTGTGGCCGCCTTCTACCTGGGCGTCCCAGTGATCCATGTAGAAGCCGGACTGCGTTCTTTCAACCTGTTCTCGCCCTTTCCCGAAGAAGCCAACCGCAAGATGATCTCTCAGGTCGCGTCGCTGCATCTAACGCCCACCTCCGGGTCCAAGCAGAACCTGTTGCGGGAGGCCGTGGCGGAGAAGGACATCGCGGTGACCGGCAATACGGTGATCGATGCCCTGTTGACAGTCGCGCAGCGAGACGTCCCCTTTGCGGAACAAGCGTTGGCAGACGCTGCCGGCAGCGGTCAGCGTCTGCTAGTGGTCACCACCCACCGCCGCGAAAACCAAGGTAGCGCCATGGAAGGTGTAGGACGCGCGCTGGCACGTCTGGCCCAACGGTATCCCGACATGCTCATCGTTCTTCCGGCGCACCGCAATCCTGTGGTGCGGGAGGCTATCCTGCCAGCGCTCAGCGGACGTTCCAATGTAGTGGTGACAGAGCCTCTCCCCTACGCCGAGTTCGCACGGCTGATGAGTCTGGCGCATGTAGTGCTGACTGATTCCGGCGGAGTCCAGGAGGAGGCGCCGTCGCTGGGGAAGCCAGTGCTAGTGATGCGCGAGAACACCGAACGCCCCGAGGCAGTCGAAGCCGGAACTGTGCGGCTGATCGGCACCGAGGAGGAGCGTGTTATTGCTGAGGTCTCAGCGCTCTTTGACGATCCTGACGCCTACCAAGCGATGTCCCGGGCGGTGAACCCCTACGGTGACGGACACGCAGCCGAGCGAACTCTTGCAGCGATTCGTGAGCTCCTGGGTACCGGTCAGCGCGTCTCGGACTTCTCCAACGCCGGATCCTAAAAGGTCGGGAGGGCAGCCACTACCTGCGGTTGCCCTCCCGTCACTGTCGTGTTGAGTCTTGCCTCAGCGCGCGGCGACGGCCTGCTCAGCCGAGAGCACCACGTTCTGCAGCAGCTCCACCCGAGTCATGGGCCCCACGCCGCCGGGATTCGGCGAATACCAGGAGGCAACGTCTTCAATACCGGGGGCGACGTCGCCGTAAATCTTCGCCTTGCCCGTTTCGGGGCTGACCTCTCGGGTCACACCCACATCCAGGACGACGACGCCGGGCTTGAGATCCGCAGGGTCGATCATGTGCTTCACACCTGCAGCAGCGACCACCACGTCGGCGCGCTTGAGGTGCTCAGCGGTGTCCTTCGTGCCGGTGTGGCACAGCGTCACGGTGGCGTTGACGGCGCGCCGGGTCAGCAGCAGTCCGATGGGACGACCGATGGTCACGCCACGGCCGAGAACCACCACATGCTTGCCGTTCAGATCGATGCCGAAGTGCTCCAGTAAGTCCACGCAACCCTTGGGGGTGCATGGCAGCGGAGAGGTGATCTCGTCGTTGACATTGGCCACCAGTCGGCCGAGGTTCATCGGGTGCAGCCCGTCGGCGTCCTTCTCCGGAGCGATGGCCTCGAGGATCTTATTGGTGTCCAGGTGCTTCGGCAGCGGCAGCTGCACGATGTAGCCGGTGCAGGCGTCGTCGTTGTTGAGCTTCTCCAGCTCGGTGAGCAGGTCCGCTTCGGAGATATCCTCGGGCAGCTCCACCTGGATGGAGTTGATGCCTACTTCGGCGCAGTCACGGTGCTTACCGCCCACATAGGACTGGCTGGCCGGATCCGACCCGACCAGAACGGTCCCGAGCCCGGGCACCACGCCCTGCTCCTTCAGTGCGGCCACCCGCTGGGCGAGGTCTGCTTTGATCGCCTTCGCAGTGGCGCGGCCGTCAAGAATCTGTGCAGTCATCAGTTGATCACCACTCCTCGAGGCCCTCGTAGAGCGGGAAGTCGCCGGCCAGCTTGGCCACGCGCGCCTTCAGCGCCTCAAGATCTGCGCCACCCTTCAGCGCCTCGGCAATGATCTCTGCGACCTCACGGAACTCGGTGTCGCCGAATCCACGCGAAGCCAGCGCCGGGGTGCCGATGCGCAGACCCGAGGTGGTCATCGGCGGACGAGGGTCATTGGGCACCGCGTTGCGGTTGACGGTGATGCCGATCTCGTGCAGCAGGTCCTCGGCCTGCTTGCCATCCAGCTCAGAATTGCGCAGGTCCACCAGCACCAGGTGCACATCGGTGCCACCGGTGAGCACAGACACTCCAGCTTCTGCGACATCCGCAGCCACCAGCCGCTCGGCCAGAAGCTGAGCACCCTGCACGGTGCGGCGCTGACGCTCGGCGAACTCCTCAGTGCCGGCGATCTTGAACGCCACAGCCTTCGCGGCGATGGCGTGCATCAGCGGACCACCCTGCTGACCGGGGAACACGGCGGAGTTGATCTTCTTGGCATGCTCCTCCTTGGTGAGGATCATGCCCGATCGTGGACCTGCCAGGGTCTTGTGCACGGTGGTGGTCACCACGTCTGCAAAGGGCACCGGGTTCGGGTGCAGGCCAGCAGCCACCAGCCCGGCAAAATGCGCCATATCCACCCACAGAATCGCGCCAACCTCGTCTGCGATCTCCCGGAACGCAGCGAAGTCCAGCTGGCGCGGGTAGGCGGACCAGCCGGCCACGATCATGTCTGGTTTCTCTGCAAGCGCCTGCTCGCGGACCTTCTCCATATCGATCACACCGGTCTCGGGGTCCACCTCATAGGCGGCGACCTCATAGAACTTGCCGGAGTGATTGAGCTTCATGCCGTGGGTCAGGTGCCCACCGTGGGCCAGTGAGAGGCCCATGAGCTTATCGCCGGGCTTCAGGAACGCGGTCATCACCGCAACGTTGGCCTGCGCACCGGCGTGGGGCTGCACATTGGCGTGGTCTGCGCCGAAGAGCTTCTTGGCGCGTTCGATGGCGAGGTTCTCCGCGACATCAACGAACTCGCAGCCGCCGTAATAGCGCCGGCCCGGGTAGCCTTCGGCGTACTTATTGGTCAGCACCGAACCCTGTGCTTCCAGCACTGCCCGGGGCACGAAGTTCTCGGAGGCGATCATCTCCAGGGTGCCGCGCTGGCGGCCCAGTTCATCGGCAATCGCCTGGGCGATCTCCGGGTCGACGTCGGCCAGGGGGGCGTTGTTCAGGTGCGCGCTGTTGATATTCGCCGGTGTGCTCATGTGATGAGTTCTCCTCAGGAGGACGGGTCGGAAGCCGTCGCCAGTCTATCCGGCTCACCGCGCAGACGAGTTATTGTGAGTTACTCATATTTGCTCGCTAAGATATCTGTTATGACAACCGCGATCCACAGCGTCCCAGGGGATCCGGAGGCTTCTTACGAAGGCTCCGGTGATTTTGAGCGCTGGCCTGCGCTGCTGCGCGAACGAGGGTTACGCGTGACCAAGCAGCGCTTGGCCGTACTGGACGCCGTCGCCGAGAATCCGCACCAGCCTGCAGAAGCAGTCCATGCGGCGGTGGCTCAGAAGCTGCCGGAGATCACCGTGCAGTCGGTCTACACCGTGCTGCATGATCTCACCGCTCATGACCTGCTGCGCCGCTTCGATCCTCCGGGTTCGGCGGCCTGCTATGAGACTCGCACCCATGACAACCACCATCACGCCATCTGCACGGTGTGCGGACGCATCGAGGATGTCGACTGTGTCCACGGTGAGGCTCCCTGCCTGGAGGCTCCGCCCTCGCTGGGGATGACGGTGGAAGTAGCCGATGTGGTGTTCCGCGGCGTCTGCAAGGACTGCGAAGCCGCTCGCAACGCCGCCTAGGACCTCTCCCCTGCCGACACAGACACGTGGAACTCTTATGGATCCACGCGAGCACCCGGGTTGTCCACTGACCTGAAGGAATGACTACTGACACGAAGAACCCCCTGAATGGCTCTGGCCGCTCAGGGGGTTCTTCAGCACTCATCCGCTCGACGGCGGACGCTAGGTGTTACAGATCGTCGTCTTCGTCCTCGCCGACTCCGGGCTGGGCAGGATCGGCCGTGTCCTCAGTGGTGCCCGGATCTGCCGGATCCTCCATGCCGCCGTCGTCAACACTTCCGTCGTCGGTGGTGCCATCATCAACGGTGCCGTCATCTACGGTGCCCTCACCGCCGTCGTCGACTGTGCCGGTGTCTTCAGTGCCGGTGTCTTCAGTGCCACCGCCGTCGTTATCGCATGCGGTCACACCCAGAAGGGCCAGCGAGCCGATGCCGACGATACCTGCGAGGGAGCGAAGCTTGTTGTCTTCGGTAATAGCCATGAAGATTCTTACCTCCGTTTGACTGCACCAGGGTCTGATGCCGGGCGGCCTTTCCGCCTCCACCTCAGTGACGCGCATCACGCGAGCGAGGTGTTCTGCATCCATCATGGACAACCGGATGGGGGTGAGAAAAGCCAGAATGGGCATTCTGCGGCAACTCTGAGAGGACTATGAGCCGCTGTTCAGCCACCAAGGCTGTCATGGGTGATTCATTCAGCCCGGGACCAGCTGACGCCGGGGGTACTCCCCGGTTTCAGCGGCTGCGCCTAGAGGAATTCAGCGACGATGGACTGCAGCTGGTCTGAGCTGATGATCTGGTCGCCTTCGGGCTCCGCGGGCAACTCCACGCTGTTCCACTCGGTGAAGGTTCCGTGAATTTCATGGTCGTCCTCAACCGTGTTGACCTCGCGCAGCAGCGGTTCGTCATGATCGGCAGTGATCACTATCTCGCTCTGCTCTGAGGTGTAGACCCATACCTCCACGTCATCACGGGTCTGGGCCTGTCCGGCATCGAAGTCCGCGGCCCCACCTCGCGATTCGTATTCCTGGCGAAGCCGGTCAATCACCGTTTCCGGGGTCTCTACCGCGTCGGCATATTGTGCTGCTGGAAGGCTGATCCAGCTGCCCTGATCCGACAGGGCACGCCGGACCTCCTCTGCGTCCACGTCGAAGTCCTCAGCATTGGGTCCGGTCACGAAGGTACTGTCCACCAAGTCATCGACGCTCTGGTACACAAGATCCCCGTAGATCAGCACCTCATAGCCGAAGGTGCTGTACCGCATATCCGCCCCGTCGAGCTCTCCGCTGACCAGGATCTCCACCGTGGAGTCATCCTCTAGGTCACGATGCAGCGGGGTAAGCCCGGCGGCTCCGGCGGGCATTTCCATGGTGACTGTCACGCTCTGCTGCGCCGCCGAGGTCTCCCAGATCGCTTCTTCCAGTTCGGCGAGCTCGGGGACATCGGCGAGGTCGCCCTCAGTCTGCAGTTCACCGCTGGGCTCGGCGGCAGTCTCCGTTGACTGCCCTGTTGGCTCCGCTGTTTCTTCGGCAGCGGGTTCTTCCGAGGCACTGCTGGAGGCAGGTGCCGACGACGGGGCAGACCCGGCGGCCTGATCCGCATCACCGGCGAGGTCGCCACCGCAGGAAGTCAAGACCAGCACAGCAGTACTCATCATGCCGGCGCGAGCAAAGCGCCTGGACGCGGACGGTCTGGGTACTGGGGTTCTGGGGGCTGGGGGTCTGGGGGCTAAAGGTCTGGAAGCTGAAGGGCTGGGGGTCATCAGTGGTCACAGTCCGTTCCGTAGTGTCGCTCGTAGTTCTTGCCAGGATCAGCTAGCGGGGTAGGTCAGGGCAAGAGTCCAGTGTTCTCTCCAAAGGGTGAGGCTATGCCAAAAGAGCCGCCCCCGCGGCTGCGGGAGCGGCTCTTGGGCCAACTGATATGGAACTGTAACCGGTCACTGCACCAGCGGCTGGATGATGGCCTCCAGCTCATCGGCGAAGATGATGGTGTCATCCTCGGGGCGTTCGGGCGCATCGGTTTCGTTCCAGTCGGAGAAGTCCACCTGGACCCCACCGTCCTCCACTGCGATGGCCATCAGCAACGGCTCGCTCTCATCGGCAAGCACCACCAGCTCATAGCCGCCCTCGGCGTAGACCCACACGTTCTCGCCGTCGCGGGTCTCCACCTCACCCTCAGCGCTGAGGTCACCAATTTCAGAGCCGCCTGAGATAAAGCCGTATCCATTGCGGAAGTTCTCCAAGAACTGCGCCGGGGTCTCCACACGCTCGGCGTGGGTGGGCGTCACCTCGATCCAGTCGCCCTCAGCGGTGAGCGCGTCGCGTAAGTCCTCCGGGGCAATCTCGGCGGTGACGCCCTGGGCTTCAGCATCGGCCTGGTAGTCACTCACGAATGTGTCCACGGTCTGCAGGTACTGCTCTCCCTCGTCGAAGACCAGGTACTCGCCGCCGCCCTCCTGGGTGTAGGTGGAACCACCGCCGTTGAGGTCCCCGGCGATGGTCATCTGCACGTCCTCGGCTTCGTCTTCAGCGTCCTCAACGTGGGGCAGATCGCCCTCCTCCTGGGTGCCGCCGAGGTTCTCCTGGGCCTGCTCCAGAGCTTCGGCAGTCACGGCCACGTTGATGGTCACCGAGTCCTGCTCCGCGCTGGTCTCCCAGATCTGGTCGATGATCTCATTCAGCGGAGGGGGGTCCATGGTCTCGTCATCGGGCACCGGGCTGGCTTCGTTCTCGCCCTCTTCCCCGGCAATCTCATCGGAGTAGTTGCCCTGCTGCTCCGCACCTGAGGGGTCTACGCCTTCCTGTGCGTTGTCCTCGGGGTAGTCATCTCCGCCCTCGCCTGAATCACCGCAGGCTGTCAGGGCGAGAAGCGCGACGCCGAAGACGCCTGTGGCTCTATAGAACCTGTCCATTACGGTGCTCCTCACGTAGGGGGTCTGCTCTGATTAGGTAGTGGTGGTCGAGTCGTCCCCGGCGGATTCGGCGTCCTCGGAGTCATCGTTATTCTCGGTGATCTCCTCGGTGGGCCAGCCCTGGTCTTCGGCGATGGCCGCAAAAATCTCATCCAGGGTGATGATGCTCTCCGGCGCCTCCGGGGTGGATGATTCGTTCCAGTCACTGAACTGGTAGAAGGACTCCCCTTCGCGAACTTCCAGCAGGTACGGCTCGCCCTCGGCAGCCACCACAAATTCGGTATCGCCCTCATCGGCGCGGTAGACCCAGACTGGGCTGCCCTCGCGGTCCTCGGTGACGGCGCTCATAGAACCCAGCTCCTCGCCGTCGAGTTCCTGCTGCCAGGTGGTGATGACGTCCGCGGCGGAGAACACGCTGCCATCCCCGCCGTCGGTGAACTGCACCCAGGCATCGGCCACAGTTTCTTCGATGAAGGACTCATCCACTGCTTCAGCGATGTCTTCATCGAGTTCACTGATCAGCAGGGCTGCGAAGTCTTCCCCGCGGAAGTACTCCTCGCCTTCGACGGCGCGCTGGGTGAAGCTATTGCCGCCTGCGGTGAAGCTCATCTCCGAGTTGGTGCCATCAACGGCACCGGTGATCTGCAGGTCGCCTACGGCGTCGTCGTCCACCCCGTCGAAGAGTGCATCCAGATCAGCGTCGCCTGCCTGGACTTCGCCGCTGATGGTCACCGAGTCAGCGGCCAGCATTGCTGAGAAGACCTCTTCGCGAATCTCCCCGAACTGCGGTGTCCCCGCCGGTGATGCCCCGTCCAGCTCGGAGGCGTCGAAGGGGTTTCCGCAGGCACTGAGCGCGGTGACGGCCACCAGGGCCACACCTGCCAACGGGGCGCGGTGTGCGGCGGAGGTTCGGGATGGGCGTGTGGTCACTGAAGTGATGCCTCCTGAATCAGTGGATCCCCGTGATGCTAGTCACGGAGACTGAATGGCGCCTTAGCAGCAGCCGGACGGTCGGTAATGAGTATGACCCTTCAGGATAGCGCCGACTCAGACCAGACGCGGGTCATCCGCGCGCTTGATCCGCAGCCACCGGTAGCCGTAACCCTCCAGCTGAGATTCTGTGGAACTGTCCTGATCCAGCTCGCAGGACTCCTCGGACATCAGGTCCACCAGCTGTGTGCCGGGCTCTTCCTCTTCGAGGGTAAGCGGGACGACGACGGGCTCCGGTCCCAGATTATGCAGCAACACCATAGAGCGGTCCTTCCAGGTGACATGGTGAGCCAGCACCGAGGTATTCGGCTGATCCAGCACGGCGTAGTCACCCCAGCCCAGTTCCGGGGATTCACGGTATCGCTTCGCCAACCGGGTGATGTGATGCAGCAGCGAGTCCTTATTGCGCCTGCAGTCCGCCGCGTTGACATGGGCAGGCCCGTAGGGGCCCTCGGTGACTTGGCGGGCCAGCTTGGAGGGGGCAGCGCTGGAGAATCCGCCGTTCTTCTCATCGGTCCACTGCATCGGGGTGCGCACGGCTTCGCGCCCATCAACCTCCAGGTTCTCGCCCATGCCGATCTCTTCGCCGTAGAAGAGCACCGGGGTGCCGGGTAGGGCGAAGAGCAGCGAGTAGGCCATCTTCAGTCGGCGCGGGTCGCCGTCGAACATGGGAGGAAGACGACGCCGCAGCCCGCGTCCGGCGAACCGGTGTTCCTCTTCTGGTCCGAAGGTATCCAGCACCTCCTTCTGCTCGTCTTCAGGCAGCAGGTCAAGGGTCAGCTCGTCATGGTTGCGCAGGAAGTTCGCATACTGCGGCTCCACACCGATGTCCTTGGGACGGGAGTTCAGCGCCTCGATCAGCGGGGCAGCGTCTTGGCGTGCCAGCGCCAGGAAGGTTTTCTGGTTGGTGTAGAAGTCGAACTGCATGGTCAGCTGATCGCCATCGGAACCGCCGAAGAATGTCAGCTGTTCCTCATGTGGCAGGTTGACCTCCCCCAGCATGATCGCAGCTCCGTTTCCGGAGGAGCGGCGGGCGAGGAAGGCGCGCAGGCTGCGCAGATAGTCGTGGGGCTCTTCGAGTTCGTTCTTGTCATGACCTTCGAAGGTGGTCTGGTTGATGGCGAAAGGCACCGCGTCCACGCGGAAGCCGTCCACGCCCAGTTGCAGCCAGAAGCCCATGGTTTTGGCGATCGCGTCACGGACCTGCGGATTGGCGGTGTTCAGGTCCGGCTGGGTGTGCAGGAAGTGGTGCAGGTACCACTCCCCAGTTTTCTCATCATGGGTCCAGATACCGTTCTCCGAGTCGGGGAACATGCTCTCCTCGGAGGTATCCGGCGGGGTGTCGGAGCGCCAGACGTAGAAGTCCCGGTAGGGGTTGTCCTTGGACGCCCGGGCTTTGCGGAACCACGGATGCTGGTCAGAGGTGTGGTTGATGACCAGGTCGATGATCACGCGCAGACCACGATCGTGGGCAATGCGCACCAGTTCAACGAAGTCGCCGTGGTTGCCGTACCGGGGGTCCACTCCGTACATGTCGGCGATGTCATATCCGTTGTCTCGCCGCGGCGAGGGATAGAAGGGCATCAGCCACAGGCAGGTGACCCCGATTTCTGCCAGGTAGTCCACCCGTTGGGCCAGGCCGTTGAGATCGCCGATACCGTCGCCGTCGGAGTCCAGGAAAGTCTCCGGGTCGATGCAGTAGACAATCGCGTTCTTGTACCAGAGGTCTGCGGTCTCAGTGATGCGCATCGGGTCTTCGGCCTTCCTTCGGCTGTCCTGGTCTTCCTCGTGATGCTGCGCGGCGGTGTCGTTCAGCTGCTGGTGCTGTTCAGCTGCTTTGACGAAGTTCCGGCAGCACATGCTCACCGAAGGTCTCGATGAAAGGCTGCTGGTGTTGGCCCACATGGTGCAGATAGACGGCGTCGAAACCGCTCTGAACAGCGTGCTGAATCCACTCGGTGTGCTGGGCGGCGGAATGTGAGGTCCAGACCGCTTCTAGGACGTTTTCGCGGGGCACAGTATCAGCGGCGGCATCAAAATGTGCCGGTGTGGGCAGGTCCTGATCCAGCGGGGGGCCAAAGACGTTACTGCGCCACTGGTCGTAGGCGATCTCCTCAGCCGCGGCCTGCGAGGGCGCCCAGCTGAGGTGGATCTGCAGCATGGCCGGCCCTTCTCCGCCGGCGTCCCGATAGGCGCTGAGTACGTCGTTCTGCACGTCACCGGCCTGGTTTAGGGTGATCAGCCCTCCGGCCCATCGAGCTGCACGCCGGGCCGATTCTTCGGTGACGCAGGCGGCGTAGAGCGGAATGGGATTCTCCGGCCGGTCATAGAGGTAAGCATCGTCGACCTCGACGAAGCCCTTATGCCCGGAGATCCACTGCCCTGCATGAAGCTGGCTGATGATCTTGGCGGACTCTTCCAGGCGCCGCCGCCGGTCGTTCTGACCGAGCCACTTCTCACCGGTGATGTGTTCGTTCATCGCTTGTCCGGCCCCTAGCGCCACCCAGTAGCGACCGGGGAACATCTCCCCCAGAGTGGCGGTGGCCTGAGCGACGACGGCGGGGTGGTAGCGCTGGCCGGGGGCGCACACCGAGCCGATCGGGAAGGAGGTGGTGGCCAGGGCCGCCCCGAGCCAGGAGAAGGTGAAGCCGGAGTGGCCTTGCCGCTCTGACCAGGGAAAGAAATGATCCGAGCTCATTGCGGCATCAAATCCGGCTTCCTCGGCGCGCTGCACATCGCGCAGCAGTTGGGAAGGGGCGATCTGCTCCTGGGAGGCGTGGAATCCGATGGTCGTCATGTTCTACTCACCCAACGTTGGCGGCCATGTGTTTGTTAGGGAGCGACTTTATGAGAGCTCGCCGTGCGCGCCGTGTGTGCCAGCTGGACACCCCCTGGATGCGGTCAGGAGGGCGCGGCGCGGGCCATCAACCACGCGCGGCCGTACCGGGTCAGATGGCCGGGCCAGCGCGGCCGTACTAGCGCAGGCCTACCTGCCTAGCCCCTGCCAGCCGGCGCTCTAGGGTCCAGTCCGCTAGTGCCAGTCCGCTAAGGGCCGACGATGGTGGTAGCCCGCGGAGAGTCGGCCAGCCGCGCCGCTACTCGCTGGATATCGGCGCTGGTGACCGCTTCGACCTGGGCCAGTGTGTCGGAGATGTCCACGAACTCACCGCGGACCAGCTCGGCTTTGCCCAGGCGGGACATCCGTGAGCTGGTCTCTTCCATGCCCAGCACGGTGGAGCCACGCAGCTGCCCCTTGGCCCGCTCAAGCTCCTCGGCGGTGACTTCTTCGGTGGCGATGCGCTCCAGTTCGGTGCTCATGACATCGATGACTGCGTCCACCTTCTCCGGCAGGCAGCCAGCGTAGAGACCGTAGAGGCCTGCGTCGGTGAATGCGGCGGAGAAGGAATAGGTGCTGTAGGCCAGCCCTCTGCGTTCGCGAATCTCCTGGAAGAGCCGGGAGGACATCCCTCCGCCGAGGACGGCGTGCATCAGGGACAGTGCGAAGCGGTCTTCATCGTGGGCAGCCATTCCGCGGCCACCCAGGATCACCTGGGTCTGCTCCACCGGTTTGCGGTGATGTTCGGTGCCGGTGCGGACCGGGATGTGGATCTCTGCTCCTACCCGGCGCGGTGCCGGTTGGGAGTTCTGGCTGATGTCCCAGCGGGATCCTTCCAGCGCTGCGGTGACCAACTGGCACAGCTGCTCATGGTCCAGCCCGCCGGCAGCGGTGATGACCAGTTCCTCCGGGCGGTACCAGCGGGCGAAATGGTCCCAGACATCGTCGCGGCTGGCTTGTTCGATGGCCTCCGGGGTGCCGCCGATGGGCCGGCCCAGCGGGTGCCCGTCGAGCACCTGTTCGGTAAAACGTTCGTGGACGACGTCGCCCGGGTCATCCTCGGCCATGGCCAGCTCTTCCAGGATCACCCCGCGCTCAGTCTCCATCTCTGCCGGATCGATCACTGCGGAGGTCACCATATCGGTGAGGACCTCCACCGCCATGGGCAGATCGGTATCCAGCACCCGGGCGTAGTAGCACGTGGACTCTTTGCCGGTCATCGCATTGGACTCTCCGCCGACGGCGTCAAAGGCTGCGGCGATGTCCAGAGCCGAGCGCTTGGCCGTGCCCTTGAACAGCAGATGCTCGAGGAAGTGGGTAGAGCCGTACTGATGGTCAGCCTCGTCCCGGGAACCCACGGCAATCCAGAAGCCGATGCTCACTGAGCGGATCCCCGGCATTTGTTCAGTCAGCACCCGCACCCCGCAGGGCAGCACAGTTCGGCGGACGGTAGAGCCGGCGTCGGCGTTGAGGACACCTTCAGTTTCAGGAGCAATTGTGACGCGCATAGAGCCCTAAAACTACCAGGCCTGCAGCGCCACCGGCGCAGTGGGGGACGCCGGCTGGACCTCAGCGTTTCCAGGCGTTGAGCAGAGTGTTGGCCTGCTCGCTCAGGGCGGCCTGCAGCAGAGGCCCGAAGCTGACCCGTGAGACCCCGAGCCCGGTGAGCTCATCTAGGGACAGCTGATCCGGGATGGCCCCGTGCTGCGGATGGGCGGTGACGTTCACCGGTGTGGAGACCGCCTCCAGGATGCTGGTGAGCACCTCGGTGCTGGGCAGTCCCACCGGGTAGAGCGAGTCGGCACCGGCTGCCTCTAGGAGGTTGAGACGGTGGATGGTTTCGGCCAGCGGGTCCGCGAAATCCTCGACGTGCTTATACACATCGGTGCGCGCATTGATGACTAGGTGGACCCCGGCATCCTCTGCTGCAGCACGGATGGCGGCGATGTAGTCGGCATGTTCCTGCGGGCTGCGCATGCTGCCGCGGGAATGCACGGTGTCTTCGATGTTGATGCCCACCACCCCGGCTTCCAGGGTGCGTTCCACCAGTTCGGCGGCCTCGGTGTCATATCCGGATTCCAGGTCCGCGCTCACCGGGATATCCACCGCGGCGGTGATCCGGGCAATGGCCTTCAGCGCCTGACTCAGTGTCATGACCTCGCCGTCGGCGGCCCCCAGAGAATCGGCGAGGGGGTGGCTGCCCACGGTCAGGGCAGAGTACCCGGCGGATTCGATCAACTTGGCAGACCATGCATCCCAGGCGGTGGGCAGCACGACCGGTGTGTGACTGTGGTGCAGTTCCAGCAGCGTTTTGGCCTTGGCGCTCAGTACAGCGGTGTCGATGCTCATGAGGACAGCTACCTCTCAACAGTGGGATCACCGAAGTGACGTATCTGGAAAGGTACCACTTCTCACGTTTTTGAACTGACCGGTCAGTTCAATAGACTGGAAAGCATGCTGGAACTCCACTCCGTGGGCTTCGATGAGCACCATCACCAGCTCATCCCAGCCACCACCTTCGCCGTACCAGAAGGTCATCTCTCACTTCTGCAGGTGCCCACCCGCATGGGACGTACCGCCTGCACACTCATCGCCTCCGGCCGCCTAGCACCGCACACCGGCGAGGTTCTCCTTGACGGTGAAGCCAACCTGAAACGGCTCCGCTCCGCCGCGGCTCCGGTGGATTCCCCCACCATCACTGAGCCTGAGCACCATATGAAGGTCAAGCATGTGGTTGCAGAGGCGCTGGCCCTGCACAGCCGCCCGCCTGGCACCTCGTTCATTCGCCATATGACGCGCACCGCCAGCCCGGCAACCTGGATTCGTGACAACGGCTTCACCGACATCGCCGAGGAACACGTCGCGGCGCTGGATCCAGCATTGCGCCTGCATCTACTGCTGAGCCTTGCCTTCGCGGATCCGCAGGTGCGCGTGGCGGCGGTGGACTCCCCCGACCGCCATGACATCAGCTACCAGGACATGCTGCGAGTGCTCACCCGCCACACCAGTGCCGGAAGGAAAACTAGCAACCAGAGCCGGCGTCGCAGCCGCAGCGTACTGGCGGTGGTGGCGCAGCTGCCGGCTGCTGAGGATCTTCCTCCCTACACGCACCCGGGGGACCTGCACACCGGGGGCCTGCACACCGGCTGGGCCGGAGCCGCGCCGAGAACCACCACCGAGGCAGAAACCGGCGTACACCCCGGAGAGCAGCAGGTGCAGCAGTGACGTTTATCCGGCTTCTCCGCGCTGAGTTCACCCGCCTGACCTCCAGCCTGACGCCGTTAATCACTATCATCGGGCTGGCCCTGATTCCCCTGCTCTACGCCGGGGTGTACCTCTACGCCAACTGGGACCCCTATGACAATCTCGTCTCCGTCGACGCCGCCCTGGTGAACCTGGATGAGGGCGCGGATTTCGACGGCGCCCAGCGCACCATCGGCGAGGATGTCACCGACGAGCTGCTGGAGGACGGCACCTTCGGCTGGCATTCGGTCTCCAGCAGGACCGAAGCAGAAGCGGGCGTGGAATCCGGGGAATACCAGTTCGCGCTGATCATCCCGACTGATTTCTCCGCGGCGCTGGCCTCCCCCAGCTCGTTCTCCTTCGCTGAGCAGGCCATCCTTGAGGTCACGGTGAACGAGGCCAATAACTACCTGCTCACCAACATCGTGAACTCGCTGACCACACGCGTCCACGACACCGTCGCAGTCCAGGTGGGGCAGGAAACCGCTGATGCCATGCTCACCGGCTATGGGCAGATCCATCAGCAGCTGACCGAGGCGGCCGACGGCGCAGGGCAGCTGCGCGATGGTGCTGTTGCCCTGCAGGACGGCATGACTGAACTGCATCAGGGCTCCGCTGAGCTGACCGACGGCGTCGTCGCACTCGATGAAGGTGCCCACCAGCTGCGCTCAGGCATTGCGGAGCTCGATGCAGGTTCCGGTGAACTCACTGAAGGTGCAGCTGAGCTCAGCGACGGAACCGGTGCGCTGCATTCGGGGCTTGGCGAGCTGGTCCGGGGTAGTGAGTCCACTCAAGAGGCCGCTGACGCCCTGAACAGCGGCGCCCAAGAACTCAGCACCGGCATGGAATCCCTCTCGGCGGGAGCTGACGCGGTAGCAGAAGGCAGCCACCAGTTGGCAGCGGCCACCGATGAAGCCGCTGAGGTGATTTCTCGCTTCGAAAGCAACGCGGCGGATCGGGTTCCCGCAGCCGTTGACGCGCTGATCGATGCCGGGCTCATCGACCAGTCCCAGGTTCAGGACGCGTCAGCGGCACTTGGGGCTATCGCAGATGACTCAACGCATCTGCAGCGCGCTGCCGCGGCGCGCCAGGAGCTGGCGGCAGCGCATGAGTCCATCAACGAGCTGGCCTCCGGTGCACAGCAGGTGGCCGACGGCGCCGCTGAACTCTCTGCTGGCAGCAGCACTCTGGCCGATGGCACTGCTCAGCTGACCGCCTCAGCACCGGATCTGGTGCAGGGGCTTCAGGACGCTGAGTCCGCAGCGGCCCAACTCAACGACGGCGCAGACCAGCTGAAGGACGGCGCAGACCAACTGCATACCGGCACTGGGGCACTGGCCTCCGGTGCCGAGGAGCTCACCGCGGGCAGCGCTGAGCTGTCCAGCGGCGCGGCCACCTTACGGGATGGACTCGGTGAAGCCCGGTCCGGCGCCGGAGAACTGAAGGACGGTGCCCGGGAGTTGGCTGAGGGCCTGGGCGCCGGTGCCCAGGAGGTCCCCAACCCTGACGGCAAGGCCCAGGAGCAGATCGCCAGGGTCATGGGAAACCCGGTGGCTGTCCACCAGAGCGCGCAGACCGAAGCTGGCAGCTACGGTGCTGGCATGGCGCCCTTCTTCCTCGCCCTGTCGCTGTGGATTGGCGCATTGGTGCTGCTTCAGGTGCTGCGCCCGTTCTCAGCGCGAGCACTAGCATCGAATGCGCCCTCTGTGTCCATCGCGGCAGGATCGTGGCTGTCATTCGCCGGGCTCGCCCTGGTCCAGGCACTGCTGCTGTACGCCGCCGTCGTTCTGGGTCTGGGACTCACTCCGGCGCATCCATGGTTGGCGTTAGCACTGCTGATTGCTTCCTCGGTGGCGTTCACGGCGCTCATCCAAGGGGCGGTGGCGCTGTTGGGCAATCCCGGCAAGATGCTGATGCTGGTACTGCTGGTACTGCAGCTAGTCGCCTCAGGAGGCACGTTCCCGTATCAGGCACTGCCGCCGGTGCTGCAGGGGCTGCATCCGCTGCTGCCGATGAGCTATGTGGTGGACGGGTTACGGCATGTCATCTACGGCGGCCGGCTCGATGCACTGCAGACGGCTTTGCTCGCACTGCTGGTCACCGCCATTATTGGACTCTCCGTTCAAGTCCTGGCGGTGCATAAGAAGAAAATGTGGAGTCTGCGGAGGCTCCAACCGCCCATTCAGGAGGCAGCATGACCCCCGTTCCCGCACCCGTATCCGATTCTGACTCTGCCACTGGCAGACGACGTCCCGCACGTATTCGCCTGCTTGAGGCCATGATGTCTCTGGATGAACACCGCAGCATCCAGGAGTACACGGTGGAGGAGCTGGCTGCGGTGGCAGGAGTGGCCAAGGGCTCGGTGTACTACCAGTTCGGGTCCAAAGAGGAACTGGTGCGGGAGATGCTGGTCTACGGTGCCGAACGGCTGCAGGAGATCATGGAGGACGGCGCAGCAGATGCTGGGGCGTCGGTCTCATCGGCCAGGGCCGCATTCGCTGCGCAGCTGACCAAGGCACTGGAGTTCCTGGATGAGTATTCATCATTTACCGGCCTGGTGGCCTACGCGCTGGCCCGCCGCGGAGCCGATGAGTCCGGTCAGCTGCGCGAGGAGAAACAGTCGATCGTCGCACTCCTTGCCCGTGGACTGCAGCGCCTGGGCCACGGTGACAACGCTGAGATCACTGCCACTGCGCTGCTGGCAGCAGCAGTGACACTGAGCATTGAGCGGCACACCGCCCACCCCGAATGGACCACGGCCGAATGCGCCCGGGTCCTTATGGGCATGGTGTGACCACGGCTGCCGGCGTATCGGGCAATGTTCGGGCAGAGATCGCCACTCCATGAACCGGCACGCCATGAACTGGCACACCATGGACCACCAGAGCATGAACCGCCACACCATGGGATCTCTGTGCCGCGCCGGGGCGGAGCCCTAAGAGTGCGTTAGGGTGTCTGTGGTACTGCACACCCGCGCCCGGACTCGATCAGCTCCTGCTCCGGCGCTTTCGAGAAGCGGAAGGATACGGACCTGAAGCGACGCATCCTCCCGCACGCTCTGGGATTTCTGACCGCCGGGGCACGTGTCATCTATGCCGTGTTCAAGCTGCTGCCGGTTCAGCGCAAAGTTGTACTGATCACCCGGGAGCCGCGGCAGATCTCCGTGGATTTCTCTCTCCTTCAGGAAGCGATCCGCCGAAAGCACCCTGATCACCGGATTGTGGTGATCAAGCATAAGAAGCTCTCGGTCTCCTACTTGGGCAAGGCCTTCCGGGAGATGTATCACCTGGCCACCTGTGCTGGCTGCCTGGTGGATGGCTACATCATCCCAGTCAGCATCCTCAACCACCGCGAAGAGCTGCGAATCGGCCAGATCTGGCACGCCCTGGGCGCCATTAAGAAGTTCGGCCATCTGGCTTCCGGCACCCGTGAGGGGCCTCATCCGCGGGTGGCTGAGGCCATGCGGATGCACCAGAACTACACCTTCGTGTGCGCCTCCGGCTCAGTGCCGGCCAGTATCTACACCGCAGCCTTCGGCATCCCGGCCGAGCGCATCAAACCCTATGGCATGCCGCGGATCGACTATCTGCTCGATGACGCCGGCCAGCAGGACCGCCGAAAGAAGATCCTCCACCGCTTCCCTCAGCTTCAGAAGGCTCAGGAGCGCGGCGGCCAGATCATCCTCTACGTGCCCACCTTCCGGCGCGGTAAACAGATTCCCTATACCCAGCTGGCCGCGGCCTTCGCCGATGAGCCCGGCACCCTGGTGCTGCTGCCACACCCGCAGGACAAGTCCCCCCTGCCTGAGGGCGGCAATACGCTCATCGGCACCGGAACCGGTGTGGGCGTGCTGGACTGGCTGGCGGTGGCAGACGTGGTCATCACCGACTATTCAGCGGTGACCTACGAGGCCAGCCTGCGCAACATCCCCATGGTCTTCTGGCCCTATGACATGGATGATTACCAGGATGCCCGCGGACTGGCCGTGGACTACCAGGCCGAAGTGCCCGGGCCGATTGTCAGCTCAGCCACCGAGGCGGTGGAACAGGCGATGCGCCTGGGCGGTCTCAACGCTGAGGAGCTGAGTTCTGCAGCCCGTGAGGAGATGGAGGCCAATATCTTGCGCTTCCGTTCCCGTCACCTGGACTTCGTCACCGACGACGGCGGCGCCCTGCCGGCAACTCCGCCGCGCTGTGCGGATCAGATTGTGGACGCCCTGCAGCTGCAGAGCTGACGCCTCCGCGCCGTCGTCGGCCTCCCCTCACGCCGGACCCGCGCTTTGTGTCATGTCGAACCCGATCCGCATCCTAGGTGAAACAAACTCTGTGCATGAAGCGCCCCTGCGGTGTCCCGCAGCGGACCCAGCGTGGGGAATCCTCGGCACCGGGGGCCACTGTCATTCCGCGTACCCCTGATCCGGCATAAGCTTGTGAACCCCGCAGAGGCTTATAGCCTTAGGCAGATTTCATAAACCTAGGCGGAATTCTGATCTGGGGACCCAGGGCCCGACCTGGGGATCAGCCGATCTGGAGATCAGTAGGGGTAGTGGCCGCGCTCGGAGATCTCGAAGCCGCCACCGGTGACTGAGTTGTAGCAGGAGACCCGGTCGCTCATTGAGATGCAGACCAGGAAACCATCAGTGGCGGAGCTGTTGACGGAGAGCGTCTGCCGGTCGGTGCGCTCCACGGGATCCTCACAGTGCGGCCCAGCAGTGCCGCCGTCCACCTGCATCCGGTAGGTGGTGCCACCGCTGCATCCTGCAGGGGCCGCGTAGCTGTGCTGGTAGGCGGTGCAGCGTACGCCGTCGCTGAATTCGCACTGGATATTGCCGTTGGGAGTGACGAAGCCGTCCATCTCCTGAGCGCCGCCCAGGCCGATGCTGCGGTTGACCCAGTCGGTGCCCACCTCAGTGAGCAGCTCTGCAGCGCCGTTCTCTGTAGCGCCGTTCTCCGGGGCTTCGGAGCCGCTGCGGGCAGCTTCGAAGACTCCGGCAGCATGGGTGGAGGAGCATGCGCTCTGCAGTCCGGTGAAAGTCTGCTCCAACGCATCAGCATCTTCCGCAGCCGCCGCCTCCTGGGTACCGGCGGCAGTGAGGAAAGCGGTGACCACGCCTGCATCATCACCGCTCTGGCAGCTGGTCTCGTCAGGAAGTGATGCCACGGCAGCACGCGCTTGGACCAGGGCCTCCTGGTCGACGCCCGGGCTTTCTTCCTCCGTGGGCTCCTCAGTCTCTTCGTCCTCTGTTTCTTCGCCCTCAGGCGGCTGAGTCTGCTGCTGCGTAGGGCTGGGGGTGGGTTCAGCCATGGGGGCCTCGTCGGAGCCGCCGAGCAGGTTGGCCACCAGGGCGATGATCGCGCCTATGGCCACCACGCCCACAACAGCTGCGGCGATCAGCACAAGGGGAGAACGACGGCGCGGCTGCTCCTCGACAGCGCTGGGCTCACGGTATGCGGTGGACAGAGCTGCCGGCGGGGGAACCACTGCCGCAGTCTCCTGCGCGGCGGGCAGGTATGAGAGCGCGTCCCGGTCCTCGGGGTAGGTGCCGTCCTCATCAGACTCACCAGCATCTCGCTCACCTGGCTCAGATTCTGCTGATTCAGGCCCTGCTGATTCAGGCCCTGCTGACACAGGCCCTGCTGACTCAAGCGCTTCTGGTTCAGACTCTGCTTCAGCCTGAGCTAGCGCCGAATCGGGAATCTCGTCCGCTGCACGCAGGTGCTCGTAGGCGTGGGGCTCGGCTGCAATCTCTCCTGTGGTGACGTCATCAGAGGCGATATCCGCAGCGGGAATCAAGTGAGCGTCGTCGTGCTGCTGGCCATGGTCATCAGCGCCCAGCGGGTGGGCGTGACCGTCCTCGTCAACGGGTGCCTGCGCCCACGGTTCGTCAGCATAGGGTTCGTTCGCATGGGGTTCGTGTGCCTGCGGTTCCTGCGGCTGAACATCCTCAGCCTCGTAGGTGCGAACCTCGTAAGGATCGGTGTAGGGCGCCGCCGCGGCATCCTCATCCTCACGGTAGGCAGGAATATGGTGGGTCATGGTGTCCCACATGCCGGCCATCGGGTTGGTGGCAGCCTGGGCGGAGGAGACCTCCTTGCCGAAGGGACGCAGAGCAATGGCAGCGTCAATATCAGGATCACCGAGGGCAGCTAGGGCATCTACGAGTTCCTGGTAGGTACCGGGGTTGGCGGCGACGGCGGGACGCAGCTGGGGATAGTTCTCCGCGATCCAGTGGAGAACGTCCCAGTCGGTGTGCGGGTCTGAGGCCAGGGCCTCCAGTTCGGCTGCGTCCAGATTGTCACTCATGATTGTCCAGCATACGTGCAGGGTTAAGGGGTCGCGCAAAATACACCAGTCTCCCTGGCGACGCCCGAATGTCTACCGAACCCCGAGTGAACGCCCCGCCTCGCGCAACTCCGTCCCGCCCCCTGGCCGCAGTCCGGTCCCTGCGCGTAGTTCTTCGCGGGGTCCCTGGGCGTGCGCCGACTCAGTGACTGGCGGCGTAGTCGCTGAAACGGCCCTCGCGCATGGCCTGTCCAGCAGCGGCCATGGCGTCATAGTCAGGAACAATGATGGATTCGCTGCCGGCCTGACCCACGCCGTGGTTGGGCAGGGTGAACATCTGGATATCGCCGCCACGCACGTTCCGCAGCGACCATCCCAGATCAGCGATGAGATCAGCGTCCTGCATGCCGGCATCTACCGTCATATAGGGCGCGAAGTTGGAGACCATATTGTGCAGGGTCACTGGGTTGGTCAGGGTGGAGGGGGTGAGCACCTCGTTGAGGACTCCGCGCACAAAGGCCTGTTGATTGGCTACACGCTGGTAGTCCCCGCCGTCGAAGGCACGGCGCTCGCGGACAAAGCTCATCGCCGCGGTGGAGTCCATCGATTGCGGACCCTGGTTGAACTGGTAGCCGTCCCGGGAGGTGAAGGCCACCGGAGAGTCCACGGTGACTCCTCCCATGGCACTGACCAGCCCCTGGAAGCCCTGCATGTCCACCGCAGCCACGTGGTCGATCCGGACATCGAAGAGGTTCTCCACGGTCGCGATGGCGGTGCCGGGACCGCCAAAGGAGAAGGAGGAGTTGATCTTGGCCTCACCGTGGCCCGGGATCGGCACCCAGGTATCGCGCATGATGGACATGACCTGGATGGAGTCACGCTCATGCGGGATGTGGACCCACATGATGGTGTCGGCGCGTCCGGCGTTGGGCAGCCAGGGAACGTTCTCCGTCTCCCCGGAGCCGCCGCCAGCGTCAGAGCCCAGCAGGAGAATGTTGATCTGTTCATCATCGACCAGCTTGCCGTCATCCTCCACCCGGGCAGGACGCTCCGGACGTTCGCTCTCCTCGGGGAAGGTCTCTTCTTCCGGGAGCACATTGACGGAGGTCTCGTAGGCGCCGCGCAGAGAGTTCAGATAGAGGGCAGCAGCGGTGACACCAGCGATCAGAAGCACCAGGGCTGAACTAAGCACGATCAACGTGATGCGCCGGCGTCGGCTGGATTTACGAGGGGCTTCTTCGGTGAGGAGCTCTTCAGACATCAGGGTCAGAGTACACACGGGCCCTGAACAGCTTCCTGAACGGCTCCTGGAGCGCAATACGCTCTACGAGGGCGCTGACGGAAACTCTCAAGAGTTTCTTGAAACCCGCTGTTTTCAGGAAGTTGTTATTATGCGCACACTTGCACTGAAAGAAATTCCGCACCTGACCTGGGGCAGACAGTACACCCGGTACGACGACGCCTGCCCTGCAACTCGTTGACGTAAGGCATTGGCTGAGGGCACGCACGATGAAGAGGATTCTCACCTACGGCACGTTCGATCTGCTCCATTGGGGGCATATCCGGCTGCTCAAGCGCGCCAAAGCGATGGGCGACTACCTGATTGTGGCTGCCAGCACCGACGAGTTCGTCCAGCATAAAGGCGCCCGCGCCAGCTACCACTCCTTTGAGGTGCGCAAGGCCATGCTCGAGGCAGTGCGCTATGTGGACCTGGTGATCCCTGAAGCCTCCTGGGAGCAGAAAGCCGAGGACGTGCGACGGTATCGTGCCGACGTCGTGGTCATGGGCTCGGACTGGGAGGGTTCCCCGCGGTTTGAGAGCCTGCGCAGTGTCTGTGATGTGGAGTATCTGCCGCGTACTGAAGGCGTCTCCACCAGCCAGATTCGCAAGGATCTGTTGACTGAAGCCGTGACATTCAGGGCGGCATGAAGCGGGTCCTGACGTACGGCACCTTTGATCTGCTCCATTGGGGGCATATCCGGCTGCTGCGCCGCGCCAAAGCCATGGGCGATTACCTTGTGGTGGGGTTGAGCACCGATGAGTTCAACGAGGCCAAGCCGGGCAAGCAGCCGAGCTACCATCCTTTTGAGGTGCGCCAGCTGATGCTGGAGTCCATCCGCTACGTGGATCTGGTGATTCCTGAGGTCACCTGGGATCAGAAGGTGGATGACATTCGCCGGCATGAGATCGATGTGGTGGTGATGGGCTCCGATTGGGAGGGCTCGCCACGGTTCGAGTATCTGCGGGACTACTGCGACGTCGTCTACCTCCCCCGCACCGAGGGCACCTCTACCTCCCAGATCCGCCGGGATCTGCTGTTTGAAGCGATCGAGTATAAGAAGGAAGCGGAGCGGAAAGCCGATTCTGATGCAGCACCTGGAACAGCGAAGATTCCGGTGCTGCCGACTCCCAGCCGGCGCCCTAAGTTGCCCCCGCCGCCGCGGCGCTGAGGCGAGCACATCAGAATGGCGGCAGACTCTGCCATTGAAGGTCATCGCGGCGATGTTCGCTCAGAGGGCCGCCGTCTGACTGCTCTGCCAGGCATCCGTAGAGTGCTGCACGTAGCTGACGGATGTCCGAGTTGTACAGCGAAATCTGGTGTCTTACGGCGCTGTGGACCCAAAACAAGGCGTAGTCACATTGGAAGTTCTCATTCGGGGGCATCCAATTGCGCGGGGCGTCCCCATTCTTCTCTCCCTGCATGTGTCTAGTAGTCGTCAGCAGGTTGAGCGGATCGTTGTAATAGCTGGTCCGTCTTTCCCTGTCTCGGGTCTGCATCTCGATCCACGCATGAGTGGGCGGCAGAATATGGTCCACAGCTGAAGTCGACGGCGAGTAGAGAGCGTCCTCGCCGCTGTAGGGGTCAGTGAATCTCCCGGTACGCACACCGGTTTCCGTCGAGTTCCATGTGATGTCTGCAAGGTCACGAGACAGGACGTGCTGCCTGGTATTTAGTCCATCGCCGAGGACCGTCCAGTAGCCGAAGTACTCGCGGCGGTTGCCATCCATGGGTTGGATATGAAACACGTCCGGGTTGCCCTCGGCTTGTTCGTCGAGCTCCCGCCGCAGTGAGATCCCTTCTTCGCTGGAGCAGTAGGAGTTATCCTCGGCAATGACCCTGAGATACGTCATGACGTGGTCGCTGCGTGGATGTTCGCTGGTGAAGGTCTGCACATCACAGGTGTCGTGGTGTTCGCGCTCCACACTTCTGATCCGCACGTGGTTTTCCAGATTCCACAGAGCGTCGCTGACGTCTCGAGTGCTGGAGGTGCCGGGCCATCCGCTGCCGGATGACTCCTGAGCATCCGGCGAACCTGGCAGGGGTGAACGGCTTCGCCAGCTGAGGTCGGGACTGGCCTCTCCCCAGACACCATCCTGGACGGCAAGTTCTTCCTCCAAGCATTCCCACAGGACACCGCGAAGCTGATCGATGTCGGATCCATAGTGGGATATCCCGTGCTTGGCAGCGATATGCACCCACGTCATGGCGTAGCCACACCACGCGTCCTCGTTGCTGGGCATCCACTCCGCGGGCGTGTGGCCGGACTTCTCCCGGTTGACGGACCCGATGGTGCTGGTGAGATTCATCGGGTCGTTGTAGTAGGCCACTCGGTCTTCGCGGCTGCGGTGCTGCATCTCGGGCCAGGTGTGTCCCACCGGGATCATGTGTTCACCGTGAGTCTCGGTAGTGCCGATGTTCACCCGCTTCCCGGTGTAGTGGTCCCAGTAGCTGCCGCCGAGGGTGAAGCTGCTGTTGCCGAGGTCGCGGGCGTGAATCTCCGTGCGAGAGGTGACTCCGTTGCCGTTCACATCTGCCCAGCTCCCGTAGTAGGGAACCCGCTGCGCGGTGTTCTCATACGGTCTGCCGTGGAAGAAGTTCTTGCTGGAGTCGTCCTTCTCGTCGAGTTCAGCGCGCAGGGTGTCAGCGTCGTCTCCTGAACACCACCAGCCGTCGTCGTCGGCTATGTGGGTGTAGGTGCGTGTGGGCTGGTCTCCTAAGGGGTCGGAGACTTCGAAGGTGATGACCTCGCAGTCACCGCTGGTGCGCTGGTCACGAGTCCGCACCCCGACTTCGGTCTCCAGATTCCACAGTGCATCGGCATAGTCCTGGGCCGAGTAGTCCTGGAAGGGGTTCGGCACTTCTGATGGGCGTGAGTACGCCGACGCCGGCTCGGCCCCGCCCAGCAGCAGTCCCGCTGCCAGGACACCGGCGAGCAGTGCTGACGAAAATCCACGCAGTAGATGCCGCACAGCGCCCTCCTGTTCCGGTGTGACCGATCAACTCCGCCCCCCAGTCTAGGAGCGTGCAGAGCAACTGCTTATGACGCACGCAACATGGTGCGATCATCGACGTCACTCCATTCAGCAGTTTCAGTTATTCAGCGTGACTGAACACGGGAAATACTGAATATAGCGACGAGATTCATCTGATGTGCCCGCACTGTTCAGCTGGCGGTATTTAGATGGCAGGGTTCGGCTGCCAAGTGCGGAACCATTCAACGGCGGCTGGCAGGACACGCTCCAGCGGGGGAATCTGGGGGTGCCAGGCTCGTTCCCACTCCAGAGATATCCAGCCGGAGAACTGCTGGAGGCTCTGACCTTGTTCGGTCAGCGGAACTTCCCCCTGGCCGAGTGCCGCTGGAACCCACCGGTCAGCCTCGTATACCGCATCCTTGACCTGAAAATAGGAGCATTGCCCCCGTAGCTGTGTCATGGACTCTTCGGTGGATTCACCGCTGCGCCAAGGATGCAAACCATCCCACAGAACTGCCGCGTGTGTGGTGTCCTGCAATGGTGCCACCAGAGACTGCGCGGCAGCGGCAGTGGGATGAGAATCGTGAGTTTCTACCAGCACCTGCACACCGGCTTCGCGGGCATGAGGCAGCACTGCTTCCATTCGGCGGACTGCCCTGTCCAGGTGCCCTTCTGATGAGGACTCATCGTCACCACCAGGAAACACTCGCACTCCCGGTGTGCTCAGCCCGGGCTGGCCCACCGCGTGGGCCAGATCGATCAGCCGCATCAGCTCATCAATGACTTCGGTGTCCGGTGAAGGACTGCAGATGCGCGCATAACCAGCGAGGGCGGAAATGTGCAGGTTCGCCTCGCCGAACATCCGCGACACCGTCGCAGTTTGCTGCGGCGTCAGATTCAGGTGCAGGAACTCATCCGGGTGCACCCGCACTTCCACGCCATCACAGGAGTGCCGCTGCGCGAGTTCAATGACTTCTGCAGCTGGTGCCTGCGGAATGCCCAGAGTACTGAAGGCGAACTGCCAACTCATAGATTCTCCTGCCCGCTGATCGCTACAGTTTTCGTCTCGATATCCACCCTGACATGTTGCGCCTGTCCAGCCCAGGTGAAGCTGACTTCTGATTCTGTCACCCTCAGGGCATCAATACTGTCCCTGATTTCTTGGGCATGTTCTTGCTGGGAGGACTCCTCAGCGGGAGCCCTCGTCAGTTCCGCCAGCGACACCAGCACTGTTCGGCCATCTGCGTTGAGCTCGGCGTTCAGAACGGGCACCTCCGCCACCTGGTGGAAGGCCGTGCCGGCTGGTGCCACCTTCTGCGCGCTGTGGGTCCACCCGGCTAGTGGCACGAGCGTTGACCGCAAATGTGTGCCATCCTCTGTGCCACCTTCTGCCCCGCAGGCCCAACCTGAAGCCTGTGCGCTCGCGCCCGCCGGAGCGCCCTCAACAACGTGAATGCGGACCTCCTGGGTGCCGCGGACCACCACAATGCTGGTCACCCGCAGCCCCGGGTAGGAGGCGGCACGGCCGGGGAAACTGGGGCGATGCCAAGAAGCGGCCCACCCGGACCCTCCAACTGCTCCCACCCCCAGTGGATGCACGCGTGTGCGTTCTCCTTTGGCCCCTCGCCACACCACGGTGAAGGTGTTGTCTGCCTGGTTGGCAGCGGAGGTCGGGCCGGTGTGTGTGGAATAGGCCCATCGTGAGTACAGCGGATCCGGCTTTGATCCGGCCTCGGCGTTGATAGCCCGCAGATGATCGTTGCCGTGATTATGCAGCCGCACGATTCCGTCTTGCGCTGTGGACTGCAGCAGGAATCCCGGTGCGGAGATGGGCACCACATGGTCTGCGGTGTCAGCCGGGGAGGGTTCCTCCACGGCTGTCCAGAGCGGGTGATCGGCTGGGGCTAATAGCGCGACGAACGCCTTGGCCGCCCAATAGGGGGAGGCCGGTCCTGAGTAGCCCTGCAGAGTCGCCTGATGCGGACCGTGCCAGCCAAGGCTGAGCAAGCCGTGCTGGTCGAGGGCCCCGGCGTCTATGAAGTAATTGACTGCGCCGCTGAGAATCCGCCGTGAGGTCCCGGGGGTCAGGGGCGTGTCACCGGTGATGGCACCAAGACCCACCGCGGCCGCGGCAGCGAACCGGTAGGTCATGGAGCGCCCAAAGTACACCGGGGCTCCGGTGCTGCCGAAGAAGTGTCCCAAATCCTGAAGGTGCCGGTGCATCCGGCGCCCGTAGGGGCTCTGCTGGGAGGTCAGCGCTGTTCCGGATTCCCGCTGAGCCAGCAGGTGGTCTAGGAGCGGGTAGAGATGCAGCGCCCAGCCGTTGTAGTAGTCATAAGAACCGCCGTCGCCGTCGGTGTACCAGCCGTCTCCGCTGTACCAGTTCTCCAGCAGGCGCAGTGCCCGACGACGAACGCGTGCGGTGTCTTCATCAGCTCGGCCCACCGATTCCAAGAACCCGGCCACTGTGTACGGAAACAGGTACCAGTTATTGGGGGCCGGCACTGACACCAGTGCTTGTTTCAACCAGCTGGCAGCACGGTCCTGCTGGTCTGCGCTGAGTTTGTCCCAGAGCCAGGGGCGGGTCATGCGCAGCCCCAAGGCAATAGAGGCCGACTCCACCATGGGCTGGCCGAAAACGTCGTAGTCCTCAATCTTTGGCCAGGATTCTGGGTCCTCGGCACCGGGCTGCGCTGTTCCGGCCACTAGGCCCTCAGCGTATTTCTGCATCCAGCCGAAGGGATCGGCACCGTCGGCACCGGCCACTCTGAAGGCAGCCATGAGGAAGGTGCGGGCAAAGCCCTCCAGACCGTCAGAGCGCACGCCGCTCCCCGAGGGTGTCCCCGGCAGATCCAGGCGTGCGCCCTGAGGCGACTGCCAACGCCAGGCAGAGGTGAGAAGCTGGTCTGCAAGGGCTTCCCAATGCTGCCGGGTGTAGCCGGTGAATGGGCTGAGCTGTTCATCAGGGGTCGGACGCTGGGGCACGCTAGTCCTAGCCATGCCGCCCACCATACCGGTCATCTCTGGAAGCCTCCGAGACTCACACGCCATGGTTCTCCGAACTCGGGCTAGAACCTCGCAAGGGCAGGTCCAGGCTAGGACACGTCGCCCTGTCCACCGCGTACGGCGGCAAGCACTTCGGGCGAGAGGTTGTACATCCGCAGTTTCGCGCAGGAGCGGATCTGCTCATCTGTCAGGCTGCGGATCACCTCGGCCTCAGCTTCGGGTCCGCCGTCGATCTCCACTCCACCCTTGGGCAGCGAGCTGGAGAGCGGGCCGCCGTGTAAGGGGACATCGATGACTGAGATGGCGGCTGCGGTCAGTGAGATGACATTGGACCTGTCAATGAGTCCCAAGCCCTCCAGCAGCGCTTTGGTGGAGGTGCCGTGGGAGACCAGCACTACGGTGCGCAGGTCATAGTCGGTGTCCACTGAGGCGGTGGGCGCTAAATCAGCGGCTCCACGCACAATCTGGAAGAAGGTGTGGGTCATGCGTTCGACGACGGCGCTGGGCTCCTCCCCCGCAGGTGGCGTCCCCTCGCCTTTCTTCCACGCCTTGTAGAGATCTGCGTATTCGGACTTCGCAGCGGCGGTCTTCATGCCTTCCCAGTGGCCAAGATTCTGCTCGATGAGCCCGGGCATCTCCACCGGCTCGAATTCGAGCCCGAATTCAGCGAAGGTGGCGTGGGTGCGCTTCAGCGGGGAGACGTAGCCGGCGGCGGGGTTCTGTCCCCGCACGTAGAGTCCCGCAGCGCGGGCCTGGTTTATACCGGACTCAGCCAGCTCGACTTCGGACTGCCCCTGGAGCCGGTGTGCCTTATTCCATGCCGTCTCCCCATGACGGACGCAGATGATTCGAATCATGGATGCACCTAGAGGATGCTGATGCCGCGGAACTCTTTGGCCTCAGCAATGTCCTGCAGCAGTGTGAACTGGTCTTCCCAGTCGATATCCAGCACGACGTTTTCCGGAAGCTCGTACATTTTGGGGTGGTTGCCCACCCGGTCACCGGTCTCCCGCATCACCCGGAAGGGAATGAGATAGGCGCCGTGATTGATTTCGAACAGGGGTTTGATGTCCTGGCTTCGCGGCCATCTCTCGTCGCTCGGGTCGTAGTTGTAGGGGCCGTTCTCATCCCATAGGAATGTCTGCAGCTTAGTGACAGTGAGCAGACTGTCATGTCCGGCCGAGGCCGCTTGCCGCCAGGCACGCACCAGCTCGGTGAAGTGCTGGGAACCGATAAAGGGGTGTGTCACGTGGGTCATCATCATGGTTCCGGATTCTTGAAGCCCGGCAACGTACTGGATGAAGACACTCATCGGCGTGGAGGAGCGTCCCAGCTCGTCGGGCCGCTCCAGCGCCTCGATACGGCTGTCACCCTGCTCCTGCGCAAATCGTGAGGTGTATTCCAGCACCACTGGGTCATTGGATGAGACGATGATCCGGTCGATCTGGGACGTGCGCGTCAGCTGCTTGAGCTTGAGTTCCAGCAGTCCGCCCTCGTAGGAGGCGAATCGCCGGGTGTTCTTGTTCTTGACCCGTTCGCTGCCGGCGCGTGCCGGGATGACCACTGTGATCTGTTCGGTGTCTGCGGGGCTGATGGCTGCACTCACATCTATCGAGTCTACTTTCCGGCGTCCCGGTGCCTGATCTGGCGCGCCAGACCCAGCGGGCTGTGCTCCTCCAGCCGTCGCAGGTACTGGTCTTCTGTCAGCTCGAGGACCTGCGCGGCAGAGCCGTGCGGGACGATCAGGCCGGAGTTCGCCAGACGCTGGGTGATGCGGAATTCGAAGGCAAGATCATGCATCACCACCGGGTCATTGAGCGCGGAGTGCGGTCCGAAGGTGGCCGCGTCGTCGCGATATCCCTCAGTGAGCAGCTTGGGGTTGGCGTAGAAGTCAGCGTTGAAGATACCGATCTGGGCTGGTGCGAACTGCAGCAGGTCGTAGATGATCCGCTGGATCGCCATGGGCGCACCCCGGAAGTAGAGCCCGAATTCAAAGCGTGAGATGCGCAGCCACTGCGGCACCTGTTCCAGCACGGGCCAGTAGAGCGGGCGTCCCACGGCCAAGTGTAGGGCCCCGCTGCCAGCGATCTGCTGCACCTCATCGAATCCCCTGCTCAGATCCAATCCCGAATAGTAGGCGATGTCTGTGCGTGAGCCCATGCGTTGCGGCGCCTCGTTGATGACGTCGGGGCGGAAACGGGTCCGCACAATCACGTCGTAGGCGTCGATGAGCTCGCCGAGCTCCTCCCCCGTTGCAGCAGGTCCAACGACGGCGACCCGGCGCCCTTCGACAAGTGCCCGCATCTTTTCCTCGCCCGGGAGCGGCAGGGTTGTGGCGCGCTGCCGTGCGTGTGCGACCAGAGGGTCGGGGTCCCCCTGGAGGAGCGCAACGTCCGCCTGGAGCTTCTGAACCTGCGTTCGCGCCAGGGTATGAGGGGTGTCCAGCGGCGGGCGAGCTGACGTTTGGTTCAGCCGCGAGTGGCAGTCCAGGTAAGCGTAGGCGCCTAACAGGTGCTTCAGCCAGAGTGGAGACTCCAGCGGGATTCCACGGAGCTCGGTTACCCGGTTCTGAGCCATGGCACGTCGCAGCGCGGTGCCGGCGCGAAACTCTCCGAGGAACTGGAGACGCGTTGACAGGGTTTCCAGGAGGAGCTGGTGGAGTGTAGCCACTGTGCTGCTGTGCTCGGTGAGCTGCTCTACCAGGGATCTGACCAATGAATAGGAGGGGTGCGGGGTGAAGAGCTCATCCACGTCGGCCCAGAAGTCAGGGCGGGTGGCCAGGGGCCCGCGGGTGGGCTTCAGCGCAGATGCGTAGTGCCACATTCGTTGCCAGTCGAAGTGGGAGCGTGCACCGCAGCTGAGAATGCCTTCTACTGCGCGTAGGTCTTTGGGGTTGGCTTCATAGGCTCTCTCATACCAAGATGCGGCTGCGGAGAAATCTGCTATGTAGGACTTCCGGTAAGTTGCCGCCAGAGCTACGAGGTTCCCTGCGCTGGGGTTCTGACGCACGTGATCATGCAGTGCATCCAGGTCCGGTGCCGCAGTAGGCTCCGGGGCGGGCATTATTCCGGCCACGCCGTCGTAGGCGACGGCGTCCCCGGTCTCGGGCTGAACCGCCTGGCGCAGCAGACCCGCGAGGAGGCCCCGATAGGAACCTGTTTCCTCGTCAGCCGGCTGCAGTCTGCCGGCTAATGAGGTCACAGCACTGCGAGCACCGGGCAGCCGTGCAGCCCTCCATGCAACTCCTTTGACCACCGCGGCCGCGGCGATCTTATAGCGCAGGTTGTGCAGACTCACCGCCATTCAGCGCCTCCTGATCACGCAGTTGATCACCGCAGCGCACCGCCGGTTTCAATGGCGCGGATGTACTGTTCCTCAGTCATTGCTCCGACTTCGGCTGTCCGTCCGTGCAGGGTGACGACTCCGGTGGACCGCAGCCAGTTCAGGTACCGGAAGTCAAAGAGCAGGTCGTGGAGAACGATGAGGTCATTCATGATGGACCCAGGACCGAAGGATGTGTCCTTGGCGTCGCGGTATCCGGAGGCGAAGGGGTCGAGTCCGGTGTACATGTCGCTGTTGAACACCGCGATCTCCGCTGGTTCAAACTGAAGCAGGTCATAGATGAACCGCTGGACGCCAAGCGGGCCCCCGTGGAAGTTCAGGGAGAAGTCCTGGCGGTAGAACCGCAGCCAAGGCAGTTGGCGGGTCAGGTGCTGCTGGAGACTGATAGGTCGGGCTACGGCCAGTTGCAGGGATCCTTCCTGGATCGCTGCGCTGAGCCGGGGCAGCAGCGGATCAATATCCTGTCCGTTGATGTAGACGATGTCTGTCCGGCTGCCCTGGGATGCTGGGTGCTGCGCCACAAAGTCTGGAGCAAATCGTGGCCGGACGACCACGTCGTAGTCATCGATGAGGTGGCCGAGGGTATCGCCGGTGTCTACCGGCCCCACAATGGCTACTCGTCTGCCCCGAACCAGGGACTCCATGGTGTCATCCACCGGCAGCGGTACGCGGAGTCGCTGCCGCCGCGAGTAGTCCCGGTACGGTTGAAGGTCCCCTCGGGTGAGGTGTACATCCGCCGCCAATTTCTCCAGCTGCTGACGTGCCAGGTCCGTCTGCGGCTCCCATGGCAGGGGGTCGATGAGCTTCTGAGCTTCAGCACGCCTGTCCAAGTAGATCAGTGCGGCCAGGACTTTCTGCCGGTGGCCTATATGCCCCCCGGAGGTGGTACCCAGCCAAGCAAGGCTGCGTTCAGCTAACCGTCGGCGCAGTTTGAAGCCTTCATCGAGGTGGCCGGCGAATTGCAGCCGGTAGCTGACGAGTGCGGTGGTGGGCCAGGACAGTCGACTTCCGGCAGCTTCAGCCTGGTCGAGAACCCGCACGGCGGCTGCTGCTTGCGACGCATCGAGATCTGCCCCCTCAAACAGAACAGCCAGCTGGTCCATCGCCTCGCGCCGTCGTTCCCTGGTAGCGCGACTGCGGTGGTTCTCGTAGAGCTCGGCGCTGCGCCACAGGCGCGGCCAGTCGCTGACTGCCCGGCAGCCGATGGTGATGATGTGGCGAAGGGTCTGGTCATGGCGCGGGTCCAGCTGCAGTGCCTTTTCGTAGTGCTCCAGTGCCTTCTCCAGCTGAAGCACATGAGGTTTACGGAACCGCTTGGCAACGTCAATGTGCCACGCAGCGTTCGGGCGCTGTTCAACGGCCGCTTCCAGCAGTGCCAAACCCTTATGGAGATCACCGTGGTCGAACTCCAGGCGTCCGAGTTCGTGCAGGATGGCGGGGTTTTTCGGGGCAAGTTCGGCTGCTCGGGTAAGTGCAGCCCGTGCTTCTTCAGTACGCGGCTGAGGTCCTGTGGTCAGTCCTGCGATGGGGTCGCGCTGCAGTCCGGTGCTGCTGGCCCGCTGCAGAGCTCGTCCCAGTGCCAGGTGCCGTATGGGATTGTGCGGTTCGAGCTCCGCGGCGCGCTGGCGCATAGTGAGGGCTGTGTCGTAGCGCTGGAGGCGCTGGTAGCGTGCCGCGAGACGCTCGAGGTAGCCGGCATCGGTGGCGTCTGTGATGTTGAGGCGCTCCAGCAAACGGTGGGCCCCTTGGGCGTTGGCCTCAAACACCAGGTTAGCCGCTTGGGCGTGAAGTCGACGCAGGGGTCGGCTGTGACCGGTGAAGTCCGCTTCTGCAGCGGAAGGGACAACGCGGCCGGAGAAGACGATGGCGCGGGCGAGTACAACGTCTGCGCCGGGGACCTTGGTCACCACGTGTACGGCTCGTCGAGCAGCTTCTGCGGCGAAGGCAAGTGACTTTAGCATCGGGATAGAAGTGTACTGAAGCCAGCGGAATGAGCCGTTTATCTCTGCGCCAGTGGCAGAGAGACCGGCATCAGCTTGGAAACCTTCTTGTATATTCTCTTGGCCTGGCGCCGCCATTGCGGTTCGGGGGGACTTGCGAGCCTACGTGCCTGGTGTCTCGCTGCATGGTGGGCGTCGACGACGTATTGGTTCACGGTCTCATCTGCGCCGCTGTCGAGCAGTCTTTCCTGGGCCTGCGCGAGGCGGAAGCCACCGAGACTTCCCTGGTTGTGCAGGTAGTAGGCGCAGCGCTGATACTCCTGAAGATCTATGACTGGCTGAGTCCCCAGAACTTCGGGAGGGGTCTTCTGCAGCACGGTGCTCCAGCTCTCGCGTGGCTGCACCGCTTCCCCTTTGAGCTCCTTCTGGGCATCAGCGAAGAGGCTGTCGAGGTGTTTATGGATGCGATCGCTGTAGGTCACGCGACCTTTGATTTCGGCGCCCGTGGAGAAGGTGAACTCACCGAAGTACGGCCCGTCTACTGTGTCGAAGAGATCGATCCGGGAGAAAGGGGCGTCGGTCATCTTCGCCAGCTCGATGGCCCACCGTGAGAGCATCACCGCAGAGCGCGGGACCAACGGCACTGTTTGCTGCGTATCGTTCCTGCCGGTCCAGTAGTCCTGCCCAAGTCTGAGAGGTTTCAGGTCGCCGTCCAGCATCACGGCGCGCAGTGGTGATGAGTTTCTGTCAATCTGAGCTACTGCACCGATCTGCCCCTGGAACATGTAGAACTTGTAGTCGTAGGGAATGGCGCCGGGCTGAGCTCCGCGCAAAAACTCCTCCACAATCCATACCGCGTTCTTATTGGGAAACTGCGCCAGGGCGTTTCGCTGAGTTTGACGAATGTCAGCGATGGTCCGCTCGCGCAGAACCATATAATCGAAGTAGCGGCCGCCCCCCAGATGCTCCAGTAGCATCACACCTTTGGCGGACCAGCCGTGGGCGAACTTCAGCGCCACGCGCTCCCCCAGGATCTCAGGGATGATTTGCTCTGTGGAGGTGAGGATGGCGTACTGCCTCGGCAGCCCGATCCGGGTTCCTCCCAGTGTCTTCTCTCGCAGCAGCTGGTGGACATAGGTCTTGTCGGAGAGGTCGCGGCGCAGCTGAGTGCCTCTCCTGTAGTACTCACCAACGGTGAAATCCAGAAAGGCAGAGTTCTGGGATCGACGTCCGCGTCTCATTGGCGAATCCGTTCTCTAACTAGTCTGCAGGTTGGTGCGGGTCGGGCATTTTTGCCGACCGTACCGTGATCACCTTGAGGCCGCGTCAAGGATCCCGCACAGACGATGCTCAGAAATCCGGACCTGCGTCGCCGTCGACTTCTAGTAAGTTGTGACAAGCTCACCCGCAAGTTCCGGTGGGCAAACCCGCAAGCGTCAGGAGGAGTCAATGGCGGAGAGTGCAGTCAGAAGGGCCGCCAGCCGGACCCGCAAACTCCTGATGCCTCGAACTCCGCTGCTCCCCGTGCAGCGGCGCTCAGTACGTCCTAGCTCCGGCGCGCCCCTGGTGACGGTGGGGATCACCACACACCAGGACGCTGAACGGATTATTCGGTGCCTGACGAGCGTGGCTGAGCAGACACTCGGTGCCCAGCACATCGAGGTACTGGTGGTCGACGACGGTTCCACGGACCAGACTGTGCGCCTGGCCACAAATTTCGAACAACGGGCCGACTGGGCGGCATATGCTGTGCGCCGTCACAGAAACACCGGCAGTCCGTCCAAGGGGCGGAATACGATTCTTGACGAGGCGAGAGGGGAGTACGTCTTTTTCCTCGACGCCGACGACTACCTGGGTCCCCAGGCGCTAGAGGCCATGACTGAAGCAGGGCACAGACAGCGTGCCGAAGTCATTGTGGGACGCTACGTAGGGGTCAACCGGTCAGCTCCTAATGTGCTGCCACCGAAGAACCCCAAGGATGCAGGCGACTACCACGCTGGTTGGCTCAACAGTCTCCATGTGCAGAAGCTCTTCCGCACAGAGTTTCTGCGCCGGCTACCATATCGGTTCAATGAGTCGCTGATCTATGCGAGCGACCATCCGTTCATGGTCAGCGCATTTCTGCATGCCACAACTGTCGCCCTGGTGGAAGACGTGGACTGCTATTTCATCACCCTGGATCCGCCAGAGGTGCAGCCGCGGGTCAATGTCTCCCGCGCTGACATTCCAGCAGTTCAGCAGCTGCGTTTCCTGCATGACTGCTTCGGGCTTATGGCTTTGGCCCGCGGGCAGAACGGCGAGCTGGCAAAACGAGCAGGCCGTATGCGTGCTGACTACTGGAATAGGCTGTTGAAGTTGCACATCCCGGTGCTGATTCTTCGTAAAGGCGAGGACGACGACGCCGTCGTCAAGCTGGCACATCAGGCACAGGTGATGGCGGAACTCTACGGCGCCGTGACGTCGCGGACTCGACTTGTCCCTGAAGCGCAGATCATGCTGGAAGCGTTGACCGCCGAGGCTGCCGATGCTGTTCGTGCCGCGGCCCACCGCGCCCGTGGATCATCTGCAGCAGCACCCGAGGGTGCCGGCCTGGGCACCGAATCGACGTAGCGCTGGGTCTTACTGAAAGTCCCCTTGCGAATGCGGCCAGAACGGTCTCCGCAGGTAGTCGTAGCAGCGGCAGCTTCAGCCGGCGGAGCGTCGATCCGTAAGGTCCGCGAGGCGCTCTTCGACTTCTAACCGGTGCGCTTCCAGGGTCGCAAGCATCCGCTGTTCTGCGGCTTCGCGCCGGTCTTCGGCGTCGTGGATGGTTTTGTCCAACCGGGCGGTGTGATCCTCGGCGGCGCGCGCTATGCGGCGCAGGTAGGTGCCGCCGGAACTCATGGTCGCGCGGCGGATCTCGTTCAGCCGCAGGCGGCTGCTGCGTGCGCTGACGGTCATGGCAGCCAGGGTGAGCACCACCAGTGCAGCAAAGATGCCCATACTCATAAGAGTTGCGACGGCGGCGGCTTTCCACTGCTCCAGCAGCACGGCGACCAGCGCGGCCAGCAGTGCGAGGGCGTAGAGGACCACGAGAGCTAGTTGCTTGGTGGAAATACCTCTCATCAGGGGTGTGCCTCCTGGGCCTGGTGGTCGAGGGTGAGAAGCTCGGCGATGGTAGGGATGAAGGTTCGATTGCCGTGCAAGTGTGCGTACTGAACAGCGCGACGTGACTGAGCCAGGTACAGATTCCAGTTGGCGTGATGCTGCCGGATGAGGTCCTGTACCTGATGCGGCGGGGCATAGAGTGCGGCCTCGCCGTAGGTATCTGTGTACTCTTCTGGCAGGATCACCACACATCCGGCGGCCATAGCTTCAAGGATCGCGATCTCTTGTCCTTCGCGGTATCCGGGCTGTGGGTAGTGAACGAAGTAGTCCAGGGACCGGTAGTAGGTGCGTCTGCTGATAGTTTCTGGCGAGAACGCCATCCAGCCGGAGGGAAGCCTGGTGCCTCCAAGGAGCCGAATAGCTGCGGCTGTGTCGCCGTAGAGGCGCACGTCCATACTCCCGTCGAGGGGCCAGATCATTTCAATGATCTGCCTCGTGGTCTCTTTGACGGTCGCCCCAAGCGCGGTCTCCGATGATGAGGTCTCTACCAATGCGGTTTCCGTGTCATCAGCCTGGGTGTCGTCGACTCCGGTGTCATCCGGCTGCGCGCTATCGGCTTCACCCTCTTCAGCCTCTTCAGCGCGGCTGTCTTCGACCCGGATGACTCCGGTGTCTGGTTCAGCCGGCCAGGCGGCCGGAAGCTCTCCGCCCCAGCGGCCCACGACGGGGCGGAGGTTCCTGGGACGTTCTCTGCGCACCTGCCAGTGTTGGGGGTCAAAGGCGAGCGGCCAGTCGGTACTGCTGAGCTGCTCTGTGGAGACCATGCCTGTGAGCTCTGCGCGCACAGCAGCGTGGGTGGGTATCCATTGCGGGCGGGTGCCGAAAAACTCCGCGGCGTGCTGGGTGCAGTCCTCAGGAACATAGTGGACCTGGTCACCGGTTACCGGTGGTTTGTCGGCGACGACGACCACCCGGCCGGGGCGGAACGCCGTGGTGCCGTGAGGCATGAACTGCAGCAGCTCGGGCCCGCGGACCAGCAGCAGGGCGACTTCGTGAAAGTCTTCGTCGGCTAGGACGTCAGTGACGTCTCCCGCGGAGATGAGCCGTTGTATAGGTGCGCTATAGGTTCTGGCGGTGCGAGAGATGTGCACCGCGTTCTCCAGGTGCAGTACTCCCACCGTGTGCCCGTTGCGGCGCAGTTGCTGGATCTCTTCCATAGCTGCGGCTTGCCGCTGCCCGAATTCGCACCAATCGGCGGCGATGACTACATCGAGCTTGTTCGGTTCCGAAGGTGGTGTGGTGAAGCGCGGAGGAATATGAATCGGAGAGATCTCTCGGCCAGCCCGGGCCAGCTGCGCCGGTGCAGCCTGCTGGTGCCAACTCTTGTAGGCGCTCCAGAACGCACGGCGGGCCGGGTGTTGCCAGCCGGGCCGGAAGTCTGCTCGGGACAGCGAATCCGGCAGGATCCGCATGAAGATCAGCGGATCTTTGATATGCCGCACGGGTCGGCGCGTGTAGGCGGCTACCCGCCCACGCAGTTCGTTGTCTGCTGCTTTCCGGGCCGGGAGATATCCGCCGAGTTCTCGGAGGATATGAGTGCGGACCATAAGCGTCGGGGCGCTGGGGATGAAGGGATGGTATCCGCGACGAATGCGGACGAGATCTTCGGTCATGTTGACGGTGTAAACCTGGTTTGCAGGCGCGGCAGCATCTTGCAGCAGGTGGTTGGCCTGAGTTTCGATGCGCTGGGGGTGGGACCAGTCGTCAGCGTCTTGTCCGGTGATGAACACGCCTTGCGCTTGGGCGATGCCTACGTTGCGGGCCGCATAAGTACCGCCGTTGACATTTTGACGGATGACTCGGACACGGGAATCGAGGGCTTCGAGTTCCTCCAGTACTGGCTCGAATTCATCCGGAGATGCGTCGTCGACGACGAGCAGTTCGAGGTTCTTCCAAGTCTGGTCGAGGATGGACTGCGCGGATTGGATCACATCTTCGCGCACTGGCCTATACGTGGTCATAATGACGGTCACCAGAGCGTCTCGTCCGGGGACGGCTGCGGCAGGTCCGTGCACACGTGGAGTGGTCAGCCGATTGAATGGCGCTTCCTGGCCGGGGCGAAGGTGCACCGGCAGCAAGTTGTTGCTGAGGAACTGGCGGTTGAACCCGGCAAGCCATCGGTTTTCGGTGAGGGCCTTGCCCCGCTGCCTAACGTGAGGGCTGCGGCTGTCGACTTCAAGGTAGCCGTAGAAGTAAGTGGCCACGTCGGGATGCTGGTCCATGAGCCGGTCCAGTTCGGCGTAGCGGCCTTGTTCGAACAACAGTTCTGCACGGAGCTTGTTGAGCCGGTTGAATTCGCGGCGGTCGTCGGAGAACGCCGCGATGCTCAGATCCAGGGCAGCTATGGCGAAGTCTGTGTCGCTCTCTTTGATGTTCTGCAGACCGGCCACGCTGGCGAGTGTGGCCAGCCACGCGCTGTCCACGTCTTGGGGTTTTATGCGGCCCTTGAGAATGTTCTCGGCAAGTTCCTCAGCGGTGTGTTTTCCGCCGCTAGCACCATAGGCGAGAATGTCTCGCATGTGCAGGGATTCGCTGCGTAGCACGGTGCGCTCTAGAGCCCGTCCCCGGGTCTCTGCGTGCTGCAGGTAGTTTGAGAGCAGACGAGCACGCATGGAAGCCTGCTCTGTGTTCATTGGCTCTGCTCCCCTTGATGCTGCTTTGTGCGGTGACTCTGACGCGTGCTGCTCAGATTTTCCAGTATGCCACTGTGGTCTGGCCTCCGAGTCTAAGGGGCCGGCACGCAATGGTTGAGTCTGTGCTGAACCGGACTCTATAGGGAGCCGCCCTGGATAGGATGTAGAGGAATTGCCTAATGAGGAGTGCTTGATGACTGGGGACAATATCGGACTTCCTGCGGTCCACCACGTGGTAGCTGATCCGCAGAAGATCGAGGCTGCTCCGGATTACAGTCACTTGCGCTTTGCGCGTGGCTATGTGCTGCACACGAAGGACACCACGCCCGCGGTACCGGAATTCTGGGGACAGCGGGAGTTTGCCGGGCGTGTGTTCCGTTGGGACCCAAGGGTGTCCGTGGCCGTGGCATCCGCCAAGGATCAAGAAGTGCTGATCTGCGGGCACGCGCTGGATCCCAATCTGGGAACCACGGATTTGGGTACGATTGCCGCACGCCTCCTCGTTGCTCTGCAGTCTTCCCGACAGGCTTACCTGGATGTCCTGGAAGAGATGTTTGGACAGTTCGTGGTGTTGGATCGCGTTCACGGTGAGGTCCGTGCTCAAACTGATGCCATAGCATCTCGGGCCCTCTTCCATGATGACCAAGCAACCCTGATCGCTTCGCACGTCAACCTTGTAGGGCGAACGCTCAAACGCAAAGCCAGCAAGTTCACCAAATGGTTGAGTCAGCCCAAGACTCAGGATTACCCCGGCCGGACCACACCGTACGACGGCGTCTGGCTCCTTACGCCAAATACTGAACTCACACTGGGAACTGGAGACATCACACGCATCGGCCCCCGTCCCTACGAGCCAATGACGGTCGAGCAGGCGGCTGACTTGATGCAGCCGGTACTCGAGACGCAGGTGGCGGTTCTGCTAGAGAGCGGACGGAAGGTTGTGGTCTCCGCCAGTGCAGGAATCGATTCGAGGACTTCACTGGCTGCCTTCGCACGGGCTCAAAACAAGAAGTCCGTGGAAGTCTTCACCTACACGAAAGCTTTAGGATCGGGTCGGCAGAGCCGCGAGTTGCACCGGGATAAACTGGCGGCCACGATGGCCGCTGATTTGGGGCTGTCGCACCGATTGTTTGATCTCAACACTGCCCAGCGTCCACCTAAGGAGTATGTCAATCTGCTGCGGGAGCTGAGCTCGCGACGTTCCAATACGGTAATTTCCTGGGTCTATCACTCCAATCTTCCGCATGACTCCCTTCACATCCGTGGCCAGATCAATGGCGTCGGAAAATGGCATTTCGCCACTATGCTGCACTTCTCGGAGTCTTTGGAGTTGTCCGCGCGGCGTATGGCTAGTCTGACAAAGCGCGGCAAAGATGCAGATAAGCCTTTGGATGACCCCTGGTGGGACCTGGGCCAGGAGGGCTTTCAGGAGTACATCGAGACCACTAAGCTGCGCTCCGTTCCTACTGGCTACCGGTCGACCGACCTCTTCCTATGGGAACACCGGGTGGCCAACTGGAACCATGCTCATATCGTGGAATCAGACGTCACTTTCGATACCTATCAGCTGTTCGGCTCTCGCCGGATGATCCGGTTGATGCTCTCGGTGCCTGAGATTGACCGGGTGCAGCTGGCACTGTTCCGGGAGCTGATTCGGCGCTTGGAGCCCCGGCTGCTGAAGTATCCGCTCAACGGGAAGACGTGGGAAGAACCCACATATGATCTGCCGCTGAGCGCCTACCAGGCGGGCACCACACGCACATGGGCCGAGGTTCAGAACCTACGGAAGCGGATCTCCACGGCGAATGTGAAGTTGAAGAGCAGGCGTCAGGAGATCGCTAGGCTGCGGAAGGAACTCGCTCACGCGCAGAAGAACGTGGCTGAGCTTCAAGCGAAGCTGGCTACGGCGGAACGAGCCGCACCGGATACGGCACTTCAGCAGGTGAAGCGAGGGGTGCGCTCGATTCGATCGCGCCTCAGCAGCCGCTGAGGCGCCCTTACTTGGCGACCATTTCGTCTAGCTGCTGATGTGGAACCCTTGCTTGACTACGCCAGTCCAGCGTTCTTCTGATTCAAGCTCCAATTGAAGTTGTTTGCTTGCCAGGCGAAGGAATTTATGGACCCGGTCTGCTGTCCCAAATAGGGCAAGATAGCCGACGTTTCCTTCGCGCCAAAGTCTTCCGGATACTGAAGCTTGTCTTGCCGCTAAATAGATGTTGCTTTCTTCTTGTTCACTGAGCGGTAGGGTGAGTCCGTGACGGTAGAGCGTCCGCACAGGGTAGTTGTGACTTGGCTTCTTCCGTACTGTTACTTGGTCTGCAGAGGCTCCTCGAAGCGGGGCAAGCAACTGTTCCAGGTTGAGCGCCAGCTTGGTGATGGTGGGATCGTCGGATCGGGCGCTGGCCGGATAGAACACGTCAAGAATATGCTTGGGGGCGTCCTGCCCTGCTCCTTCCCAGGGGTACATATTGATCTCGATCTCGGGTCGAGAGTTGAGTTCGATCACGCGGAAGCTGTCCTCGACCGGTGTTCGGTCAGCGTCGTAGAGGATGTCCACTCCAGCAATGGCCAGCCCGGGGATCGCAGCGACGGAGCGGATGGCGGCGTCTTTCACCGCGTCAGGGATCTCAGCGGTCTTATCAATGCTGTCTCCACCTTGGCTGGCGTTGGCTTTGCCTCGTAGCGGGACTTCTGTGCCTTCGGCAGGGATGCTGTTGATTGTGAGATTCTGTTTGGCGAGGTACTCCTGCACCTCCCTATCGAGGATGATCGGTTTCTTGCAGAGGTAGGGGTTCTGTCTGCGGAGGGCATTCTTGGAGTCGATGAGCTGTTGGATAGTGCTGGATCCATCGCCGGTGACGTTGGCCGGTTTGCGCAGGCATGCTGCGACGAATCTGTCTCCGACGACGAGCACCCGGTAGTCCTGGCCGCTGAAGTGCTTCTCAAGGACTAGTTTGTTGCCTGTGGCGTTCTGAGTCAGATAACGGAAAGTGCCCGTCAGCTCTGCCGGTGTCCCGAGGTTGGTATATACGTCGCGGCCCATGCTCCCCCTCAAGGGCTTGAGGACCACTGGGTAACCTATCTGGTCGGCGAGGTTTAAGAGCTCACGTTCGACGCCCTCGTGGCTAGGGTCAATGACCCAACTCTCCGGGACCGGCACCCCTGCTTTGCGGAGCTGGGTGGCAGTGAGGTGTTTGTTCTGTTCGATTCTTATAGCCTCGCCGGTGGTGAGATGGGGGCGCGACTTATCGAACCGAATCTTCCGCGTGCCGTCGGTGATCTCGTACTTGCGCAACTGGCTGTCGAGGAAACGGACACGCAGCCCACGTCGCCACGCTTCTAGCGCGATGGTGTAGCCGGCGAGTCGCGCGCCGAATGCTTCCTGGACGACGTCGATCTCAAAATGGTGGGGCCAAACTGCTGACAAGTGCGTTTCTCCTGGCGGACGGGCTTCGATCAGATAAGGATGCTTTAGTCAGCTAAAGAAAAGCTGGTCTGGTGACGCTCGACGTATCAGGCTGTGAACTCAGAGCGCGAGTTCGGTTTTGACGACATCAGCCAACGCCTGCGCCTGAGCCCGAGCAAGATCAGCAGTTTCTGCCTCAATCATCACCCGCACCACAGGCTCAGTACCCGATGGCCGCAACAGCACACGCCCAGACTCCCCCAAACGGGCCTCCACCGCCGCCACAGCCTCCTGCACCACCTCATGCGACTTCACCCGGGCTCTATCCACACCAGCCACATTGATCAGCACCTGCGGCAACCGAGTCATCGCCGCGTCAGCTAACTCACGCAATGACCTACCCGTAGCAGCCACCCGAGACGCCAACTGCAAACCAGTCAGCACACCATCACCGGTGGTCGCATAATCGCTGAAGATCACATGCCCAGACTGCTCACCGCCAAGGTTGAACCCACCAGCACGCATGCCCTCCAGCACATACCGGTCCCCCACCGCGGTCTCCACCAGGTTGATACCAGCCTTAGCCATCCCCAGCTTCAACCCCAGATTGCTCATCACCGTGACCACCAGAGTGTCATCCTTCAACCCACCGGCTTCCTTCAGCGCCAGGGCCAGGATCCCCATGATCTGATCACCATCGATGATCTCCCCGGTGTGATCCACCGCCAGACACCGATCAGCATCACCATCATGAGCGATCCCCAGATCAGCAGCATGAGAAATGACTGATTCCTGCAAATTCTTCAGATGCGTTGAACCATAGTTCTTATTGATATTGATCCCATCAGGGTCAGCACCAATGACAATGACCTCAGCACCAGCAGCAGCGAACGCCTCAGGAGAACACCCCGAGGCAGCACCGTGGGCGCAATCAAGCACAATCTTCAGCCCCTTCAGGGAGACCTCCCCCAAGGACTGCAGCAGATGCACCACATACCGGTCTTCTGCATCAGAGAACCGCTTGATACGCCCGACCTGATCCCCCGTGGGCAGCACAGGGGCCTGGCCCATCTGGGCCTCGATCTCATCTTCGACCGAGTCATCGAGCTTATGCCCGCCACGGCCGAGGAACTTGATCCCGTTATCAGGGGCCGGGTTATGCGAGGCAGAAATCATCACACCAAAATCAGCCTCGATATCGGCGACCAGGAACGCCGCTGCGGGGGTGGGCAGCACACCAGCGTCATAGACATCCACACCTGAGGAGGCCAACCCGGCCTCCACCGCGGAGGAGATGAACTCCCCCGAGACCCGCGGATCACGTGCCACAACAGCAACAGGTCTGCGGCCCTGGTCCGCACGACGATGTCCCAGCACCACCGCAGCAGACTGGGAGAGACGAAGAGCAAGGTCCGCAGTCAGCAGCCCATTAGCCACACCACGAACACCATCGGTTCCGAATAATTTCATGTGACTGGGCTACTCGACGGTGACGGACTTGGCGAGGTTACGCGGCTGATCCACGTCATAACCCTTCTCCGCAGCCAAAGCACACGCGAAGATCTGCAACGGCACAGTAGTCAGCAACGG
>NZ_BAABLW010000004.1:0-5429 GCF_039544555.1 Nesterenkonia rhizosphaerae
TTTTGATGGAGAGTTTGATCCTGGCTCAGGATGAACGCTGGCGGCGTGCTTAACACATGCAAGTCGAACGATGAAGCTTCCTGCTTGCAGGAAGTGGATTAGTGGCGAACGGGTGAGTATCACGTGAGCAACCTGCCCTTGACTCTGGGATAAGCCTGGGAAACTAGGTCTAATACCGGATATAACCTCTTACCGCATGGTGAGTGGTGGAAAGCTTTTGCGGTCTTGGATGGGCTCGCGGCCTATCAGCTTGACGGTGAGGTAGTGGCTCACCGTGGCGATGACGGGTAGCCGGCCTGAGAGGGTGACCGGCCACACTGGGACTGAGACACGGCCCAGACTCCTACGGGAGGCAGCAGTGGGGAATATTGCACAATGGGCGAAAGCCTGATGCAGCGACGCCGCGTGCGGGATGACGGCCTTCGGGTTGTAAACCGCTTTCAGCAGGGAAGAAGCGCAAGTGACGGTACCTGCAGAAGAAGCGCCGGCTAACTACGTGCCAGCAGCCGCGGTAATACGTAGGGCGCGAGCGTTATCCGGAATTATTGGGCGTAAAGAGCTCGTAGGCGGTTTGCCGCGTCTGCTGTGAAAGCCCGGGGCTTAACCCCGGGTGTGCAGTGGGTACGGGCAGACTAGAGTGCAGTAGGGGAGACTGGAATTCCTGGTGTAGCGGTGAAATGCGCAGATATCAGGAGGAACACCGATGGCGAAGGCAGGTCTCTGGGCTGTTACTGACGCTGAGGAGCGAAAGCATGGGGAGCGAACAGGATTAGATACCCTGGTAGTCCATGCCGTAAACGTTGGGCACTAGGTGTGGGGGACATTCCACGTTTTCCGCGCCGTAGCTAACGCATTAAGTGCCCCGCCTGGGGAGTACGGCCGCAAGGCTAAAACTCAAAGGAATTGACGGGGGCCCGCACAAGCGGCGGAGCATGCGGATTAATTCGATGCAACGCGAAGAACCTTACCAAGGCTTGACATGGACCGGATCGCCCTAGAGATAGGGTTTCCCTTCGGGGCTGGTTCACAGGTGGTGCATGGTTGTCGTCAGCTCGTGTCGTGAGATGTTGGGTTAAGTCCCGCAACGAGCGCAACCCTTGTCCTATGTTGCCAGCACGTAAAGGTGGGGACTCATGGGAGACTGCCGGGGTCAACTCGGAGGAAGGTGGGGATGACGTCAAATCATCATGCCCCTTATGTCTTGGGCTTCACGCATGCTACAATGGCCGGTACAGTGGGTTGCGATACTGTGAGGTGGAGCTAATCCCTAAAAGCCGGTCTCAGTTCGGATCGAAGTCTGCAACTCGACTTCGTGAAGTTGGAGTCGCTAGTAATCGCAGATCAGCAACGCTGCGGTGAATACGTTCCCGGGCCTTGTACACACCGCCCGTCAAGTCACGAAAGTTGGTAACACCCGAAGCCCACGGCCCAACCGGTTTTCCGGGGGGAGTGGTCGAAGGTGGGACTGGCGATTGGGACTAAGTCGTAACAAGGTAGCCGTACCGGAAGGTGCGGCTGGATCACCTCCTTTCTAAGGAGCTGGACCCGAGTTGGGTCCGCCCAGTTAGTGATCGAATGAATTGCTCTGGGTTTGCTCATGGGTGGAATATCAAAGAATAACCCTTGATTGGGTTCACTAAGTTGGCGCACCGTGTGATGTGAGTACGCTCCCTTGTGGGGTTGGAAAGTGTTGTGTGGTGTGTTTTTTCGTGGTGTTGGCGCACTGTTGGGTCCTGGGACAACAAGTGTTGTTTCAAGGATTCCCTGCTTCAGGTAGTCACCGGCTTATTCGTTGGTGGTGATGGTGGTGGGGGTTGTTGTTTGAGAACTGCATAGTGGACGCGAGCATCTTTGTTTCTTAACAATTTTCTGCTCACATGCTTTGTGTGTGTGAGTAGTCGTGATGTGTAGCGCTAAGGATCATCACAGTGATTGGTGCCTGCTTTGGTGGGTGTTGGTTGCTGTGGTGTTCTGTGTGTCTTTGGTGGCTTATACCTTTTTGGTTGGTGTAAGTGTTTTAGGGCGCATGGTGGATGCCTTGGCAGCAGGAGCCGATGAAGGACGTGGGAATCTGCGATAAGCCTGGTGTAGCTGATAACCGAGCGTTTGATGCCAGGATTTCCGAATGGGGAAACCCCGCAGGCTGTTATGGTCTGTGACCTCACGCTGAATGTATAGGCGTGTTGGAGGGAACGTCGGGAAGTGAAACATCTCAGTACCGACAGGAAGAGAAAACAAGAGTGATTCCGTAAGTAGTGGCGAGCGAACGCGGATGGGGCTAAACCTATGGCGTGTGATACCTGGTAGGGGTTGCGTCGTGGGGGTTGTGAGACCCGGTGTCTAAGATCTACCAGTCTTAGCGGTTGAGGTGCGGGCGTATAGATGAACACGGTTGAGTCCGTGACCAGAGAGGGTGTGAGTCCCGTAGTTGTAATGCGTTCCGCCGGCCGATCCGGTGTTCTCGAGTAGCACGCGGCTCGAGGAATCGTGTGTGAATCTGCCAGGACCACCTGGTAAGCCTGAATACTCCCTGCTGACCGATAGTGAATCAGTACCGTGAGGGAATGGTGAAAAGTACCCCGGGAGGGGAGTGAAATAGTACCTGAAACCATGTGCCTACAATCCGTCAAAGCATCCTTTGGGGTGTGATGGCGTGCCTTTTGAAGAATGAGCCTGCGAGTTAGTGCTCAGTGGCGAGGTTAACCCGTGTGGGGAATCCGTAGCGAAAGCGAGTCTGAATAGGGCGATTGAGTCGCTGGGTCTAGACCCGAAGCGGAGTGATCTACCCATGGCCAGGTTGAAGCGCGTGTAAGAGCGCGTGGAGGACCGAACCCACCTAGGTTGAAAACTGGGGGGATGAGCTGTGGGTAGGGGTGAAAGGCCAATCAAACTCTGTGATAGCTGGTTCTCCCCGAAATGCATTTAGGTGCAGCGTTGTGTGTTTCTTGCCGGAGGTAGAGCTACTGGATGGCCGATGGGCCCTACAAGGTTACTGACGTCAGCTAAACTCCGAATGCCGGTCAAGTGAGAGCACAGCAGTGAGACGGTGGGGGATAAGCTTCATCGTCGAGAGGGAAACAGCCCAGACCACCGGTTAAGGCCCCTAAGCGTGTGCTAAGTGGGAAAGGATGTGGAGTTGCTTAGACAACCAGGAGGTTGGCTTAGAAGCAGCCACCCTTGAAAGAGTGCGTAATAGCTCACTGGTCAAGTGATTCCGCGCCGACAATGTAGCGGGGCTCAAGCACACCGCCGAAACCGTGGCATTCAGTTTTTACTGGATGGGTAGGGGAGCGTCGAGCACAGCGGTGAAGCCGTGGCGGAAGCCTAGGTGGAGCGTGTTCGAGTGAGAATGCAGGCATGAGTAGCGAAAGACACGTGAGAAACGTGTCCGCCGAATGACTAAGGGTTCCAGGGTCAAGCTAATCTGCCCTGGGTTAGTCGGGACCTAAGGCGAGGCCGACAGGCGTAGTCGATGGACAACGGGTTGATATTCCCGTACCGGCGAAGAACCGCCCAAGCAAAGCCGCTGATACTAACCACCCGAATCCTATCTAAGAGCCCTTCGGGGCTCAGGATAGGCCTAGCGTGGGACCTGAAGTGGTGGAGCTAGCGTATTAACAGGTGTGACGCAGGAAGGTAGCCAGGCCCGGCGATGGTTGTTCCGGGTCTAAGAATGTAGGCCGATACCTAGGTAAATCCGGGTATCACTAAGGCTGAGATTTGATGGGCTTCCACTTTGGTGGGAGATCTGGTGATCCTATGCTGCCGAGAAAAGCATCGACGCGAGGTTCCAGCCGCCCGTACCCTAAACCGACACAGGTAGTCAGGTAGAGAATACCAAGGCGATCGAGAGAATCACGGTTAAGGAACTCGGCAAAATGCCCCCGTAACTTCGGGAGAAGGGGGACCACCCCGGTGACGCGCCTTTACGGTGACGGGCTGGTGGTGGTCGCAGAGACCAGGGGGAAGCGACTGTTTACTAAAAACACAGGTCCGTGCGAAGTCGTAAGACGAGGTATACGGACTGACTCCTGCCCGGTGCTGGAAGGTTAAGAGGACCTGTTAGGCGTAAGCCGAAGCGGAGAATTTAAGCCCCAGTAAACGGCGGTGGTAACTATAACCATCCTAAGGTAGCGAAATTCCTTGTCGGGTAAGTTCCGACCTGCACGAATGGAGTAACGACTTCCCCGCTGTCTCAACCGTGAACTCGGCGAAATTGCATTACGAGTAAAGATGCTCGTTACGCGCAGCAGGACGGAAAGACCCCGAGACCTTTACTATAGCTTGGTATTGGTGTTTGACATCACTTGTGTAGGATAGGTGGGAGACTGTGAAGCGGCCACGCTAGTGGTTGTGGAGTCGTCGTTGAAATACCACTCTGGTGTTGTTAGGCATCTAACTTCGGGCCCTGATCGGGTCCAGGGACAGTGCCTGGTGGGTAGTTTAACTGGGGCGGTTGCCTCCCAAAGAGTAACGGAGGCGCCCAAAGGTTCCCTCAGCCTGGTTGGCAATCAGGTGTTGAGTGTAAGTGCACAAGGGAGCTTGACTGTGAGAGAGGCATCTCGAGCAGGAACGAAAGTTGGGACTAGTGATCCGGCGGCACCGTGTGGAAGGGCCGTCGCTCAACGGATAAAAGGTACCTCGGGGATAACAGGCTGATCCTGCCCAAGAGTCCATATCGACGGCATGGTTTGGCACCTCGATGTCGGCTCGTCGCATCCTGGGGCTGGAGTTGGTCCCAAGGGTTGGGCTGTTCGCCCATTAAAGCGGTACGCGAGCTGGGTTTAGAACGTCGTGAGACAGTTCGGTCCCTATCCGCTGCGCGCGCAGGAGATTTGAGAAGGTCTGTCCTTAGTACGAGAGGACCGGGACGGACGAACCTCTGGTGTGTCAGTTGTACTGCCAAGTGCACCGCTGATTAGCTACGTTCGGGATGGATAACCGCTGAAAGCATCTAAGTGGGAAGCCGGCTTCAAGATAAGATCTCCGTCACCCTTTGAGGTGTGAAGGCTCCCTATAGACTATGGGGTTGATAGGCCAGAAATGGAAGCGTAGTAATACGTGGAGTTGACTGGTACTAATAAGCCGATCACTTACATCACCACCAATGTTTACATGGTCATGGTGTTAAGGAATACATTGCGCTTGCGTCCACTAGGCGGTCCTCGGACAACAAACCCCGCTGGTTTGTTTGTTCAGGGTTGTTGAGGTAATTGAATATTGTCACACGTCACTGTTGTGTCGTGTGGTTGTGACCCTCTTTTTAGGTTTACACGCGCCCGGTGTGGGTGTGTGTTCTAGGGTTACGGCGGTCATAGCGTGGGGGAAACGCCCGGTCCCATCCCGAACCCGGAAGCTAAGGCCCACAGCGCCGATGGTACTGCACACGGGAGTGTGTGGGAGAGTAGGTCGCCGCCGGACACTCATTA